>JBFMDN010000003.1:0-149234 GCA_040753915.1 Thermodesulfobacteriota bacterium | reverse complement strand
ACGCCTGGCCCGAGTCTCATCGGAGCCTGGGTAAGTTAGCGCCTATGCTCCCAGAGGGAGAGGGAGCCTGAAGAATCCCCTCTCCCCCGCTTCGGGGGAGAGGGTCAGGGTGAGGGGGTGTGCCACGATTGTCACGGACTGCAGGCTTTTGAGACTCTTTCGTCTCGCCCGTCAGTGTTGAGGAGGAGAAACGGAAATTATTATTGGCAACCGCTATATCCGTTCACCCATCCCCGCCATGTTTTTCTATGGATTTGGATGTCCCCTTTGAGCTGACCAAATGGCCCATATTCCGAAATCGCCAAGCAAGAGGCCTGCTCCACAAAGACCCGCGTAAGACGCTGCACGGCGTTTGGTGAAGGACTCCACCAGCATCCCCTCCTTCACTTCGAGTTCCACGTTCGCGGCATGGCACCCGTGCGCCGAAACAGCATCGTACTGAATAACACCAAACGGGAAGACAGACCTTATTCCCGCTTACCCTGGTGGCCGTAGCCGCGGGGCCAGGGATCCTCATCAACCTTCCCCCCCTTGGTGTCCCCTGTGCGTGCACGATGGTGCTACAAGGGGGGATTCCTGTGCGACCCCGTGGACCGCCCTCCCCCTGCGACCGATCAGCAGGTGACATTTGCTGCCTCCTATTTCTATTGCCCCACGGTGACCGGCATTCCCATAATGGGCCAGATGACTCCAGCCGCAAGCCCAACCAGCACCATGAGCAAGAGACTCGCAGGAATTCCATACATGAAGAACTCTCCGCTGGTGAATTGCTTTGAGTCATACGCTATAGCATTTGGAGCTGCCCCCACCAAGAGTAGAAACGGCATGCCCGCTGTGACGAGAGAGGCGAAGAGGATTACTTCTCCGGAAACGCCCAGATAGGGAGCGATAACAAGGGCCACAGGAAGCGATATCGCTATGGCTGCCACGTTCATAATGAAATTGGTCATTACCATTACGAAGAACGCTATACCCAGAACGAATATGAACCAGTTTGCCTGCTGAAAGAGTGCCAACCACTTTACCGCGAGCCACTTGGCTGCACCGGTTTGCCACAAACAGAAGCCTATACTCATGGCACCGGCAAACAGGAGGATGATGTTCCACGGAATCTGTTCCAAATCATCCAGGTCCAGCACCTGGAAAACGAAGAAGAGGATAGTGCTCACGAGGATGATGGCTGTCTTGTCAATGGGCTCGAGGGCAGGGATAAAGGATCGGAGAGACATGGTCAGGATTGCACCCAGGATGATCACGAGGGCCAGGATTTCTTGCCGTGTCAATGGGCCGAGCTCTGAATAGAGCTTCACTGCCTTGTCGCGCAAACCCGGAATGACCTTCTTCTCCGGTTTGAAAAAGATCATGAAGAATCCCCACAGGAGGAAGGTCATGAGCCAGCCTACGGGGAACATGTAATAGGACAATTGGAAAAAGGTCACTTCTCTGCCGAGAATCTCGTGGAAGAACCCTATAGCTACTGCACCGCGGGCCGCACCCAACAGGGTGATGATGCTCCCTGCTCCTGCCACGTAGGCCATGCCGATGAACAGCCCTTTTCCGAACCTCGTCTGCTTGTCTCCTTCGCCGTACAATGCGTATATGGCCAGCAGGAGGGGGTAGATCGTCGCAGCTACGGCCGTATGGGCCATGATGTGTGTAAGAGCCGCGGTGACTACGAATACCCCCAGGTAAATCATGCTCGTCTTCTCGCCTACAATCATGAGCATTCGATAGGCGAGTCGCCGGGTCAAGCCCGTCTTGGTGAACACCATCCCAATCACTATCGACGCAAAAATGAACAGCACCGACGGATCCATGAAGTCCGTAAACGCGGCCTTTGTCGACCGGATCATGAACAGTGCCTGGAGTACGCCGATCGTGAGGCTGGTAACACCGATGGGAACAACCTCGAAAACCCACCAGGTGCCTGCAAGCAAGAAGACCGCCAGAGCCCCCTTCCCTTCCCGCGACAAGGGAAAGTGCTTTCCCATTGGATCCACCGCGTCTGACCAGGGCGGCGAGTAGTACACAACCGCGAAGAGAACCACACCAAGCAGCATGAAGCCTATGCGCTGCCAGTCTATATTCCTGAACGAAAAGCTCGTTTCCGCTGAATCCACCATCGAATGCCTCCTCTCTCATCCCCTGGCGCAGGGGGCGCCTAGGTGCCACACTTCCTTATTTGCTCGGAAACCTTTTCAAAAAGATCGATGAGCCTGAGCACACCAATCACCTGCCCCTGATCCCCAGTTACCAGCAACGAAAGCTCCTGGCTCATGACGAGCTGGTGCATTGCTTCGTTCAGGGATGCATCCTGGCTTATGTACATGCTCCTGCCGGTTTCCACAGCCAGTTCCGTCACCTTTCTCCCGGCAGCCTTGGCACAGAGATCCTGGAAAGATCCCTGCCACAGGCCGAAATGCTTCATCATGAAGGTGAGAAACTCGGAGCTCACGCCGAACCGAGACGTGGAAGAAATATCGCCCAACTTCTCGTACTTGGGTTCAAGTCCTCTGAGGATAGCAAGATAGGTCAGCTTGCCCACCACGGTCCCGTCGGGTCGGACCACGAGGACTGATCGATGCTTGTACTTGCGTTCTGTGAACTTGCTGTCCGCCTCTTCCAGGGCTACCACAGCATCGAAGAGCGTTGCATTTTCTCCCACCGTGGCATACTCGGAGATAGGCACCATGAGATCACGTACTCGTAATTCTTCCACGCTTGCACCTCCAACGTGAGCAACCGGCGAGGTCAATTACTCCGCCGCTCTCGCGAGCGCGGCCTGCAGATCAGCCACGCGCGGGTCACCACCTTCCACATCGGAACCCATTACGGTTCCGATGCGGCCGAATCTAAACTCCCCGACTACTGTCAATTACTTACGGGCGATAAGGCCCCAAGAGGTTGGAGAACGATAACAAATGTCCACGCTGTTGCTGCTGTTGTGGAGCACGCCACGGGGAACACTCAAGCCCCGTCTTCGATTCCTCCTTTAGCAGCGCACCCTGTCTCCCCGCGATTGTCCCGGCAACATGGGACGCATCTGGCCGCTTGAGAGCGCTACAGAGAGCTCTCCAGAAACGTGTCACCATCCTCGTGACTTGATGATCTTATTGATCTCAGCCTGTCGGATCCTCTCTTCATGCTCCCGTTTGCGTGCTTCAGCCTTGTTGATCTTGTCCACGAGATCGTTCATGTCCGTGGGCTTCATGAGATAGTCGTACGCCCCAAGCTTCATGCCCTCGATCGCGGTCTCCACTGTGGCGTGACCCGTAAGCATGATTACTTCCACCAAGGGCTTGATGCGTTTGATCTCTCTCAGGGTCTCGATACCGTCCATGCCCGGCATACGCACATCGAGCACGACCACGTCTGTGTCCCTTTTCTCCAGCCATTTTACAGCCTCATCGCCCGACAACGTGAAATCCACTTTGAATTCTCGAGTCTTGAGTCGTTTGGCCAGAGTCTCCACAAAATCCTTCTCATCGTCAACGAGCAAAACCTCTGTAGAGTCAGACATACCCTACCCCTATGCTTGATTAGCTCTCTTTGTCGTCCATCACGTGCCTGGCTTCGTTGAATTCGCCTGCCTCGGCAAATGCTCCTGCAACCATGGACTTCTCGAACTTCGACTTGTACTGGAATGCCTTCCTAATGGTTTCTACGAGCCTATCAATGGCCACAGGCTTCTGCAGGTAATCATACGCTCCCAGGCGACGGGCCTCCTCTTCGTCCTTCTCGGACCCATGACCTGTTAGAATAATGACCTGAACTTCAGGATAGTTTTCTTTGGTACGCTTGAGCACCTCCAGGCCGTCAATACCTGGCATCCGAAGGTCAAGAACCATCACATCGGGCACCCCTTTTTCAACGGTCCTCAGTGCCGTCTCACCATCCAGAGCCACATCAGGCCCCAGTTGCTCCCCACGAAGCTGCAGCCGCTCAGCCAGGGTTCGTACGAAATCCTCCTCGTCATCCACCAAGAGGACTTTGATTTCTTTCATGACAGCTCCTCCTTGTTCGCTACAGCGGAATCTCCGGTATTATGCTTATCACGATCCGGCTTCCCAGATCTAGTTCTTACCCCCTTCGATCCCAACACCTCACGGGCCATGTCGAATTCACCGGCCTCCGCGAATGTAGTAGCCACCAAGAGCTCGTGCAACCTCCTGCGCACCGATTTTCCTGCCCGCATGCTCCGCTTCTTCTTGCGGAACGCGTCGCGAACGCGTGAGAGAAGCTTACTCATGTCGATGGGAGGGCGCAAATCGTCGAACGCCCCCAGTTTCATGCCCTCGATTGCGAGAGGGAGCTGTGCGCTACCCGTTATGAGGATGATTTCCGTGAGAGGACTGTGTTCCTTGATAATCCTGAGAGCCCCCAAGCCTTCTCGTCCCAAGTCGATTAACCCGATGATCGCGACATCCACATCCGTTTCTCGGGCTATCTGTTCGCCTTCCTGAGCGTCAGCACCCTCATAGACTTTGAATCCGTTGCCGGACATCCATTGTGCGAGGCTCTCCCGAAAGGTCTGGTCGCTCTCGATAATGAGTACTCTCCCGGCCATGACATCGCTCTTTTCTCCTTGTTCATACCAAAGTCGGGCGAGCGAAAAGTGCAATGGGAAGAGCAAGAAGGGTGCCAGAACTGCAACATGCTAGAATATATGGACAATAGAGAAGAGAGGGAGAGACGGGCTGCGAATCCGCGACATTATGCAACAAGACTAAGTCTCATTTTGTCCCATTTTGTCTCACAGGCCAGAACGCGAGCTCAACCCGCTGGCCTGCACCGTCAATCTGCACGCGCGCACCCACTGCCGCCGCAGACTCTTCCACCCGCGACCACGTCGCCCCTTCGCGGATCGCAGAACCCCACCCGGAAAGATCGTCAGATTGCCCTCCCAGCTTCATCGAGATACTGACCCCGCCCTCGCTCGTGCTCGCGGACAGCTCGATTGATCTAACAGCGGGCGCCAATGACACGACCGCTTCGAGTGTACGAAAGATTAGCATCTGCACCTTCAGGGCATCCGATTCAACAATGGGAAAACCGTTATTTTGTCGCGCCGCAATCGACACCTTTTTCTCTCGTCCGAACCACGTGGTTACGACCACGAACTGCTCCAGGAGCTTGTTCACATCCAACATTGCAGCTCGTTTCTCGGGAGTGTGAGCAAAATAATTGAGTCCTGCGGTCAGGCGGATTCCCCGTTCGACGTGCTGCAGGATCTGCGAGGTTATCCTGCCGAACCTCTCGCGGCTCTGGGAAGGATCGGTTCCGGTCATCGCGAGGACATCTTCCATTAGTCCGGCCGATTCTCCTATGACAGCGAGAACGTTCCTGAGCTCGTGGGTCATGCCCGCAGTGATTCTTGCCATGAATGCCAATTCATCCTGCTGCATGGGTCACTCTTTCGTCATCGAGGATGTGGCAGCCTCGGAGGCTCCCGCAGCTTCTTTCAGCTTTCCTATCAACTCGTCGATTTGGACGGGCTTAACCAGGTAGTCGTATGCGCCCAGCCTCATACCCTCGATTCCGTCTCTGGTAGAGCCTTTGCCCGTGAGGAGAATGACTTGGGTCTCGGGTTTTTGGGCTTTGATGTGCTGGAGGACTGCCAGCCCTCCGATGCCGGGCATCATGACATCAAGGACCACTACTTCAGGATTGTACGCAACCAGTTTCTGCAGTGCAGTCTCGCCGTCAAATGCCGTGTCCACGACGATTCCTCTCAGCCTGAGCCTTTCTGCGAGGGCCGCTGCAAAATCTTCCTCGTCATCCACCAGCAGGACCTTCCAGCGATCTGGCATAGTTGCTTCTCCCCTCTCGGTCTTGAGCTCGTTTCGGCAGGTATACCGTGAATCGGGTCCCTTCGGAGCGCCTGCTCTGCACATCGATGTCTCCGCCCAGGCGCTTGACAATGCCATAGGTTATGGACAGCCCCAGGCCGGTTCCCCGTCCTTTTTTCGTTGTGAAGAACGGCTCATAGATGTGTCTGAGCGTCTCTTCGGTCATACCTTCCCCATTATCCTGGACGGTAACCCCGACTGTTTCCAAATCCTTATCGAACGAGGTGACGGTAATGGCGCCTCCCTGACCGACGGCTTCCACCGCGTTGTTAACGATGTTGAGGAACACTTGCTGGAGTTGTCCCCGATCAGAGGCAATTTTGGGTAAATCCGAGGCCAGGTTCAATGTAAGGTCGACGTTCTTGTACAGGCATTCTTTTTCGAGGAAGCCCACCACCTCTTTGACCACGGAGTTCAGGTCCAGCACCTCTATTTGCACGTCCATACGGCGGGCAAACCCCAGCAGGCGGTGAGTGATGGTCCGACATCGTTCAACAGAAGAGAGAATGGACTCTATAAGCGGGTACCATTTCTCTTTTTCCGGGAATTCGGGATTCAGGTCGATCAAGTCCTTCAAGAGACCCGCTTTCACGTCGATAATGGCAAGGGGATTATTGATCTCATGGGCAACCCCTGCAGCCAGTCTTCCCACGGAAGATAGCTTGTGGGTATGCTCCATCTCTCTGAAAGCCAGCTCTCTTCTTTCGTCGCTTTCCTGCATTCTGGTCACCAGGCGGTTGGTGAGCCTGAATACCACGGCCACTATTGCTGCAACACTTGCAAGAAAGACCGCGAGCAGCTCGCTCTTGAGAGTCGACCACGCCTTCATCACCGTGCTTCGAGGCTTCACGACCATCAGGATGAAATCGGGCCGCAAGAAATATGAATAGACGACGACGAGTTCCTCGGATTCGCCACGATTGTCGGTCGTGACCTCCATCACATTCGGCTCGAAGCTTACGGGAGGCATCGGCAACGAGATCTTCTCAAGGGCCTTGCCAAAGAACTTGGAATTCGTCTGGAGAATCCCCTCGTGATTCATAAGGAACGCGTCACTTTCAGGTCCGAGCCCCATGGAGGCGATGAGATTGTCAAACTTCTTGGTGTCAATGGTAGCTCGCACGATCCACACCCGGCCGGTCTCCGAGCTTCTTTGAACAGCGATGACCACGTGAGGAAACCTGCGGTATCCCATGAACACATCACTGATGTACGCGCCTCCTACTCGGACTTCATGGAACCAGGGCTGCTCCGAGTAATTCTTCCCTTTGAGATCGTACGGCCCCACATAGGTGATCTGATCGCCATTCGCATCAATGACCCCGAGGTCTACAAAGCCGCCAAACTCTGTCTGCAAGGACCGGAAAACGTGATAAAGCTTTTTTTCATCGGCCAACTGATCGAATGTGTACGCTGACGCTATGAAGCTCACAATTGACACACGTTCAGCGAGAAAAAGCTCGAATGAGTGCTTCGTCTTGTTGACCAGTGTTCGAAGTGGGTTAACGATTTCGGCCCGGAGTACCGATCTGTACTGATAATAGTTAATCGCTGCCATTATGGTCAGAGGCAGAATAGTTATTGCAGCCATGAGCACAATGATGTTCCGCCTGAGTGCCCGGTAGCGCGCCGGCGATCCCCCCTCTTCCGGGACGAGCAGCGTTATGTCTTTGAAAAACTTCCACATTTTGCTACGAAGCTCGCGCATCAGACGCCTCGCCAGCCGCTTGTTTCCTCAGTATCATCCCGGGAACGAGCTTCCCGTCGCGAAGGGAATCCAGCGCCTGTTTCCAGGAACCGATAACTGAATCCAGAACCCGTATCTTCTTCCAGGTGAGATACTGGTAGTATTCTTCCTCAATACCCCCACAGACTACCACATTGACCCCTTCACTGAGAATTAATTGGCACAGTTCATCTGCAGAGGCGCGGGGAAGAATGACATGTCTGAGATCAGACGTGGTCTCGCTCTTTCCGATGGATCCGACAAGCACCTCTGTACAGAAATCCATCCGCGGCGCTATCTCTTCGTTCAGCAGGGTAATAAGAACTTTCATGGCTCATTTGCTCATGTTGTGATTGCCGAACGCGCAACGCGTCTCACGACACGATTCGGTGTTGCTTTATCTTGCGCCATAGCGTGCTCCTTCCCCAGCCGAGGAGGGCTGCGGCGCGGCTTCTCTTGCCGCCTGCTTTCAGGAGGGCCTCAATGATCATTCGGCGCTCTGCGGAGGCCCAGTCCTCATTGCCGCTTCGAGCCGTTCTCTCCTGCACCAGAGGAGCACCTTCATGGGACACGACCGCGTTGTCGGGCATAGCGTTGACGCTGTGCTCAATCACGTACGCCGGGAGATGCCGGGGCTCTATGCGATCACCCTCGCACACGTTGACCGCGTATTCCACGATATTCCTCAGTTCTCGAACATTTCCCGGAAAATTGTAGTTCCGGAGTATCGAGCGGGTTTCTGGGGAAAAGCCTTTGACAGACTGATTGAATTTCGAGCTCAGCGTTCTTAGGAAATGATCCATGAGGAGATGAATGTCGTCTCCCCGCTCGCGTAGGGGAGGCAGGTGTAGTCTCACCACGTTGAGTCGGAACATGAGATCCTGCCTGAACCGTCCCTCTCGAACCATGTGCTCGAGATCACGGTGCGTGGCAGCAATGACTCTCACATCCACATTGTAGCCTTTGGTCGCACCGAGAGGGTAGACCACCTTGTCATCGAGAAACGTCAAGAGCTTGACCTGGAGGGGCAAGGGCAAGTCGCCGATCTCTGTAAGGAAAACCGAACCGCCATGAGCCAGCCGGAAACGTCCAGGCTTGTTTTCAACCGCGCCGGTGAACGCTCCTTTCTGGTGGCCGAACAACTCTGACTCCAAGAGGGTCTCCGGCAGTGCTCCGCAATTCACCTTGATAAAGAGCCCTTTTGCGCGTTCGGAAGCATGGTGGATGGCTTCCGCAATGACGTCTTTTCCTGTTCCTGTCTCGCCGGTAATGAGGACCGATGAATCGGTCTTGGCAATCACCGGCAGAATCTGAAATATGCGCTCCATTTTCGGGCTGCGGCCGATCACATGGGAGAGGCGTAGCTCGCTCACCGCCTTCTGTTCCAGTTGATCGAGGAGACGCAGGTCCTCCAGAGTTTCCAGATAGCCCACCAGTTGCCCCTGCAGACCAATTATGGGCGCGGAGGTAATCCTAACCGGGATCTTCTGCCTGCTTCGGTTGATAATGTTGGCTTCTTCAGAAATTGGCTCCGAATCAGCCCCCAGCCTGCGGACAGGGCAATTCTGCGGACACCTGTTCGCTCTGATCACGTACATGCAATTCAGGCCGCGAACTTCATCGCGTGAGAAGCCAAGCAAGGCTTCGAGAGACCTATTCATGAACAGTATTCTTTGTTCGAGGTCCAGGAGGACGACTCCGACGGGAATCTCGTCAAGAAGGGGCTCAAAGAACACGGGATGAGAAAACAATCCTCTTATATGGGCATGCGTATTTTCTGTCACCAGAGATCATCTTTCCCGTTCGCGCACGTGCGCCTCGACTCCAAGGAAGACAGGACTATCAAAAGGAGGTCGTTTGGAATGTGTGCATGCACGCGAAACGTTGGTAAAGCGAACGAACCGGCGAACCAGCTCTCTGATGTAGTATATCCAATAAATGCCCTGCGGGCAACGGTGTGCCCACCTATCCCGTTGCTCGAGGAGACGATGCACTGTCCAGGATATCCCGAATCTTCGCGGCCAAGAGATCCACGGTAAAGGGCTTTGCCAGGAAATGGACCCCTGCATCGAGCACGCCATGTCTGACAATCGCGTCTTCCGTGTATCCAGACACAAACAGAACTTTCGTGTGAGGCCGAATTCGGGAAAACCTCTCGTACAAGGTTTTTCCGTCCATTTGCGGTAGAACGACATCCGTCAGGAGAAGGTCAATACGTTTTTTGTAGTTCTTCCCGATTGCAAGGGCTTCATCGGCGTCGCCAGCGGAGAGAGCAGTGTAACCCAGCAAGTCAAGCGCTTCACACGCGAGCTCCCGCACAATCTCTTCGTCTTCCACCACGAGAATCGTCTCTTTGCCCTGGAGTAAAGGCAGTCCGAAGCTTGCTTCCGGTGCCGGCTCCGCAGGCTCACACGAGGCAGGAAGAAGAATATGGAACGCTGCCCCCTTCTCCGGCTCACTTTCTACGATCACGTGCCCCTTGTGCTGCTTGACTATGCCATACACTGTGGAAAGTCCTAGTCCGGTCCCCACCCCCTTCGGTTTGGTGGTAAAAAACGGCTCGAATATCCTGGACAAAATGTCTTTGGAGATTCCGTGACCCGTATCCCTCATGGAAAGCATGACGTACGAACCACTGGATACATCCCCCAGTTCCGCAGCTTTCTCTTCACTCAGGTTTATATTAGCCGTCGTGATTCTGAGCGTTCCCCCTCTCGGCATGGCATCCCTGGCATTGACGGCGAGGTTCAGGATGATCTGGTGAATGCGCCCAGGATCGGCCCTCGTCGTTGCAAGTGATGGGGCGAGCTCGAGGACTAGATCAATGTCCTCGCCAATGATTGGTCGAAGCATCCCTTCCAGCTCTCCGATAACTGCGTTCAGGTCGAGTATTCTGACGTCAAGCATTTGTTTGCGGCTGAAAGCAAGAAGCTGTTGGGTCAACGACGCTGCTCTCTGAGCCGCAGAGACCATCCGGACTAGCTTGTCATGCTGGGCTGATCCTGACGGAATTTCTTGCATGAGAAGGTTGGCGTATCCGATCATGGCAGTGAGCAAGTTATTGAAGTCGTGTGCGACTCCTCCGGCCAACCGGCCGACTGCTTCCATTTTCTGGGCCTGCCTTAACTCGTCCTCAAGGCGTGCTTTCTCTTCTTGGGCGTGTTTTTGAGCGGTAATATCCTGAAATGTTCCTTCAAAGTAGAGAATGTCGCCCTCCCGTCCGTACACGGAATGAGAGTTCAGGGAAGCCCACATTTTCTTGCCGTCCTTCCGGTAGAACTGGGCAACAAACCCCGAAATGTCGGACGATTTCTCTATTTCTCGGACAAAGTCATCTCGTCGTTCCGGGTTCACGTACAGTTGCCGCTTTATGTCGGTCACGCTGACCATCAAGTCTTCTGGAGAATCATATCCGAGCATCCGCGCCAGAGCTCTATTGACGCTGAGAAAGCGGCCATCCGGGGTTGTCTGAAAGATTCCTTCGACAGCGTTTTCAAATATGCTTCGGTATTTCTCCTCCGCTTGCCTCAGCTTCTCCTCCACCCTTTTTCGCTGCCTAATTTCCTCTTCCCGTTCCGCGATCTTTGTCTCGAGGTCCGCTGCATGGCGGCTCAGGAGTGCCTCCCGCTCCTGATAGTAGTCGACTTTTCTCTTCAGCTCTTCGGGGGCAATCTTGAGATCAGCCAGGATTGCGGCATATTCGGCGGAAAGCTTCCCGGAATCTTCTGGATTAAAGATATTTTTTCTCTTGAGAGCGCTTCTGGCTGCCGCGGCACCTATCGCTCCTGCGAGGGTTCTTTCCACCTCGTTATGCAATTCGGCAAGCTCCATGATCGAGATGCGGTGCTTGCCGTCGAGACCTGCGGCTTGCCTGCACCGACTGAGGGCACGGCGGGTTCTTGGTGGGGAGAAATACTCGCTCAGGAGATTCTCGAACAGCAAGATCTTTTCGCCGATGTCTATGGTTCGCTCTTGCCCCATCCTGCTGGATAGACGCTGCTTCGGCTCGAGGATGCTGACGAAATCATCGGCAAGTCTCTTGCCCTCGGGGCTGGTAGAGGAAAGGGTCGAGCCCATGACATACCCAAAAACATTAAGAGCCAGGGACCAGAAC
Source organism: Thermodesulfobacteriota bacterium (assembly GCA_040753915.1). Taxonomy (GTDB): domain Bacteria; phylum Desulfobacterota; class Desulfomonilia; order Desulfomonilales; family Desulfomonilaceae; genus JBFMDN01. The sequence goes on along the minus strand of JBFMDN010000003.1, from coordinate 137,545 downwards.
ACCGTGTTGGCGAGGGGATCGAAGGAGCTCAGACCGAAGAGCTGCTCAGGTTTTAGAAATCCGATACCCCACGGACCCAGCTCGATTATGTTGGCGGATATCCATCCGCTTCTGCAAAAGGCAGGAAGCACCATCGTGTAGCCCCAGACGGAAAAACCGGCTATCAGCCCGGCGAAAGCGCCGCAGCGATTGCCCTTCCTCCAGAACATCGCCCCCAGCATGGCGGGAGCGAGCTGGGAAGCTGCAGCAAATGAAATGACTCCCATACTCACGAGCATGTAGGAGGCGCCCACAGCACGCTCAAAAAGGAACCCTGCTCCGATGGTGAGAGCCACCCCGGCCCATTTGCACTCCAGGAGGTGACGACGCAGGAACCGCAGGGGAGTCAGCCATTCCATCAGTGGAAGAAGCAGGTGGTTGGTCAGCATTGTGGAAAGCGTCATCGCTCCAATCATGATCATGCCGCTGGCAGCGGAGAATCCCCCAAGAAACCCTATTAAGGCCAGCCACTGGTTGCCTTGTTCCAACGGCAATCGAAGGACGAAGGTATCTGCGGCCTCCACGGGTAATCCGCTGAGCAGCCCGGCCACGGCCAGGGGGAAGGTGAAGATCGTGAAGAGGAGAATGTATGCGGGGAGCATCCACATCGCTGTCTTCACATGATTCTCGTCCGAGTTTTCTATGACGGTCATATGAAACTGACGGGGAAGAAACATCACAGCCAGCGACGCTATAATCAGGTTTGAAAGCCACGCGAAAAGCACACGGGGATCGTTTCGCGACAAGTCCAGTTGGGCATGCCAGGGCAGCTCTCGCAGTCGGTGAAAGATGTCGCCCACTCCTCCGTAGAGGTGATAGGTGACGAATAGCCCGACCGCGAGGAACGCTGCCAGCTTGATGACTCCCTCAATAGCAATGGCCATCACCATACCCGGGTGCCTCTCGGTGGGATCCAGGCTTCTGACACCGAACATCACGGTGAAGACAATCATGAGCAGGGTTATGATGACCCCCACGTTGTCACGAATGAACAATGAGAGCTCGCCGGTGGCTGAAGAGCTAACCATCCGAAAAGTATAAGTTATGGCCTTGATCTGGAGGGCAATATAGGGCATGACGCCTATCAGGCAGAACACGGTCACCAGAGCAGCCAGGCCGGCGCTCTTCTCATATCTGGCAGATATAAAGTCGGCGATGCTCGTAATCTTATATGCCGCCTTGATTCTCACCATCTTGCGGACAATCGTCCACCAGAAAAACAAGGGCATCATAATTCCCAGATAGGGAACCAAGAACATCATCCCGATGGAGGCAGCCTTTCCAACGCTGCCGTAGAATGTCCACGTGGTGCAAAGAACTGTTAGCCCGAGGCTGTACACAAGGGGCGTGTCCACAACGCTGCGACCACTCTTGGATCTCCTGGCCGCCCACACAGCCACGGCGAACAGGACCGCCATGTAGAGGCAGAGCGCGCCGAGAGCTCCTATGGGGGTTATCATACGCGATCACTCCCCGGGTCAGCTCCGTTCTCTTTCTCGGCCCTGGTCCCCAGGCTCAAGCTCAGGGCTAGCAGAGAGGAGAGATGAAGAGCAAAGACAATGTAAAAATATTGGTAGAGTACTTCTGGGTCACCTTCACCGAAGGAGGACAGCAGGGGCCAAATGTAGAGAAACAAGAATGTACACGACGCGACCGATTGAAATTCAAGGCTGCTGAAGAATCCCCTCGCTCCGCCCATTGGCCTGCCGAAGTTGCCTGGTTGGGAAATTTGGATAGGATGAGTTTACAGGACGAGACCGAACACGCGCAACCGATTTTCACGTGTCGTCGCTGTAAGTGTTGATTTTGTCAGCGGGCCCCACACGACTATGACTCGTCATGCGCCACCGGCCCGCGTGCTCAGATGATCGATCGACGGATCGCGATAGGGAAGTGGTTCAAACCTGAGAATATGCGCCGGCGCGGGCGTCAAACCTGCCCTCTCTTCAAGGCGAGCCTAAGTACAGGATTTCATAAGCCGAACCACAGGTTGAAACCTGTGGCTACTGTAGGTGCGCTCCTTCAGGGCGCAAATCCCCAACTGAGTTGCGGCAGAATAGGTGACCGAAATTATGAAATCCTCTGCCAAGATAAAAGCACCGGCGAGACGCCGGCGCTACGGGAGCTTCTGGCAAGAGATCGCCCATAAGGGCGGGTTTCAAACCCGCCCTCGCCTCAATATGGCCCTCGTCGCCGTTCGCGACGCTTGCCACCGCCATCGGGTCAGCCGCGTGGCCGTGAATACGTCGCCGTATTCGTGAAATCGTCCTCTTACCCGAAGACGGTCTTGTCGTCGGAAGCATCCATATTGAGGCGCTCCTCCGCAGACCGCAAAATGAACTCGAGCATATCAGAGTAAGAGATGCCGGCGTATGCGGCCATTTTCGCCAAGTGGCCGTCCCAGCACCACCCCGGGTTTGGGTTCACCTCGAGGAGGTACGGGCTCCCCTCTTCGTCCAGTCGCCAATCGAACCGGGTGTAATCACGGCATTCGAGACGTTCCCAGAGAATGGTGCACCATTCGATCAGCTTTTTCTCGGTCTGAGGAGGAAGATGGGCCTGTACCGACTTCACGTTCCAGTAGGGGGACTCAGGACACCATTTTGCTTCGTACCCGCATATTCTGGGAAGGTGAGGAGGGAGTGCCGAGTAATCCTCCTCCGTCATCGGGAGCACGGTGTAGGAGCTGGGAGGGTTTCCTATGATCCCCACGGTAAGATCCTTTCCCGTGAGGAGCTTTTCCACGAGAATGGGCTTTTCATACCCCAGATTGCGCCGGATTTCCTGTATTGCATTGATCAGGCCTTCAGCGTCGTGCGCGACACTGTTTGCGGTTATGCCGAAGCTCGAGTCACCGAAGTTAGGCTTGATGATCACGGGGAAGTCGAATGGCACCTCGTACGTAGTATCTTCGGGCTTAATGAAAAACGCCTCCGGCACTGGTATGCACATTTCCTTCGCGATTCCCCGCACCAGGGACTTATCGTAGCAGAACGCGAGGCATTGTGGTCCCGCGCCGGTGTAAGGGATCCCCATGGTCTCGAGCAGAGCCGGCACATGGAGCTCCTGCCTTGGATCGTTGAGGAACCCTTCATCGCAAAGATTCACCACGAGATCGATCTTCCCGGAGAGCTTGAGCAAATCCTTGATGAGGGAGTCGTGGTTGGTCAAGTACGTGAATTTATACCCCGGGAGGTCGCGGAATGCCGATTTCATCTTGTCAATGGTAAAGAAATCGTCGTCGTCGAAAACACACAGTGGCTTGAGAGGGTCCGGCTTTTCTGGATCCCCGAGCAGGACCACCACGTGCTTGACCGCTTTCCCGCCTCGATGCTTCACAGGGGTCCACTGTTTCTTCACCTGCGCGGTTACTATGATCCTCCGCTCCATCATACCCAGATCTTGGGCGCGACGAGAATCCGGGGAGATCTGCGTGGGGAAAGCTATGTCGCTGAAGCCCGCCTCATCGAGCAGGCGCGCGATGCTGTCACCCGGGTAAAGCCGTTCGGCATAAAACTGGTCTGCTATCACTCCCTTGGTCACGTGAGTGATCACCTCTCGCGAAACAAGGCGATCTCCATCCGAAGAGAGGGATCTCTCTCTGCAAACAAAGAGGTTCTTATCGATCCATTCCCACGACCTTTTCTGGAAATTGCTCTTGAGATAGTCACCGTCTGCCAAGTCAATGAGAAGCTTACCCCACGGCTTCAGTACTCGCCGAACTTCCTTGAGCACTCGGAGATCATCGTGGACAGTGGGGAAGTACCCGAAGCTGTTGCCCAGGATCAGCACAGCGTCGAAGTCGTCAGGCCTGAAGGGAAGCTTCCTGGCATCGCCTTCACGAAACCTGATGGGGAGTCTTTCGAGCTTGGCTCGTTCCTTGGCTCTCTGAATAAGGTAATGGGAACGATCCAACGCCTCGACGTTTCGGAACCCCCGTCGAGCCAGCTCCAGGCTGTGACGTCCTTGACCTGCACAGAGATCGAGGATTCTGTCCTGGAAGGAGAGCTTGAGGACGTCCGTCACCACGTCGACCTCGGCCGCTGTCACCCGACAGTCTTCCACGACATCTCCGTCGGTCTTCAGGTAGAGTCCGTTAAAGATCCTATGCCACCAATCGGGCGGCACGTGCTCTTCGAGGTTCCTCACAGGACCAAGCGTCCGGTTTCGGACCTGTTGCTTTCTGCCCCTAGGCACAAGTGGGACACTGGCGGCTTTCTTGCTCATCGATCGATTCGCGTCTCCGGTAAGAATTGGTGTTGCAGGTCACATCTCACAAGTAAGACTTGTTGTCCACGAGAAATGAGCCTCTTGATAAATAATTTTCACCTTCCGGAGATTGTAGCGGTTATCAGTGACAATGTCCGTTTCTCCCGTTCGACAACGACGGGCGAGGCGCCGTTCCACCGTTCTGCAATGCTCCCGCAAGTCTTCTCGACACATGGAAGCAGACAGAACTTCTGGTCGTTGATATAGCTCCTTTTTTGGTTCCGCCATGGGAGGATAGGACGTGTTCCCAGAACCTCCCTCCTGGAATTTCCATTGCTCCGAACACGGTTGCAGGGCTATAGTAACGAAGGTGAACATTGCCGCGGGGTCTTTGAATACCTACAGATGGATGGTTGACGATGAGACCTTTTCTCTTGGCGTTGCTCGTGCTGTTCGTGCCTTATTCAGTCGCTTGTGCGAAGGAGCTGTTTCCCAAGACCACTGACCGGACGACCTTCTGTTGCTTTGACAAGCCAGGGTTCTACTCCGGCAAGTGCCTGAAGATGACGGCAAGCGAGTGCAAGTTAAAGCAAGGAAGAGCCGTCAAGCATTGCAGACAGTGCGAAAAGGGCAAGGACGACGGGAAGCTGGAGCGCCAGCCGCCGGGCCAGTGATTCTCCGGAAGCTTCCGGTTTTCGCTGAGCTTTGTTGAGATGGGCCGACAGCCAAAGCGGGTTTGCGCTCATTGCGAATGGTGATGTCACCGCAATGATATCTCCGGCAGAGCTTGAGAGCCGGGAAAGGCCCGAAGGGCCCGTCCCGCGGTTGTGAGAAGAATTCTTATTTCCTGCGGAGAGCTGCAAGGCGATCCGCAAGACTTGCAGTAGACGGCGCCTGCTCACCGGAGACAGTCCGGAGTGCGGCTTCTATGTTCTCGTCTTCTTTTGTCTTTTCCGGTGTAAGGAGGCGGGTCTTCATTTCTGATGCCTCAGCCTGAGCCCGGGCTTCCTCTGCTTGCCTGTTCATGGCCGCCAAAGCCACCCCTAGGCTGGAGGTTTCCTTCTTTAGACCTGCAACCTGTTCTGCTCGCTCTGCGCGGGCCTTCGCTTTGTCCCGTTCGAGCTCGGCTCGCCTCATTTCACGCTTGGCAGCTTCCAGTTGCTCCCTGGCAGATCTCACCTTCTGAGCGGTCACCTCTGCCAGCTCCTTGAGCTCATTGTAATACGTTTGGGCGTCCTCGGCTTCCGAGATTTCTCGCTCCAGTTCGGGGCGAAGCTTTTCCAACTCGTCCAGGAGCTTCTCGAGACTGGCCCCGAGCTCTTGTGCTTTGGCACTGTTCCCTGCCGCGTTCGCTTCGTCAATCTGCTTGCTCAGGAGCTCAGCCGCTGCAATGTACCGGTCGTAGTTCTTCTGAGCGGCATCCGCTTCGGCCTTTTCTTTCTCATAGGCCGCTTTGGCCTTGCCGGCCTCGACCGTGATCCTGTCCAGCTCTGAGATCATCTCTTCCATCTCAGCCTGGGATGCTGTCTCGGGATCCCAGGATACGATCTTTTGCGTGACGCTCTCTCCCAATTGACCGAGCTTGTTGTTACCAAAGCGCTTCAGGAATCCGAAAATTCCTCCCATACGTAGTCCTCCCTGACCATTCGTCAAATTGCTTTTATCGAAACTGGTTGCAGTTCGATACCAACCATGATCTGCACTGATGCGCCGTCCTTGGCATTCACTGCAGACACCAGAAGGAACTCGTCCACGGTGGCGTTCACATGGCGACCGTAGAGCATAGTGTCATACTTGACTGTCTCTGTGGATTGGCCGTACCTGTCGAGGTAGATCGTTTCCATGAATTCCAGAGGCGGAATTCTCGTCAAACGGTTTCCTTGATCGTCCTCTTCGACGACCGTCATAGAATCCGGATCTTCCCAGACACGGAAGTACTGCGTGCCGTCCTTAAGCTGAAACACGCTCAATCCGATGTATCCGTCCGCATCCGCAAGCCAGAATCCCCAATCGTCCGGGCAAACCTCATCGTACGGCATAAAAAGCTTGCATTCCTCAACATTCCTGTTTTGATCCAGGACTACCTGCAAGAGGTACACACCATTGGTGGAATCCAAGTAGAATCTCTTCACTTCCGAGCGCCCGAGCGAAAACACCCCCATCGCGGTCACAGTGCATCCGGTTCCGGGCGATTTGATTTTGAGGTCGCTTCCTCCGAGCACGAAGTCCACCTCAGATATATCGACCAACCCGTTGATACGTAGTCCCAGCGGGAGATCCGTGTCGACGCGTTGCATGCGCTTTTCCGCTACAGCGTCTTTCATCCGGTCAATCTTTTTGAGTCCTATGCGTTTGATCAGGCTCCATGTGTCTGCCATACAGTCTCCTTCCCTAACCGGCCATGATTGAGCAGCGTCTCTCAATGCACGCGGTCTGAAATGCTCAGCTCAGGCACTACTTATCCGCATTCACCATTTTTCGGATTTCCGGCAGAGTCTTCGCTACAGCCTGGGACAGCGCGTCCATGGCCTCGGGGCCGTATTTCTCGGCCCAAGCCGTGCGCAGCACCAGTACCGCCTGTACCCCCATGGTCTTTACGTCGCCGCTGAAGATCCAGCCTTTCTGCAGAGCAGGATAGACCTTACTATCGATAGTGACAAGCCTGTACAACGGGTTGCCATGCTTGTCTCGCTTGGTCCGGAACCGTTGATCGTCCACTGTTACAAGCCGCAGATTACCGGATTTTTCGGCCTCAACTTCGGCCTTCTTCAGAAAATCGCTGTTGAGGCCTCCCACAAAGAGCATGAGCGCCCTGGGATTGCTTTCCACCTCCGCAAGGGCTGCCGAGTAATCCGCATGACGAACCGGTATGTTCCGCAACCGCGGGTCGTACTCGCAAAAGGCCTGCCAAGTCAAAGACGTACCCGAATCCTCGGGTCCCGCGTACAGGACGTTTCGCTTCGCGTCAATATCCCGAATGGACTGGACGCTGCTTGACCTGTTGGCAATGAGATGGACAGGCTCGGGGTACAAGGTGGCCTGTTCCGAGATCAGCTTCGAGCCTGGCAGCATCGTGTGCAAGATCGCAAGAGCGTCCGACTGGACAACGGCAGCATCCGCTTTGCCCCCTACCAGTAGCTTCAAATTTTCTTTCGATCCGTCCGTGGGAATCAGGCTCACGTCCAGTCCGGAGCCCTCCCTCTTGAGCAGGGCGCCGTACTTCTCGTACCATCCTCCCGGCCGGCCAGTGGCGAATCGCAGAGGAGGACGCTCTGGCTTCTTGGTTGCCAATACGTCAGGGGCCAGTGCCACCTCGGGAGGAACCCCGTCCGGCAGGTATCCGGGGTCCTTGGGACTCCCCTGGAAGGACTTGATCTGCTTGTCCATCTCGTCGAGCTTAGCCTTGAGCTCGGGATTGTCCTTGGCAAGACCCTCCACTTCTTGACGCCACTTCTTGAATCCAGGGTCTTCGGAGTAATTGTATGCAGCGGCCGCCACATTCCGGTTGGACATGTGGTTGAGCATCCAGAACAGGAAAAGGGTATCGAAAACCCCGAATCGCGGGGCCAAATTGTAAGCGTACGACGGGGGCTGATACCCCGTGCTTCGGTAATATGAATCCCGGCGATCGTAATGACTGCCGTAGTCGAATCCCGAATACACTTTGGCCTTGTCATACAGAGGATTGGACTCGTACATTCCCGACTCCAATTTTGGAGGCGGCTTCTGGAACCGGGAGTTTTCAGACTTGTATCGAAGGAGGGACTCTTGAGCCCTCTTCTTTCTCTCCTGGCTCAATGCTTCTGGACTGAAGCCCGTGCCAGCCGTGACTTTCTGCTGTGAGGCAGGGCCTGCTGTTGGTTTGGAGTAGCCACTTGACCCGGCTTTCTCCTTAACAGGCTCGGATCGGGAAGAGCTCGATTGCAGCGAAGGCTTCGTATAGCCTGAAGACCGATTGCCTGGCTCCGTCGGGGAGCTGGCCCCCGGAGGCGCCGCAGTTCCCAGCGAAGGCTTGGAGTAACCGCTAGAGGTTTGACCTGGTACCGGCGACGGCTTCGACTCACCTGGGCTGGTGCCCTGCTTTTGGAGAGAAAGTTTTGAGTACCCTGACGAGCTGGGGTCGGAAACGACGGGTGGTTTGGAGTATCCGGTCGCAGGAGCGCTTCCCCCAAGTGACGGCTTTGCATAACCTGACGACGATCCGGGCCCGGATCCAAATATGCCCCCACCCCTCCTGTCCCAGGTCTTGTGCGTCTGGCCGGACCAGGGGGAGCTCTTGGTGTATGTGAACCCCCGAGAATAGGAGCCTCCCCCGCCGAAGCCTCGCCCGGATTTCGCAGAAGCGTCCGGCACGGCAGAGAAAACCCAAACCACTGCAAAAATCGCAAGAGTCAGTATCGTGACCGGAGCCAATAATCGGCTAAGCCTCATAAGGCGTTCACCTCCGTAAACTATCACTATCGACCACTCTCTTACATGCAACAGGACTCATGTCAAGCCGTCCAAGGCCACTCACTGTCGGCCTCGCAACAAGGAGCCTCATGTTTGGCACCGAGAAGCCCTCTGTCTATGGACTCGCTCCCAAACCGACAGATCATGCTTGTCCAGGCGGCTCGAAAGCTCCTAGATATGTGAACGGAGACCATGGGAGCGATCCCAAGACACAGAGTGCCGAAGAATACTGAAGCTTACGCATCAGATCAAGATAATGCGCGTCGAATCACATGGGTCCTATGACGGGCATCAGGGAGCACTGAGCAAAGCGGTCGTCTAAAATCTTGGCGAATAGGCCGCCTTTTTCATGGTTTCATGTGGATATTCACCGAACATCTGGCCATATTCCGCGGCAAAACGACTTAAGTGGGTAAAACCCCAGCGGGTCGCTATTTCAGTTCTGAACGCTCGCGGTGTGAATTCCCAAGAGCGTGCCGCAGAAAGTCCCCTTTCCGAGCTTCAAGTATTCTTGATCCCACCGGGGAGCCACCGAGGCCATTTCCTCGAAATTGTTTGTGGACACCTCCAAAACGAGCCCCGTGGGGAATACGGTAGCATCGCGGCCAACATTTTCGTTATTTTCCAAATTTTGCGGTTTCTGGATAGACATATCTCGATCGTACCGGTATGATATGAAAAAAATCAAGAAACGTATTCGTGCCCGCAATCGGAGTCCTATATTCATCCGTCGAGACTCGCGAAGGAAGAGTGCAGCGACAAGCGAGAAGGGGGGCATTTGGGGGAAGATGCAGGTAGGACACCGTTCAGGGGGTTTGTGGGTCTTTGTCACAGGCTTGGCACCGAGTCGGGGGTGGAGCGGTGTCCGATCGCTGCCTGGAATGATGTCGATGAGAACCCGACTAGTCTTCTGTTGCCTACGTCATTCCAGTACCTTTACCTTTCGCCACAAAGGAACAGCGCCCTTGTTCGTATGTTAAGTTATTAGTTACACTTTCTAGTTCTGTTTTCTTTAAGCAGATATTTCAGCGTTTGCTGGAGGAAATGTGTCATGAAGAAGCTGTTGACTGCCGTAATGACAATGGGCTTGATTTTCGCTTCCCTCGTATCCGCTGAGACATCGGCAGGGTTTGCTGTTCCTGGATTCGGGGCCCTGACTGAAGACTTTACGGTCAACCCGTTTGTCCAGGCAGGTTTCCAGCGCATTGGCTCCAATATGAATCTTCCGGTTGACGCTGAAGGTCCAATAGCTGGACTGCTCCAAGTAGGAAAGGTCGATCTCTCGTTGAAGGATGCAAATTTCTGGACCGGCACTGCGGGCGCCACCGTGAAGGCAGGGAAGCTTTTCAGCATGTTCGCTTCTATAGGAGGCAGCCTGAATCGCCCGTTTGTGGTCTCCGGTGAAATTCCTATAGCTCTCGGTCCCATTGCCGGCGAACCAGTCGTTGATTTCACGACGTCGAAGTTGAGCATGTGGTACGCGCAAGGGGGAGTGGGGCTGGGACCGATTTTGCTCGGATTATACGGGGATCATTTTGGAGTTGAGATAGGCGATCCGAGGCGAGGCTCGGTTCCTCTGGCCAATCAGACTCTGAGGGGAGATGTGATCAGCACGACTTTGGCCCCGTATATAGGATTCGGGATGGAAGCTTCCAATGCGCTGCTCACAGTCATATACAGCCCTCTTGCAACATCTAACACCACACTGGTATTGAGAACTTCAGACCGTGATTTGGCTCAGGCGCAGTACAAATGGAACAAGCCCGGAAATTTTCTCTCATGCAATCTTCAGTATAACACAACGCTCGTAAATGGCTCTTCTTTCGGAGTGTGGGGTAATTACAGTTTAATGGATATTCGGGGAAATGCTCAACTGGATTTTCAAGACTCTACCCTGGGTATCTCGCGGCAGAGAGATGTGACAGCCACAATGACAAAGTATGTCATCCAAGCTGGGCTGATGCTAGGATTGGTCTTCTAGCCAACGTTTTCGAACATAGCGGATCGACTGTCGGTCCCCTTCTGCTTCTATAATGCTTGGGGAGGGAGTACGATGAAGTCTAGGACAGGCCTAGCCATTAGTGCCTTCTTGGTCATCGCGCTGGGTACTTGTGGAATCCTCCAAGTTCCTTCTGCCACCTCAGAGGAGACCCCTCCCAGTAGTAATTCATCCTCGGTCGGGTACACGGGATCCATCAGTTGCCGTAAGTGCCACGAGAAGTTCTACCAGCTCTGGGCGCCTTCGCACCACGGCCTGGCGATGCAGCCGTATACCGCAGAATTGGCCCGCAACAAGCTCTCGCCTCAGATCGATGAAATCGTTATCGGACAGCAGCGATACCGAGCGGACGTTTCAGCGGACACCGGCTGGGTTATAGAACGAGGTCCGCACGGCGAGACGCGGTATCCGATTGTTCACGCGATGGGCGGCAAGAACGTGTACTACTTCTTAACCGCCATGGAGCGTGGGCGGCTCCAGACTCTGCCTGTAGCGTACGACGTGAATAAGAAAGAATGGTTCGACGTGGCCGCCAGCGGAGTGCGGCATTTTCCGGGTCAAACGGATGAGCCAATACCGTGGAAGGACTGGCAGTACACCTTCAACACCGCGTGCTACGGGTGTCATGTGAGTCAGGTCTCCACGAACTATGACCTGACAACCGACACGTATCGCACGGTCTGGAAGGAGCCGGGCATCAACTGCGAGACCTGCCACGGTCCTGCCGATGAGCATATTCGTGTGTGCGAGACTGCGCCAAAGGGGACTGTTCCCAAAGATCTGAAAATTACACGGGGCGGGCGTGACTTTTCGAAGGAGCAGAACAACGCGACATGTTCCACGTGTCATGCCAAGGCGGTCGTGCTTACCGACACGTTTCGGCCGGGGGACAGATTCTTTGACCACTTTGGTCTGGTAACTCTCGAAAACCCTGACTATTACCCGGATGGCCGCGACCTGGGAGAGAATTACACGTACACGTCCTGGCTCATGAGCCCCTGTGTCAAGTCTGGAAAACTCGATTGCCTCCATTGTCACACCTCGAGCGGTCGGTACAAATTCAAGGCCGAGGACAAGGCCAACCAGGCTTGTATGCCCTGCCACAAAGACAAGGTCGACAATGCCACCCAACACACTCATCACAAGGCTGACAGCCCGGGAAACAAATGCATTTCCTGTCACATGCCTATTACGGAATTTGCCCGTATGCGCAGAAGCGACCACTCGATGCTGCCGCCTACGCCTGCTGCTACGATCGCCTTCAATTCGCCCAGCGCCTGTAATCTCTGCCACCAAGACAAGACGCCTCAGTGGGCAGATGAAAAAGTTCGTGAATGGCGCCCCCGAGACTATCAGGCGGCTGTCCTCAAACGGGCATCGCTGATCGACGCGGCGCGCAAGCGCGACTGGGCCAACCTCCCGGAAATGCTTGATTATGTGACGAGCACGGATCGTGACGAGATCTTCGCGACCTCCCTTATCCGGCTCGTCCGGGCTTCGGGGGACCCTCGGGTGGAGCCTGCCTTGCTCAAAGCCGTCAAAGATCCGTCCCCTCTCGTGCGCTCTGCGGCAGCAGAAGCCTTGCAAGATGTCCGCACGAGAGAGTCTGTCAAGGCCCTCGTGGAAGCAACTGGTGATGACTACCGCCTTGTTCGTGTGCGCGCGGCAGCGTCGCTTGCCGGTCACCAGAACGTGCCGCTGACAGAAGTGGACCGGAAAAAAGTCGAGTCGGCAAGCAAAGAGTACCTGGCTTCGATCATGTCGCGGCCGGATCAGTGGGAATCCCATTACAATCTCGGAAATTATTACCTCGACCAGGGGGATTTCCAGCAGGCCGTCGCATCGTATGAGACCGCGCTCAAGATGGAGCCACGTGGAGTACTCGCTATGGTCAACCAGGCGATGGCGTATGCCCGTATGGGAGAAAATCAGAAGGCCAGCGATTCATTGCAGAAGGCATTGGAGTTAGCCCCTGATAATGCTGGGGCGAATTTCAACATGGGGCTGCTCAAGGCCGAGGAGAGCGATCTGGGCGCGGCGGAGAAGCACCTTCGAGCAGCCCTCAAAGCCGATCCTCAAATGGCTCAGGCAGCGTACAACCTCGGTGTAATTCTCGCGAAGGACCGAATGGACGAAGCAGTGACTTTCTGTAGAAAGGCCGCAGAGCTTCGCCCGGACCAACCCAGGTATGCTTATACGCTTGCCTTTTTTCAGCAACAGCGTGGAGACCATACCGGCGCTGCGAACGTAATGAATGAGCTCATAAGCAGGTGCCCTGCCTGTGCCGACGCTTACCTCATCCTAGGCGGCATCTATGAGCAGCAAGGCAACGGTGACGAGGCCAAGAGGGTGTACGAGAGAGGGTTGGCTACGGATGGTATTCCTAATCAGCACAAGATTGCTATGAAAGTCCTCCTTGAGGCCCTGAAGACTGGCCAAGGCGATCTAGAGAAGAAGTGAATTGCGGGCCCTAAGCGGCGGGCTGCCTAAATCCGGTCGCGAGTCCTTATCCACGCGCGATCCACGTATCAAGACCTGATGTTCAAAAGGAGAGAACCGATGTCAATCTCGCAAAAACCTTATCGAGAAGTCTGTGTCCGCGGATTGATCATGGCGTGCCTGGTGTGCCTGCCGTGGGTCTCGTCTTCTGCGGCCCAGCAGATCACCGGTACACCGGGATCGCCTTCCGCGACCACTACGATCAGCGGAAAGCAGCTTCCACCTCCGGATCCGCCGTTCGGCGGCGTGATCAAGGACGATGCTTTGCAGTCGAAACCATGGTGGGCACCTCGTGTCGTGCCGCCCAAAGGCGCTCCCAACATCCTGCTAATCATCACGGATGATGCCGGGTTCGGCGTCCCTAGCACCTTTGGGGGGGTGATTCCGACGCCCGCTATGGATCGCGTCGCGAAGAACGGCCTGCGCTACAACAACATCCACTCTACAGCTCTCTGCTCGCCGACACGCGCTGCCTTGATCACCGGGCGCAACCATCACTCGGCCGGTTTCGGCGTCATCTCAGAGCAGTCCACTGGCTTCCCGGGTTACAACAGCGTCATCGCCAAGGACAAGGCCACCATCGGCCGCATCCTGCTGGAAAACGGCTACGCGACATCATGGTTCGGCAAGGACCACAACACTCCGGCTTTCACGGCCAGTCAGGTAGGGCCCTTCGATCAATGGCCGACCGGCATGGGCTTCGAATATTTCTACGGCTTCGTTGGCGGCGATGCGAACCAGTGGCAGCCCAACCTGTTCCGCAATACCACGCAGATTTATCCCTTCGACGGCAAGCCGGGCTGGAACCTGATCACCGCCATGGCCGACGACGCCATAGAGTATTTGTACCGAATTCACCAGACGGCACCTGACAAGCCATTTTTCATCAAGTACGCTCCCGGCGCTACGCACGCGCCGCATCACCCGACCAAAGAGTGGGTCGAGAAGATTCGGGCTATGCACCTCTTCGACGACGGGTGGAACAAGCTGCGAGAGCGGATTTTTGAGAATCAGAAGCGCCTCGGCGTGATCCCGTTGGACACCGAGCTGGAGCCTTGGCCGACGAATGTCATCAAGAATTGGGATGATTGCACACCCGAGGAGAAAAAGCTCTACATAAGACAAGCAGAAATCTTCGCCGCGTACGCGGCGTACAACGACCACGAAATCGGCCGAGTGATACAAGCCATCGAGGACATTGGCAAGCTCGACAATACGCTCATCATCTACATCAATGGCGACAATGGAACTAGTGCAGAGGGCGGCCCGCTGGGAACACCCAACGAAGTGGCGTTCTTTAACGGAGTGGCCGTGCCCGTCGCCGAGCAGATGAAATGGTACGACGTCTGGGGCACTGAGCTGACCTACAACCACATGTCGGCTGGCTGGTCCTGGGCATTTGATACACCCTTCACCTGGTTTAAGCAAAACGCCTCGAAGCTCGGGGGCATCCGTCAAGGCATGGTTATCTCCTGGCCGGAGCGCATCAAGGACAAGGGCGGCCTGCGCGAGCAGTTCTGCCACGTCATCGATATCGTGCCGACTATCCTCGAGGTCTCGGGCATCCCGGCTCCTGAATACGTAGACGGCATCAAACAGGCGCCCATCGAAGGTACGAGCTTCGCCTACACCTTTGACGAGAAGAACGCCAAAGAACCGTCCCGGCACAAGACCCAGTATTTCGAGATGATGGGCCAGTGGGCCTTGTATCACGAGGGCTGGCTATTGAGCACCGAGGTGAACCGCGCGCCGTGGGAGGCCTTCGGCGCAGCCAACCCCGACCCGCTCAACAATCAGGTCCTCGAGCTCTACGACCTGACCAAGGATTTCAGCCAATCCCAAAACCTGGCCGAGAAGCATCCGGACAAAGTGGAAGAAATGAAGAAGCTGTTCATCGAGGAAGCGAAGAAGTATCAGGTCTTCCCGCTGGACGCGTCGGTCGCGGCCCGTATCGTGGCCCCACGGCCGAACATCACGGCCGGTCGCACCGAGTTCGTTTATACCAAACCCATGGTAGGCCTGCCGCAAGGCGATTCCCCATTCCTCCTCAACAGCTCGTACACGATCACCGCGGACATCGAAGTTCCGCAAGGCGGCGCCGAGGGCATGATCCTGACATCGGGCGGACGGTTTGCCGGCTATGGCTTCTACCTCCTCAAGAGCAAGCCCGTGTTTCTCTGGAACCTCATAGACCTGAAGCGCGTCAGGTGGGAAGGACCAGAGCTTGCACCCGGCAAGCACACAATTGAATTCGACTTCAAATATGACGGCCTTGGCGTGGGCACGCTGGCCTTCAACAACCTCAGCGGCCTCGGTCGTTCCGGTACCGGCACCCTCAAGGTGGACGGCAAGGAAGTGCAATCCATCACCATGCCCCGTACGTTGCCGATGATCCTGCAATGGGACGAGAGCTTTGACATCGGCTCCGACACCTTGACTGGTGTGAATGACGCGGACTACAAACCACCGTTCCCGCTGACCGCAAAGCTCAACAAGCTGACGATCAAAGTGGATCGGCCGCAGTTATCGCCAGAGGACATCAAGAAGCTTGAGGATGCGCAGGCGGAAGCGCTCGACGGCAAGCCGCTGCAGCGCGTACAGCCCGCACCTCATTAGTCCCGCAACATGGTCGGCTGGCCGATGTTTGAGGTGACGGTCGACCAGCCGAAGCTTGAGCTCAAAGATGAGAAGCGGGTAGAATAGGGGCCGAAAGGGAGGCAGACGGCAGATCGCCATTTGGGGAAGAATCGGGAAGCTCATTGCGGGGGCTGCCAGTTGCTCTCAAGACTCTCGGACAGGAGTGGTAGAATATGGCGAATGCGGGAGGAAGGTACCCTATGAAGGCGAAAATGGGTATAATTGCAGTGTCGGCTCTTGTTTTCGTAGTACTGATAGCAGTCCCACCGGTCACGGCCGAGCAAGCGACCAAAATCATCGAAGAAGAGGCGCACGCCATAGGCGTCCAAGCGTACCTCTATTTTTACCCGCTTATCACGATGGACGTGACTCGAAAGCAGCTCACCAACTTCGAGCCGGGCAAGTCGCCCATCGGCGGCCCGATGAACATGTTCAACAACGTCCCTGCATTTCCGACAGCAGACATAAGAGTGGTGGTCCGGCCAAACTTCGATACCCTCTATTCGTCGGCGTGGTTGGACCTCACCAAGGAACCGATGATCGTGTCAGTTCCAGACACGGGCGGCCGCTACTATCTGATTCCCATGCTCGACATGTGGACAGATGTGTTCGCGTCGCCAGGATGGCGCACGACGGGTACGAAGGCGGGCAATTTTGTCGTTGTACCCCAAGGCTGGAGACCCGACTTGAGAGAGCGATTGATCGAGGAATTCAAGCTCCCGAAAGACACCCAGCGCATCGATGCTCCGACACCCTATGTCTGGATCATCGGCCGCACCAAGACGGACGGGCCCAGTGATTATGAGGCTGTTCACCAGATCCAGGAAGGTTTCAAGATTACGCCGCTCTCGCGATGGGGTAAGGCCCCCGAGCCTCTTCAGGTGAAAATCGATCCAAACGTCGACATGAACACGCCGCCGAAGATCCAAGTAGACACCATGCCCGCGGGAAAGTACTTTGCCTACGCTGCCGAGCTCTTGAAGCTGCATCCGCCGCACATTACCGATCAACCGATTATTGCCTTAATGAAAAGGATCGGTATCGAGCCGGGAAAGAGCTTCGAGATGGACAAGCTCGATGCCGCTGTGAAGAAAGGCTTGGAAAGTGCTCCGGAAGCGGCTCAGCATCTGATGCAGTGGAAGATTCCCACACTAGCGAGGGTAGCCAACGGCTGGTCCATGAATACGGATACTATGGGCGTGTACGGCAACTACTACCTCAAGCGCGCCATCGTAGCTCAGCAAGGGCTCGGGGCAAACCTGCCCGAAGATGCCATTTATCCTCTGAATCTCGGCGACGAGACGGGCAAGCCTCTGGACGGCGCGAACAAGTACAGGGTCCACTTCGACAAAGGTGCCATGCCACCTGTGGACGCCTTCTGGTCGATCACTCTCTATGACCAGGACGGTTTTCAGGTCGCGAACAGTCTGAATCGCTTCGCTGTGAGCAGTTGGATGCCGTTCAAGTACAACCCAGACGGTTCGCTCGACCTCTATTTCCAGGCCGAGAGCCCAGGCAAGGACAAGGAGTCCAACTGGCTGCCAGCACCGAAAGGGCCTTTCAATTTGACCATGCGCCTTTACGCGCCAAAGCAGGAAGTTCTTGTGGGTAAGTGGAATCCCCCACCGGTTGCGAAGGTGGGGGCCCTACCAAGCGTAACGGGAGGACAGTGAGGCGACACGAGTATTTTATAGTCTGATTGTGGTTACGGCGAATTTGGTTTAGCATCACGCAACCGTGGGTGACGCCTGTGAAGCTGGGTGAGCGTATCTCGTCAATCAATCAAGAACTTGTCGTGTGGTCTGAACGTATCATAGCCCTGGCTCTTCTGTTGGCCGTGATATGTTTCTTCTTGGCAACGATAAGAACGGCCTTCGGGCTCGACTGGAATTCCATGGCCACCTTGCATGAGATTGGTCAGAGAGTCCTTTTGATGACCATTGCTTTGGAGCTGGTGCGAACTCTTATTTCTCACGAGCTGGCTTCTCTGGTGAACTTGCTGTCTTTCGTGATTGCACGGAGAATGCTCGAACCTCAAACCCCTTTCTGGGAGGTGCCGCTGGGAGTGGCTGCCTTTGCAGCACTTATGGCCACTCGGCGGTATCTCCTCAATGGAGGCCCTGCAGACGACGGTGAGGAGAGGTAAAGTCAATGTTGCGGTGTTCCAAATTCCGTTTGAGATGTCATGAACGGTAAAGGAAATGCCAAATTCTAGGATTAGTGTCTTGACTTTGTGCTCCGAATTCGGTCAGACAACTCTGTGTCTCCTATTGCTGTTGTTCTGTGGGACCTCCGTGGAAGCGGAGCAAGCTTTTCATCCGTTGGCTCCACCGGACACATCGAGTCCGAGAGCTACGCTCAAGACATTCTTGGACAATGCAAACGATGCTGTCCACGCATATAAATCAGGCCGCAGAGAAGAGGCCATAGATTTCGCTAACCGCGCGGCGAGGTGCCTGAATCTCGAAAAAGAACCACCTGCTTTGAGGTATGTACTGGGGTTTTATGCGACCTTGTATCTCAAAGAGACCCTGGATCGCATCGAAATCCCACCCTATGAAGAAATACCCGACGCTCAAGCCGTCCGAACGCAGACACTGTCCAGTTGGACAATCCCATACACGGAGATCACTATTGTTTCGGTCAAGGCCGAATCGTCCGTAGAGCGGTTCCTCTTTTCGAGCGAGACTGTGAGAAACGCGGAGAAGTATTATAACACCGTTAAGGATCTGCCCTATTTGCCCGGAACTGGTGGAGGGGCTCTCCTAGGCCAATTGAGGGTCTCTGGCAGTTTGCTTATCCCTAAAGCATTCCTCGCGAAGCTGCCAACCTGGACCAAGACGGAAATAGCCGGCGAAGCTGCATGGCAATGGTTCGGTCTTCTCCTTTATGTGCTCCTTGGCGCTGGATCGGTCTTCCTTGTGCACAAGTTTGGCAGTGACGCATTCCGCATCTTAGACAACAAGTATTGCACGAATCTGGAGCATAGCCTCGGCGGCCTCATTCTGCCCATAGCTCTGATTCTTTTTTCGAAAATGGGCCTCTGGTTCATCGTTTACGGTCTTCACTTCCTTGATGCCGAAATCTACGTCCCGATAGCATTTGTCTTCCTCATCATTTCATACGGCGGTTGGATATGGCTCATCGGTGCCATGCTCAACCGAATGGCAGCGATGTTTGTCTCAATCGGCGGGTGTGTCAAAGGCGGGGTGGATGATCAACTCATTCGCCTCGGCTTTCAAGCTATGTCAGCGATCATAATCGGCGTGATGATAATCAGTTTGGGTGCCAGGTTGGGACTGCCCACCTACTCTCTCATCACGGGACTGGGAATCGGAGGACTTGCTGTGGCACTCGCAGGCCGTGAAGCCCTGTCCAATATTATCGGCACCGTAATGATCATCCTCGACCGCCCCTTCAAGCTGGGTGATTACATTGTGCTCGGAGAGGGGGAGCGAGGTGAGGTTGCCGAGGTGGGACTTCGCAGCACTCGCATTCGAACGAGGGATGACATTCTCATTTCAATTCCCAACTCGGTAATAGCCAATGCCAAAATGATAAACGAGAGCGCGCCGGTTTCGATGTGTAGGATCCGGATTAAGGTGGGAGTGGCTTACGGTTCAGACCTCACAGAGGTCGAGCGCATACTGCTGACCATTGCAGGGCAAAATGAAAGCGTCTTGCCCGAGCCTGCTCCGAGGGTCCGATTCCGGAGTTTCGGCGACTCAGCTCTCGATCTGGAGCTCTTGTGTTGGATTGACCCCCCAGAGCTCAAAGGGAGAATAACTCATCAACTGAACTGGGCTATTCACGAAGAATTCCAGAAACAGGGAATCGAGATACCGTTCCCACAGCGGGACGTCCACATTCGAACGAGCAAGGAGTAAGTGAGCAGAATTCCCCGGTACAGATCCCGGATGGCTCTAGAGGAACGGACTGTTTCATCAGCGAGGATTTTTGCTCGCCCAACGCATACTCGTACAGCAAACTTCCGTCTTCATGCTGGCTTCTTCATCTCGTCCCTCTTTCGCGCTGCCTCGACGAGAAGAAGCATTCCAGGTTTGTCTATAGTTACCCTTTCCGGCGGGATCCATGGCAGGCTCGAGAAGCTGCCGCCCTTGAAAGTGAGACAGCGATAGAGGGCTTCCTCCCCCTCTTTCTCGCCACAGACAGCGTGGCGGATCTCGCCGTCCTCAATGAAGATGAAGCCGTTCGCCCCTTCCCTGGAGACGATCTCCAGTACCACTTTCCTGCCCGACAGCATGAGCAGTTGCATGTATTCGAGAATATCTACCCCTTCGACTCTTCCAGAGAAGGCTGACTCCCCTCCTGCTTTGTCCAATTCTTCCTTTACGATGTCAACGAGCTTGGGCACCGCAATGGGCTTGTAAACTAGCCGGTCCACGCCCGCATGAGCGAGGATCTCCTCCTCGTCAGCCGGGTTTGCCCATCCTGTCAGGATGATGAAGGGCGGCTTCGGCGAGTTGCGGGCCTGACAAGCTGCAGCCACGGCCGAGGCCACCTCCCAACCGTTCATGCCGGGCATTGCCAGGTCGCATACAACGGCATCTACAGTGGTCTCGTCGAACAACTTGAGCCCAAGCTCTCCCGATGGAGCGGTGTAAACCTTGTGTCCCAACAGCTTCATTCCCTTTTCAAACGTTCTGACGATGGGCTCGTCGTCATCGATAAACAAGATGCGCAGGCCTTTCTTGAGGGCTTTTCTCGCAAGGTTCTTTCTCTCTTTGGACAAGTCTTTCACATAGGGCAGTCGTACGGTGAAGGTGGTTCCGTGGGGCTTCATCCTCTTGAGGCCCATGGCGCCCCCGTGCTTACGGATAATCTCGCAGTTGAAGGTCAGTCCCATTCCCGCGTGGTCCTTTTTGGAGGTCCAGAACGCCATGGCAACCCATTTGAGGTGTTCCTCGCGGATCCCAACGCCGTTGTCTCGAACCTTGAGGATGGCCTGGCCGTCCTTGACGTAGGTCTTGACCCGAATCTTCCCCCCTTTCGGGAGAGCTTCCACCGCGTTCTTGAGCAGATTGAGGACCACCCAGTTGATCTGATCGGGCACTCCGCTCACATAACATCCCTTCGAGAGTCCCATTTCATATGTTATGCTTATCTTTTTTCGATCGAGATCTGCCTTCGACCACAACCGGCAGACTTCAATTGCCTCTTCCACAGCGTCGGTGAGGTCGAACACTTCTCTGACGAGGCCAGTGCCAGGGGCCGGTTCACGGCCGAATCTCTGGAGCCATCTCACGGTCTCGGTTGCGGATCTCACACTCTCGAGGATTTGCTCGAGATTATGCTTCAAAGAATCGAGGTCCTTGAGATCGAGATTCGTCAATGCCATGTTCGCGTTGCCGGAGACTATTTGCAGGAGATTGTTGAAATTATGCCCTACCCCTGCTGAGATCTGTCCGAGCACCTTGAGCCTCTCGGATCGAACGATGAGCTCCTCGGCACGCTTCTGATTTGATATGTCCTGGATGAAGGCATGAGCGCCTGTAATATTGCCGTCGCCATCCTTGATCGGGACTACATAGACGCGGGTATAGACATCCCGGTCCGACTTGGTCTTGTACTGGAATTCCCCTACACCGGACTCACCGGACTCCAGACAGTTAAGAATTGCCTCGGAGATGCCCGCTTCCACCATGGGCAAGAGAGAAAAGAGGTCCTTGGCCTCCGCTCTTCCCAGAGAAGACGCACCCAGTATGCGGAGAACCGATGGATTGAATTCCTTTATGTCACCTGTGGTGTCGAAGGAAATCATCCCCAGGGGCGCAGCGTTGACCAGCGACCTGTACCGTGCCTCGCTCTGTCGTAATGCTTCCTCGACCCTCTTGAGCTCCGTGACATCGACCCAGGTTCCAAGAATCTCCCCGGCGCTCTGCCCGTCTTCCTGCACCAGGTTGAACTCGTCCCGCATCCACCGGTACGTGCCATTCTTGTGCAAGAATCGGTATTCCTTTACGTGGTGTCCGACTTTGGCCAGCTCCCCCAAGGCACCAAGCACTGCCGGGGCATCTTCGGGGTGAATCCTCTCAAGCCAGAATGAAGGATCGTCAATGAAATCTCCCGGCTGATATCCGAGCTGAGACTCGACGTTGTCACTCATGTACGTTGCAGGAAAACCCCGGTCGACCTTCCGCGTGTAGATAATGACCTGAGGCTTGTCCGAGCCGGATTTCGTCAGGCCCCCCCCTGGAACAAGGGAGGGATCGAGCTGCATATCGGTACTCCGTTTCCCGCGAGGCCGAATAGCGAGCGTCAGATCCGAAGCCAATTCATGGAAACGACTTCCTGCCATTTCTGATTCCTTTGGAGGTCGAGCGCCTTTCATCGGGCTAATTCTCAAGAAGCTGCCGGCACACGTCAACGACTGTCATCATGCAGATCTTCTTGAAGGTTTCCTTGACCCCTTCCCCGTACAATGCGCTTGCGGCCAGTGCGGGCCACCTGTTACACGGGTTAAGGTCATTCTTCATTTCTTCGAGGGACAAGATCGGGCTATCTCCGCCGTTGAGGTCCCTCTTGTTGTATTGGAGCACCATCGGGAGGGTGGAGATGTCACTTCCGATCGCTTGCAGGTTCTCTTCCAGATTCTTGAGGCTCTCGATGTTTTGCCTTCTCCTTATCTCCAGCGAGTCAGCGACGAACACCAGGCCGTCGACGCCTCTGAGGACCAGCCTGCGAGTGTCGTTGTAGATAACCTGGCCTGGAACCGTGTATACTGAAATTTTTACATGCAAATCCTTCACTGCTCCGAGATCCATGGGAAGAAAATCGAAGAATATTGTCCTGTCACCAGCCGTGTTGATAGAGATCAGCTCGCCTCGCGCCCTGTTTCCGATGGCCTTATGGATCATGAGGAGGTTGGTGGTCTTTCCGCCTCGACCCGGTCCATAGTACACGATCTTACACTGGATTTCGCGAGACTTCCGATGTATTATCGCCATGATGAAGCCCATTATGCCGGGAAACGATCGACCCACGGTCCGGTCCCTGCTCAGGCCTGTGGACGTGGCGGAGCTTTCTTGCCTCTTGCGGTTAGGTGGAACCCCCAGGTCCGCAAGACGCCAGTCCTACTCCCCGACCGACTTCAGGCGTGCTACTTCCTCTTCCAGCTCCCTTATTCGTGACAACAGCCATTCTACGTCGGTCGGAGAGCAATATGCCGATGGAGGAGCAGATCCTTGGACCGCCTGGTCCCGATTCTCTCTCTCTGCACATTCTTCGAACGCCACGCACACGCGATTCCCTGTCAGTGGAACTGCTCGTAATGTGAGGACGCGGTAACTGTTTCCATTCCTGAAGTAGGCCGTGCCTGCCGGCAGGCTCCTTCCTGTCCTGATGGAATTTATAAGGGCATCGGTCAAACCCAGGCGTCGAGCGTCCGACCAGACCTCATCGAACTCTGCTCCGGGGAAACTCTGGTAATCTACCCCTGTCAACCGCAAGGCTTCCGAATTTGCACACAGGCAAAACAATTCGCCTGGAGGCTGATACTGACACACGAAGATCCCCACCGGCAATACTCGAATCACTTCCTGCCCCAAAGCGACGTATCGCGCAAGACTCGCCGTTCCGACCGGTCCTGCCTCCCAGGGACAATAGAGTCCTTCGAAGAGCTTTTCCAGCTCTACGCATCTCGGACACTCCCCGGGCATCACGGTGTCAACTGTCTCCATTAGCAGGTCCTCTCGAGGAGCAAGACGAGGGGCGTCATCAGCGGGCCTCTCCTCAGTCGGTCCCGCATGCCCATGATTCGTCCCTCTTTCTCACTGCCTCCATGAGGAGGAACTCACCCGGTTTATTGATGGTAACCGAGTCAGGAGCTTCCCATGGCTGGTGGACGAATGTTCCTTCTCGGAAGCAGAGGCATCGATAAAGAGCGGGCTCCCCCTGAAGGACTCCGCAATCGGCGTGGATGATGTTCCCGTCAGCCACGAATAGCCTGCCGTGTGTCCCCAGACTTGACGTCACTTCCAAGACCGTTTTCTTCCCTCCTAGCAGCACGAACTGTACATATTCGATAAGATCGACACCAACTACCTTCCCCGAGAACGAGCTTCTGGAGCGACCCTGCGCCATGAGCTCCATGAGCGCAGAAACATCGACCGGCTTGACCAGGAATAGGTCAGCTCCACGGCCGAGGATTTCGCTATCTCCTCCGGGAGGAGTGCTGCTTGCCATCACGACGATCCGTGGTCGCGGCGTGAGCGATGCCGTCCACTCTATCACAGCGAGGTCATCTTCCCGAGTTGGATCCACAGTCATCACCAAGACATCGAAGGCGCGAAATTCGAGAATCGAAACCGCGTGAGCCAAGTCCCGGGCCTCGAACACCGTATGACCGTTTTGCCTGAGCGATCCTGCAACTAGGCCGGCAGATATGTGGTCCGGATCCACCAGAAGAACTGAGCATGATGTTTTCGTCATTGCGGTTGGTCTCTTCCTCGTACACAGGCTCTAAACGACATGGGAAGCGGAGGGGCTCTCGACACATCCGATACATCTTAGAAGCCCGCTGAGCGGCGCTCTGTCACATCAAGTATGATGCCTTGCAGATGCGTGACAACTCCCTTTGAATTACGACGCACGAACGTGCGGTCATCGACCCATCGGGTATCGCCATATCCCGTGAGAATTCGGTACTCCAGGCTGAATTCCTCGCAATCCTTGTCCTGTAAGTGAACTTCGACCTCTGACAAGACCCGGGAACGATCATCAGGATGAATAATATCCCCGTACGTGATCTGTCCTGAAAGCAAGTCCTCCGATTCGTAATCAAATTGAAGGACGTTGTCTGAAACAAATTCAATGGGCCACCCGTCAGAGGCTCTGCGTACAAACGCGACGGCGGGACTTATTTCAATTATCGATTCCATTTCTTTGAGCCGGTTCAGAGTGATCCGTAGCTCTTCCTCAACGCGCTTACGCTCTGCAATTTCTTTCTGCAATTCACGATTTATCTGAATAGCGTTTTCGTACGTGGAGGCGAGGAAGCTTAACGACCGCTCCGGATCCACCTTGACCGTGTACGTTTTTCCCCACAGGTTGAGCTCCAGCTCCTGGGGGTCCTTCTCTACCCTGGTCCAGGCGGGATTTGAAACAATGGAGCGCACCTTTGACAAGAGGAAGTCTCTGTCGTATGGCTTGGTCAAATAGAAATCCACGTTGGCTTCGAGCCCTCTGATTACATCCTCGGGGTCGGAGAGTGCGGTGAGGAGGATGAGCGGTATGTCTCTCAAACTCTGGTTCGCCTTCAAGGTGCGGCACATCTCGAAGCCATCCATCTCGGGCATTACTATATCGCTAATTATGAGTGCGGGCCTTTCCCGCGTGAGAACTTCGAGAGCCTCGGCTCCCGAGGTTGCCCGCGTCACCCGGTACCCATTCTCCTCCAGTAAGTGTTGTAGGAGCATGGCCTGGGTGAGGCTGTCCTCGACTATGAGGATGTTGACCTGCCGATTATCCGACTTTTTTCTCGATTTCATGAGTCGGCTCCTTCATTCCCTTGAGTCAAGGTTTTCAGGTGGCTGGCAAGCAATCCCGTGTCGCCGCGCTGGGACAGTGGTGAGCCTTACCCATTACCTTACGAGCCTTTGGAGCATTTCCACTATTTTCTGCGGCGGGATCGAGTACATGGCAGCCCCGATCTTGGCCGCTTCTCCCGGCATCCCGTAAACTACCGAAGTGTCCTTATCCTGGGCGATGGTGACCGCTCCGGCGTCCCGCATGAGCTTGAGCTCGTCTGCGCCATCTCGTCCCATCCCAGTCAAGAGAACTCCCAACGCCTTGTCCCCAAACGATTGCGCCACTGACCGAAACAGGTACGAAACTGAAGGCCTCGTGCCATTCTCCTGGGCATCATCCTTGAGCGCAAGCCGAAAATCTGCGCTCACCTTCATTTGCAGCCCGTCGGGAGCAACATACACACTCCCTGGGTGAGCAGTTTCACCGTGAGTGGCAAGGCGCACGGGAAGGCGAGAGGTACGGTTGAGCCAGTCGACAAATCCCACGGTGAATCCTGGAGCGATATGCTGCACGACAAGGATTGGCGCCGCAAAATTAGATCCCAGACCGGAAAGGATTGTTTGGAGCACCGAAGGACCGCCGGTGGAAGACCCGATCGCGACTATTCTCGCCTTCTGCCGAGGGGGGGGAGAGGCTGGCCTGGCATGGACGACGGAGATCTCCCGTGGAGCCGTCGGAGCCTTGACATGGTGCGACCATCTCCTTACCACCTTCACCTGTGCCATCGCCTTTACGGTCTGCAGAAGCTTCTTGCTTGCCTCCGCATGGGGCCCCCGATCGCGAAAACTCGGCTTCTGTAACACAGCCACGGCCCCGGCTTCAACTGCGCGCCAGGTCTTTTCCACCTCTTCCCTTATCAGGCTCGAGGTCACAACCACGATGGGAACAGGATTGGCTTCCATGATCTTCCGAGTGGCCACGTATCCGTCCATCTTGGGCATGAGGATGTCCATGGTCACAACGTCGGGCCTGTCCTTCTTGACGAGGTCAATAGCTTCCACCCCATTGGCGGCCGTCCCGATCACCGTCACCTCCGGATCGGCCGAAAGGATGTACGATATCAGCTCACGTGCAACGGCCGAATCGTCAACGACCAGGACTCGAATCATGCATGACCTCGACAGCTCATATAAGTCGCTCCACCGTTTCCAACAGGTTGTTCTGATCGAAGCTCCCCTTGACTATGTACGCGTTCGCTCCCACATCTATGCCACGCTCCCGGTCCTCCCTCGATCCGAGGGACGTCACGAGGACAACGGGAAGGTCGGAAAGTTTCTCATCTGCTCTGATGTTGGCCGTAAGCGTAAAGCCATCCATCCTCGGCATTTCTATATCCGAAACCACGAGATCGAAGTCACGAGTTTTCAAAGCCGCCCACGCGTCTGCGCCATCCACCGTTGTTGTCACATAGTACCCTGAAGATTCAAGAATGTTCTTTAGCAACATTCTCGATGTAATGGAATCCTCAACAACGAGAATATGCTTCGACCTGTCTTCCAATTCCTCCAACTGAATGGTAGGACCGGTCTCTGAAAAGGACCTTCTTGCCGCTGAGCTGACCAAGTCCTGGACATTGAGGATTGGGACCAATTCCCCCGAACCCAGGACAGTAGCGCCAGCGACGTTCCGCACCCGTGATAGCTGCTTGCCGAGCCCTTTGACAAGAACTTCCTGCTCTTGCAGGATGGAATCTACGATAAAGGAAACCAGGTTCTCTCCCGATCTGAGAATCACGACAGGAATGAAATCTCCTTGGCCGTTGCCTTGCTGTCTGCGAGGGAGCTCCAACGCGACGCTGAGACGAGCCACGGGTACGGTTCTGCCATTCACCTCCATGGTTTCTCTGTTCGCAACAGTCTTGATGACGTCTTTTCTGATTCGGGCCACGCGTTCGACATTAGAAGTGGGGATGATGAACGGCCACCCTGCCGCATGGACGAGAATTCCCCTGAAGGTGGACAGGGTGACGGGAAGCAGGATTCTGAATGACGTGCCCCTGTGAGCTGCGGTTGCTACTGAGACATTCCCTCCGAGAGTCTCCACTTTTTCTCTCACAATGGCCAGACCAAGTCCGCGGCCAGAAATGCTGGTCACACTGGGGCTCGTAGATACCTCGGATCTGAAAACCAGCGAGAGAGCATCCGTGCCGTCGGGCCTCGGTTCATCCTGCTCCGAAAGCATTCCTTCTCTGGCAGCGGCTTCCCGAACACGCGCGACGTCGATTCCACCCCCGTCATCCGTGACCACGAGCTCTACCTGATTGCCACTAACCTGTGAGAATGCAACGGTTATTGTTCCTTGCCTCGGCTTTCCCCGTCTTTCCCGTTCCTCGGGCATTTCGATTCCATGATCGATACTGTTGCGCACGAGATGTATGAGAGGATCTTTCATCTGCTCGAGGATGCGCCTGTCAATCTCCAGGTCCTGGCCTCTGATCTCAAGATTCACTTCTTTCCCTGCATCCCTCGCCAGGTCGCGGACCAGCTTCGGAAAGACTTCCATGAGAGACGAGCAGGGAAGCATCAGAATGTTCATCATATCTTCCAAGAGATCGTCTACCATTTGACCGTGGGTCCGCGAATCAGCCTCTGTGGAGGTCTTCAGAATCCGAAGCTTTTCTTCGAGCGTCGTGAGGCACGATTCGTTCCATTGGAGGAAGTCTACCAGCTTTGCGAGATGAGCTTCTCCAAGTTCCGCCTCCGCCTTATCCGTCCTCGCCAAAATTCTGGCCACGGTCCTGTCGTTGGATGTCAGGCTCGACCATTTCTGCTTCCAAGAGCCGATCAGCGACATGATCGACGCCAGATCCTTCACCCGCTGGCTGCTCGAGAGCTTCACGGAGACCATTTCCTCCACTTGGCGCAGGAGCGGATCCAATTTGTGAACGGGAATCCTCACCGTGTTGCTCTGCAATGATCGCTGCGGCTTGGGTGTGAGCTCCGGATCGGCGGATTCGATGCTCGCTTGGGAATGCATGAGGGTGTTCTCGTGGTCATGCGCGCCTTGTTTCGCTTCGTCGTCGCTCTTCGCCCGAGAAGTTTTCTTTCGACGAGACGATGCGGCCCGAGGCTGGGACTTTACAACGAGCTTGCCGGATGCGAGTCCCCCTTGATCGGTTTTCAGTTGTCCGTCCAACTCGCGAATCAGACTCTCCACATCAGCACTTCCCGACTGAGAGAGCTCGGCACTCATTGCATCCGTGGCTCGGTGCAATGTATCGAAGGTCTGAACCGAGGGATGCAGTCTGCCCGCTTTCAACTCACCAAATACACTCTCCATAGACTGGCAGATGGTCTCCACTCTGTCCATATTGACGGATCGCGCTGCGCCCTTGAGGCTGTGAGCCTCCCGGTACATGGCTTCGACAATTTGAGCTCTATCATGGCCTTCCGGCGCCTTCTCCAACTCAAGCAGTCCTGCTGCGATTGCTTGAATGTGCTCCTCCGCTTCCACGCGAAATGCAGCGAGAAGCCTTTCCAGGAATTGCTCGTCCTTCGCACTCATAAGAACACTCCATGTCGGCCCTCGTTCGGTGAGCTCTCGTTTTCTCACACAGCCACGAATACGGGCCCTCCTCACGGGTTGAATCAGAAATCATTTCTTGGCATTGCGCCTCAGTTGATTTCCGCTCGTCGTGCCGCTGTTACTTTGTGCTAGCCGGGTACGAAATGTGTGAGGAGTACGCTTAAGAATTTCGCAAAGCGGACCTCTGTCGCTCCAGGTAGTTGATATAAGAACGCATCACATCGGAGACTATGGGATTGTGAAACGTTCCCACCGGCACAACTACTATCACGAGACATCCGCCGTCAGCCCAGAAGACTCGGCGGCATGCTACGGTCATGTCTGTCCCCACCATCCGGAAACTGAATTCCGAGATCTGTCCGAAATCAAATCCGAGTATACCGTCTTGCATCTGCCGTTGGGTCGATAGGAAGATAGAGACCAGCTCGTCCGGATCGTAGACGTAACCAGCATTGTCAAGGACGAATCCGTCCGCATCGGCAAGGACCACTTGCTTTGCCTGCCCGTTGATGATTGATTCTTCAACGCGTTCGTCGAGGATAATCATGCCACGTGGAACCCCTCCTCCTGAAGGCGGGTAGTCAGTTTTCTGAGCATGACCACCAACGCTTCTTCCAGGTTGTCCCCGGTTAAGGCGCAAGTGGAGAAGCCGTCGTATGCGCTGAGGCCCAGATAATCCTTAAGAAAATCCATTGGATATATCTCCTCGAGGTCATTCTTGTTGTACATGACCACGATCTCGGCTTCATCAAGACCGTCCATCTCTTTGCAGCACTTCCACAGCTCATTGAGAATTCGACGATTATTCTCTAACTGGGATTTTTGGGAATCTATGACGATGAAAATCCCATCAGAGCCGGCAAGCACCTTGGTACGGGTCCCTCTGTAATAATCCTGTCCAGTTGCCGAAAACATACGGGTCACGATGTTCTGGGAGATCTCTATGGGAGCGAAATCGAACAGCAATGTTTGTCCGAAAGACGTCTTAACCTGTCGCAATTCCTTGACCAGCTTCATCTCGTCAGGAATTACGTGGTAAAAGAGCCATTCCAGAGCAGTGGTCTTTCCAGCCAAAGCTGTTCCGAAGAAGATAAGCTTCAGATATATCCGGTCCCCAACTACCTTCAACGTCCTTCATCCTTTCTTTCTCTTTTCGAGGAATGACAACAAGCTGATGGGCTGCGGCTTTCCTGGCGTCCCATCTTTTTGAGGAAGCCGGAGCTTGTGCTCTTCCATGAACCGCTTGCGGGCATCCGCTGTGGTTTCCATCACCTCATTGAGGGCCTGCCTCCCCGTTTTGGCAGCAACCCTGATCACCCCCATTGGAGAGGATTTTTCCGCAATCAAGATAAGCGACCCTCTCGGCATCATCTGTTGAGCGATGCTAATACCATCAAATTCTGCTGTGACCAACTCACAGTAGAACTGCCCCAGGCCATCGCCGAGCGCCTGGTAGCACTGGAACGCCGACGCCAGCATGGCTCCCAGGTCTTCCGGTTCCAGTTCGACACGACCTTCGATGGCTATGGGAATCCCATCGCTGTCAATCACGACAACCGCTCTCAACCCAGGAACACTCTCCAGCATGTTGCGGATAGTCTCAGCCACTGTTTTCATAATGATTCTCCTGTCTGAGCGTCACTTCATCGGGCCCGTGGCTCCGGCTCCAAGGACAAAGTCGTGACATAGAGCGAGCACTCGGCACGGACCCTGCCGTGCACGCTTTGCGGGTGCTCGTGACCATTTTCTGGGGCGCCGCTCTCTGCGCGATTGGCAACTGCGCAGTCCTTGTGTTGGCACGCGTCGAGAATGGCTGCCCGACCTACATTGTTGACGCAGGGGCGGGTCTGAAGCCCGCCCCTGCAATTGCTGCTACGAAGCTCAAGGCGCTGCCCTAAAGGAGCGGTAAACTAGACTATGCGCTGCAAACCTGCCTCGTGTCAAGAATTAAGGAGACCAAGCGCCGTATTGCTCCTCGTCAACGGGAGGCCCCGCCATGATCTGTCCAATTGACAGGCCGGAGACGGCGCCTCAGTGTCAATTGAAATCGAAAGAAAGAAGCTTATCGATGAGGATCCGAGGGTCTCATGTTATCGCGGGAACTGTCGATCGAAAGACACTGTGCAGGGGACAGCCCTGGGCGCGTAAACATAAGCCCATTCCTGTCTCATGACTACCACGGAATTGATGGCCCGTCAGCGAGGAACCTGGACACCCCCGCTACCTAGTGAGGCCAGCCACCGTGCTGGGGAAGGCCTCACCTGTATCTCGGCGACAGCCGGAACCAATAATTCTTGTTGTCGTCCGGACCGCTCCTTTTTCCAATGCGACGGCGGGGGCGGAGGAGGTTCTTCACAATCCAGCGTCATCGCCTCATACTCACCCTGCCAGATCAGTGAGATTTCACGGACGTTTCCATTTTTATTCCGTATTTCTCGATCTTGGCCAAGAGGGTGGGGCGAGAGAGGCCCAGGAGCCTCGCAGCCTGGGATCGATTCCCACCGGTGCGGTTGAGCGCTTCGATAATGACCAGTTCGGAGAACCGATCAACGATGTCCACGAAAACCTTATCTCCTTTGCCTTTAGCAAGCGCTCTGCCAAGCCACTGGCGAATCGAATCCTCTTCTGAGAAACCTGCTCCACCCTCGGGGGCACCTCCTCCAGCAATTGCCTGCGTCATTTCTTCCCGACCGAGAGGGGCCCCTCGGGCGAATATTAGAGCTTTCTGAATCGTGTTGGCCAGTTCCCGCACATTTCCAGGCCAATAATAGGCTTCGAGCACATCCATCGCCCCTTTGGTAAATCCCGGATTGGTGATGTGCATTTCCTTGGAAAACTTCTGGATAAAGTGATCCGCGAGCAAACCTATGTCGCCTTGACGCTCTCTGAGCGGTGGCAACGTTACCGTCACCACCTTCAGGCGATAGTAGAGATCTTCCCGGAATCGCCCCTCCGAGAGTGCTGCTTCCAGATCCCGGTTGGTGGCCGCTATGACGCGCACGTCCACGGAAATCGGTGATCTTCCTCCGAGCCTTTCAACGCTCTTTTCTTGAAGCAATCGGAGCATTTTGGCCTGGATTCCAAAGGGCATGTCTCCGATCTCATCGAGAAACACTGTGCCGCCGTGAGCCTGCTCGATCTTGCCAATCTTGCGTGCTACCGCTCCAGTAAAGGCCCCTTTCTCATATCCGAAGAGCTCGCTTTCCAGAAGGGTCTCGGGAATCGCGACGCAATTGATGACCACGTACGGTTTGTCAGCTCTCTCACTGTGGTGGTAGATAGCGCTCGCCACGAGCTCCTTTCCGGTTCCCGATTCGCCTCTGATCAACACAGTGGCGTCGGTGGAGGCGACACGGCCTACGGCTTTGAACACCTCCTGCATAGCCTTGCTTCTGCCGAGAATGATTTCTGCTTCTCCTTCCTCGGCCTCGGTGTGCAGCCTCACGCGGGAGTGCATAAGTCGGCCCGCTTTCAGGGCTTTCTCTATGAGTGCCAACATCTCGGGTATTTCAAAAGGCTTGAGCACATAATCGAATGCTCCGAGCTTCGTAGCCTCTATTGCCGTGTCCGTCGTACCGTACGCAGTCATGACAATGACAGGCAGCTTAGGCGCGATACGGTGAATCGCCTCGAACGTCTGCAGGCCATTCATGCCCGGAAGCTTGACATCAGTGATCACGAGATCCGGCAGGGAAGAACGAACTTTCTCCAGCCCGCCTTCCCCTGTGGATGCGGTCCAGACTGTATGGCCTTCCCCGATGAGAAGCTTCTCAAAGCTATTTCTCAGTTGTGGGTCATCGTCGATAATGAGGATTGTTCCCACTTGGTATCCTCCTGAACAGGCAGTGTGATGATGAACGTGGAGCCTTTCCCTACGACTGACTCCACATCCAACCATCCTCCGTGCTCTTCCACAATGCGGGTGGCTATACTCAAACCCAAGCCGGTCCCCTGGTCCTTGGTGCTGAAGAACGGCTGAAACAGTCTCTCGAGGACCGACTCCGGTATGCCGGGTCCATCATCGATCACCCGGATGATGACCACCTCACCTACTTCTTCGGAATGGCTCTTTTGTTCCTGTATCGTGATGTGTCCGCCCTCGGTCATTGCCTCAATAGCGTTGACCATCAAGTTTACAAGCACTTCTTTGAGCTGGTCGGGGTCCATGGGAATCTCAGGTAACCGGCCTTCGCGCTCTACCTTCGCGACCACATTGTACGATTCAAGGCGATGGACAAGAAGCTGAACGGCCATATCAACAGCGTCGGACGGGCTCGATACGCGCATCTTCAATTTAGGCGGTCGGGAGAACTCCAGGAAGTTCGTGACAATACTATCAATTTGTCGCATCGCGTCGGAAATTACCTCAAAGTCCTCTTTTTGATCGTCCGTAAGATTCAGGTTCCTTTCCAGGGAGAAAAGGCGCATTTTTACTGAGGTTAGAGGATTTCTGACGCTATGGGCTACTCCTGCAGCAAGCTTTCCCAAGACGGCCCATTTTTCGGCCTGGAGCAGATGTTCCCGACTCCATTCGAGCTTGCTTCTCGTCTGCTCCACGTCCTTCATTAGGCTTTCGAAGCGCTGACTGAGCGTTTTTACTTCGTCGCTCATCCTGGGAGTCGCGTCGTTGCCCTCCGCCCTGATTGCGAGCTCGCGAATCGGACCAAGTACTTGTCTGGTGAGGGTGAAGGCTAGCACCAATCCCAACGCTACGGCTGTGAGGAGCGCAAACAGTGCCAGGCGATAGACAGACTCAACCCTCTTGCGATTCAACTCGGTGGCAGTTGCTATGCTTTCCTGATGGGCTTGCTTATTCTTTTCACACAGCTCTATGATTCCGAAGAATTCCTGCCGAATCTTTTGATGCAGGTCGGCTCCCGCTTCCCTGTTTCCCGATTTGTACAGCTCGATCACCCGATCCCTTTCCGCTCCGTATCGGATATACCGAGAATCGATTTCGTTGAGTATTTCTTTTTCCGCTTCATTGTCGCTTAGTCGCCGTGCCCTTTTCAGCCAGTCATGAAAGACATCCTCGAATTTCTTCAGTTGATCGAGCCACACGGGGTTTCCGTCCTGAAAGAAATATGAGACATACCCCTTCTGCATGATCAACGCGTTTATGAGCTCCTGGGCCGCGTTGAGTGCCGGAAGCTCAGAGTCAACCACGTCGTTGAGGACACCCTCCATCACATGCGTGTGCCAAATCGAGACGAGAGCTCCTCCAACCGTTATGCAGACCAGGAGAAAAAGCATCGTAAGGATGCGTGACCGCAATCCGAAATACTTCCACATTGTTCAGAGCTCCCGAGTGTGAAATTCAGGTGATTCTCTGTGCCCAGAGTACCCGTGATCGGGTGATGGGTCAACGGCCTGCAAGAGAAACCTGGCAGATTGGGGCACGGAGCTTGTCGCATGCGCGCTCATCGGCATCGAGCTCGACTCAATCGAGGTCTGCTGTGCGAATGCGGACCTCAATTCCTGCTCTCTCGACGAAACCCTCACTTGCAAGTTGATCTATGATCGGGACCAACGTGTCGATCGGTGTGTCGAGCGCTTGAACGAGATCGTCCACCGTGGCCGACGACCTTGCAAGGAGGCTCTTCACAATGAGGCCGCGAATGCGACGCGTGGAGGTCTCAAAGGGAGACTGCCGAGCATAGTGAGCGCTTCTCCTGTTTGGGTTGACTCCTTCTCTCTTGAGCAGTGCTCCGTAGTCCATAAGCGCGTAGTACCAGGAACGGACCGCCTTCTTGTCGAGAGTTTTCGCCACCAGGGGAAGAATTTCCCTGTCAGAAACCCTGTTTCTGTTCTGAAAGAAGAAATGGATGAACACGCGCCTAATGTTAGTCTCGATAAAAACTACCGGCTTTTCAAA
Organism: Thermodesulfobacteriota bacterium; assembly: GCA_040753915.1. Lineage (GTDB taxonomy): Bacteria > Desulfobacterota > Desulfomonilia > Desulfomonilales > Desulfomonilaceae > JBFMDN01. Next base: position 102,761 of record JBFMDN010000003.1, on the reverse strand, counting down.
GACGAAAGCCTGGAGCGCACCAGCCGTTGCGGCTCCAATTCCCGGAAGAGATCGTAGCTCTTCCCCGCATTCGGGCAGGATTCCACTAAACTCACTCTCAATCCTTCGTGCCGTTTCCCGCAAGCAGAGGGCCCGGCGGTTGTATCCTAGGCCATTCCATGCTCGCAAAAGGTCCTGGAGATCGGATGAGGCCAGACTTCCAAAGCCAGGAAACTGCTCGATGAAAGGGGGATACTTCTGGAGGACACGCTCCACCTGAGTCTGCTGCAGCATGATCTCGGATACGAGTATTCGGTACGGATCGTGCGTTTCCCTCCACGGAAGCCGTCTCCCCTTGCCATGGTAATGGGCCCAGATAAGTCTTTGAAATTCCTTCGCCCCGCGCATTGTACGCGGTCTGCGGACCGTCTCAATCGTCACAGCCGAGCTCCCCAGTGGCTGACCTGCTTTACAGGAAAACCTTTCACGACAGACGCTATCTAAACGATAGATGTTCCTCGCCCGGTGTCAAACAATGACGATGCGCTTGATCAGCGCCACGGCCTCTTCGGGGTCGTCAAGCACGTGAAAGAGATCCATATCGTCCGGGTCGATCATTCCATGCTTCTGCAACATTGTTTTTTTGATCCACCCCTTGAGATCGTGCCAGTACGACTTGCCGAGGAGAACGACGGGAAATGGCTTGATCCGAGAAGTTTGAATAAGGGTCAATGCCTCGAACAACTCATCCAGAGTCCCGAATCCACCCGGAAGGATGATGTATGCGACTGCGTATTTCACAAACATTACTTTGCGGACGAAAAAGTACCGGAAATCCAACCTGATGTTGCAGTAAGGATTGGCCGCTTGTTCTCTCGGCAGTTGAATACACAACCCCACCGACTTACCACCCGCCTCGAACGCACCTCGGTTCGTGGCAGCCATCGCTCCGGGGCCACCGCCGGTTATCACCGAGAATCCACTCTTTGCCAACAACTCGCCGGTTCGGCGTCCGATTTCATAGATCGGGTCGGCCTCCGAGATAGCCGATGAACCGAAGACCGACACCGCCGGATGAACGTCATTTAAGGTCTCAAAGCCATCGACAAATTCGGCAATAATGCGGAATATTCGCCAACTGTCCTGTATGCTGAAGTCATCGATGACGTACTGCTTTTCGTGTTTCACGTCTCCTCGCTCTCCTAAGCTGGAATTATAGGGAATCCCTTGGGAAATGCCATTGTCTGCTGGATTCTACGGCCGTTGCCTCCCGGGTGTCAAGGAAGTCTCAGCAACGGTGTCATTCGATAACCGCCCCGGTAATCGTCGTTTGGCACTCTCCTCCCTGGGACCGCTGCCAATCTCCCTGTGCCATGGATAGGCGATCGACTAAGTGCCGTTCCTTGGCTTTCTGGGATCAGGCCTTTTCGCTGCCTTTCCAGAGGTTCTTCCAGAAGGACTTGAACCCCCGCCTCCCGATTTCGAGCCCGGCGTAGCTGATGCCAACAGCCACTGCTGGGAGTATCCCGTAATGAACGAGGAGGAGAAGGGTCCCCTGCCCCCCGAATCCGGCAAATCCAGCCATAAATAACAAAACGCAAATCAGTATTCCGAGCGGCACTTCCCACTTGATTCTTGCTGGCGCCAACTTGCCCACCAAGACCCCAGTGAAGAAGAAGCCGGAAAACGTGGTCGGAATCCCTACCTGCGCAGGCACTTGAATACTGACATACCCAAGCACGCAGGCAGTGGCCAACGTGTCCACGAATCCAAAGAAGAACCCTGCCAGACAGCTTGCTCCCAGCCAGTGCAATCGGTTCAGGCCCTCGCCTGCCTCCTTAACGTCCTGCTCCAAAGGATTGTTCACTCTTACTTCCCTCATAAGTTGTTATCTCCTCTGAATCGGGAGACTCTTTCAGATGTCGGTGGTACGGTCAAGGGACCGCGGAAGGACACCGATCAGGCCTCCTCCATGGCGGACCGCTCGATTCGGTAGCGATGCTTGCGAGACACGCTCCCGTCGACCTCTCTCCACGCGAGGTTGACGTAATCGTCGTCAATGCCGATCACCACATAGGTGCCCTCAGGGAGAATACAGGACGAAAAACCGTCCTTTCCGAAACGACTATACTCCGCCTTCTGGCCGCCCAAATGAACGGTATCTCCTATTTGCATGCCTGCCTCCTCATGTTGGTACGCAAGTGACGAGCCGGTTCGAACAGCCATTGCGCACGACGATCGTTGCGACGAAACGGAAAGCTTACCCTATTTCGTCGATCCGCACTTGATGCCGTGAGCGAATCACAACTCATATCCATAACGTTCGAACGTGGCTTTCCATCGGCGGGCCACTTTTTCCTTGCTGTTCCCTTCAAGCTCATATGTATTTTTCTTATAATCTCTTATGGTTTTCAAATAGGGCACCAGCCGACGCTGGAATTGCCCGAAACCTGGCAGTCCGAGGCAGTCGTACGTCACCCGCAATGTGTCTATCGGATCCGATTCCAGATCTTCGAATTTCAGCTCGTGCAGATTCCCTGGTGGAATGAGACCGCGGTCCCGCTCGTACAAGCGGAAAAGCTCTTCGTACCACGAGAAAATCATATTGTCCACTAGGTCCTCCGAGGGAATCTGCAAATGGGTGTTTGCAAAAGAATCTCTCCAAAGTTTCTTGCAGGAGACGTACACCATATAGGGATTTCTCACGATGTGCACGAACTTCGCGTCTGGGAACAACTCCAGGAGCACGCTGATCCTCCCCATGTGGGGTGGCGACTTCAAGACTGGGCGCCGTCCTTCGGAGAGCCACAATTTCTTGAGAAAAAGGATAAACGATTCCTTCCACTGCTGGAGAGCCTCTTCCGGCAGAAGCTTTGGATCGAAGCAAGAGTACCCGTTGCCTTGAGTGACCGGAAAGAGCAGACACAGGTACGGCGAAACACCCGAATGTGCCACCAGTGCAAATTCGTCCTCGTGGGGAACATGGGCACCGAAGGCAACGTTGTCCATCGGTCTCTTGGAGGGCGCGATGATATCGAACACGATGCCCGCCACCTGAGTGAAAAGAAAATGGTGGGGGAATAGTGCCTGAAACGCACTGGGGCTGGCGCAATTCTCGTCCTGGCTGAGGAGGTTATGGAGATGAGTCGTACCGCTCCTCCAGTGTCCCAGAACGAAGAGGGGAGCAGCCCCGACTGTTGTGTCTCGGATTTCCTTCCCGTTGAAGAATTCCTCACACGCGCCGTACACGTGGTTGATCACACCAATCATTGCCAACTGGGCCAGTCGACCGAGACACGCTGTGTCCACGCGAAAGCCGTTTCTGGCTAGGAGCTTCAGGAGCATCGCCAAGGTCATCCCCTGGATAACTTGAGGTTTGAGTCTCTTCTCTCTCAATGACAACCACATTCTCTCACTCTCTGGAAACAAACTCTCCGGATCTGCAACTTTCTTCGCTGCACATCCGTCCGTGATTCAAGATCCCAAAAAAAGGAAAGGAGGGCAAATGGTTTGTCAGATTCAAATGGCTCTTGCATTAAAATCCCTGAGGTGTCAAAAAAATCTTCGGTCTGTAGAGATCTCGGAAGCTTCATGCGGCTGGACATCCTTATCCTGCACGCGTGTCGGCCCGAGCCATCGAAAAGATCGCCAGGAGGCACATATGGTTTTGCGAGGCAAGGCATGGAAGTTCGGTGACGACGTGAACACGGACGAGATCATCCCGGCGCGCTATTTGAGCTTAACCGACCCGATAGAGCTGGCCGCGCACGTGATGGAAGACGCTGACCCAACATTCCCGTCCAAGGTTAAGCCGGGAGACATAATTGTAGCAGGCAAGAATTTTGGATGTGGCTCGTCCAGAGAGCACGCGCCGGTAGCCATAAAGGGAGCAGGAGTATCTTGCGTGATTGCTCGGAGCTTTGCACGAATTTTCTTCCGCAACGCGTTCAACATGGGACTCATGATCTTCGAATCTGATGCAGCAGTGAACGACATTTCGGGGGAAGACGTCATCGAGGTAGATCCCGATACGGGACGCATTTTCAATGTCACAACGGGAAACCAGTTTCAGGCGGCACCCATTCCCTCTTTTATGAAATGTCTGGTGGAGGACGGGGGCCTTATCGCGCACCTGTGCAAAGAGGGCTCCTTCTGACTCCACCGCCCTGGAGAAATCAGAATCATCGTTTCGGAGAAGAAACGAGCCGCATTTGAGCTTGAGGCAAACTTGTTGTTGCAAAAGAGGCCCGGTCGTATGTGCTATACTAGTTGGCACACGACAGCGCCGAGCCTGCGCTGCCCGTCCCATTAGAGATCGGGAACCATGCGGTTCGTTGCCCTGTGCTGGCCTGTATGAGGAGGCTCGGAATGTCCGATCATCGGCGTCGTGAGCTCCATGCCCGCGGTGGGAGGAGATGAGACAGTGCGCGTACTAATGGTTACTCCTGAAGCTTCCCCCTTTGCCCAAACTGGGGGTCTCGGAGAAGTATTGGCTGCTCTTCCCAGGGAGCTGGCAAGACTCGGCGTTGAAGTCGATGTGGTGATGCCCCTTTACCGTAGGGTGAGAGAGGGCTCCCATCCACTGACGCACGCAGGATTCAGTGTCGAGCTATACCTCAATGCCAAGAAGGTGGTTGCTCCGGTTTGGGCGCTGGAATCGGGAGATCGGCTTCGTTACTTGTTTCTGGAGTGCGACGACTACTATGATCGCGAATTTCTGTACGGGACTCCTGAAAGCGATTACGAGGACAATTCGGAACGGTTCGTTTTCCTCGCGCGTGCTGCCATTGAAATGGCCATAAAGGGAGACCTGCGCTATGACGTGTTTCACTCGCACGATTGGCAAACTGCGTTGATTCCTGTTTACCTCAGAACGCTGTACGCGGGTGAGAAGTTGCTGGAGACGGCCGCGACAGCTCTGACCATTCACAATCTGGGATATCAAGGGATATTCTGGCATTACGACATGCCCCTGGTTGGTGTCGGATGGGATCTGTTTACGCCGAATTACATGGAATTCTACGGGAAGCTCAATTTCCTCAAGAGCGGAATCGTGTTTGCCGACAAGGTGAACACCGTCTCTCCAGGCTATAGAAACGAAATCTTGACGCCGGAATTCGGATTCGGTCTTGAAGGAGTGCTCCAGCAAAAGGGCCCGCACCTCACCGGCATCCTTAATGGGGTTGATTACCAGACGTGGAATCCCGCACTCGATTCGTACATCGCGGCCCAGTATTCTCCCGAAGACATTGGCCCGAAAGTACGCTGCAAAGAGGATCTTCAGCGCATCTGCGGCCTACCTGTTCGCCCGAGTGTTCCCCTCATCGCGATGGTGACCCGTCTGTCGAGTCAGAAGGGCATAGACTTGGTTGAGCATGTCTTGAAATCCCGACTGAACGACGACATCCAGTTCGTTCTCCTGGGTAGTGGGGAGACTCGCTTCCAAGAGGCCTTCGAGAAAATCAGAGAAGAATTTCCCCATAAGACGGGGATCTTCATCTCCTTTGACATTGAGCTTGCACACAAGATCTTTGCAGGATCGGACATTCTTCTTGTGCCTTCCAGGTACGAACCGTGCGGGCTCAATCAGCTCTACGGGCTCAAGTACGGCGCTGTCCCTGTGGTGAGAAATACGGGAGGCCTCACCGACACGGTGGAGGATTACGACCCGGCCCATGACTCCGGAACGGGATTCAAATTTGTCGAGCCCGATCCTGCCGCGCTCGATCATGCGATGGCCCGGGCACTGAACCTCTACCGCGACGATCGGCGTGCGTGGCAGCGGTTGATGGTACGTGCCATGGAGAAGGATTTTTCATGGAAACGGTCTGCCCAAGCCTACTTGAAACTCTATGAAGAGGCTACGTCCGGAAGGCGCGGCGATTCGAGGAGGACATAGAGCTTGGGGAACGGCTCCACTTGGCGAGGGACACCTCAAAGAACCCGGCCACAGTATTGCACAGAGGATGGTTCGGGGACCATTATGTTTTCCGGTGTTTTCACTGATTGAGGTCTGCTCGGCTTGACATCGGGACGCTAAATTGTTATAAAAATATTTCCTGACGCGGGGTGGAGCAGCCAGGTAGCTCGTTGGGCTCATAACCCAAAGGTCGGAGGTTCAAATCCTCCCCCCGCTACCAGCAAGATCACAGGTTACCGGTGTGAGACGGTAGCCTGTTTCCATTCTTAGGCATCGTCCGATGCACAGGTTTCGTTTTCCCTGGACAATCATTGTGGCTTACACCAGAACTTGTTATAAAAAGGACGATATCGTCCCCGTAAGCGCTTCGTCTTGCGCAGACCCACTAAATCAACTTCTTATGCTGTACCAGGAGGAGCAAAATGAACCAGGGTGAAGCCGCCGAATTCCTGAGCAATGACCTGAGGCTCAAGACTTTTCCCATCGCACTAAAGTTCTTCAAGGATAAGACAGACCTTCCAGAGAAGTCTCGCCGACCCTCCGAAGCCCTCGGTAAAAGAATCACCATCTGTCAGGCAGTAACCATGGCCCGAGTATACGGGTGGACCATGGGCTTGGCGAAAGAAGATCTCATATGCGTTCCGGCCATGATCACGTTCGGATTCACCCGTGCGTCGGATCAACGTTCAACTATTGCCAAGCTTTTCTGCGATGTCACTTTCGGGCGGGACCTGGCTACGGCTCAGAAGGAAACGGCTTCCATGAGTGTTCTTCCGAGTGGGGAATACCCAGCCATGGCTATGGCGCCCGTGAAAAAGGCCTCTTTCGAGGCCGACACCATCGCAGTGTACGGGAATCCCGCTCAGATCATGCGCTTGATACAAGCATGGGTTTTTACAGAAGGAGAGCGGATAACAGGAAATTTCGGGGGAAAAGTAGAATGCACCGAGTACCTTATTGCGCCGTTTCTGTCCCAGGCGCCCCGGGTTGCCATACCGGGAAACGGAGACCGCATTTTCTCGATGACCCAGGACGAAGAATTGGTCCTTTCGTTCCCCGGCTCGGCCCTCGAGAGAATGGTCTCCGGCCTCAAAGAAGCTGGCAAGAAGCTCGGGGCACGCTATCCCATCACCTTCTACCAGAACTTCCAGCCCGAGTTTCCGAAGATCTACAAGCAAGTGGGCGAAGAGGTTGGTGCGTTCTGAGAAATCGGGTGATTACCCTGACCTAGGGCCAGAATTCGCTCCCTTGGAAAAAGAGGTGACATATGTTTCTACCCAAGATTGATGAGACCAAGTGCAAGGTATGCGGCGAATGTGTTGATGTGTGCCCGGCCGAGGTGCTCGAAGCCGATGAGAAGGAGACGCGAGTAGCCAAGCCCGCGGATTGTCTCGGGTGTGAATCTTGCATAGCAGTGTGTCCGGAAGAGGCGATCACAATAGAAGAGATCTAGCGCCGCGGCCGAGTATCCCTGACATACACGACTTCTTGCCGGAGGATGCGCGGGGCCATTGCCAATCGACAGATTGAGGCCATCAATCCTGTGGCTCCGCCCCTTCATTCTCCGGGACCCGCTCAACTTCATCCCCGTGATCGTCATCGATAGGAACTCTTCGGGAGATGAGAATGGTGCCGAACGGGCTGTCTTGGATTGCGCGCACGAGTTGGAGCCTCACCACCTCCAGGAGGGCCAAGAACGTGGTGATCACATTGAGGCGCGATGTGTCCTCGTAGAAAAGGGAGCCGAAGGTCACGTATCTGTGGCGTTTCAGAAGATCGAGGATCTCCCGCATCTTGTCTTTCACAAGAAGCCGCTCCGGCTCCAACTCAATCAAGTCTTGCCTGGCTGTCTTCTGGATGACTTCCCTGAACGCTGCCAACAGCTCATGCAGACTGACGTTGAGAGGCTGTTGGGACCGCGGGATCTCCTCCTGGTCTTCAGGGTCCCGCGTGAACACGTCCCGTTCCAGAACTGGACCGGCGTCCAGGTTCTCTGCCGCCTCTTTGTAACGTTTGTACTCAAGCAGGTGGGCGACCAGCTCGTCTCGGGGATCTTCCCCCTGTTCCCCTCCCTCTGCTTCCCCGTTCACTGGTAAGAGCATCTGCGACTTGATGTGGGTGAGGTACGCAGCCATCACCAGATACTCACCAGCGACGTCCAGATTGAGCGACTTCATCAATTCTATTGTCTCAAGATATTGCTGGGTTATCAGGGCTATGGGGATGTCCGTTATGCTGACCTCATTGCGCTGGATCAGGTGGAGGAGCAGGTCCAACGGGCCTTCGAACACCTCCAGTTTGATCTCGTACGTCATAGTCAGCGCAGACCCGCGAGAAGAATACTCTCGATAACCATGATGGGAGGCAATATGACGTATCCGACTATTCCAGTGAGCAACAGGGCGAGCAAAATAATGAATCCGTAGGGCTCCAGCTTCTCATACTGCATGGCAAGGTCTCGAGGGAGCAGTCCGGCGAGGATGCTGGAGCCGTCCAAGGGAGGAATCGGTATGAGGTTGAAAACAGCCAGCACTACGTTGATTCGAACGGCGAACCGCACTATGAGGAACAGGGGACTCACGAAGAAACTCGTAACCTGGCCTGCCGGTCTCCCCTCGAACACTGCGACGATCACGTGAAGGACAAGCGCGAGCACAGTTGCAGCAACGAGATTTGCAGCAGGACCACCCAGGCTGATCCACAACATGTCGCGTCGCGGATTCGTCAGGTACCGGGGATCCACTGGAACCGGTTTGGCCCACCCGATCATCTGAGTCAATACAAGTGCAAGTGTTCCAATAGGATCCAGGTGGCTGATGGGATTGAAGGTGAGTCTACCAGCGTTCTTGGCTGTCGGGTCGCCAAGCCTCAACGCCACATATCCGTGCATGTACTCGTGGACCGTGATAGCGAGAAGGAACCCCGGTACGATAAGGATAAGTTGCGTGAGAATCCTTGATAAATCGGTTGATTCCATCATGATATCCGATTGGGGCCCAAGATCTTGCAGGCCACGATGCCGGCTTGGCAACGTGGTGCGCTGCTATCGCTCATCAAGAATGCCGAAAAGCACCCTGCTGAAAGCACGCACCGCTCAGTCCGCCGGAGAGGTCGGAGGTACCGTGCCACAACTGGTCGTGCTGCAAAAGCTTCTGCCACCCTGCTGTTGTGGCAGACCGCATTGAGGATTGCCCGGCGGCAAAAAGATTCACGGACATCATGGATCTTGGCAGGGGCGCACACGCTCCCCAATAATCATTTGCCCTTCTTCTTGGGCTGCTGTTTTGCCGGAGCCTGTCCTTTTGCGGCGGCGCCCCCCTTCTTCTTGGAAGGTGGCTCCTCCTTCTTTTCCGCGGTTTTCTTGCCTTTCGTGACTTCGCCTGCTATGGCAGCGGCTCGTGCTGCTGCCGCCTCGGCAATCTTCTGCTCCTTTTTCTCCTGGAGCGTGCGGCTTTGGGTTTCGAGGAACGAGATGCGCTCGATTGCCGCCTTACACTGCTTGATTTTCGCCTTAAAGTGCTTGATCTTCGGGTCTCGTCCGAGTTCCCTATCGGTTAAGCCCTTCTCTCTGAGCTCTTTGGAGCGGCTTTCTATGAGCTCGGCGTACCGGGATTTCTGGTTTTCACGTGTTTCCAAGGATTTCGATGCCATTGACTCACCTCGCGCACGCAGCATCTGAATAAAAAAATTTAATATAGTATGACACAGAGCTTGAGTCAACGGGTAAGGAGGCCGTGGTACCGTGCGTTCCGATTCGTGCTTCAGAGCAGATCTCTTTGCTGGAGAGAGGGTCGATCGAGAGCGTCAATTTCTCTACCGATGATGCTGCAGCTCGTCTTGAAGTACTCTGGATCTATTTCGTATCCAACACAGCTCGTTCCCAATCGCAAACACGCGACAGCGGTACTCCCCAATCCCATGAACGGGTCGAGCACCGTGCGTGCGCGTTCTCGACCGTGAAGCTTGATGCACATTTCTGCGAGTTGGGGAGGGAAGGAGGCAGGATGCGGCCTATCACGATCCCTGCGGACGATAGTCTTATAGGGTATGAACCAGGTGTTTCCGCGGCATCGGAGATCCTTTCCAGCCGATTTCCACCGTGTTATGTTGGACTTATCTTTGTAGGAGACGCCAACAGCCAGCCTGTCCAGGTGGACTGTGCCGGATCTGGTGAAATGGAAAATATACTCATGCGCGTCCGAAAGGTACCTCCGGCTGTTGATCGGTTTAATGTGTCCGACGTTTACGTCTTCACTGAGACCATGATCGTCGCCATTGGCGGCCTTGGGAATGAAAATGGACTTGATCCAGTGAATCGTGTTCTGCAACTGGAACCGCTTTCGGAGGCGAAGCGCTGCCTCCAAAGGTCCCCATGGATCCTTTGGCTTCCCGCCGATATTCAAGAAAACCGAGCCGGACGGGGCCAACACACGCGTTACCAATTCAGCCCATTTCTCAAGCCAGTCCAAATACTCTTCTCGGCTTACGCGGTCGTCGTATACTCCATACTTGATGCCAATGTTGTAGGGAGGCGATGTAACAACGACGTCCACGCTGCCGGCCCGCATCTTCTCCATGCCTGCAAAGCAGTCTTCCAATCGCAGGGTGACGGCAACCCCATCCCTATGGAACCGTGCCTCGGAAAAGGGCACTTCAAGGGGAGAATCATTCGAGTGTGACCGTCTCGTGCGCCTGCCCATGAACGTTCCTCTTGTGAACCTGTTTCATTGCCTTCAAAATTGGGGACAAAAACGTGGGAATCGCGGATTCAGCCCCTTGACGCGGATTCCAAGCAGAAAGCTTTCTCCTCCACGGATCGTGCCTCTTTCTCTCGGTACTCCCGCAGCTTCTGCCTGAGGGACGGATCTGCGGTCGCAATGATCTGAACTGCCAGCAGGCCGGCGTTTTTTGCTCCGGCTGTTCCGATCGCCATTGTGGCCACCGGGACGCCGCCCGGCATTTGAACAGTGGAAAGAAGAGCATCGAGGCCTTTCAGATCAGAGGACGCCAGGGGCACTCCTATTATCGGGATCACCGTATGGGCGGCGAGGAAGCCGGCAAGATGGGCAGCCATTCCCGCGCCTGCAATAATGGACTTCCACCCTTCGTCCTCGGCCCTTCTTACGAGATCCTTTACGCGATCGGGTGTCCGGTGGGCGGAGGCAACCGTCATGAAATAGCCTATCCCGAAGTAGTCCAGGATTTCGGCAGCCTTCCCCATTATGGAAGCATCTGAGTCGCTTCCCATCACGATACCGACTTGAACCTGCTCCATGGTTCCGCTCCTGCCTTCACTTACTCCTTTGCATCCAGGACCTTTTCCAGGTAGCGTGAAATTGCTCCGTCATATTCGTGTGTGGCTCGAAAAGCTTTTGCAGCAAGACGAAAATTGGTCGACTCAGACACTGAGCCTCCCGACAGCTCCATTTCTCGGAGAACCCGCTCGTAATCAGACGGATCGACGATGACCGTGACGTCCGGATAGTTCTTCGCCGCAGCCCTCAAGAGAGCCGGCCCCCCTATGTCGATGTTTTCGATCGCGTCTGCGAGGGGGCAATCCGGTCGTGCCACTGTCTTCTCAAACGCGTAGAGGTTGACCACCACCATGTCGATAGGAACGATCCCGTGCTTTTCCATGGCCTGGACATGTTCCGTCCTGGATCTCATCCCCAGAATTCCCCCATGGACTTTCGGATGTAACGTCTTGACTCTTCCATCAAGCATTTCGGGGAACCCCGTGTGCTCGGAGACCTCTTTGATAGGCACATGTGCTTCAGCCAGCGAGCGGGCTGTACCTCCCGTTGAAAGAATCTCCACTCCGAACCGGAGCAAACCTTTCGCGAATTCTTGAACTCCTGATTTATCCGTCACACTGATGAGAGCTCTGCTGATCCTCGGCATCAACGTTTCCTCCAGAAGCACGGTTAACCGTCAGTACCTGACGGGTTTTCTATGGCGCGGCGATCCCTTTGAATTTGTCCCCCTTGAGCATGTCCAATTGCTTGCGCGCTTCTTTTCCCATTGGGCCTTCGGGGTCTGCCTTCATGACCGCCTCCAGTCTTTCCCTCCCGGTGCGAACATTTCCCGTGGCGATAAGGATCAACCCGGTTCGGTAAATGGCAGGGAGGTAGTCCGGATCGATGTCGGTCGACTTCTTCAAAGATTCGAGGGCCTGGTCATTCTTCTCTTGGGCTTCGTAAATAAGGGCCATTCGGTAATGGGCCTGTTTGAACGCGGGATCCAGTACCAGGACCTTCTTGTAATATTCAAGTGCCAGAGGATACCGCTTCTTCTCCTGGAAACAATACGCCAGATTGTACAGGGCATTCACGTTGTTCTCGTTGACCTTCACTGCCTGGAGGTAATACTCAATGGCTTTGTCGAGATCTCCCTTCTTGAAGTGTGCTACGCCGAGATTGTACGCTGCCTTTTCAGGTGTAGGATAATCCGAGTCTTTGAGACACTCTTCGAAGAGGGAGATTGCCTTGTCCAGATCGCCTTTCGCCAGGTGGGCAGTCCCAAGATTGTTCTTGGCCTCCGTAAGCTTCGGAGAGATTCTCAGGGCCTTTTCATACTGGTCTATGGCCTTATCGAGCAGTCCTTTATGCTGATGAGCCAGGCCCAGAGCATGCTCCACGTCCGCATTGTCAGGGGAAAGGGCCTGGGCAGCTTGAAGCTCCTGAATTGCTTGGGAAGACTTTCCATCGGTGAGGTATTGAATACCGAGCTCGTAATGAATCTGAACCTGTTTGTCCTTTTCCTGCGACGTGCCCTTTTGCGGCACGCAGCCATACACCAGACAGGCCGCCACGAGCAGACCCAGAGCTCTACAGCCACGCATGTGATTCTCCTCCTTGATTCTTCTCGGGCACGGCCTTCATGATTGATTGCAAGCCACGCAACGCGCATGAAAAGAATCGTTTTTCAGTTCTCCCGAAAAGAAGAGAGCGGAATGCAATCTCACGTGGCCAACAATTCCCTCACGAATGAAGCCAGGAAGGAGTTAATGTTTTCGGTCGAGTCCCAGATACGGAGGGCCTGAGATTCTTCCGGTCGGATAGGATCTATGATAGCCTTCTGCCGCTGGAGGATTTCCCACCGGGCATCGGAAACTTCTTCTCTGTCCCGGGCCCTCTTCTCCAGACGTTCCCTCAGTATCTCGTCGGAAGCAACGCACTCAATCATCCGGAAGCGTGCCCCCGCCCTCCGTGCAACATCTCGTGCCGATTCTCGATCCTCAAATCTCAGGAACGAGGCGTCAAGGATTACTGACCGACCGTGCTCCAATGCCTTTCTTGACTCGTCGAACAGAGCCGCGTAGGTCAGTTTCGTCGCAGACCGTCTATAGATCCCTTCTCCAAACTTGTCAAGTCGATGTTCACCGCGAGGAACCCCAAAAATCCTCTTGCGAACCACATCCGAGCGGAACAATTCCGCGCCGAGACGCCTTCCGAGCCTGGCAGCGATGTAGCTCTTTCCCGTACCCGAAAACCCCATCATGATTATGAGAACAGGGGGGGGAGGAGCCAGGTAAGAGAGCGAGAGCTGAAAATAGAGCCGGGCAGTCTCTCGGGCCGATTCCTTGTCCTCGCGAGAGACTTCGGCTTCGTCTAATCTGAACCCCAGCACCTTGCCTCGAACGAATGCACGATAGGATTTGTAGAATCCGAGCAGTTCAAGCACGTGCGGGTCATTGGCGGATATAGCATACCGATTCGCGACCTGTCCGGAAAACGCCGGATACCCGTGGAAATCAAGGTCCATCAGGAGAAATCCGAGGTCCGAAGCAGTGTCGCCATAGCGAAATCGATCGTTAAATTCGATGCAGTCCACGAGAACAATCCCGTTCACGAAGACAACGTGGTCCGCATGGAGGTCTCCATGGCAGTCCCGGATGAATCCTTGCTCGGCACGCCCCCGAAACAACCCTTTTCGGGTCTCGACAAAGTCCAAGGCTCGCTGCGCGATAGCCCTATGGACATCCTCGTCCAGCGTCCGACCGATATAGGGTTCCGTTTGTGTAAAGTTTTCTCTCAGGTTGAGGCTTATAACCTCGAGGCTCCCGAAGCTTGCAATATCCGCGCCCGTTTTGGCCTGCCCATGTATAGCCGCGATTCTGTCCGCAAGGCCATCCATCATCTCTTTAGTGACCCGGTCCTGCTCCAGCATCCACCGCAGAGTGCGCTCTTCAGGAATGTACCGCATGAGGACCGCTGCCTCGACCGGCTCCCCTTCCCCCTTCAAGTTTATTCCTCTCTCACTCTGGCATATGGCGACTACTCCCAAGTAGATTCCTTCGGAGAACCGGGAATTGAGAAGCACCTCCTGGCGGCAGAAATGACGGCGTTTCTCGAGGGATGTGAAATCCAAGAATCCCAAATTCACGGGCTTCTTGATCTTGTAGACGAGGTCACCTGCTATGAAGACGACTGATATGTGCGTCTGAACGATGTCCACAGACTCGGGACAGTGAGGATATGTGCGAGGATCGGAGAGTGCGGTGATCACGTCTTGCAGTTCGGAGCTCACCTCTCCTCCGGCATTTTCGAGGCCAGTTGTCCACACGCAGCCAATACGTCGGAACCCCTCGATTTGCGAACTATTGCGATGAGCGATTTGGACAAGAGAATGTCCTGGAAACGGGCGACCCGCGCGGGAGTCGGCTTTCTCAGGTTTTCGTTAACCCCCTCGTTCAGAGGGATGAGGTTAACCTTGGCTCGTATGGGGTTGAGCAGACGAACGAGTTGCCGGGCGTCCGCTTCAGAGTCGTTGAAACCGTCGATCAGAACATACTCGATGGTAATACGGTCCCGCCGCGGCAACGGGTACTCCTTCAGGGCTGCGATTAGCTCCTTGAGAGGATACCGCTGATTGATCGGCATGATCTTGTCCCTCTGCTCATCGGTAGGTGCGTTCACACTCACGGCCAGCTTCACCCTCACCGCTTTACCCAGATCCCGGATGCGCGGGACAAGGCCCACCGTGGAGATCGTGAGTCTCCTCCATGAAATCTGAGGGCCATTTGGATGGGTCATTATTTGAACAGCGCGGACGACTTCATCGAAGTTGGCGAGCGGCTCTCCCATGCCCATGAAGACAACGTTCGTTATTCTACTTTGCGGTACCTGTCTTCGTGCCTCGAGAAGTTGGGATACGATCTCGCCGGCCGTCAGATTTCGGACGAATCCCATCCTGGCAGTCCGGCAGATCCGGCATCCCATGGCGCATCCAACCTGGGTGGAGACACACAGGGTGTCATGATCTTCACCCGGAATAAGAACACACTCCACCCTTAGTCCGTCCGAGAGTCTCAAGGCAAGCTTGCGTGCCCCGTCTTCTGAGAGTTGCGCGGCTACTACCTGGGGGCGGAAGAGGTGGGCTTTCGCTGACAACTCGGAGCGCAGGCTCTTTGAGAGATTGGTCATCGCATCAAAGGAATCTACCAGTCCCTGGTGAATCCACTTCATCACCTGGGTAGTCCTGTAACGCTCCTTACCGAGATGCGAAAGGAATTCCGCGAGGTCTGCCTCGGTCATGCCCACGAGGTCGGGGTTTACTCGACCGTAGGGCGGCTTTGCAACAGCGTTTTTCAATAGATCTCTATCCCGCTAAAAAAATATCCAATCTCAAATCGAGCACTCTCCGGAGAATCCGATCCGTGCACGATATTATTCTGTTTACTATCAGCCCATTTCTTCCGCAGGGTCCCCTCAGCCGCTTCCGCGGGATCCGTGGCTCCCATGATTTCACGATTCCGTCTGATGACGTCTTCCCCTTCCAACACCATCAGAACAACAGGTCCCGAGATCATGAAGTCTACCAGCTCCCCAAAAAAAGGTCTTTCCTTGTGCACGTAATAAAACCCCTCTGCCTCGGAGCGGCTCAACTGTTTCATCTTCAATGCAGCGATCCTAAAGCCTGAGTCTTGAAAGGTCTTGATCACTTCCCCGATAAGTTGCTTGGCCACGCCATCTGGCTTAATTATGGACAGTGTTTTCTCCATAGTCTCTCCTCACTATTTAAGCTATTACCACCTTTTCGGCATTTTGGAATGAGAGCCGGTCTCATCGATACGATTGAGCCGTCTTCTCCGCCCCCGCACCGTGGTCCCGGATCTATCCTTTTGTTTTATAGAGACTCTTCAACCTTGTAAAGGGGTTTGACTCTGTTGAGCCTTGCCCGATTCCCAAGTCCGGGAGTCGTCTCCGGCAGTTGAATTTCCTTGGAGAATGCGGTATGTGTCGGCGAATCCTTACGAGTGGAGGCTCCCATGAAAAAGCTGCGCCGAGCCTGGATCAGCGGCGTCCTCTTTCTTTTCCTGTTCGCGATTCCCGGCATCGCATTGCCCCAGGTGGAGATAAAGCTCCCCAAGCCGTCCTTCTCGGGAAAGCTCTCGGTGGAGGCAGCAATCATCTCGAAGAAAAGCTCTCGCAATTACGCCGGAACAGCCCTGACTCCACAGGAAGTTTCCCAAATATTGTGGTCCGCCAACGGCAACCTCCCGTCAGATGCGGTCTCGGGGGCCACGGTTAAGGTGATACCGTCAGCAGGCGGTCTGTATCCTCTTGAGGTCTTACTCGTGACGGGAAAGGACACCGTCGAGGGGATATCTGCCGGAATTTATCAGTACCAGCCCGCGACAAATTCTCTGACGCAAATGGCCGAAGGCGATAATCGCACCCTGCTTGCCCATGCCTGTCTGTCTCAGATGTGGATGTCCCGCGCACCTGCCCTCGTAGTGATAGCTGCTGTCATGGCGAGAATGACGTCCAAATATGGAAATCGGGGATATCAGTACGTGTTCATGGAGGCAGGGAGCTCCAATCAAAATGTGTATCTGCAGGCTCAATCTTTGGGTCTAAAGGCCGCGACTGTCGGAGCGTTCAACGATGCCCAGGTGTGTGCGGTCCTGAAGCTCCCGAAGGAGATGGCACCACTGCTCATCATGACCGTGGGAAGGTAGAGCTTCCCATGGAAGATCCCCTGCTATCTCCGGATAGTGCGTGTGGGACATTGGCGATTGGTCCCGTCCTTGGCATTTGAATCATGGGGAGGACACTACAGGACTCGGGCTTATGAGTTACTGGCATTTGCGCAATCGTTTTTCGTGGATGATCGTAGGGGTCAATGTTGGCGCGAACCTGGCAGGTTTTTTCCTGGTCCAGGCGCTCATGCACTATGCCCAACCGCATGAGTGGCGACAAGTCCCTGTCCTTGACTGGAGAACAAGTCTCATCCTCCTGTCGCTCATTGTGCCGGCAGCCGTGACGTTCTTGCTGGCCTTGTCCTGGCCTGTACAACGAGCTCTGCGGGATAGCATTCAAATGGATTCAGCGCTGCTCCAAAAGGCTCGGCGCAGGATCGTGAATCTGCCGTACCTCGCTGCGTCCATGAACCTCGTGGCATGGATAGTGCCGTCGGTGGCGTTTCCGCTGGCGGTCAGCTATGCGGGCTCCTCCCTCAACAAGGCAGTGTTCATCTTGTATAACTTCTCCAATGCAGTGATGATCACGTTGCTGGCGTTTGTCTTCGTCGAACAGGCTTGTCGCAAGACTGCCATTCCAAAGCTCTTTCCTCAAGGAGGCATTCGAAATCAGTCGGGAACCTTGAAGCTCAGCATCCGGTGGCGGCTCATGCTCATGTACGGAGCTATATGCCTGATTCCCATGTTTCAAACGGCCCTCATCATAAACGCGAACGCATCCATAGGTGGGTTCACGGTGAATCCCGAGAATGCACTGAGGAATCTTGGCTCGTTTTCTTTAATACTGTTCCTGTTCACAGCAGCATACGGACTCTGGCTGGCCGGACTTTTCGCAAAAAACCTCGTCGAGCCGGCCAGAGAGATCATGGACGTGACAAGGAAAGTCGCTGCCGGCAACTACGATTGTCGGGTCGTGGTCGTGACGAATGACGAGATAGGCTTTCTGGGCGATCGAGTCAATGACATGACAAAGGAGTTGAAGGAGCGGGAAGAGATACGGGAGATTTTCAATCTTTTTACGAGCCCGGAAATTGCACGTGAGGTGCTCACCGGCAAGGCTGCCACCGCAGGAGAAACCCGACGGGTGACCCTGTTGTTTTCGGATCTCCGCGGGTTTACGAGCATGGCTGAGCGTCTGCCGCCCAAGAAAGTCGTGGAATCGATCAACAGCTATTTCAGTGCAATGAGTGCAGCTATTGTGGACAACGGGGGAATCATCCTTCAATACGTGGGCGACGAAATCGAGGCGGTATTTGGAGCCCCTATCGATGACCCGAAGCACGCGGACAAAGCAGTTGCCGCGGCGCTCCGGATGCGGGTGCTTCTCAGCGAGCTTAACGCTGAACGCATCTCGCGGAATGAAGAGCCCCTGGACCACGGCATCGGAGTGCACACGGGCCCAGCCTTGGCAGGAATCATAGGGAGCCGGTACAAGATTTCGTACGCCCTCGTGGGCGACACGGTGAACATAGCGTCTCGTATTCAGGATTTGAACAAGGATCTGGGGAGCGATATCTTGATCAGTGGGGAGACCTTGCGCTCGCTCACCGTGCAGAGAAAAGTCTCTTCCCCTTTTCGTGCGTCGGTCAAAGGAAAGACCGAGACGATCTCCGTGTACAAGCTCCTCGGATGATCGCCTCTCCTCGTGCCAAGTATTGCGGAATAGCTCACGGACTAACCGGGACCGCGGCCTTGGAAACGAAGGCGAAAGCGCTGTGGCCGGAGGACGGGTAGCTTCTTCTCCGACGAGTCAACGGATACCTGATCGATTCTTTGTCCTTGACATAACCGTGAAATATGGCTACTGTGCAGCGACACGATCACGTTTTTCCCACTTAAATGTTGTAGTATTACCTAAGGAGGTAGGTGGATGGAATGGGTTGTATATGTGGCCCTCATCTGTGGGGCGCTAGGGGTTGCCTACAGCCTCATGACAGCAGGCTGGGTTTTTAAACAGGGGACTGGCAGCAAGCCGGAAATGGCGCAAATTTCCAGTTATGTGGCCGAAGGTGCCATGGCTTATCTCATGCGCCAGTACAAGGTAGTTGCGATCATCGCTGTCATCCTTTTCATAATCCTCTGGGTGACACTGGGAGCAATGCCGGCCATCGGATTCCTCGTAGGACTCATCGGGTCCGGTCTTGCCGGATTCCTCGGCATGAAGGTGTCAGTAAACGCGAATGTGCGCGTGGCCGCGGCCGCCGAGAAATCGCTTCCCGATGCCATGGACGTGGCCTTCAAGGGTGGATCGGTTACCGGTATCGTCGTGACCGGACTTGCTCTCCTGGGCGTGGCCGGATTCTATCTTGTTGCTGCTAGACACTATGCCGGTGGGGAGCACATCGCTAAAGATATTTTCAGCTCTCTGGTAGGCCTCGGCTTTGGAAGCTCTCTCATGAGCGTGTTTGCTCGTGTTGGTGGTGGTATTTACACGAAGGCCGCCGACGTGGGCGCCGACCTCGTGGGCAAAGTAGAGGCAGACCTTCCCGAGGATGATCCGCGTAACGCGGGTGTCATTGCTGACAACGTTGGCGACAACGTTGGCGACTGTGCCGGCATGGCAGCAGACCTGTATGAAACGTACACGGTAACCATCGTTGCGGCTATGCTTCTGGGCAGCACGGTCTACGGTCTGGCGTCTTCAGCTTTCTATATGCCCCTCCTGATCGGCGGTGTAGCGATAATCGCCTCGATCATCGGAACATTCTTTGTCAAGCTAAGCAGAACCAAACCGGAGAAGGATCTGTACATCATGGGTTCGCTCTATCGCGGACTCGCGGTGTCCGGTATTCTGGCTGCAATAGCCTTCTTCATCGTGGCAAAGATTCTTCCCATCGGAGCGCCGCTGAGGGGAATGGCTTACGTGATCTCTCCCATTAACGTCTTCTGGATGGCTCTTCTCGGGTTGGTGCTGACTGGCCTTATCGTCATCATTACCGAGTACTTCACGGGCATGTATGGACCGGTCAAGTTTGTTGCGCGCGCCAGCACGACGGGTCATGGCACCAACATCATCGCCGGATTGGCGATCAGCATGATCTCGACGGTCCTTCCGGTCATCGTCCTTGCCATATCGATCATGATGGCCTACGCTCTGGGCGGCGGCTTCTCGGGGAGTTCTGGAAGCGGCCTTTACGGAATTGCCATCACGGTGGTCTCCATGCTCTCGATGACGGGAATGGTGGTGGCCATCGACTCATACGGGCCCATCACCGACAATGCGGGCGGTATTGCCGAAATGGCTGATATGCCTGAGGAAGTCCGTAACCGCACTGACCCCTTGGATGCAGTTGGAAACACCACCAAGGCCGTTACCAAGGGATATGCCATCGGTTCGGCAGCCCTCGCGGCTCTCGTGCTGTTTGCTGAGTATACAAGAGCGATCGAGGAGCTGATGGGCCAGGCGCTTGCTTTTGACCTTTCCAATCCGAAGATCCTCATCGGACTGCTCATCGGCGGTATCATTCCGTACTTCTTCGCGGCGCTCTGCATGCTCGCCGTTGGTAACGCTGCCGGTGCAATCGTGGATGAGGTGCGTCGTCAGTTCCGGGAGATCAAAGGCCTCAGAGAAGGTGTGCCCGGTGTGAAAGCTGAATACGGCAAGTGTGTGGACCTGGTGACCGGCGCGGCGCAGAGGCAGATGGTCATCCCGTCCCTGCTTCCTGTTGCCATTCCACTGATCGTGGCGTTCGTGCCAGGCCTGGGCAAGGAGGCTCTGGGCGGAATGCTGATTGGCAGCATCGTGGTCGGTCTCTTCCTGGCAATCGCCATGACCACCGGAGGTGCCACCTGGGACAACGCCAAGAAGTATATCGAGGATGGCAACTTGGGCGGCAAGGGGAGTGAGGCCCACAAGGCTGCGGTTACGGGCGACACGGTTGGTGACCCGTACAAGGATACGGCCGGACCTGCCCTAAACCCGGTTATCAAGGTTGTTAACATGGTTGCTCTTCTCCTCGTGCCCTTCATAGTCTAAAAGCACTGCGGTCTCCGGCCGCACTGGAGAATAACGGAGCCCCTTGATTGCGTGTCGAGGGGCTCATCTTGTTTTGGGTGGGAAGAAAAGCTGCAAGACGTGATGGGGCGTCAAGCCGATCTTTGCCGGACGGGAGAAACGGACATCATTATATGCAGCCACTATTCAATCGGTGCCCGGCAGCGCTGCACGCATTGCACCAAGGATTGATCGCGCAGGCCACCGATTTTTCGAGTGGACATAAGTGAGGGAGCCCGCAAGTCCCGAAGCGTGTTATGGCACCATATCGTAAGCATAGACTACACTGCGGGGACCGGTCAGGAGAGTCAGTGGATCGGTCTTGACGAGCAGAATGACGAGAGAGCGAATACCCTCATTCTTGAAGTCTCGAATGCGAAAATCAGAAATGATTCCCTGAGTCGGAACGGTCTTCCACTTGTCCGTCAGGTTGTTATCATTCCAGGAAAGCCCTTGGATCATGCTGGTGCGATCCCGCTGTTTGATGACCAGTAGCTCGTACTCTCCATCTCCGTCGGTGTCTGCAATCAGCATTCGACCAGGCAGTGCCAGGGTCCCCTTTTTTTTGGACCCAGGGATGCTGATCCGCCTGTTCAGCCCGTAGATCCGGTCCGGAACCCCTCCCAGCAATCGGTTTTCCGCGTCAAAGACCATCAGGCGTTGATCCTGATTCAAGACCACCTGCAAGAACTCCTTCGGTTTGCCCAACCAGCCCGACACATAAGAAAGCAGGAACGTGCCGGGCGGCAGTTGGATCGTTCCTCCCTCGACGATCTTTCCCCCTTCAAAACGGTACGTCAGCATCTGGCCGTTAAACATGTCCTCCTTGTCGGTCGCCTGCCCCACCATGATGTTCTTGGTGGAATCCCGCGGGTCGGCGATGACGCGGAGTATGACATGGGGAACCTTTTGAGACACCTCAAAGTTTCGGTTCACGTACCGGGCAATTGCGGACTCAAGACCGGTCGGGGTCTGGTAGGTCAAGAGCAGCTCGGATACTCCATCGCCGTCAAGGTCCCACACTTCCACGTTCAAATATCCGGCTGGGGACTCGGAGTACTGGGTGAGGGTTCTCAGGCTGCCCTTGTCGAATCTGGTGATACTGATCTCTGCGGCCTGGAGAAATACCGTTTCGTTCTTTCCGTCCCCATCGATGTCGCCCACATCCACCGATGAGAGCGCTCCGCTTATTTCCGGGCTCCTCCACGGTCCAAAGCTCCTGGGCAAATCGACCAGGGTCGGAGGCCTGCTCGATCTTCCGAGCTCCTCGCTTCCCTCGGGCTCTGTCTTGTAGAGTTGAAGCCTCGGACTCCCATGGAGCCGGGTGGTCAGAGACTGGATGAAGACTTGGAGCACACCTGGCAGGCCATGAATGTTGTTAACCTTCAGGTCGGTAGACACGCTGGGACGCTTCTCCCGAAGGTCCCACATTATCCCTTTCAAATGGTACTGAGATGCCTCGTAGGCCAGGAACCCGTACACGACCAGATCCGCGTCGGTCCGTTGGGCGAGCTCCCGAACTTCTTCCTCACGTAGCGGCAGTCCCTTCTCCTCTATGAGCTTCCCTGTGCTGTACTCATCTTGAATGGTGAAATGGCCACCGAGATTGCCGATCGCCGCCCTAATACGACTCTCTGCATGCTGGCTGAACGATTGGAGCTCCGATTCGTCCTGCCCCGAAAGGACCCTGAATGGCAGCACCAGGATCTTCTCTGGCCGATCCGCACAGGC
Organism: Thermodesulfobacteriota bacterium; assembly: GCA_040753915.1. Lineage (GTDB taxonomy): Bacteria > Desulfobacterota > Desulfomonilia > Desulfomonilales > Desulfomonilaceae > JBFMDN01. The sequence goes on along the minus strand of JBFMDN010000003.1, from coordinate 80,153 downwards.
AGCTTCCGAAGCAGCCCAGAGAAGTGCCCAAGCGCACAGGTGCGCCACGAGGGCGGCGACCCTCAGTGCTGCGCATTTCTTCGAACCATCCATGGGCTTGCCTTGCGGTACCCGCATACTCCTAAAAAAAAACCAACTGACAAAAGCAGTTGGCGTAGGAGGAATAGATTGTTGTCTGACCAAGAACGTGAGCAAACTCTGTGCCACGGAAACGGCTCAACGGGAATAATGCCATCTTCATCTTACATGTCAAGGGCTTGGCCCCATCATCGCCTCTTATTCCTCCTGTCGACCCGCTAGCCTGAAAGCAGATATTTGTCAAAATTTTTGCACACCCAAAGATGGTTTTTACTATCGCATTGAAATGATTAGACGACAGGAAGTTCAAAATACCGGCTGGCCTGCCGAATTTTTGAACACGCTACCGTGCGTTGAAGAACATCTTCTTCACGTAGTCAAAGTTGCTCCGGACGCGCGCAGATCCTTGCACGAGCGGACCGTGGCCCGGAATAAGGAGCTCAACCGGAAGCTTTGACAGCCGCTCTATGCTTTCTTTCAGTATGTTGGGATCACCTCCGGGAAGATCCGACCGTCCGACGCTCTGCATGAAGACCACATCGCCTGTTATGAGCACTTTGTGCCGAGGCCAGTAAAGCGAAATGCTTCCCGGACTGTGACCTGGGGTCATCAAGACCTGGAGCTCGTGCCGTCCGATCGTGAGGTCTCCCTCTTCCAGGTAGAAATCGACGCGGTAATCCGGCATCGTTGCCCCCATCTGGAGGTACATGGGGCGGCCCACATCTTCAACAAACCTTTCCTCCCGCTGGGAGATACCTATCTTGACACCGGCATCTCGAAAGGCCAAGGTTCCTTCAATATGATCGGGATGTCCGTGTGTGCATATGACGGCCTTGATGCGTGCCGGGTCTATCCCGTCGCGGGCGATTCTCCCGAAAAGCGTATTGACGCGGCGGAGATGTCCCGGATCGATCAGCAAAGGTACTTGCCCATCGATGAAAACACTGTTGCAATTGTTCTCCCTGGTGTCTTGCCAGAGGTACGCGTACAACTGATCTCCAATCTTCATTTTCTCTGTTCCTTATTCTAAGCTCGTCACAACTGACTCCACAAAGACGATTCTCTCAGCGGCACAGCTCCTGCCGGTCATTGCCGCGCCAGGCCTGCACGCATCTCGCATTCCTTGCAGATCTTCCGGCCGGCCCGTTCTACAAGCTTCTGGACCACGACCTCTTCGGCGCACACAGAACATGTACTCGTTTTCACAACGGTTGTCCTCGGCGGAAGCTCACACGGGATCTCTCGGACCGTGAAGAAGCGCCCAGGATCGGAGATGATCTCGGCTATTGCTCGATGCTTGAGCCTTTCCAACTGCAGCTCATCGTCAGGGGTGGCGCCGCGCACACGCATCGAGTCTCGCAATTCACGGCGTTCTCTTCTGAAGGGTACCTCGCCGACAAAAGAAACGCGAACGGCTTTCAGGTTAGTTCGATCCACAAATGTAAACACTTGTTTTCCCCAGTCTCGAAACACCAGATTGCCCTTTCCGAAGGTACATCCGAGCAGCACCTGGACTGCGTCCACCGCGCATGAATCATTCTCGACCACGGCCACCAATTCTTCGTCTTGGGAAGGGGCTGCTCCAAGGGCCTCCGCTCCTATTTTAGCTGCTGCGTATCCAATGGCGAGTCCTGGACAGGTATGCCGGTGAAACCTGATGCATTCTCGAAAGTCCTCCGGGAAGTCATGAAGGGCGTCCGGCGCGTCTTCTGCATTGCTCATGGTGTCCCCCAAAAGCCCTTGGACGGGCAAGTCTCTGGCAATCCTCCAATATCCCCCTGTTCAAGGGTATTGGGCATTTGAGGGACCAACCTCCGTCACGGGCCTTCCATTCGCAAGGACTTCTGCGAGATGTTTGAGGATCCTGGCCGTAGCCCCCCAGATGTTGTGCCCTTCCCACAAGTACGATACGACTTCGACGCTCTGGCCGTGGAAAGTCCAGATTTCTTCCCGTCGCCGATGAGGCTCGAAAAAGATGCGCAGAGGCACATTGAGCAGGCTTGCGATCTCGCGGGAGCTGGGTCGAAAGTGGTAAGGGTATGGAATTATGCCTACGAAGGGTACTACGTGGAAATGAGTGGCCACCGTATAGAAGTCGTCCAGTTCTCCCACGATGCGCACATCGCTGGGAGCCACGCCTATCTCCTCTTCAGTCTCTCTCAGTGCGCAGGCCTGCAGGTCTCGGTCGGTAGGATCCAACTTGCCTCCCGGGAACGAGATCTCCCCCTTGTGGTGCTCCACCTGATCCGATCTCTTCGTCAGAAGGACGTGAGCTTCGCCCTCTTTAGCGAGCAAGGGGACCAGAACCGCGGCGGTGACCAATCCTCTTCCGGAAAGGACCACCTTATATCGCGACCTCAGGATGCTCTCCAGATCTTTCTCAATTCGTGCCAAATTCCATGAATTCTTGTGATAACCTATCGTCTGCATCGAATACCTATTATGGTCCTCGGAGAATATTGGCAGTTGACGTTCCATGAATCGAACGAACTCTGCGTATGGCTATTTTATACCAGGGTTCTTTTCTCCCACTCATCATGACTTCTCTTCCACCGCCTGGGATCCTTTTCCTCCGTCAAATTTCCAATGCCAGTCGAGCTCCCATATCATGACAAATCCATCAGACGAAGCGCTGAGTAGGAATCGCTGATTGGAAGAGAATTGGACCGCTGTGATCTCTCGAGAGTGCCCCCGGAATTCCCTGTAGCACTTTCCCTTAGCAATGCCCCACATTCCGACCACAGCATCATCTGTTCCGGTAGCAAAAAACTTCTGGTCGGGCGACCATGCCACAGCCTTGACGCCGGATTCCGAGACGCGGACGGTCCTCACGCAGGACCCTGTGCGCATATCCCAGACTCTCACGCATCCGTCGTCAGACCCCGAGAGAAGAAGGTTTCCCCTGCTGGAGGCCGTCATGCACGTAACACGATCCTTGTGTCCTCTGAGCTCCCGGAGCACCCGTCCAGAGGAGACATCCCACATCTTTATGATGCCCTCGAATCCGGCCGAGACCAGGTGCTCGGAGTCATTGACGAAAACAGCCGCCGTTACACGGTCTTCGTGCCCCTTCAGGGTGCGGACAAGAACTCCCTCCGGCAATCGCCAAACCCGAATAGTCGTGTCCCATGACCCCGAAAGAGCCATGTTCCCATCCCGCGAATACGCTACACAGCTCACGCTTTGGGAGTGTCCCTTTAGGATGTTGATGTTGCGGCCCGAGTGCAGATCCCACAATCGAACTGTGCGATCGTCGCCGCCTGTTATTGCCTCGCGGCCATTGGCGGACAACTCGAGGCACGCCACAAGATTGGTGTGCCCGGCCAGCGCTTTCAAACACTCACCGGTCTTGGTGCTCCACATCCTGATGAGGTGGTCAGAATGTGCTGTCACGAAGTTGATACCGGAAGGTGAGAACCGGGCATCCATAACAGCGGACGGTGTCTCCAGAGATTTGCGCTTCCAGCCTCCGAGAAGCCCCAAACGCACTCCCCGCTCCCGCATGCGCCACAGCAATTCCAGAGCGACTTCTGACCTCTCGTACCCCGGCAAGGTCTGTGCGTCGCGGAGCAAAGTGTACGCCATGGCATAGGCCCCTCTCTTCACAGCCTTCGTGGCGGCCTGGATCATGACGTTGAACTTCCGGTCGGATTTCATTTGCTTCTTGACTGCTCTGATCTTGGCCAGTGCAAGATCCGGGACCATCGGTCTCCCCCGTACGTCCCAGCCACGCACCACCATATCTCTTCCCCCAGCGAACAGAGTTTGGCCGTCGGACGAAAAAGCGAGACCATGGACTTCGCTGTCACCGCCAGGGAAAGTGCGAAGCACGAAACCATGGGCAGCATCCCAGACTTTGATGCCAGACTTGGGATCGTAGCTCGCGACAAGATTCTTCACGGGATTCACGGCGGCTTCGGTGACTTGCTCCTGATGTGCTTTCAGCCGGCTGACCACTACTCCTGCTTCACCGTCCCAGACAAGGACCTGTCTGTCCTTCCCCCACGTGATAAGACGGTTCCCTCCTTTCCAAGCATTCAGGCCGGTTATGATCTCCGTGTGCTCGCGATCGAAAACCTGCGTATTCATGTCCTGGAGAAAAACACGCTTCACGGTCCGATCCAGACTAGCAATCATGAGGTCAAGCTTGTCCGGCTCGGCAGACACGATGGCCGCTGCAGAGTGACTCGGAATCCTGAAATTCGCCTCCGCCTTGAAGCCGCTCGTCTCCCACAGACGGGCAAACCCTTTTGCCACCACGGTGAGGATGTGTTTTCCGTCAGGGGAGAAGGCCACATCGGTGACGCGCCCTTCCTGGGCGTGCAGGTGTCCGACGAAGCGACCCGATTCTAGATCCAGTATCCTGACGGGGGCTCCCTCCCGATGCTCCGCAAGAGCCAGGAGTCTTTCATCAGGTGATACCCAGAGACGGGAAGGAGGCTCTCCGACTACAGTCAGGCTCTTGAGCGTGCTTCCTGTAGCCATGTCCCATATCTTGATAGCCCGGTCGCGGCCAACGCTGATGAGCTGTTCGGATTGTGGGAAATGGGCGAGACACATGACCCATCCCGTATGGCCTTCGAGGACCACTTTTTCAGAGAGTCCGGAAAAGACGAACGAACTCCGGATCTCGTCTATCGTGAGGCCGAAAAGCTCCGAGCTCTTCGGTAGAGATTCCAACCAGGATAGCGCCTCCGCTCCCCTACCCTGGTCCGCGAGCGCTGCGACGAGCCACCCTCTGGCTTCATCGTCGGTAGGAAACCGATCAAGGTACCTCTCGAGCTGATCGATAGCTCCACTGCTTCTTCCGACTCCGATGAGCGCGATTGCATACGACTTGGATCCCCCCCCATTCTCTGAATCGGCTGAAGAAGCATGCTCGCATGCCTTCAATGCGCGGTCCGCATCTCCCAGAGTGAGCAAGCAGCGGGCCAGGAGCTCTGATCCTCGCCCCACGTACTCGGGAGTCTTAACGACCTCCTCGAGCTTGACGACAACCTCCCAGTCTGGATTGCCCGATTCCTGCCACTCGATGATACCCATGTTGTAGACGGCTTCGGGATGATGAGGGTCGGCCTCCAGCGCCTTCTTGAGCGCCATGACTGCTTCTTCCCGATGGTTGAGGTCCATCAGTGAAACTGCCCGGTTGTTCAACGCGTCAGAGAGGAGTTTCACCTCATCAGGGGGCTCGCGAGTGAAGGGGCGTTTGAGGATCTCCTCGTATGCGGCTTCCAAAGCACTCCTGATCTCCCTGAAAGAGGCGTAGCGGTCCCCCGGGCTCTTGTTCAGACACTTGAGAATGATTTCTTCTATGGCTCCAGAGAGATCGGGGCGCAGAGATCGCGGCCGAGGGGGTGGCTTCTTGACATGGGCCAGAGCCAGCTTGTCCCGTCTCTCTCCCGGCTTGATAACAAATGGTTTTCGCCCGCAGCATAGCTCGAAGAACATCACCCCGAACGCATAAATGTCGGCTGCCGGCCCTACTTCCGCACACGGTATCCACATTTCCGGAGCCATATATCCGGGAGTCCCCATTCCGGCCGCGGTGATCGACTCACGCTCTATTGTTGTACTGTCTACGCCACGCGAGTCTGTCGACGACTCAGAGCCGGGCATTTGACGGCGTTTCGTGAGGCCGAAATCCGTGACCTTCAAGATACCGTCCTTCGTGATCATGCAATTCCCCGGCTTCACATCCCTGTGAACGAGTCCCTTGCTGTGAGCGTGGTGCAATCCATCGCTCACCTGGATCATGAGATCGAGCACGAGGCCCCATCCCACCTGCCTGCGATTCAGCCATTCATTGAGCGCGCCTCCATCGACATACTCAATGAATATTCGCGGACTGTCCGCAATATTGCGGACATAAAAGCAAGCTGCGATATTTGGATGAAATCCGATATCTATCCATGTCTCGGCTTCCTTGACGAAAAGTGCGCGGTCCTCATCATTTTTTCGCAGCCTTCGAAGGAGGGATTTAATGGCCATCATGGAATTCCAACGTCTGTGACGAACTACGTACACAGCCCCCATGCCGCCTTGCTTGATATCTACGACCTCATAGAGGTTCTCGATGATATCGCCCACGCTCCATTCGTCTCCCTCGATTGATCGAGGCTTCTGACGGCGGGCACTATCATGGCTCGAAAGCTTCCGAATAGGCGCGGGACCTATGGCTACGGAGAATCCCATGGACTTGATAAGCTTGACCACATCCTGAACTTTGGGGTGGTTGTTCGTTACAATGATTATGCTCTTGCCTCTGGAGACTCTATCTCTCACACGCTCCGATGACAGTTTTGTCAGACGGCTCAGTCGAGCTACCTGATCGGAGGAGATGTCCTGCGTGGCTGGGGTTGGCACTATGCGTATGGAAATCTTTTCTGCGGTCATGGTTCAGAGAGCTCGTCCCAAGGAGACTGTCAACTTGTCTTCACGAGGATCTATTTTCTCGATCCTTATTATAACGCGGTCATACGGCCGGAGCGACCCCCCGACCGTGTTGCCCAGGGCCACATTGAATCCCAATTCGGTTATCTGCACGAGATAAAATCTGGGAAAATGGTACAGGACCACTGCTTCAAAGGGCTGTGTCTTCCTGCTCTCCAAGTAGCGCAGCAAGAAATAGCGTTGCCGCTCCCTTTCCATCAGTGATGCCCGTTCCAGTCGGAACGAGATCTCCGAGAGAATAGCTTCCATTTGCTTCTCGTCTACGGGAGGGGGGGCACCCATGAGCACGGCCTTGATCTGGCGCTGAATGATGAGATCGACGTACCGCCTGAGTGGCGACGTCGCGGTCGTGTATGCACTAAGCCCCAGCGTAGCATGGGGAGCCGGCCGCGTGCTCAGCTCTCCTCTGGCCATAGCTCGCCTGGCTCGATAGGACAGAACCGGATCGTCCTCGTCGCCCAGGGCTATCTTCTCGAGGGGAGGGGGTTGGCTCCTGAAAATTCCGGGGATGCCTTTCTCCTTGAGGAACGTGGCAAAGAGGTGATTCGCCAGAATCATCAATTCAGAAACAACAATTTGGGAGGGGGATTCACGATCTCTTCTGGTCACTTCGATGTCGCCGTTCTCCGACAGATGCACAGATATCTCAGGATCCTTGAAGATGAGGGCTCCCGCCTCGATCCGTTTCTTCCGCAGCGCTTCAGCGACTTCAAACATGAGAGCCTCGGGAGCCCCCTTCATGCCCACCCGCTCGTCGACCTCCTCGTAAGACAGTCTTTCCCGAATCTCGATTCTGGAACAAACGATCGTATGGTGCTTCAGGTCGAGATCCGGACCGAAGGTTGCTATCACGCTTACGGCAGGACGAAGCTTCCCCGCTATCAGGCTGGCCGCATCCTCGGACAGGATGGCAGGCAGCATCGGGATTGTCATGTCCGGCAGGTAGATGGAAGTGGCCCGCTCCCGAATCTCACGGTCCAGCAGGGAATCTTGCTCGACGTAATGTGCCACGTCAGTTATGTGAATGCCAACGGTCAGATCCGGACCGTCCCTGGTGATCGAGAGAGCGTCGTCCACATCCCGAGTGGTCACAGCGTCAATCGTGATCGCGTCGAGGTGGGTGAGATCTGCTTGCGGTTCCGGGAGTGGTTTCGAGGCCTGGTCGGTCGCCTCCGCTATGGCCTCTGGAGAAAATTCTATCGGGATACGTTCGGCCCTCAGCTTGAGGTTTTCGTGCTCAGACCAAACACCTAGTCTCACCAGGACATTGAACGGATTCCAGTCAGGAGGAAGCCCTGCTTCCGAAAAAATCTCTCGGACCGACTTAAACGTTTTCCAGTCGCTGCCGGACAATGCTGCCTCTTCCAGCATCGAGATCAAGCCTTCCGGAGCATCTTCCGGCTTCACGTCGAGGCCGCTTTTCAGGCGTCTGAGAAGCTCAGCGGAACGGGAAATCAGTTGCGCACGAGCCAGCTCTTTGTCGCGTTGAATGAAGGCCTGTTCAATTCTTTCCTGAGTCGGAACCTCTATGCCATCGGGCCGAATCTTGAAATAGATTCTGTCTTCGAAAACGGCCCTGAGCAATGCGGACAGGTGGTCCAGGTCTTGATTCCTGCCGAACAGAAGCTCGCTCAAGTCCTGAGCCTCGATCTTTCTCGTCTCCGATCCTACCACTTCCCAAAGCTCTGCTAGGTCTATCGACTCTTTGATGTGCTCTCTGCGGTTGAAGATCTCGCGGAGCACATTTACCTGCTCGTCTCGGGAACCACTGACCGGAAAGCTCGGCATTGGCCCTGAAGTGAGCACGCGATTGGACGAAATCGAGACTTCCTTCCCTTGCTCCGTCAGGAGTCGCAACCGCCGATCATTGACTTCAAGCACTACCCCGCATCCGATCCGGCGGCCATCATAGAAATCTATAACATCGTTCTTTTGCAGCTTCATAAAATCTTTTGACCTGACTCCGTCTGCACGCATGGCTCGCACGGGAATACGACTTCGTCCCGAGAGCCGTCTCCGCGGAGGAACAGCGATGAGGTGATTCTCTCAGCTCTCAGCACGGGCTTGAGTGGGAAAAAAGAATGTCTCAGTCCTGCCTGCCGTCAGGCTAGCCTCGAATTCAGACTTCGAACGACTTGCATCGCGTACGTTCCCCTCCCACTGTATCAAGCATGGGGCATTGGAAGCCAGTCATTTTTTCACGCGTGGAGCGCACGTGTTGACAGTTGTCTGGCCGGCCAGCCCCAGACGATAAGTCTGTACCGCGTATGGGCGAGCTCCGGGGTTGGTGTCCGTTCACACCTGCGGGCAGATCCCGCGACACACGGGAGGAGCGCTGCCGTCTCAAGCGTTGCATTTCGTTGAACGGACGTTTGACTGACCGTGTCGCCACGAGGAGAAGGACGGCGTCTTAGTCTCTTTCCATCGGTTGCAGCGATTGAGCAGGTCTGTGGGCTCGGAACAGTCCGGTGTCTGGTACTGCATTTTCCTCCCGAGTGACCGAATGGTTACCCAGCGTCCTAGATTCACCTTTCATAATTCATGGTTAATATGATAAAGAGAATCACTATTGCGGAGGTGCGCGTTCCCGTGAGAGAGAGGAGCCCCAAGGTGAAAAACGACATCCTTGAGATCTTCAAGCAAAGCATCAGACTCAAGGAGGACTTTGTTCAAGGACAACTGGATGTTCTGGATCAGGCGATTCAGACGGTAGCGGGAGCACTTGGACGAGGAAACAAAATTCTTCTGTTCGGAAACGGGGGATCCGCGGCTGACGCCCAGCACATCGCGGCAGAATTTGTCAACCGTTACTTGATTGATCGACCTCCGCTGCCTGCAGTCGCACTGACGACGGACACCTCAGTCCTGACGGCCATTGCCAACGACTTCAGCTACGAATCCGTCTTTGAGAAACAGATTAAGGCCTTGGGGCATCAGGGAGACGTAGCCTTGGGTATAAGCACCTCCGGAGAATCGCTTAACGTCATCAGAGCACTGAGGGTTGCTCGGGACATGGGGCTGATGACCATAGGTCTCGGAGGTCCGGATGGAAGCTCCATGCAGCGGGAGTGTCGTTACTATTTCGTCGTCGCTGGAGGACCGACTCCTCGGATTCAGGAGGTCCATTTGCTGATAGGGCATGTAATGGTGGAGATGATAGACAGAATATTATTCGGCGCTTCCAAAGGGGAGCTTCTTGAGCCATCCCGGGCAGGAGCGCTCCCATAACAGAGCGATGCCTTCGATCGCGAAGAGCACTAGCGGGTGTGATGGGCTCCTCAAAGCTAAGAATGGAGGGCCGCTGTTTCAACAGTAGCTCCAATCGATCATTGGTCTGTGGTCAAGAGTGGGTGGAACCATGAGTGACAGGAAAGACGCGCGTGCGTATGCGGGAAGCACGGTAGACGTGCGAGTGCCTTTCAGGTACGTTATCGTTCACGGAGGGGATTCGTCTCTGCGGTCCGCAGAACAGAAGGCAAACACCATCAACATGAATCTCACCGGGCTGACATTTGAAACGGATTCAATGGATCAAGGGGGATTTCACCTTTCGTTTACTGAATCCACGTTCGGGCGAAATTCTCTGGAGATAAAACTGGATCTAGGCAAGAAGCTCGGGGAGATCGAGGTCCTTGGACAAGTGGAATGGTACGAGCGCCGGCACACGTCCATAGGGCAGAACTTTGTGGTGGGGGTCAGCTTCATTGACATGCAGGCTGATGAGCTGGCGGTACTGCGGGAATTTATGAGACAGGCTCAGAGCTTCAATCCATAGGAGAATTTGGCGTCAGAGGGCATGATATGGAAGAAACGTACATGGGATTCAGTGTAGGGAAACTCATGGTCGAAGTGCTCAAGCTGCTTCACAAAAAGGGTGTGTTGGAAGAGGCGGAGATTCTCGACATGCTTTGGGAGGCAAAGGACCCGTATTATCCATGGAGCAAAGCAGATATAAAAGATCTGTTGAAACTTTGAGGAAATCTTTATTCTTTCGTTTCTTGGGCAGCATCGTCGAGACCGGACTCGCGATGGAGCCTCAGGGGCCGACAGGCCCCGCCGAGGGATTTCTCACCCGCGGGTGACGATTGAATATCATAGAAGGCTCAACTGCTTTTTTTACAGGAAGATGGATCATGAACGATTTGAAAAAAAGATGCGAAGTATCATGGGAAGATTTGACATGGAGGCCTCCTGCCAGAGGAATTATCGAAGGCACGACCGCTTCAATAGAGCCTCAGGAGCAGATTATCGGCCAGGATCGAGCGGTAAAGGCAATCCGCCGGGGGCTGGCCATTAAGAGCAAGGGCTACAACATTTTCGTGGCCGGCATGAATGGCACGGGACGAATGGCCACGGTCAAGAAGCTTCTCGAGGAGTACAATGTTGGAGGCCCCATACCTCCGGACATTTGTTACGTCAATAATTTTAAGGCTCCGGATCAGCCGCGGCTCCTTATGTTCGAGGCCGGCAAAGGCATCAGCTTCAAGGGGGACATGGCGGAGCTAGTCACTTCACTCAAGAAAAAAGTGCCCGCCATTTTCGAGAGCGAAGAATTCCAGGCCGCTCGAAACGAGATCGTCAACCGCCACATGGGGTCCCAAAAGGCCCTGTTCAAGAATTTCGAGCAGAAGGTCCAGTCAGAGAATTTCATGATGGTCCAGGTGCAAGTCGGACCGTTCACTCGGCCGGACCTGGCGCCAGTGGTGGTCGGAAACCCGATGAAGATTGACCAGCTCGAGGCGCTGGTAGAAGAAGGAAAATTCTCCGCGGAAGAGCTGGAGAGGATCAAGGCGAAGTATAAAGAGCTTTCCCAGGAGATGGAAAAGATCTTCAAGGCCGCCCGGGACATAGACAAGACCATACAGGAAGATCTGGAGAATCTTGCAAAAAATTGGATAGAACCACTGCTCAACGATCTCCTGAGCTCGATTCGTGAGGCCTACGCAGACAACGAGTCCGTGCAGATCTACCTGGATGAAGTGCGGGCCGACGTAGTGAATCATCTGGATAGATTCCGACCCAGGCTTATTACGACCCCACCCGGTCCCGCGGGAGAAGGCGGTCAGCCGATGATGGTCCCTCCAGACTACTCGCAGCTCAAGGACTACGAGGTCAATCTGCTTGTGGACAACTCCGCAGCAACGAAGCCGCCGGTAGTGATCGAGACCACGCCGACATTCCGCAACCTTTTCGGGTCCGTGGAACGTGTAATGGACCGCCAAGGGATGTGGGCATCTGACTTTCGCCACATAAAGCCCGGCAGCTTCCTACAGGCCAACGGCGGCTATCTGGTCCTTAACGCGCGTGATTTCCTCATAGAGCCGGGTGCTTGGCCAACGCTCAAGAGAAGCTTGCGCTACGAGTCGTTGGAAATCCAGCAGGATCCGTTCGGATTCCTCTTCATATCGGCCCTGAAGCCGGAAAAGATTCCGATCAATCTCAAGGTCATTATTGTCGGCGACCCGGAGATTTACGAGCTGCTCCACTGGTACGATGAAGATTTCAGGAAAGTCTTCAAGATCAAAGCCGACTTCGATTACACCATGCCGAGCTCGGAGGAGAACATAGAGAAACTAGCCGGATTCGTGGCTCGCGTGGCTTCCGAGGAAGGTCTGCTCCCCTGTGATGACTCCGGACTTCAGGCCATTGCCCGGTTGGCAATCCGATGGGCCGGAAGAAAGAAGAAAATCACAACGCAATTCGAACGGGTGGCCGACTTGGTGCGGGAGTCAGATGTAAAGGCCAGGGAAGCCGGTGCCCAGGCCATTATGCGCCGGCACGTCGAGGAAGCGAACTCCGACAGGATTAAACGGGTAAACATGATCGAGGACAAGATTCACGAGATGATCGAAGACGGCGTCCTCATGATCGACACGGATGGAAGCCGCGTCGGGCAGATCAACGGCTTGAGCGTGTACTCGTTTCCGGAGTTTTCCTTTGGACGGCCGTCCCGTATAACAGTCAAGACGAGCATGGGGAGGTCCGGAATAATCAATATCGAGAAGGAAGCCGAGCTCTCCGGTCACACCTTTGACAAAGGCGTTCTCATTCTTTCCGGCTTCTTGCGGGACCGCTTCGCCCAGCAGAAGCCCCTCAACCTGACCGCCAGCATCACTTTCGAGCAATCATACAGCGGGGTAGATGGGGACTCCGCTTCCTCTGCCGAACTTTACGGACTCCTGAGCTCGCTTTCGGGCAAACCCATCGACCAAGGAATAGCGGTAACAGGAAGCGTCAACCAACATGGTGACATTCAGCCCATTGGGGGAGTGAACCAGAAGATCGAGGGCTTCTACAAGGTCTGCAAGAGTCTCGGGTTGACGGGGCGGCAGGGTGTCATGATTCCGACCGCCAATCTGGGTGATCTGGTACTGGATCCCGAGGTCATCGAAGCCGTGAAAGAAGGGCAGTTTCACGTGTGGGCAATATCGCACGTGGACCAGGGAATCGAAATCCTCACCGGGGTAGCGGCTGGAGAACGGGACGAGGAAGGGCAATATCCGGAGGGGACCATCAACTTCTTGGTGGATCAACGCCTTGAAGAGCTCTCTCGTGGTATCAAGGAGTTTGAAGCAGCGGCAGAAGAAGCGGGCAAAGCACAGGCGGAGCAGGAATCAGTCTCAGAGGAGCCGCAAGAGTAGCATCCGGGGATTTTTTGTCGCTGAGAAAGACCCGAAAGAATCCCTTCAGCGCGGAAGATAATACTCGCGGCACGACCGAACGAGAGCTAACACGGCAAGAGCTCTGGTTCGGTCCGGCTGTGAGCTGCGCGTGGCGGGATCGACTCCTCTGGAGCGCATTAGGATTGTGTCGGAACCTGATTCGCAAATCGAGTCATTAACGACAGCGTGAAGGCACCGGCCGTGTTCCACTATCTTGTTGGCCACAAGCCAGGAGCTCCACTGGCACTCATGGGAAATCTCGACCTCCATCATGACCACTTGTCCACCGAAGGCTCATTGGCTTTCAACTGCAATGAATGCCACGAATTGGATGTGCGCGGCAGTATATCTTGATTTGTTTCCGAGTCAGCCAAGTCTTCGAGGATTGGGTGGAGGAGGCTCTGCCTCTTCGGAGTGATCATGTTTACGCTCGCGACGGCTTCGCAGTTCTTCCCATTCACCCTGAATCTGGTGCAGAGACTGGATGTCAGGCTCTTGAACCTCCGATCTGGCCTCGGATCGCTCGTCGCCCTCTCGCGAGACTCCGCTCAAGCGTTTCTCGACCCGCTCCAACAGTGCTTCGGCCTTTTCACGAAGATCTTTCTCGCTTCTCATGTCATCTCTGAAGGCGATAAGCTCTCCGCGTAAACGAACCCACAATTTTTCTAGAAACATTTTCTCCACTCATTGGTCCAATTTTGTGCAAATGCCCGCTGCAATTGCCGTAGCCAGCGTCGCACGGAAAAGCGGGTGAGATCGCTGCATCTGATGGCCCCAGTCCCGGGGGTGATTGGTCCTCACCGGCTCTCGCGTTGTCCCGTATTGAAGCCTTCTGCCCTCGGGGAACCACCAATTTACCACCAACATGGATCTCAGATCCAGAAATTGGTATCTGCCTTCTCAGGGCCATGGATCTCGATGAAACTTTTCTTTTTGCCGTGCATCCAATTTGGCGAGGAATAGATTGCTGCAGCGTGGAGGAAAAGGACGGAGGAATGCTATGAACTACCCCATGGAAACGGACGGACTGAGGATTTACCTCGAACAAATTGAACATTATCCTGTTTTGAGTAGAGAGGAAGAGAATGTACTTGCACGACGATACAGGGAGTACGACGATGCGGACGCGGCTCAGACGCTCGTGACGTCCAATCTCCGGTTCGTCATAAAGGTGGCCCTCCGCTATAAGAATTACGGTGTGAAGCTGATGGACCTTATCCAAGAGGGAAACATCGGGCTCATGAAAGCGGTTCGTCGTTTCGACCCTGACCGAGGATATCGACTCATATCCTATGCCATCTGGTGGATCAAGGCGTACATACAAAATTTTATTATCCGATCGTGGTCGCTGGTGAAAATCGGTACGACCCAGGCGCAGAGGAAGCTATTCTACAGGATATCGGATCTTCCGGAGTTTAGGGACGTGGACGAGCATATGGAAAACGTCGCTAACCTTGCCAACAAGATTAGTGTAACTTCGGACGAAGTGATCGACATGGCGGCCCGGCTCAAAGCTCACGATCTTTCTCTCGACGACGCAGTAGGTGAGCGTTCTCGTGACTCGTTCTCAGACACACTTCGAGATGATGCTCCTAATCAGGAGGAAGTCCTCGGCAACCTGCAAGAGCAACTTGATCTGGAAAAATGGGTCCGAGAAGCCATGAAAACCCTGACCCAGCGCGAAAAATATATTCTCGAAAAGCGGGTTCTCTCGGACGAGCCGGTAACCCTCAAGGAATTGGGGAGACATTTCGGTATCACCAGGGAACGAGCTCGTCAGATCGAGCGCGCTGCCCTTGAGAAACTCAAGTCCAATTATCTACGATCGAAGCTGGCGGCATGAGAGCTGTCCTGCGACGGCATGCCTAAACGGATGGAGAGCAGGGGGCATGGTGCCCCTTTGACGGAATCCGGAACCGGGCGTAAAGCCCGGACAATGATGTCCCGGTGCAATTGACGGCCCAAACCAAAGAGACTGAGACCTCCGCGAATGGAGATCTCGGTCTCTTTGGCGTTATCCAAACAGCACAAGGGTGTGCGGTGAGACGGCTCCCAAGGATAATGAACTGGCCGCTTCCAGTGCAGGGCTTGCAACAAGACTACCAACGTGGGGATGTAAAGTGTCTGGGTGTGAGATATTCGTCCCATGCCCCCCTAAACAAAGTTTGGTAGAGAGCCAGCGGTTTTCAGCGTGGTTGCGGATCGTAATCTACTTTCTTACTGCGTCCTTTAAGGCCTTTGCCGGCGTGAATTTCGGGGCATTTGTCGCAGGAATTTCCAGGGGTTTGCCAGTCCTGGGGTTAACACCTTGTCTGGCCTGACGTGTTACAACACTGAAGCTCCCAAGATCCGTTATTCGGATCTTGCCACCAGATCTCAGCACATCCTGTACTGCTTTGACCACTGAGTCCAGAGCGCTGGATGCCGACTTCTTCGGAATTCCGGCATCTTCAGCAATCCGGCTAACCAGATCAGCTTTAGTCATACTCCAAACCTCCTTTCACCGCATGTCATCATATAAATAGTAAAGACAACCCCCCATTGCCCGCGTTATACAGACTCCTGCACAAGGTGTCAAGAATTATTCTGATCTCAGGCCGTTTCGGCTCGGTGCTCGCCACTCATTGACGATCGCTCCCTTTCGTACTAATCTCTTAGTAATTGATTCGCTGCACAGGATTTCTTGTCATCAAGGCCGAGAGAAGCTATGGAAAGCTGATAACAGCATAGATTGCTCCAACGGCAACTTACGTAAAGGATCAAGTCATGGAGCTTACAGATTCAGGAGTGGAGTCCATACCGTTTCTCCACGCCAATCAGGTCTTCACAATCACGTTTGTGGAGGATCTGTCATTCGTCGAGGTAAGGAGCATCCTGGATCAGCTCCTGGAGCTCAGCGCGTTTGACGCTGAAATCCAGGAACAGCGGGGCCGTTACCTGCTTGACGTCCAGGAAGACTCGTTCGACGTGTGGGTTTCGGAGATGGAGGTTATCATCGTGCGGCGATGACTCCTCGTGGGGCAACAGGTTCGGATCATCCCTCCGTGGAAAGATCGGCGATCCGGGCTTTGACGAACGCTGCATCTGGAGCCTCAGGAAACATCTTTAGATATTGCTTGTAGGCCTGGACCGCTTCTTTTCGACGATCAGTGAGCTCGTAAATTCGCGCGATGCTCGAAGCGGCCTCGCGCCGGTAGGGAGAATCCGTGTCCTTGGAGAGTTTCTCAAAAAGGGCCTGAGCCTTCTCGTAGCTCCCAAGAGCCAGGTGGGTCTTGGCCAGATGATACCAGAAAAGCTCTCGAAGCCCTTCATCCGCAAGCCTCGACGATTCCACTTTCTGATATTTATCGAGGGCTCCCTGAAGGTCCCCCTTCTTGAAAAGGATGTGTCCGGAGTAGAGCAGAGCCGTCTCTCCAGCAAGTAGAGACCCGTAAGTTTCCGAAATGTGATCGAATCGCGCGAGCAGCTCGTCCACCTTTTCCTGCGGCGCCGGCTTCTCGCTGTGGAAAAGGACCTCGTATTGGCTCAGGGCTTCGCGCAAGAGCTCGTGACTCGCGCGGGCTCGATGCTGGTGATAACTATAGTAGCCCAGCGCTGCGACAGCGCAGACAATGACTGCCACAGAAATCATAATAACCAGGCGGGGATTATCCTGGATGAAGCGGATAGTTTGTCCGGTTGCGGTGAGGAATTCATCCGGTTCTTTCAGTAGTTCCTTTCGAGAGATCTTCTTTTCGGCCACTGACTCACCTCTTCGATATCGAAAAACCGTCGACGTCAATGGATAACCGATCAGCACCGGCAAGTCAACGTATCTGTGGGATCACTTCAGGATATGGGCATGAAGCGTGTCTCGGTGCTCCCCTGCCCTTTCCTTGGGACGCGGCATGTGATAATTTTGGAATAGTGTTTGATGAAAGGCCGATCACTTAGGCTCATGACAGGTACCCCACTTTACGGAGCTTCGCATACTTCATTCTCAGAGTCTGTTCAGTTCCTTGCTCGCTCCCGAAACCGGGGAGGCATATTCGGTCTCCGGGGCTCCGCCCCTGCTTTCCTGGTGGCCGGTGCAGTTCGCCGCGGAGCACGGTTCATCCTGAGCGTGCATCCTGACGGCGAATCAGCCGCGAAAATGGCAGCGGATGTGAAATTCTTTCTCGGCGAGGACGAGGAAAACTCGCACCCTCTCCACGACTCGGTCGTCGTCTACCCCAGCACGGATACCGTGCCCTATTCTTTCAGCGGGCTCGACACAGAAGTCTGGGTAGCTCGCATGGCTCTGCTCTATCGGCTGGCAGAGCAGTCCCCCCCTCGAGTTGTCTGCGTGGGGCTGGATTCCCTGATCCGGAAGATCATCCCTCGGCACGCGCTATTGGAGCGCAGTTTTTCTCTCAG
Source organism: Thermodesulfobacteriota bacterium (assembly GCA_040753915.1). Classification (GTDB taxonomy): domain Bacteria; phylum Desulfobacterota; class Desulfomonilia; order Desulfomonilales; family Desulfomonilaceae; genus JBFMDN01. The sequence goes on along the minus strand of JBFMDN010000003.1, from coordinate 62,568 downwards.
GGTGGGGGATTCTATCGATCGGGAAGAGTTGATCGAGCGACTCGTCACTGCCGGCTACTCACGTACCCCTCTCGTGGAAGATGCAGGTGATTTTTCTGTTCGAGGATTCATAGTTGACGTCTACACCCCGCTGTACCCATACCCCGTCCGGATAGAACAGATGGGAGACGTGATAGAATCCATTCGTTTTTTCGAGCCATCTAACCAACGGTCCCGCGAAGATGTGGCCGAGCTCCTCATCGGACCGGTTCACATGCTGGTTCACAATGAAGGCGATCTGGATCGCGGTTTGAAACGTCTCGTGGATGCCTGCCTGGAACGCGGTTCTGAAAAACGAACGAGGCAGGGACTGGTCGATGATTTCCGACACCGGGTGCGATTCTCTGGCGCGGAGGTTTATCTTCCCTACTTCTACAGCCGGCTTGAAACTCTCTTGGAATATATTCCTCCGGACGCTGCCGTGGTTCTGCCTCAATCCGATGTCCTCGCGGGATCCCTGGAAGATCTCGAGGAGGAAATTTTCAGGGGCTATGAGGCTGCGGTCTCGGACGAGCTCCCGGTTCCCGATCCCCATGAGGTCTATCTGTCTCGAGACGAGCTCACCGCCAGGCTCTCGCAGGCGAGGACTGTGGAGGTCTCCGAATTAGAGGTCGAAGAACCGGGTCGCGAGGCATTTCGAGTCCAATGCCATGACAATTCGGACATCAGACCCGAGGTGCTCCGATCCAAGGCCTTTGATGAGAGCATGGCGGGACTGGTGCGTCGTTTCACCCAGTGGCAGGACGAAGGAAATGAGATCTTCCTTGTGAGCCACACGCGAGGACAGGCGAACCGCCTTCTCAAGCTTCTGGAACCGTACCCTCTGCACGTGCATTTCTTCGGATCTCCGTTCGATCCGTCCAATCTCGAAGCCGGACCAACTCCAGGAATTCGCCTCTATGTCGGCCCCCTGTCTGCAGGATTCCGCATGCCGGCAGCAGGAAAGATCATCATCACGGAGGAAGAGATCTTCGGCTCGCGAGTAAGGACTCCCGCACGTATCCGGCCGCGGGGGAGCTTGATCTCGTCCCTTACCGATTTGGTCGAAGGGGAAGCAGTAGTCCACGAAAACTATGGTATCGGGATTTTTCGGGGCCTGATGCGAAAGACATTTGACGGAGTAGCCGGGGAGGTAATGGTCATTGAGTTTGCCGGCGGAGATCTCCTTTACCATCCCGTCGAGCGTCTTCAGGTCATTCAGAAGTACGTTTCTGGGTCGGAGGGCCCCCCGCGTATCGATCGATTGGGCGGAAAAGGATGGGAGAAGACCAAAGCTCGGGTCAAGCAGTCCATACGGGAGATGGCCAAAGAACTCCTGGACATCTACGCAAGACGCCAGCTATCGAGGCGCAAGCCCTACTCCCCCATAGACGAAACCTTCACAGCATTTGAGGCTGCTTTCGAATTCGAAGAGACACCCGATCAGGCGAAAGCAATCCAGGATGTTCTCGAGGCTATGGATTCTGACAGACCGCTGGACCATCTCGTTTGTGGAGACGTGGGCTACGGAAAGACGGAAGTGGCAATGCGCGCTGCTTTCAGAGCCATAATGGACGGCAAACAGGTGGCGATTCTCGTTCCCACTACCGTGTTGGCTCAGCAGCACTATGAGTCCTTTACACGACGCTTCAACGGCTATCCCATCGTTGTCGACGTACTATCACGCTTCCGGCGGCCGGCGGACCAGAAGGAGGTCATCAGAAAACTTGGTGAGGGCAAGATCGACCTCATAGTCGGTACCCACAAGCTTCTCGGAAAGGAGATCCAATTCCGCGACTTAGGACTGCTCGTCGTTGACGAGGAGCATCGGTTCGGTGTTGCTCACAAGGAGAGAATAAAGAAATATAAGGCACAGGTAGATGTGCTCACCTTGACAGCGACGCCAATACCGCGAACCCTCAATCTGTCTTTGTCCGGAATTCGAGACCTTTCCGTGATCGAGACTCCTCCGGCAAATCGGCGCTCTATTCGGACTCACGTCATGCGTCAATCGGACGATGTCCTCAGGGAGACAATACTGCGCGAGCTGAACCGCGGCGGCCAGGTTTTCTACCTACACAATAGAGTTCAGACTATCCGCCAGCGCGCCGCCGCTCTTCAGCGCCTGATCCCGGAGGCCAGGTTCGGAGTGGCTCACGGACAGATGGTCGATCGAGATCTTGAAAAGGTCATGCTCGAGTTCGTGACGGGTCATATCAACGTGCTTGTCTGCACCAACATAATCGAATCGGGCCTCGACATACCCCGAGCGAATACCATTATCATTGAGCGGGCTGACACTTTTGGGCTCGCAGACCTTTATCAGCTCAGAGGTCGGGTCGGCCGGTCCCACGTGCGTGCGTATGCGTACCTGCTTACTCCCCCTGAAACACTGATGACGAGAGACGCCATGAAGAGGCTCGCGGTTATTCAGGAGCACTCAAGCCTGGGACAAGGTTTTCGCATCGCTATGCGGGACATGGAAATCAGGGGTGCGGGAAACATACTGGGCACGTCTCAATCGGGTCACGTCAACCTGGTGGGATACGAGATGTATCTTGATCTTCTGGAGCAAGCCGTCCAGGAAATCAAAGGTGAAGAGGCTGCTCCACGGATAGATCCGGAGATCAATCTCAAGCTGGAGGTCCTCATTCCGGAAGCGTACGTCCCCGATCCCCAGCAGCGCATGAATCTCTACAAGAGGCTCTCGCGGGCTGCGGCTGAATCGGAGATCGATGGAATCGAGGAGGAAATGCTCGACCTTTACGGCAGGCTGCCCACCTCTGTCACACATTTGATCCAGCTTATGAAGATACGGCACGCAATGAAGGAGATTAGAATTCAACGCTTGGATTACACGAAACAGGACCTTGTCCTTGCCTTCTCCCCTGATACTCGATTAAGCCCCGCGTCGCTTGTGGCATGGGCTCAAAGGGACCAGCGCGTCCGGCTGACGCCTGGCGATCGCCTCGTGTTTCGAATCGGAAATCTCGACTCTCAATCCAGAATCAATCGGTGCTGCGAGCTCATGGATATGTTACGCCGGTCGATTGACCGAAATACTGCCGTCTTCGAGGACGATGCTGGCGGGGGAGAGCACAACGATCGTGATTCGAGGGTCTTGAAAAAAAAGCACGTTTTGTCTAAAAGACATAGCCGTGCCCAAGATGAAGGCGGAAAGATCGCGGTGGGCGGAGCACCTGGCCGCAGCTCCAGATTGTCCTGAGAGGCGCTGACTGTCCGAGAGGTTCCGTCGAGCGCGAAAGTGGCTTCTGAATGATTAAGGAGAGTAGCACAGACCTCATGACCCTGACGCTTCGTCCGTTAGTCGCGGCCTGGCTCTTATGTTTAGCCTTAGTGGCTTCGGCCCAGGGTGAAGTCTATACAGACCGAATCGTCGCAGTCGTAAATGGCGACGTCATCCTCGAGTCCGACGTCCAGAAGTTCAAACAACCGTTCATGAGAGGGCTCACGAATCTGAATCTGGGCATAGTTCCGCCGGGAAAGTGGCCTACGGAACGTGAATTGCTTGACGAGTTGGTCGTAATCCACCTTCTCGATCAGGTGGCGCAGAAAAAAGGACTCAAGCTGGATGAGAAGGCAGTGGAAGCATCGATCGATTCCCTGAAAAACCGCAACAAGCTTTCCCACGAGCGATTTGTGCTCTTTCTGGCCGCGAATGGGCTGAACTACGGTGATTTTCGCGACTTGTGGAAACGACAGCTCAGACTCAAGGGATTGATCGCCCGGGAAGTCTCAGCCAAGGTACCGGTCAGTGAAGAAGATGCCCAGCGTTACTTCAAGGAGAATCGAGGAAAAATTGCGGATCGGATCAAGGAGCTGCAAGACCAGTCTGCGCCTTCCTCACCTCCCCCTGAAGAGTTCCGTCCCGACGTGCCGACCCATGAGGAGGTTCACTTGGGGGGTAGGTTGAGACTACGGATGCTCACGATCAAGATTCCCACTCGCGGAGATAAGGCAGCTCTGCAGAAAGTGAAGAGCAAGGCGGAAAAAGTTTCCCAGGAGCTCCTTACCGGCGCCGCTTTTGCGGACGTTGCAAAGAAGTACTCGGAGGATCCGCTTGCTTCCAAAGGAGGAGACCTGGGGTATATGAGCTACAAAGACATGGTACCCCAGTGGCAGAAGATGGTTCAACGGATGAAGGTCGGTCAGGTGATCGGGCCAATTCAGTCGAAGGAAGCCGTTTTGTTCTTTTTCCTGGACGACGCAAAGGATAGAGTCACAAAAGAAGTGCCCATACCTGAAAACGTTCGCAAAAAGCTCATTGAGCAGCAAAAGAAGATGTATGAACAGCGCATGGCAGAGAGAGCCGAAAGACAACCTCAAATGCAATCTCGCAGGCAGGGGCCGGACGAGGATGCTCCAGGCTCTCGTGCTTCCGACTCTGAGGGAGCCAATTCCAAATCCCAGGAGCGAGACGTCTCGGGAATCCTGACACCTGAAGAAGAGAGAGAATACCGGAAAGTTCGTGACCAGGTCATGATGATTCTCAAGACCACGAAGATCAACGAGCGGATGAAGGACTGGATTGAGGAGCTCAAGAAGAGCTCAATCATCGAGGTGAGGCTTTAGCTGTCGATTCCTGATGTGTGCCTTCCCCGAGGACTTCTCCTTTTCGGATCATGATACAACATAGTGGAGCATCGGGACTCCGGCACTTCGGCAAATGCCGTTTCGAAGATCCTGAGAATCGCGAGAAGCTCCATATACCCCCCAAGAGGCTTCTGCCGCCCGGCGGTCCTCCTCTTGTGCCGTTTGTGGTAGTTCTCTTCTCAAGGCTGTTTCGGCGGCCTTGAACAGTACCTCCGTATGTGGGAACCGCGATGCTGTTCAACTTACTGGCGTCCAAGCTGTCCAAGAACCTCGCCATTGATCTGGGCACCGCAAACACACTCGTTTCAGTCCAGGGCAGGGGCATCGTTCTCAATGAGCCCTCTGTGGTGGCCATCCGCAGGCGAGACCGCCGGACGTCCGAAGTCTGGATCGGCGAAGACGCCAAGAAAATGATAGGGCGCGTCCCGGGATCCATAGACGTTTTCCGTCCACTGAGAGGCGGAGTGATTTCCAATTTCGAGATGGCAACCCTTATGCTGAAATTCTTCATCCAAAAAGTTCATGGGAGAAGAAGTCTCGTGCGACCCCGAGTCATCATTTCCGTGCCCTCGGGAATTACCCCGGTCGAGCTACGCGCAGTTCGAGACTCCACCCTGAACGCGGGCGCCCATGAGGTCTATCTTGTTCAGGAGGCTATGGCCGCGGCCATGGGAGCGGGACTTCCGGTAACCGAGCCAATGAGCAACATGATTGTGGATGTCGGAGGCGGGACTACGGAAGTGGCCATCATATCTTTGACCGGAGTGGTGTACAGCAATTCGAGCAAGGTAGCTGGCGACAAACTGGACGTCGATATTAGCGAATTTATTCGGAAAAACTATAGTATCCTCATCGGGCTCTCCACAGCGGAGCAGATCAAACAGATGGTGGGCAGAGCTTACCAGGACGACGAGGTGGAGGAAATTGACGTCAAAGGAAGAGATCTCATGGACGGGATACCCAAGACGATCACCATCAACTCTCAGGACGTCACCATGGCAATCATGGATTCAGTCAACTCGATCGTGGACAGTGTCAAAGTGGCGTTGGAAGCTTGCCCGCCTGAATTGGCTGCGGACATCATCGACACGGGTATTGTCCTGACGGGTGGTGGCGCGCTCTTAAAGAACCTGGATAAGCGCATCAGGAGAGAGATAGGCGTACCTGTAATCGTTCCGGACGACCCTCTTACCACTGTAGCCCGCGGAGCAGGCATGATGCTCGAGGACTTGGATCTCCTGCGCGAGGTTGCAAGCACCTAGGCCCCGTGTCAGCTCAGCAGACCGGATGTGCTGAGAAACCGCAAAAGACTCTCGTTGAAGCTTTCCGGCTGTTCCATCATTACCAGGTGACCTGCTCTCGGAACCACGGTCAGGGACGAGGAAGAAAGCCCCCGATTAAGATACTGAGCGTATTTCACGGGCGTCAATCTATCGTCTTCTCCCACGATTATCCATGCGGGGAGGGAGATCTCTCCGAGGCGATTCATCACGTCGAAGCGGTCGCACGCGCTCAAGTCCTTGTGCACGACATCCGCTGTAGCGGCCAGGAGCTTCTGGCGTATTTCCTCGTGAACTTCGGGCGCAGATGCGGGGGACAGGCAGAAATCCGCAAGCATCGCGAGCGCTGTGTCCGGGGCGACCTTGAGGCCTTCGAGCAGGGCTGGAAGCACCCTTAGCCGAGCTCCTGCGCCCACCAATCCAATTGCCGTGAGCCACGAGGGCTTGGAGAGAGCCACAGAGAGCGTGATGGCGCTTCCCAGCGAGCATCCCACCAGCATCACCTTGCGGAGGCCAAGGGCATCCACGAAATCCATGACACACTGAGCATGCGCCTCCACTCGTTCCAAAGCCGGAGGAGGGGAGCCCCCGTGCCCCGGAAGCTCCAGAGCAATGATGGGAACCGTACGAGAAAGGCCAGTCAGTTGGTATTTCCAGTCCTGGCTATCTCCGCCGCTGCCATGGACAAATGCAATGGCGAGGTCGAGCGGATTGAGCTCCTCCGGCTCAACAGCGTAGGACAACAGCGTTCCCCTTGCCAGGATTTCAGGCATCCCTTTCTCCCGACGGGGCGTTCGATCCCGGCGCGTGCTCGAGCTTTCGTGCCCCCGATACTGTGCTAGTCCAAACGGATCCCTCTCGGAACCACAATCACGCCGCCCGGAGATATGGTGAAGCGCTTGCGATCTTCCTCGGGATTGACTCCAATGGTAAAACCTTCGGGAACGACCACGTCGTCGTCAATAATGGCCTTCCTCACATGAGCGTTCCGTCCAATCTGCACCCCGTCGAGCACAACCGACTCTTCTACCACCGCACCCTCGCCAACGCGCACATTGTGGGAAAGGACCGATCTGACCACGGTGCTCCCATTGACGATGCATCCCCCGGCGATCAAGGAGTCAACTGAAACAGTGGCGGTGGTCTGTTCTCGACACATAGGTGCGGCAACGACTCTGGCCGGCGGCACCTGTTCCTGGTACGTCCTGATCGGCCAACTCTTGTCGTACAGGTTGCACTGGGGCGCTTCCGAGCACAGATCCATGTTGGCTTCCCAGTAGGCGTCGATAGTACCGATGTCCCGCCAATATCGACTGGACGGGTCCGTCGCGTCCACAAAACTGTGGACGTATACGCGGTGAGTGTTGAGCATCCCGGGCACAACGTCTTTTCCGAAATCGTGGGAGGAAGCGTGGTTCTTGGCATCAGCAATTACCCGCTTTACCAGCACGTCCGTGTTAAAGATGTATACTCCCATGGACACGAAAGAACTGTCGGGATTTCCAGGGACCGGTTTCGGATCTTTGGGCTTTTCCTCCCACGTTACGATGCGCATTTCTTCATCGGAGCCAATCACACCGAACGCGCTGGCCTGGGACCTTGGCACTTCCACTCCCGCGACGGTCAGATCGGCATTGGTTTCCATGTGCTGAGCAAGCATGTCGTTATAATTCATCCTGTACACATGGTCCCCGGATAGGATGAGGACGCGTTGGGGCCGTACCCTCTGCAGGATATAGATGTTCTGATAGATGCTGTCAGCAGTCCCGCGGTACCAGCGATCCACGTTTCGCTGCTGAGGAGGAATACACTCTATGAACTCGCCCAACTCATGATTGAAAATGTTCCATCCCAGCCTGATATGACGTTCGAGGGACAGTGATCGGTACTGGGTGAGCACGTAAAGCGTACGAATGTCGGAATTAAGGCAGTTCGATAGCGTGAAATCTATGATGCGATAAATGCCGGCAAATCTCACAGAGGGCTTGGCCCTGACTTTTGTCAACGGGTAGAGTCTTTCCCCTTTGCCTCCTGCCATAAGGATGCAAAGGGTGTCTTTCATAGCCTTTCGAAGGTTCATTCTCCCAGTAGCCTCTTGATCTCTGCCTTGAGCTTTGACATGTCAGAAGATTTCACCACATAGGCGTCCGCTCCCCAGGTGGTAAAATCGTCCTTGTAATGACTGTAAGCCGTGTTCAAAATTATGGGAATCCCGCGATCCTGACCGAGGAGCTTTTCCAGCGTTTCGATTCCGTCCATGCCAGGCATTTGGATGTCAAGGACAATCAGGTCAGGAGGATGCTGATCCACTACTTCCAGGGCTTCTTTTCCGGATTCAGCGAGCACCACCCCATATCCCTCGTCTTCAAGCTCGCTCCGGTACAGCTCCCGAATATGCTTTTCGTCGTCTACTACCAATACGGTCTTCATGATCGCTCTCGTGCTTCATGCGGTTTCACGGTCGCGCACTGCCTGCCGAAATTGCGTTGACCGCTGAGGCTCATGGTCAAAAGGTTACCAGCGAGGTGTCGAAAGAGCAACCCTTTTCCCACACCTTTCCATTCGTAGCTGCCCCCAAATGCCCGAGAAAACATGAGCGACACGACAAGCGTTTCTCAGGAGGCGACAGGGGACGAGGCTCTTGCGTCGGGCTTTCGGTCTGCTCTTCTTTTCCCAAAGATTCCAGGATGTCGGATCGAATCCTCTCGGACAATCTCCGAACGGCCAGGTTCATTGCTCTCGCGATGGAACCAGGATCGGTATCAACACTCGGAGCTCGGATCGTGTACGTTTTCTTCATGATTCGTTTTCTCGCGCCGAGAGGAGTCTCGAAATCAAAGAGGGCTGCCTCGGCCTCGAGCACCGCTTCCGCTTTGCCATTGGACACCACGCCCCGTAGCTTCGTGAGCTTGCCCTCGAGAGCGTATCGGTATCGCGAAGCGCTCCATTGATCCACCGCCTTGGCAAATGTACCGGAGGCTTCCAGGTCGCGCAAGATCAGATCCGTGATCATGTCTGAAGGATTTTGCTCCCATCGATGCAAGGTCTTCGTCCCTTCCTGGCCTTGATGCTCGATCGCCAGGGCATACAAATCCACTGAATCGCCCATGAGAAAATGGTAGACCATAACGGTATCCGGGATCGGAACATCGAGGCTTCTGCTCGGCTTCGGATAGTCTATGATGTGATACTTGATGGCAGGGGCACAGCAGGAGATTAGTCCCAGCGCCAGACCGAATCCGACGACTGCCACAGTCCACAAAGTCCACGCGTAAACATCACGGTCCCCCCTCTTGGAGGAACTGGACCCCTGTCCTCCACCTGACAGAGGGCCAACCCGTGCGGTCTTCGGGTTCAACCATGTGCTGAAGAAAGGCATGGCACCGAATCCCTGAAATCGCTCAGCACGCGCACACCCAATACGGGGACTGCTATTCACGGACAACCTAATCAATCTCACACAGATAAGCAAAGAAAGATGCACAAAATCAACCTTTGTCTCCCCTGTATGTCTTTAAGAGCTCCTGAGTACAGGATTCCGTCAGTACGGCTACGTCTTTGAGGGAACCCCCGCCTTTAGGGAAGGGCAGGTTCAGATCCCGTTTCAATGGAGGGCGGGTTTGAGCCCCACCCTTCCCGAAACAGGGCTGAAGCAAGTACCTGCCCATATTTATGAAACGGTGCACTAAACTGAGACAGTGTCCCAATTCGGGCTATCCATCGGGGACAGGCTGGCTCGCAAGCAACGGCTGCCTCTGCGTGGCTAGCAGCCCTTTCATTTCCGTAACGCCTTGCCTCATTCGGCTCGATGTGCAAAAAGGAAAAGATCCGGCGCATAGGTCTTCTGTTTCGAGCAATTTCGTGGCCTAATGAGACGGTTCATTATCCTTTAGTTCAACAGCGGCCCGAAAGACGGGGGCGCCTACATGAAGATGGAAGAAGCAGAGAAATCGATGGACAGGAACGTCTCGCACCCCACTGAGAGTGACGCCGTGCCTGAAGGAAAGTCCTCGGCCATCTTGACTGGTGCCCCGGGTGGATTTGAATGGAAGACTCGGACAACGCTGTTCGGAATCCCTCTCGTCTGCATAAGCTTCGGGCTCGATGCTCAAGGAAAGACGAAAATCGCTAAGGGATTCGTTGCGATCGGTCAGTGGGCCGTAGGCGGGATCACGATATCACAATTCGGATTAGGCCTGATCAGTGTGGGACAGTTTGCTCTCGGTTTCGCGGCCATCGGCCAACTCGCCCTTGGCGTGCTTACCGGAATAGGACAGCTTGCCGTGGGAGTGTTCGCTGTCGGACAATGCGTAATTGGGATATACGGTCGCGGGCAAATGGGCTGGGCTCAATACTTGTGGTCTCCCGGGCGCACGGATCTCGAAGCGGTGGCCATGTTCGAAAGCATAACCTGGCTTTTTCGGCAGAAGCCTGCTGTCGTCCTGGACGTGATCAAGTTCGGATTGAACGTGGCATACCAATGGATCCTTTCCTTGTTCGGTTGAGAGGACGGCCGCTTCACACGCTTGCAGCCTTTTTGCAATCATTTTATACACCTGGAGGCAGGAGAGGGTGAGACATCTGACGGGGAAGGTGGCATCGGTGACGGGTGCGGCCTCGGGCATAGGCAGGGAACTGGCAATTTTGCTCTCCGCCGAAGGATGTTCTCTGGCACTTGCAGACGTCGATGAATTCGGGCTGCAGGAGACCGTACGTATGATCGGGGATGTGTCCGTCCGGATTACTACGCACCTAGTTGACGTCTCGGACGGTCAAGGCATGTATGAGTACGCTGAGCAGGTGTGCGTCGGCCACGGACAGATCGACCTTGTCGTGAACAACGCGGCCGTCATGGTCTTCAACAGTATTGAAGACATCAGCTACGAAGATTTCGAGCGGGTCATGGACATCAATTTCTGGGGAGTCGTGTACGGGACCAAGGCGTTTCTTCCTTATCTAAGGCAACGGCCTGAAGCGCACATCGTGAACATGTCCAGTGTCAACGGCATGGTTACCACTCCCAACAACGGCCCGTATTGCATATCCAGGTTTGCGGTTCAGGGCCTCAGCGACACCCTTTGCCAGGAGCTGCATGGAACGAGCATACGGGTCTCCTGCGTGATTCCCGGCGGCGTGAGGACCAACATAGTCCGCAACACCCGGTTCATAAAGCAGGCGAACCCTTCTATAACCCGTGAGGAGACGGTTGAATGGTTCGATCGGACCACACTTACGTCACCTGTCAAGGCTGCCAGAGTCATTGTGAAAGGAATCAAGAAGAACAAGCGGCGAATCCTGGTAGGCCCGGACGCCTATTTCATCGACTTCATGCGGAGGATAATGCCGAATCTCACAACCCGCATTGCAGGAAACAGGATCCGGAACCTTAAGCCCAAGAGGCCTTAACGCTCCCCATAAGAGTGAAGGCACCTTATTGGATTCTCAATCCTTGCGTGTATTCGCGTTGAAGCTCTTGCCTGACAAGGTGCGCTTCAAGGTCGACATTTGGAAACTGTCTCGGAATTGCGGCAAATGTTAAGATCGTGGCACGCTTCTTTTTTTGCCCCCTCACCCTAGGCCTCTCCTCTGGCAGACGGGACTTGCAACCGCCCGGAATGACAGAGCCCTTTCCCTCAGGGAGAGGTTGGGGTGAGGGCTCCATGGGCAGTATCCTCCCTCACCGTAAAACTTTTTCCGCTGTTTCCCGAGTTTTGCGACACTTTCTTTGCTCCGACCAGGGAGCGTCTGCCTGCACCAAAACTCAGCGCTTCTTCTCCTTGTCTTCGTCAACCCCGAAAAAGAAGGTGCTGAAAGGTTTCTTCTTCCACTGTCTAGTCAGGTCGAGAAGGTTGTCTGCACTGAGGTCCAGCTTATAGCTCAGCCGGTTCAGGTTGTTGTCCGCCCTCCGAATAAGCCGATCGGCGCTCCGCACCGTCTCAGTGGTTTCCGTCAACAACTCGCCGGTCTTCTCCAGCGTACGTGATAGGGCTCTGGTCTTGTGGATTCGCGTTACCTCCTGGTTCAACTTTGTTGCAGCGTCCCTGAGCTCACTCAAGGCCGCGGTGGCGTTCGAGGGGATTGTCTCAATCTCTTTGTTCGACATCAAAGTGTCGAGCCGTGCAGTCACTCTGAGCATGTGGTGAGAGATTCTCTCAACGTCCACATCTTTCACCTTCTGAAACAACTTGTCCAAGGCATTTCCGATCTCGGTTATGTCAGACGGGTACGTAGGGATAACATGATAGGGAGCCTCAAAATCAAGCTTCATCGGCTCCCGCTGCTTTTCCGGATCGAACGTATCCATCTCGAGATATTTGAGACCCGTTAGACCCAGAAGGTTCATCTTGATGCCAAGGTCGTCGGTCAGCCTAAAGTGTTTGCGCAGGCTAAGAACGACCTCGATAAGTCGACCGTCCGGTGCGAGACGGATAGCTTTGACTCTACCAACCGCAACCCCCCTGAATTTCACCGGACTATCCGATTCCAGTCCCTGCACGCTTTCGGTGAAGTACGCCACCGCCGGCTGCGTGTCCTCGAAATATCGGCTCGCCCCGAGCCAGATCACGATCGACACGGCCAGAGCGAGGCTGATCACCACGAATAATCCTATCTTGAATTTGTTTGCTTGGCTTGACATCATTGTCTCCTTCCCCCGGCTGATTACCGTGTGCAACAGCTCCTCACCGGCGGGGGCAACCAACTCAACGCTCGTGTTCTATACCAGCTATCGGGAGAATATGCCGATCCTCCCGAAAAAACGTCAAGACAACCCTGTTGAGCAAAATGGATGGTGGGCTCAGCCCCTCTTGGAGTCACAGACCCTATCAACGGGCAGTTGCCAGGGGGTAGCAGAGGCCTCTGGTGATGCCCACCGAGACCAGCATCGCTGACAGCTCGCATCTCTCGCAATACCCCAGCGGTCTGGCCGGTGCAATCGAGAAACATGTGCATCTGCTCAACCGACCTCTCGTTCGGTACCGACACTGTGCCGGTCCTGTTCTTTGGACCTGCTCACACGCCTAGTCGGGCATTGGGCACGAAGCTGCTGTAGATCGCTCCACTAGGTCTCTCAAGGGCCTCACGCCGACAGCGACCGTCTGAAAAAGGCTTGCACCCGTGGGTCCGTTGAAGCATCCCTGAGATGTCGAGGATCTCCTTCCGCGATTATTGTCTTTTCGTCACCATCCAGCATGATGACACGATCAGCCACGTCTAGGACGCTGGCCAGCTCGTGAGTGACAATAATTATCGTGGTGCCGAGGGTTTCGTTTATCCGCAAAATGGTTCGATCCAACTCGGCGCTGGTCACTGGATCGAGCCCGGTGGAGGGTTCGTCAAAAAAAAGTATCTTGGGATCGAGCGCCATGGCCCGTGCCAACGCAGCGCGTTTCTGCATGCCCCCGCTAAGCTCCGAAGGGAGGAGCCGTTCCTTTCCGAGTAGCCCCACTTCGGAAAGCTTCAGGAGGACAATCTGTTCGATAATCGTCTCGTTGAGGTCCGTGTACTGCCTGAACGGCAGTGCGACATTCTCCGCAACGGTCATGGAGGAAAACAGTGCACCGGACTGAAAGAGAACCCCTATCTTCCTCAAGATGCTCTCCGATTTGCCCTCTGCTAACGGTTCCACCTTTTCCCCGTCAACGAATATCTCCCCCTCGTACGGCTCGATAAGCCCTATCATAGCCTTGAAGAGCGTGGTCTTTCCGCAACCCGATCGTCCGAGGATACCAAACACGCTTCCCCGAGGCACATCGAAGGAAACGTCTTGCAGGATTATCCCACTCGCGTATCCGACGGTCAGATTCCGAACCGAGGCGATAAGCTCCGTAGGAGCTGAAGCCTCCGGCATCTGTGTCTCGGCCTCTTTCTGCGGATCATGCTCGATCATGCTTCATTCTGTGAGCAGCCCCTTGATTGTGCGTCTGTTTCCTCTTACAGGCGCGGGCCATAATAGAAAAGAACGGCAAAAACAGCGTCAGTGACGGTAAGAATAAAGATGGAGGTTACAACCGCAGATGTGGTCGCCGTTCCCACGCTTTCTGCTCCTCCGCGCACCTGGAATCCCCGCAAGCACCCTATCAGTGCTATTTCGATTCCGAACACGAGGCTCTTCGTGAGCCCTTTGAGCACATCGCTCACTTCCAGGACCTTGTGCACCTGGTTGAAATAGGCGGTCGGCGTCAAATCGAGAGAAAACCACGCCACCAGAGCCCCGCCCACGACCCCGGACAGGTCTGCTATTACGGTTAAGCAGGGCAGAGATAAGGCAACTGCCAGAATTCTCGGGGAAACCAAATACCTGATGGGATCGAAGCCCATCACTTTGAGAGCGTCCACTTCCTGGTTGACCTGCATGGTACCAATGTGCGCCGCATAGCCCGCCCCAGAACGGCCGGCAACAATGAGGGCGGTGAGCAGCGGTCCCATCTCGAGACAAATCGAAACGCTCACCAAATCGGCAACGAAAATGTTTGCTCCGAATTTGCGGAGTTGGACTGCGGCCTGGAAGGCGAGAATAGCGCCCATGAGAAAGCTGAGAATAGTGACGATGGGCACAGCGTCCGATCCTGCCCTTTCGATCAGCTTCCAAAGCCCATCCCATTTGAGCTTCCGGGGCCTGGACAGGTCACGTACCAAAGCCTCCATGGCCGCGCCGATGAAGGCAAGAATGTCCAGAGCGTTGTTGTATAGCGCGGTGCAGCCGTCTCCAATCTGGACAAGGAGATTGGGACCCTGAGGAGGCCTCAGCACTCCGGACGGAGCAGGCGCAGGCTCTTCGAACAGATGCAGAAACCCCTTAAACTTGTCCGGCACGTTGGTTATCGACAATCGATTATTCAGACTCTGGCTGGCCCTGCTCACCGCAACGAGAATGGCCACCCCCGAGCTGTCGATGTATTCCACTTCCTGGAGATTAATCTCCACGTTCTTCATGGGCTGATTCCGGATTGTTCGAAGCAGTTCCTGCAAAACTGCTTCTGCGTTGCCCATGAAGATCTTGCCACCCAGATGAACGCAGATCTCATCAAAATGCTTATCTTCGACTCTCACCCGAAACCCGCAGGATTCTCTCGAGGGGGTCACGACGCCGTCCGTATCCGTAAGATCCGATGTCGCGCCCGTCTGACCGGGTCGCCAGGGACCGAAGATTCTTCCAGCCATGCTCACCCTACTTCCTCCGGCTCTCCGCGGCTTTCGGGGGCAAGCCGGTTCGGAAAAACGCCGCAATGGAAGCGGAATCCCTCCTAATGGGGCTTTCATGCAGGCTCTCGAGGAAAACCTTTCCATACCTCTTGGTCAGAATTCTCAAATCCATGATGCAGAAAATTCCCTTGTCCGATTTCGTCCGGATCAATCGCCCCAGCCCCTGCTTCAGTGCGAGAACCGCCCTGGGAACCTGGTACGAGTAGAAATGGTCCTTTCCTTCTCTCTTAAGCTTGTCTACCCTCGCGGACACAATGGGGTCTGACGGAGACGCGAAGGGGAGCCGATCTATTATGACGCAGGACAATGCCTCCCCCTGAACGTCAATCCCTTCCCAGAAGGACGACGTGGCGAACAGCACCGATCCCTGGGTTTCTCGAAAATCCTCTAGAAGACGGCTTTTCGGCCTCTCTCCTTGAATCAGGAGAGGAAATGGAACCCGCCCAACCATCCGCCTGTATACGGATTCCATGTTTCGATACGACGTGAAAAGCACGAAGGCCCGTCCTGACGTACCTGTAAGAACCTCTTCCAGAACCGGAACCATTTCGTCGACAAATCTCGGGTCATTAGGCTCCGGGAGCGACCGAGGAATGTAGAGAAGCGTCTGGCGGGCATAATCGAAGGGGGAGCCCAGAATAAGCTCAACGGGCTCGAAGTCTCCTTTCAAACCGAGCCGCGACTTGAAGTATTCGAAGTTTCCTCCGGACGACAACGTTGCGGATGTGAACGCCACGGCACGGATCTTCTCGTAGAGCTTTGATCGCATCTTGTCCCCGACGTCTATCGGTGACGCGTGGAGCACCACGTTTCTGTCTCTCCTTTCGATCCAGCAGGCATATTCTCCCGTCGGCTCGTCCGCGAGAATGATCTCCAATTCTTCACGCAACTGTGCGGCGCGCCCCGCTGTGGCCCTTACTTCATCGGGGGCGTCCAGAAGATTTTCCAGCATGGACGCTACGACATCCAGGCTGTTGCGCAATGCGTCCCTCGCTTCCGAGACTTCCGGACCAATCCTGGAGATCCGCTCCCTGGGCTCCATGCCGCTCTGAAAGAACGCGAACAGACGTCTTCCATGGTCTTCTATCGCTGCCAAGGCTTGCAGCAATTTTGGCGATGCAACTCCAACCTCGTGGATATCTACCCGAGCATCGCGCACGAACCTGGTCACCTTGAACAGGCTGGTGTGAAATCCAAAATGCTGGGTAGCAGCGTCTTCCAGCCCATGAGCTTCGTCGACGATTAACGCGTCATATCGAGGAATTACTTCCCCGAATCCGGATTCCCGCACGGCCAAGTCGGACAGGAGCAGGTGGTGATTCACAATCATCAGGTCAGCATCTGCAGCCCGAGCCCTCATCTTGAACACAAAGCACGCGTCTCTGTCCGGGCATTTTCTCCCCTGACATGTCTCCGAGCTAGAGCAGACTTCGGGCCAGACAGGATCGTCGTCAGGGAGGGTTGCAAGCTCTGCCCTATCGCCCTCCCCTTTACGAACTGTCTTCTCGTACCACCCTACGATTTCGTTTAGGCGGCCGGCCTCCGCTATTCCATGAAGAAATCCCTGCCTTCGAAACCGTTTGAGCCTCGTATGACAAACGAAATTGTTGCGGCCCTTGAGCAACGCGGCTTTCAGACCCGGGAACACCGTTTTGACCACGAACGGGATATCTTTGAAGAAAAGCTGCTCTTGAAGATTCTTCGTGCCGGTGGATATGGCAACTCTGCGTCTGCACATTGCCGCAGCGATAAGATACGCGAGTGTCTTCCCTGTCCCGGTCGGAGCTTCGATTACGAGGATACGGTCAGAGCGAAGAGCTTCCAGAGCTTCCAGAGCCATCGTGATCTGCTGTTCCCGGTGCTCGTACTGCTCAATGGAGCGGGCCAAGAGGCCCTTCGGCCCAAGAATCGCCTCAATTGTTTCTCGGTCGCCCATGGCTGGAATCGCATACCCTTCGATCTTGCCGGCCGCGCTGCCTGCTCGCTGTTGGCTATCCTGTGCTGCACAGTGAGTCATTATCCCTCAGGCAGCTTTTCCGAAATTGTTGTGCCCGACGCAGAATCCCTTCTGCCCACAGTGGCGCTCCGAGCGCGTGGACATGGAGATATGTCCCCAGCACATTACGTGTGCAAAGTCCGTCTCGCACTCCATCGATACCATGTCCGCGCAGTACCCGAAACGAGTATGTCGCTTCATTCCCCTCCACCGCGGTGACGTAAGAATAGTGGAATTCGTGTCCGGTGAGCACCGTGCCCTCAGGATAAAACGGGTTCGGACTCGCAACTTCCACCGTGAGGTAGCCGTGCCCCTGAGGCTTCCTCTCCAGCACCGCGCTTACGGGCAGAACTCCTACCATGGGATAGACCTTCTCATCTACTCGAATGTTTCTCGACAAGTACATGAGCCCTCCACATTCAGCGTATACGGGTAGCCCCATTAGCACGGCAGAGCGGACAGAGTCTTTGAACACGTGGTTACTGGACAGTCGCTCGGCATGCGTTTCAGGGAATCCGCCACCGATGTAAAGGGCATCGATCTGCGGCAACGGCACAGGATCCAGTGCGCTCACGTTGACAATTTCGGCTCCGTGGCCGGTCAACGCCTCCAGGTTTTCTGGGTAATAGAACTGAAATGCAGAATCCCGCAAGACCCCTATGCGGAGCCCTCCGTACGACTGGGTTGGCACTAACCTCTCCAGCGCGTACCGATCGCCCTCCCAAAACGGTGCGTCCGCAGCGATTTCCAGTAGCCTCTCCAAATCTACCGATCGCTCCACGACGCGGGCAGCTTCAGTCACAAAGTCAATGGCTCTCGGATGCTCGTACAGGGGAAGCAGCCCCAGGTGGCGCTGAGGGAAGCTCGTCAACGGCAGTTTGCTCACGGATCCTATGACAGGAACTTCGGCAGCATTTTCAATGGAATCCCTGAGCACTCGCTCGTGCCTCATGCCCCCGACTCTGTTGAGGATCACCCCCCTCAAATGCACACTGGGATCGAGAGCCTTGCACCCGAGTACCATCGCTGCTGCAGTTCTGGTCACTTTTGTGGCGTCAATGACGAGAACCACCGGCGCGACCAGCAGCTTTGCAAGCTCTGCTGTGCTGAAGCTCCCCGATGAATCCACGCCGTCGAAAAGGCCCCGGTTGCCCTCCACCACAGCGATCTCCTTGCCAATCGAACCCCGCAGAAAGGATCCCAACACAACCTTGTCCTCAAAGAGGTATGAGTCGAGATTGTAGCAATCTCCCCCCGCGGCCAGACCTAGCCAACCGGCATCTATGTAGTCCGGACCTTTCTTGAACACTGCCGTGGGCAGACCGCGAGCTTTCAGGGCTCGGGCAAGCCCGATGGTGAGAAACGTTTTGCCCGCCCCTCCTTTGAGAGCAGCTATCACGACTCTTGGAATTGACATACGACCTCTCTCGCCGGAGCCAAAGGCATGGAACGCCTTGCCGACGCATGCAACGGCCCGCTGCCCGAAATTTCCTCAGCGAACGTTTGCCTGAGACATTTCTCCAACGTGACGCGTCGGATCGGATCGGAATTGGGCGGCCTTACGCACCAACGAGAATGCCCATTGGGGAGTCCCGAGGGCGTGAATGTGAAGATAGGTTCCCAGGGCATTATTCCTGCAGATTCCGTCATTCCGGCCGTCCGCTCCGTGGCCTCGTAAGACCTTGAAAGCAAAGTAATCCCCCAACTGCTCCGGCATGGCGATCGAGGAATAATGGAATTCATGGCCCGTCAGCTCCGCTCCTACCGGAAAGAAGGGATTCTCTGCGGTTACTTCTACCCGAATGTATCCCAGTCCCTGCGGACTCCTCTGCAAAACCGTATCCACGGAAAA
Organism: Thermodesulfobacteriota bacterium; assembly: GCA_040753915.1. GTDB lineage: Bacteria > Desulfobacterota > Desulfomonilia > Desulfomonilales > Desulfomonilaceae > JBFMDN01. The sequence goes on along the minus strand of JBFMDN010000003.1, from coordinate 43,604 downwards.
GACGCCTGCCATCGGATACGCATTGTCGTCGATGACCAGGCTGCGAGACAGATACATGAGACCGCCGCACTCAGCGTAGACCGGTAGCCCACCGTTGACAGCATCTCTTAGAGACCGCCGGAAGACCTCATTTTCCGCCAGCCGCTCTGCGTGGGTCTCCGGAAAGCCTCCCCCAATGTAGAGGCAGTCCACGTCGGGGAGCGGCGAGGGTTGCAGGGCGCTGAGGTAGACGAGCTCGGCACCCAAAGCCTCCAGTGCCTCCAGATTCTCAGGGTAGTAGAACTGGAAAGCGGAGTCTCTGACAATACCGATGCGAACCCGGCACGAGCGGGCCGCGGAGAAGGGAGCAGCATCGATGGACCGGCCCATCTCTTTTGCCTTGCGTGCGATTGACACCACTTCGTCAATCTCCACGGACTGCTGGATCACTTGAGCCGCGTGCTCCACGAACTCCACTGCTCCTGGATGCTCCTGGTAGGGGAGCAGTCCCAGATGACGTTGAGGAAAGTTGTCCAGGGCCAGCTTGTGAATCGATCCCAATACCGGCACCGACGTCGCCTGTTCGATAGACCTGCGCACAACCGACTCGTGCCGCGTTCCTCCCACGCGGTTGAGGATTACTCCCCCGAGGTTGAGATGCTCGTCGAGGGCGCGGGCCCCAAGCACAAGAGCCGCGGCAGTCCTTGTCATCTTGGTGCAGTCGAGTATGAGAAGGATCGGAGCTTCGAGGAGCTTGGCCAATTCCGCTGTACTGTAGCTCCCAGCGGCATCCACCCCGTCAAAAAGCCCCCTGTTACCCTCGACCACGGCCATATCCTTCCCCTGAGACCGGAAGAGAAACGAGGAGATAAGCGTCTCGGGGGGAAAGAGGTACGTATCCAAGTTGAAACACTGGCCCGCCGCCAACCCGAGCCAACCGGCATCGATGTAATCCGGACCCTTCTTGAAAGCCCCGACGGACAAGCCTCTGCGACGCAATGCCCCGATGAGTCCTATGGTCACGAGGGTCTTACCAGCCCCTCCTCGCATGGCGGCAGTGACTATACGGGGAATTTCTGATCCTATCAACATGGTGCAACAGCCGTTTTCGGGCCTCGCCCGTCGATCTCCATAGCCTGGCAGGCCTCCCTTCTGTTCCCAAACGATTTGATCAACTCAAACGATGCCGTTCAGTTCGAGCAAAATTTGGAACTTGTCGATAAACTCTCAGAATATGCTTCACGAGATTGTCACGAATGAGCGGGGCATCCGGAGCATCATCCGGATACGAATCGGCCGTAAAGGAAAAGACCTCCGCCCAGCCGTCAGGGGACATGTGCGCGGCGACATTGAGAGCCGAGGCCCACAATTGGGAGACGCTGCGGTCGCATGAAGCTCGATCCTGCATAGCGTCGAAAAACCCCTGGATCGCGCCATCGAGACAATAGTCCCCAGCCCACGCTATCTCTCCGACGCCATCGAACCTATCGAGGCGCATACGGACCGTGAGGTTTGCGAAAAAAAGCAGAAGCCCTTCGATCCGATGCTCCAGGGTATCGGCGGCGCCGATCCGAGGAGCGTACTGCCTCGCAGAAATGAGCCTCACCTCGACCTTACCATCGGAACGAGAAACCACAAAATCGCCAGCAGCGTGATGCCAGGGGTATATTTCTGCAAATGTGTCAATGTCATAGTAATAGGTCAAGACGAACGCCGCTTGTCGATAAATCTCCTTCGCTTCCTGCGCCGAAATGAACGTTGTTCCGTGGTCCGTATCCCACACTGCTATGGGCCTCAATCCAGCGCCGGGGTCGGAGGTCAGGTGAAACTCGTGAAATCCTTCCAGCCACTCTCCTATAAACATGTCAATGAGTACCGGCCTGTCTCCTTCACCGGTTGCCCGCTGTTCGCCGGAGAAGTAAACCTCAGGCAGGAATCTGCGATCGCCTTTTGCAGCTAGGAGTTGGAGGACTTCCATTTCGTGGATGAGGCGAGTCCTACCCCGTTCGGTAAACGCCACGTTTACCACAAGAGCCCGTGTTCCGGCGTCGGAAGTAACCTCCAGTCGAGCAGGATGGTAGTCGCTCCCATGCTTTTCCGAGATCACGTCAATGGCGCTGATAGACCCACCGACGATGCTCTCCATCTGGTTTACATGCTTCGACACGAATTTCTCTATCGCCCCGAGATATGCCCCGTAACTTAGGCTGTGAAGCGATTTGTGACCATCCCCGCGCCTCGAAAGTGGCACGAGACAATGCAGAGCCTCACCGTCAAATGGAACGAGCCTTCCCGGCAGACGGGAGAAAAACCTGATGACTGGTTCGACTTCTTTGTCCACGGATCGTCTCGCGCCCGAGGAGATTACGCCCGGAGACGTGTCGTTGTTTTGCAACCAGCGCATGATAATCTCTTTTGTGTCCGGAGGGAAGCGCGCGAAGCGAAATGCGAGCAGGGTGGCGAAGAAATCGATTCACGTGCCGGCATCGTCCGAGGTGGAGGGGAGGGTGCGGAAATCGGCCATACACGTCCATGGGTACCGGTGGGGGAAAAACGGGGATTTGTCTCAAAATTCCCGATATTTTTTCTTGACTTGGAACTTTGTCTTGAATTAAAGTCGACTGAATCTTTGTTTCGGGGACCGACCGAGGCCGTTCGTTGAACCCGTCGTTATAGAGAGTGTCTGGATAGTCCCGGGAAAGCCGCAAGAGGGTGGGTTTTTTCCGTGGGATCAATTTATTCTCTGGTTCAATCGAATGCGAAGAATTCCGATCAAAATCTCTACGGAGTACTCAAAGAGAGGAGGAATCGTTAATGGGAAAGCATAACACCCCGATGCTTGATGAGCTGGAAAAAGGACCATGGCCCAGCTTCGTTTCTGATATCAAGCAGCAGGTGGAGAAGGGCAAACAGGCCCTAAAGGAAGCTCCCGATGATCTTCTTGGTGTGCTTGAGCTATCCTATGAGGACAAGGTGACGCACTGGAAGCATGGTGGAATCGTGGGCGTTTTTGGGTACGGCGGCGGCATTATCGGCCGTTACTGCGACCAGCCGCAGCAATTCCCTGGTGTGGCCCACTTTCATACCGTTCGCGTCAATCAGCCTGCCAGTAAGTACTACACGACCGAGTTCCTGCGCGGCTTGTGCGATCTTTGGGAAAAGTACGGCAGCGGACTGACCAACATGCACGGGTCAACTGGCGACATCATCTTGTTGGGGACTGTGACGGACAACTTGGAGCCCCTGTTCTACGACATGACTCATGAGCTCAATCAGGACCTCGGAGGATCGGGATCTAACCTGCGCACACCCGCGTGCTGTCTGGGACAGTCCCGTTGCCAGTTTGCGTGCTATGACACCCAGGAAGCTTGCTACCAGTTCACCATGGAGTATCAGGACGAGCTTCATCGCCCTGCATTCCCGTACAAGTTCAAGTTCAAATTCGACGGATGCCCCAACGGATGTGTGGCTTCCATAGCCCGAGCGGACATGTCGGTCATCGGTACCTGGAGGGATAACATCCGTATCGATCAGGAAGCGGTCAAAGCCTACGTAGGGGGAGAGCTCCTTCCCAACGCGGGCGCACATTCGAGCCGTGACTGGGGGTCCTTCGACATCCAAAAGGAAGTCATCAATCTCTGCCCCAGCCAGTGCATGTGCTATGACGGCAATAAGCTGGAAATCAACGACAAGGAATGTGTGCGTTGCATGCATTGCCTCAATGTCATGCCCAGAGCCCTTCGTATCGGTGAGGATCGCGGAGCATCCATCCTCTTCGGCGCAAAAGCGCCCATTCTCGAAGGTGCCCAGATGTCCACACTGACCGTTCCATTTATGAAAATGGAGCCGCCCTTTGAAGAGCTCAAAGAACTCATCGAAAAGGTGTGGGATTGGTGGATGGAAGAAGGCAAGAACCGTGAGCGCCTTGGCGAGCTCATTCAGCGCGAGTCCTTCCAAAAGTTCCTGGAAGTCTGCGAGCTCGAAGCAGATCCGAGAATGGTCGACGAACCGCGCTCCAACCCGTACATCTTCTGGAAAGAAGCAGAAGTGGAAGGTGGTTGGACTCGGGATATCAACGAATACCGCAAGAAGCACCAGAGGTAGTGGGAGGTTACAAGCATGCCATACGATCCGAGCGATCCCCTGAAGGACAGGATTACCGATATAGGTCCGCGGTACTACGAGGAGTTCCTGCCACCGGTCATCAAGAACAACAAAGGCAAGTGGCTCTATCACGAGATACTTGAGCCGGGCGTGCTGGTTCACGTGTCGGAGACCGGGGACGAAGTCTATACTGTGCGCACAGGCGGATGCCGTCTGATGAGCATAGAGCACATCCGCGAGATTTGCGAGATCGCGGACAAGCATTGCGACGGCTACCTGCGATTTACCACCAGGAACAACATTGAGTTCATGGTGGACAGCAAAGCGAAGGTGAAGCCTCTCCTTGACGACCTGAAGAGCAGGAAATTCGAGAAAGGCTCTTTCAAATTCCCGATTGGCGGCACCGGTGCAGGTATCACCAATATCGTCCATACCCAGGGATGGGTACATTGCCACACCCCCGCCATCGATGCTTCCGGTATCGTGAAGGCTGTCATGGACGGCCTTTTCGAAGAATTCGGGAGCATGAGGATGCCGGCACCGGTCAGAGTGTCCCTCGCTTGCTGCCTCAACATGTGCGGCGCGGTGCACTGCTCTGACATCGCTATCCTGGGAATCCATCGCAAGCCGCCAATGATTGACCATGAGTGGATCGACAAGCTCTGCGAGCTCCCGCTTGCCATAGCAGCCTGCCCCACCGCGGCCATCAAGCCGGCTAAGACTGCCAGCGGCCTCAAGAGCCTGGAAGTGAATGCCGACCGTTGCATGTTCTGTGGGAACTGCTATACTATGTGTGCTGCTATGCCCCTGGCCGACGAGGAAGGAAGCGGCGTGGCCATCCTCCTCGGGGGAAAGCTCTCCAACAGGATCAGCAAGCCCAAGTTCTCCAAGGTTATCGTTCCCTTCATTCCCAATCAGCCCCCGAGGTGGGAAGACACCGTGAACACGATCAAGAGGATCGTGGACGTGTACGCAAAGGACGCCCAGAAATATGAGCGCGTCGGCGACTGGGCTGAAAGAATCGGTTGGGAGCGATTCTTTGAGAAATGTGACCTCCCCTTCACCCATCACCTCATCGACGACTACCGCTTCGCATACACAACCTGGCGGCAGTCCACCCAGTTCAAGTACTAGCAGGTGATGGCAATAGGAGTTTCAGATGACTGAGGAAGAAGCGAAAAAGCTCATAGTCGACACACTCGAAAAGAAGTCCAAGACCAAGTCCAAGTTTTATCTCAAGGACTTCTATGCGATCCTTCCTGACATGAAGAATCGTGAGGTCAAGAACCTTGTCAACAAAATGGTGCAGGAAGGAACGCTCGAGTACTGGTCGAGTGGGAGCACCACACTGATCGGGCTGAAAGGCATGGGCAAGCAGCACGGGGAAGAGGACTGACCGTCTCTCCGTCCTGTAAACCTGCTCTTCAATCAGATCGTCAGCACCGGGGAGGGGGTAGCCCCCTCCCCTGGCATCCTTTGATGGCTGACCCGCCTCCTATCCGCGGACCTTTAGCATGTAGAGCGATGCTGCGCTCCTTAAAGCCTCTCGTAGAGCATCCCGTTCCATCCGTCCCTCTGTTTGCGTGAAACAAGCCGCACGCGGCCGGTGTCATACCTCGCAGCGACAGCGTCAGCCATGACATCCGCGATGCCTGACAGGATGAGCCATGCCCCGGTCCTCGACGTCAACTGCTCGTGTATGCGAATCAGAACCGGCGCTACCAGGTTCGCGACCACAAGGTCAAAGGCGCCACCTATTGACTCTGCGCCACCCACCACCAGGTCAACTCCGCTTTCCTGTCCGCTTCCGCAGTCTAGTCCGTTCAGGATGAAGTTGCGCTTAGCCGACGCGACAGCCACGGGGTCTGTGTCAACTGCCACGGTGAATCCCGCTCCCAGGAGTTTTCCTGCAACGGCCAGCACGCCGGTTCCAGTCCCTATGTCCAGCAAGGAAGGCAAATGGCGGGATGCACGAAGGAGAGGCATTACCGCCTCAATGAGCTCCAGTGCCATGGTGGTGGTAGGGTGATCCCCAACTCCGAAGGACGCTCCAGGGTCTATCACTATTTCCAAACGATCCGACCGGGACAGCCCCCGGGCCCTGAACGGAATCAGTCGAAGCCCATCCCCCACATCGAAAAACAAGGGCTCAGAGAAACCGCTATTCCGCCGTTTGGTTCGGTGAGTCTTCAAAGCCTTGCCTCAATCGCAGAAAATACTCTTTATCGAACGACGTCTTGACCATTGCTGGCATGGAATAGCGGAGGCGAGATGTGGCTGCCGAGTCGCAGCCGATCAGGTCTTTGAGGAGCTCAAGAGAGTACCGAGCCAGCGTGTCGTTGATTTCCTTCACTCGCACCACCGTATACGGCTCTCCAAGCTTGAAGCGGGTTCTTGGGCAAGTCACCACACGGTCCCCCAAATCCTGCGGAGCTCCGTACAGCCTGCACGTGATCGGACGATATTCATAGATTACGCACGTCCGGTCTTCTTTCATCGGGCAGGCCAGCCTCAATTTGGCTGCGGCCTCGGCGATTTCTGCATCGGTTCCGGGGCTCGCTTCAGAGATGGCCTGGAGCATCGACTTCGCCTCCCGAAAGAGCGGTTCCACAGCTTCGACCCGCGAGTGGACGCGCCGCTGTACGCTGGCAGGCGCGCTTCTCCGAAAAATTCCGCCAATCACAAAGGCTTCGATGAGCGCTAGCTCGAAAAAGACGTTGCAGCAGTCGTCGCAGCCTGGCTTGCAAGGCATAAGGTCCCCATGGGCCTTCAGGACGGACGAGAACAACCCATCTGCTCTGCCGGCAAGCTCCAGATACCGGCGGACATGATCCTCAAGTGTCATGATCGATATTCCAGATGTGAGATTGTGAAGGGACTCAGTCGGAGGCAGACGATATTTCCACTCTGCTTTCTACGGATTCGAGCCGCTCTCTGACGCGGTCCATTTCTTCAGCATAGTGGAGGATGGTCTCGTTGACAAGGCTTGCGAATCTCTTGAGATCAGAATCGATTTGCGAGAAACGCCGAAATAGCTCGCTCATCCTGCCTTCTACGACATCCAGCCGCTCCCCGAAGCTGCTCAAATGCGTTCCTGCCGATTCCAAGTGAGCGTCAAGTGAATCGAATCTGGCCTCAAAGGCCGATCGCATGGTCCGCATCTCATCGCGGATCTGGATGAGGACCTGGGAGGTCACGTCAGGGCCGACATTGTCGATCATCAGGGGCGTCCTCGCAAGGTCTCCCCTGGAGGAATCCAGGGTGCGTGAACCATACTCCGCCCCCTGCAGAAAGTCAAGGAGCATTCACTTCAAATATCAATTAGCATATTAGTAAGTTAGATACATCAGGGCGATCTTGTTTCACTTCCCGTCAGCCGCTCACAATTTCATACTGTTCCTGATACAAGTTCGGATCTGGAAGGAGTTGAATCTGGGTATTGTGTTTTCGCTGGATTTCATCCAACTGATCGCCCTCTTCCTGAAATAGGAGCTGTACCACTTCCGGATGGGCATGCACTTGAACGCCGTACGGACTGTCGTCGGAAATGTGCTTTGCGATCGCCCTCAGGATTTCGTAGGACAGAGTGTGAAGGGACTTGATAAATCCTTTCCCCTCGCAGTACGGGCACTGTTCGCAGAGAGTCCGGGTCAGACTCTCTCTTGTACGCTTTCTGGTCATCTGGACCAGCCCGAGCTCGGAGATCTTCAGGATGTTGGTCTTCTGCTTGTCTCTCTTGAGAGCTTCTGCTAACGCGTTCGACACCTTTTCTCTGTCGGCCTGACGATCCATGTCAATAAAATCTACAATGATGATGCCGCCTATGTTGCGGAGCCTCAGTTGGTATGCGATTTCCTTGGCTGCTTCCAGATTCGTCTTGAGAATTGTCTCCTGGAGATTTCTCTTGCCAACGAATTTTCCTGTGTTCACGTCAATGGCCACAAGGGCTTCCGTGAAATCGATGTTGATGTACCCCCCAGATTTGAGCCAGACCTTTCGGCCGAGCGACTTGTTCAATTCGATCTCGATGCCGAAATGGTCGAATATGGGCTCGTCGCCCTCATAGAGCTCCACACAGGATTTCAGGGAGGGCATGAAGGTATCCATGAACTCAAGAATCCTGTCGCGCGCTTCACGTGTGTCCACTACCAGCCTGGTGACATCCTCCGTGAACAGGTCCCTTACTCCCCGCAGACAGAGATCCAGATCCTCGTAGATTAGTGACGGCGCTGGTACGGTTTTCTCCTTTTCCAGTATCCTTTCCCATGTTCCTTGAAGGAAGATGAGGTCAGCCCGGAGCTTGTCCGCCACCTCGTTCTCGCTCACTGTCCTGACAATGATGCCGCAGCCGGGGGGCTTGATCTTCGAGACAATTTCCTTCAGTCTCTGGCGCTCAATTTCATTCTCGATACGGCGTGAGACACCCACATGGTCGACGGTTGGCATGAAGACAAGATGCCTGCCTGGAATGGATATGTGGGAAGTGATCCGAGCACCTTTGCTCCCAAGGGGTTCTTTGGATATTTGGACGAGTATGTCCTCTCCTTCCTGAATGAGCTCCTCAATAGGTGCGAACGGCTTAATATGCTCAGCCATCTCTTGTGGAATGGGATCCTCTTCTTCGGGAGGCTCGTCTTCATGCTCATCAACGGCCATCATGGGGAGATCGTGAATGTGGTGGTAGATATCACCCACATAGAGGAACGCTGCCCGGGGGAGTCCGATGTCCACGAATGCTGCCTGCATACCTGGGAGAACTTTGATGACCCTTCCCTTATAGATGTTCCCGACGATCCCCCGCTCACCCTGCCGCTCGATATGAATCTCTGCTAACTGGTGGTCCTCGACCAGAGCGAGTCGTGTTTCCCGTTGAGAAGTGTTCAAGATGATCTCACTGGGCATGTGAGCATCCCTCGTCCAAGGTTTTCGACTCCTCAATTTTGACCGCTGTTTTGCATACGCGAAGGATGTGGGCCGAATGGTCACCCAATCCCAGAACCGCACGCGCTGCTTCCAGAGGATGCACCGATCCGGAAGGACCGGCCTTCAGGGTCATGTAAAGCACTCCTTGACCTGCGACCAGGTCCTTGATCAAAAGCTTCAAGTCCCGAGTTTTCGTCTTGCCTTTGTGCACCTTGCTGATTAAGCACCGCGGAGACGATTGAAATCGCTGTACGCACCCTTCCAGATCCAGAGGGAGCCGATTGTCCGCAATCCTGACCTCGTAGCTAACCTCCTGAATCTTAGCAGAAATGCCTCCCTCATTCAAAGAAATTTCTTTGAGATTCAAAGGCTTAATCCCGACAGGAAGGACCTCCATCAACCGGTGAAGAATCTCCGAAGGGCTCAGGTCGCACAACACCACATCGAAATCCACATACTCAGCGGTGCTTTCGATTCCAACTCCGAGAGGCGGCGAAAATCTCAACCGGGGGTGCGGGTGAAACCCTTTGGAATAGTCCAGCCTTAATTCTGCCCTGCGGAACGCCCGATGAAATAGTCGAATCAAGTCGTGGTGTCCAATAAAGACCATCGGGTTGACTTTCGCATACTGGAGCCGGAACCGCCGTACCTCCGGACCAGTGGCCGCTTCGTCGTTCGCAACAGGCAACCCATTGAGACCGGCAGTCGCCAAACGGGGATACCGATCTTCAAAGTCGCACACCCCGCATCCGGTGCAGCCGGACGTTCGACAGTCATTGGTGGTTTCCCCGCGTTTTGCCTTTTTCCATTCGGCAGCGAGAAACTCATGATGAACTCCGGCATCAATGCAGTCCCAGGGGAGCGACCCTTCCGGGTCCCGTGCTGCAAGATACTCCTCTGGATCGAGACCACATAGCTCAAACGCCTCCATCCATGCTGCAAAGTCCAGCTCGTCATCCCACCCGTCAAAGCGCGCCCCCTTCTCGTACGCCGTCTGTATCACTTTGCCCAAGCGTTCGTCGCCCCGTGCCAATATTCCTTCGAGGAACGACAGTCGCGGATCATGGACCTTGACTCTCACCCGGCCCTGGGCGAAGTATCTCTTCACGTATTGCTGTCTCCTCTTTGTCTCGTCTACGGAGATCTGGGCGGCCCATTGGAACGGCGTGTGAGACTTGGGAACGAATGTAGAGACCGACGCAGTGGCCTTGCCTCGCCCAGCCCACCGAGCGGCTTTCCTGATCAGGCCTACCATCCCGTTGAGATCTTCGTCGGTCTCGAAGGGCAATCCGATCATGAAGTACAGCTTCACCGACTGCCAACCGTGTCTGAAAGCCTCTTTCACCGCTCTCTCGAGGTCTTCCTCGGAGTTTCCCTTGTTAATGACTCTCCGCAGGTGGTCCGTGCCTGCCTCCGGCGCAAGCGTGAAACCTGTCTTGCGCACTCTGCGGATTTGCTCTGCGAGAAGCGAATCGACGGAATCGGTCCTCAGAGACGGAAGGGACAAGGCGACCTTATCGGGAGAAAATTCTTCGGCCATGGCCGTGATGAGGGGACCGATACAAGAATAGTCGCCCGACGAGAGAGAAAGGAGCGCTATCTCTTCCCATCCCGTCGCACGAACGCTCTTGCGAGCGAGGTCGAGGATTTGCGCTGGGGTCCGTTCCCTTACAGGGCGGCAAATCATACCGGCCTGGCAGAACCGGCACCCCCGGGTGCAACCTCGCGTGATCTCAAGCCCTATTCTGTCATGGACCGTCTCACAATACGGCACGACCAAATGGGTTGGGAAGTCGGCAGACGCCAGATTCGCGACAACGCGCCTGTGCACCACGTCTCCGGGCAGATGGAGCGAAGGAACAAATACCCCTTCCAGCTCCTTCCATGCTTTGAGCAGGTCCTTTCGAGAGCCGCCTTGCCTCTTCCAGCTCACATGGGCTTCGGCCAATTCCAGGATGGCTTCCTCTCCGTCTCCGATGACAAAGGCATCAAAAAACGGGGATAGAGGAATGGGATTGAACGCGACTGGCCCGCCTCCCACGACGAAAGGATCATCCCGAGTCCTTTGTTCCGCTTTCAGGGGGATTCCCCCCAATTCCAACATCTGGAGCACAGTGGTCGCACACAGCTCGTATTGGAGAGAAAACCCTACAAAATCCATCTCCGACAGAGGGGTCGAGGTTTCGAGCGTAACCAGCGGCTTTCTCTCTGATCGCATTAGCGCTTCCATGTCTCTCCACGGGGCGAACACTCGTTCCGCGTACAGGTCGGAGCGGGCATTAGTCACAGCATAGAGAATTTTGAGGCCGAGGTGCGACATACCAACGTCGTACACATCCGGAAACGCGAGGGCCATTCTCAGGCCGGTGTGGCGAGGGTCTTTGATTATCTGGTTGATTTCGTTGCCAAGATAACGGGCCGGTTTTTGCACCCTGTAGAGAAGGGATTCGTTGCAATCGAGACACTGCATCATTAACTCGCTACGTTTGCTCCTCACTATGTCAATTCGAACCGGAATAATGATAACATATTAAGTATGACTCGGACACGCATCATCGCTTTGACAGCCGGAGCGGTTACGACCTTCGTGGTGTTAGGAACAGCGCTATGGATAATGATCTTCGGCGATGTCTTCCCGGAAAAAGAGCGATTCGTCATGATCTTTGTCGCTCTTGCTCCCCTGGCCATGTGCTCAGTGATGGTCGGGTACGCTGTCTGGTGGCTGGCAGTGTTCCTGCTCACCCTGTGCGGATTTGACTCAGGAACTGTGTTCGGCGCGGGCGAGAAAAACCGCGAAGACGACTCTTGAAATCGCGGAGGAGCGTATTGGAAATGGGCCAGGACTCAGGGAGTTCGCGGAACGACTTGAGACCAGGCTCACACACAGTCCGAGCTCAATTCTCAGGCGGCCCATTACTCGGGAGCGGACGAGGCGTTTACGAGAGCGCCGGATCTCCTATTTCGACGGTTGCTCGACCAAGCAGCGCCGCCGGTCTGCTGTTGCCGAGTCACCATGGAGCAATGCGAGTCTCCGCTTTGGGTCACCGATTCTGGGGAACGCTACCCCAGAGGATCGATCTGTCTTCGCCCTTGTCGCGTTTCGAACGACAAGGGGCAGGGCTTTACACTGATTTCTTTTGAGAGGGGTGACCAAAGTCGCGGCCCCCTCTCTAAGGTGGAGGTATTGTTCATGGATCGTTTGGCTGACAGCCCGCTCTACCAAATCATGCATCCCCGGAGCGTGGCTTTCTGGGGCGCATCAGGCAATCCCATGGGAATGGGTAGCGTCCAAATGTCGCAGCTTCTCAGGCTCGGATTCCAGGGGGCCATCTATCCTATTCACCCGAAAGAACAGGAAATACTTGGGCATACGGCGTATGCATCGGTAAGAGATGTACCGGGTCCTGTGGATCTGGCGGTGCTGGTTCTCCCCACTCACGTCGTTCCGGAGGTTTTGGAAGAATGCGGCCAAGCAGGCGTCAAGCGCGCAATCATCGTATCGGCGGGGTTCGGGGAAATGGGCGAGGATGGCAGGGCCCTGCAAAAGCAACTGGTCGATATTGCCCGCCATTACGGAATGTGGTTTCTCGGCCCCAATTGCATCGGGGTGGTCCATCCCAATCTCAAGCTCAACACCACCTTCTATCCTTATGAAACAAAGCCGGGATTTGTGGGCATTGCTTCTCAGAGCGGAAGCTTCGTGACTCAGATGTTTTCTTACCTCCAAAGCGTGGGACTTGGATTCAGTCAGGGATTCAGCGTAGGGAACGAAGCAATGCTCGACATCGTAGACTGCCTTGAATATCTGGGCCATTGCCCGGAAACCCGCGTGATTGCCCTGTACATAGAAGCGATACGGAGAGGAAGGGATTTTATCCGGGTGGCTCGGGAAGTTTCCAAGAAGAAGCCGATTGTTGCCTATTACGTGGGGGGATCGAAGGCCGGAAAGAAAGCGGGACTTTCCCACACAGGCGCCATGGCCGGCCCAGATCTCCTTTATGACGGAGTGTTCAAGCAAACTGCCATAACTCGCGCATTCTCAATGGAAGAGCTTTTCGATTACTGCTGGGTGCTCGGAACCCAGCCTCTTCCCACCGGTAATCACGTGGCAATCCTCACCCATTCTGGAGGGCCGGGAGCCGCAGCCGCAGACAGCGCCGATCGTCATGGGATGGAATTGTCGGAGCTTTCGCCGGAAACCTGTGCCGCTCTCAAGGAGGTCGTTCCGGCTACAGCGAGCATAGCCAATCCCGTAGACCTCACTTTCGCAAGAAATTTTGGCGACTACCTGGAGCGGATTCCGGGCATTCTTTTGCAAGATCAGGCCGTAAACTCCCTGTTCATCTATTGCCTGATGCCTCATACGAGGGTGGTGACGTCCGTTTTCGCGGACATTGAGCCGGAACGGGCTTCCCAGATGGCTGAGGAATATATCAGGAGCCAGTGTGTCGCTGCCACCAAGCACTCCGCCCGATTCGGAAAACCGGTTGTCGGCGGCACGTACTGCGACCGCATGGAGTTCTTTGTCCGAGAGCTTCGAGATAGAAACTTTCCGTTGCTGCCAAGTCCTGAACGGGCAGTAAAGGCGCTCGGGGCACTCACAAGATATGCCGCGGCACGAGAAGCCCTGTTGAAGGAGTGACGTGGGGGCACTGCATCTTATCGGGGCCTTGCTCCGAGAGATGCCCTACCCCATTGAACGCCTGAAGGAAAGCCTCTTAAGAAATCCCTCCGCGTCCGCTGCGCGCCGAACCGGTCCTGTGGCGAGATCCACCTCGTCCCGGTATCCCCGGGGAAAAGCAATTTCTATGCGGAGGGAAAGGTCAGGGCGATCCAGCCTCAGTGCTTCAATTTCTGAGGATGGCGGGCCCGCAAACGGCACAAGGGCCCAGGCTAGCGTGGCACGCATCACTGTGGGAATGATGTATCGGAAGGAAGGAGCAGGCACGTCCGTCCCATTCAGAGAGACCCAGCCCCTTGGAGGCACGGTAGCTCCCGTAGCGATTTCAACATGGGACCCACGACCCAACAAGGGGAAGAGCTTGAGCCCCGCCCCCCGGGCGTCGCGGCATATTGCTGCAGACGTAGCCGGATCCATCTCCACTCGCCCCGGTGAGAATTGCCAGTTTACAGCGACTTCTTCGGGGATCGGGCATACCACCGTGTCGAACACGAGCCAGTATTCGCCTTTCACGAACAGCACGGAGCGGGTCACTGCACAGTCAGATGAGCCCTCCCACGGACCCGGGCAATGACCTTCCGCGACCTGAAGATCCTGGCACGCAGCGCACGACAGAGCTGCCTCCGCGGGCCTGATTCTTTCCGCGTATGCAGCCTTTGATCTGACGGCACCTTTCCCGTTTATCAGGATTGTGGAATGCGATCCCGCGGACCGATAGTGATCCGTCAAGGGGTCCGGAGCATAAGACGTCACGCCGGGATCGACTAAACGCGGCCGGCCCAATGCTGCCACTTCCAGGGAGAGCACATCGTCATGAACGTGCGCAGCGCCTGCAGGCCCTGTCCTCAGCACGAGAAAATTCGCATCCGGCCCGTCGTGAGACCTCATCGTTGCGATCCCTGCAGACGGAAATGCTCGAAATCCTATGCGCGGGGGTGCTCCAAGCCTTCCCTGCGAACCCAACCACACGAAATCCTGGCGATTGTACACCTCCCCCATTCTGGCCATCAGTTGGGAGTAGTTGCCGAGATATCCGCCGGAATCGTTAAGGGAAGGCCAAGTAAAATCGGGTCTGCACAGCGCGACAAGATATTCGCCCATCCGCTGTTCCGATGACGTCAACTCCTGGGGAAGCGGGACCTTTGCCGCTTCCGCTGCCGATTTTACCTCGATCAGACAATGCAGACAGATGGCGTGGTACAGGGGTGAAATCTCGAAGTGCACCCCATCGTCGAAAAATTGGGCCTCTACAGCTATCCGCAGCCGCTCCACTCCGACTTCCCACCAGCGGCTCGCGTCATTGAACCATGGGAAACAGAGACCAGCCAGGGTCAGCGCTGCGGATTCCACGAAGAGCCAGTTGTTTGGGTGTCCTACGTGATCGAGAAGACTCGTCGCGTGCTCCCAAATGGATCTCAGCATTGTCTTGATCGTCCTGGACGGGAAAAAGCTCGACTCCCAGACGATTCCCGCTATCCAGAGCCATTCTCGCAACCTCCACGCGGTGGACAGAGTCTCCCATGCAGGCCCGGCGCCACCATTCGAGCCCAGGGGTACGGGGTTATCCCTGATCCAGCTTTCCACGATCTGCGCTATGGCGCGCACGTAGATTTCGCTCCTCGTCTCAGCGAACGCCTTTACCAATTCCCGCGCGAAGTGATGCCGGTTGAGGAAATGCGTCCACTCTTGGACCCCTAGGGGATTGGAGCGCCAGGGAATTGGAATGCCCACATTCTGCCCCATGACTCGGCCGCGGATGATCTCCCTCGGGCTTTCTTGCGGATAGGGATGGGGAGGAGGAAAGAAGATTTCCGAATTCGTGGGAGCGTAGCAGCTCAATGCTGTCGAAACGACCCCGCGATCGCCGCGCACCTGGTCGGTCCCTCGAAGTAAAGCGACCAGACAGTCGGGATCTTCTCCCAGCACGTGTCGAAGACCTGCATCCGTCAGCCTGGGGCCTTCCGGTATTATCCGACGCTCACCATCGAGACGCAGGAGATCTACCTGAACACGCTCGGGGCCGACGTGATCTCGATCGAATCCGAAGGCAATCCGGATTTTTTCTACTTTGCTCCAGGAGGGGTCTCGCCCATAGCTGCCGAAGCCCTCCACAGGGAACGCGAGCGTGGTCCATGAGCCCGTAGGGAGAGGTTCTCGACCTCCGCTAAAGGACTTCACGCTCTCTTCGGACTCGGGGCTGGCGCCTGTGTGAAGGAGCTCGATGCCTACAAGAACCTGTGCGGGGGATTTGTTGCGAGCGGTAAGGGTGAGCCTGTCGTACGTGGACAGATCTTCGGATGCTGGCCGAACCTCTACAACGATTCGCCGCATACCGGTGAGGGTGCATATTCCCTCAGAGAGTGCCGCAGCCGACGCGGAGGCGAAACCCTCCGCGTCGACAATGGTGTTGCTGAAAACAAGGTGATCCTTAGAAAAGTGAGACGGAGACAGTTGAGGATCTCTCATCTCTGTCGGTCATTTGGAGAGGCCGAGGTACGCGAGGGCTATGGGACTCGTACACGGAATGAAAAAGAGTATGCCCCACACAATCGATTTTCCGCGAGCAGACGCTATTCCAAGACAGACAAAGAGATAGGCCACAACCGCGGCGAGGCCGCACACGGCCGCAAGAATCATGACGATAATGCCACCCGTAGGATCGAATGCAGCCAAAGGGGTGACGACCATGGAGACAAGAGGCAATACGAGCAACAGTGCAAGCCACCAGATGGGTTTCCTCGCTATTTGCACCATCAAATAGATGTTGGCAATGGGAATGAATGCGAGCCAGGCAGGTGCTGTATAAGTCTTCCTGGCAATGAGAAAGAGCATCACTGCCCCAAAGATGTAAAGCACGACAGGCAGAATGCTCCCGAGCAAGCCCATTCCAGCGAGCAGGCGCATAATCTCAGGCGGAATCGGCATTTCGCCCGGCACCATCTCTGGTTTCTTGGGCAAAGCCGCTGGTGGAGGCCCCGGTTTGAAACCGGGCTTAACCTTTTCTGAGGGACGGCCAGGGGCCTCAGGCTTTGCTACAGGGGGCTTCTTCTCCTCGGGGCGGGCTGGTTTCGCCGTCTGCGCCAATTTAGTGAGGGAATCGATCTTTTCTTGAATTTCTCTCCTGTCTTCCGCCTTAGGCTGCAGCTCCAAGAACTTGCGGTAATCGTTGATAGCAGCGTTGTAGTCCTTTTGAGCCTCCAGGATGAGGGCCATGTTGTAATAGGCCTCTGGGAAATTCTTATTGATCTGCGTGGCTCTGCGGTAGTCCGCCATGGCCTGGGCATTCATCTTTTTCAGGCGGTATACTTCCCCACGATTATTGTATGCATCCGCGTAATTCGGGCTCAGTTGGATGGCCTTGTTCAGATCCGCGAGCGCCTTGTCCAGCTCATTGAGATCTATGTACGCCATTCCGCGCCAGTTGAGCGCTTCCACAATACTGGGATTCTTCTCCAGCACTTCGGTATAAATATCGACAGCATCCTTCAGTCTTCCTGCCTGGTGATATTCGAGGGCCTCTTTGAGGTCCAGGCTTATCTCTTGAGCCTGAGCGACTGAAACGAACAACGCTATGAGGGCCGTTATTGCAGCCACGAGAACGACCCGGTAAATCGATCCTCCGTAAGAATTCACTCTGGCGCGTACCTGCACTTTGTTCATTTCTGCACCACCCGAAATCTGCATATCACTTCCGGCATGAGACCGTAGATCGGCGACGTCCCTGCCTGCGGACCGGGACCGGAACCCTTGGCAGCAGACACTGGGCTGCCGCCGCTCAGAACTGTCGTGATCCAACCGGGAAGCGGAGCACTAATGGACAGAGAGTCCACCCTTATCACATCGATATGTATCAAAATTTTCGATATCGGTCAAGGAATATCACCTGCATGGGCTTGAAAACTCAGGAATTTTTTTGCCGCCTCCTGCAGAAGCCTCGGGACAACTCTGCCGGTAATCGTGTCATCGGTTGCAGAGATAGGTGAAGATGATCTCCATGAGGCGTTCGGGGTCCGCCTCGCGAACAACCGGGACTACGGGCTCCCTATCAGCAAGGGAGATCAGTCGAGGTAACTCGTCCGCAATTCCCCCCACGCCTGACAGGATGCCGATTGCTCCCCCGCTGTGCAGCTCGTCGAATGCGATGGTGAACTCATTGAGCGTGCCAATCGATCCGTTGACGAACACACAGGCATCAGCACTCCTGATCAACACAACATTTCGTCCTTTCCTTCCCATGCCAGTATAAATCATGATTGTACTCGCGTCAGGGTAATGATACACGGACGCATGCTCATCCCTGTCCATGGCCGGGGAAATGCCTACGGCAAGCCCTCCCGCATCGAGCGCTCCGCGCACGGCAGCGTGGGGCAACCCTGGGCACGCCCCCGTCAACAAGGTAGCTCCACGATCCGCTATCAATCTGCCGACAGCATACGCTTTCAACGCTGCTGGTGAGCTCTCTTCAGCCGACGACGAGCCGAGCACGGCTATCTTCTTTGCCACGAGTCCTTGCATAAGAGCGCATCCTCCGAATCCCCTTGAAACGTTCCCGGAATCTCGCGTGAATATTCCAGCATTTGCGCATCCTGGCGTCAAGAGAGAAAGCGCTTCCTGCCCGTTCCATGAACCGCTTGCATTCTTCAGCTTCTGCACGAGTGGCCTCAATCCGCACAATATGGTCGTAGCGTCCCGAAATGCGTCAAAGCAGTTGCAGCCTTGGCGGCCACCATGTAACCCTACGGGGGAATCGGCTTCGGGCAGAAACGGCAAACCGCTTGACAGCTTCCCGGACACCAGGATATTTTCGCACCATGATTTCCAGTGACTGGATTGTTCCAATGAAACAGTACACAGCCCTCATACTTGCCGCGGGGAAAGGGACTCGTATGAGATCCCGCAACTGCAAAGTCCTGCACCCGGTAGCCGGCCGTCCCATGATCTCCTATGTCCTTGAAACAGTACGTGCTGCCAGACTTTCCGACATGTGTGTCGTGGTTGGACATCAGGCGCAAGACGTGCAAGAGGCCGTTGCCGGAGACGGGGTAGCATTCGTCGTCCAGGAGCCGCAATTGGGTACCGGGCATGCCGTTGCCGCGGCTCGAGGCGCTTTGAGTGGATTTCCAGGGGACGTCCTGATTCTCTGTGGTGATGTGCCTCTGATAACCGCGAGGACGATCCGCGATTTCCTGCAATTCCACGAGAACAATGGCAGCCTGATCACTCTGCTCACCTCCCGTCCCTTAGATCCATCCGGATACGGGAGAATCCTGCGGAGAGACGACGGCGCCATTGTCGGGATCGTGGAGGACAAGGATGCAGGCGAGAGAGAGCGAGCAATCGGAGAAATCAACACTGGAATTTACCTTGTCAACTGTCGTCTTCTCTACGAGCTTCTCGAAGGCATAACGCCGAACAATGCCCAACACGAATACTATTTGACTGACATAGTAACCAAAGCCGCTGAACGGTCCATCCCGGTATCAGGATACGTCTTGCCCGACGCCATGGAAGCCATGGGCATCAACACCCGAATGGATCTAGCCAGAGTTTCGAAGGTGCTGTGGGAGAGGCGTAGGGAGGAGCTGATGCTCCAGGGCGTAACGCTCATGGATCCGGACTCCGTGTTCGTAGATTCTCAGGTGCAAATTGGAGAGGACACGGTGATATTTCCCGGTGTGATCATCTCAGGAAACACACGGATAGGAGTAGGCTGTGTCATTGAATCGGGGACATTGATCATGGACTCGGTGCTGGGCGCAGAGGTCCGGGTGCTCCAAGGGTCCCGATTGGATCGAGCGGTCGTGGAAGACGGGGCATCGGTCGGTCCTATGGCGCACCTGCGACCTGAGGCACATCTGGGAAAACGAGTCCGCGTCGGAAACTTCGTGGAGGTCAAGAAGAGCGTCCTCGGCGATGGCACCAAGGCTGCTCACCTCACATACCTGGGGGACAGCGAGATTGGCAGGAATGTCAATATTGGGTGCGGGACCATCACGTGCAACTATGACGGACGGAAAAAGCATCGCACAGTGATTCGCGACAGGTGCTTCGTAGGCTCCGATGTCCAGTTCGTGGCACCCATCGAGATCGGCGAAGGGAGCGTAATCGGCGCTGGGAGCACGATCACGAAGGACGTTCCTCCGAAGACGCTGGCAGTGTCTCGAGCTAAGCAGAGGACATTTCCTCTGCGGAAACATCAAGGATCGGCAGACCCGGATGAAGATCGGAAACCTTGAGCTTGGGGGCAATGTGGTCCTCGCCCCCATGGCAGGGGTGACGGATTCCGCATTTCGCGCCATTGTCCAGAAATTCTCCGTGAGCGCGGTATGGACTGAAATGATCAGCGCTGACGGTTTAGTTCGGTGTCGACGGAGATTCCCCACTATGGACCTTGTGGGACATCAGGCCCCCACAGTCTTTCAGATTTCGGGGAAAGATCCGATCGTAATGGCAGAAGCGGCTAAGCTGGTGCAGGACAGTGGTGCTGCTGCGGTGGACGTGAACATGGGCTGTCCCGCGCCGAAGATCGTGCGCAAGGGGGCGGGTGCCGCACTCATGCGGGACCGTGCTCTCGCGGGGCGCATCGTGAGCTCCATCCGACGAGCAATCCAAATCCCGCTGACCGTGAAGATGCGATCCGGGTGGGATGGAGGGGTAGAGGCAGCAGTGGAGATGGCGAAGGATCTCGAACAGGAGGGCGTTGACGGCATAATTATCCACTCTCGTACGCCGTCTCAAAGGCACTCCGGCCCTGCCTCTCTGCTCGTCATCAGGCACGTAAAGGAATCGGTTCATGTTCCCGTGATCGGGAATGGCGGAGTATTCAGTGTTCAGGACGCTGTGCGCATGAAGGTGGCGACCAACTGTGATGGCGTCATGGTGGGTCGAGGAGCGTTGGGGCGCCCATGGCTGCCAGGTCGGATTATCGGGCGCCTGGGAGGAGGCCTCTCCTCTGTGAAAGGGCCCGGAACAGTGGTAGAGGTGGTACGCGAGCACTTCCGATACCAACTGGAGACGAGGGATGTGCGCTCTGCAGTCCACCGCATGCGCAAGCACTTGGCCTGGTATTCGAGAGGGTTCGCGGGAGGATCCGAATTCCGCGCACGCATCTGCCGGGAAGAAAGCCTGGAGCGCGTCCTGTCTTCAGTGGAGGAATTCTTTGGGAAGGCGACAATCTCATGAGAAGGCAACCTGGTGAGAGCGCGCAGAACTCAAAGTGCCACGAAAGGCCCGGCCAGGCGGAGGGAGAGACAACGATCTTGCAGACAAATATCTCCGAAGCCATTGAGACTCTCGTGGATTATCTTGTAAAAAACGACGTGCAGGATATCCACGAGCTCATTATAGGCGAAGTTGAGAAGCTCGTTCTTCTCCGAGTTCTCGAATTGACCAACGGCAACAAGCGTCAGGCTGCTCGGCTTCTTGGGATGAATCGTAACACACTTCAGAGGAAAGTGACAAAACTAGAGGAATCGATGCAGGACCCTTGTTTGCACGGCGCGGGGCAGGAACATTGATTTTCCCGTGCGGACGCGCAGGTTTGTGTTAGGAAAGCTGAGACCTTGTCGTTGCATGCGGCATCTTCAACATATGTCTTGACACATATCCCTAAAGAAATATAATCAAAACGGATCTCAAAGAACTCAGAGGGAGACCCCGATGGATTCCGACAAGCTCGCTCTGCTCGAGGCTAAAATCATGCACCTAATTGAGCAGAACGACCAGTCGAAAAAGGAACAGGAACGTTTCGGTAGGGAACTCGAGAAACGGGACAAGCGCATTGGTGAATTGGATAGAACGCTCAAGAAGCTTCAGAAGGACCATAAGGCGGCTAAAGGTAAGCTGGATAGGATCATCGAGAAGCTGGAGGCAGTGACCTGAGGGAGCCGAGTGATCGGAGCTCAGCAGGATGTGCAGGTGGGCCGGGCGAAGCAACCGAAGCCGTAAAAGTTCGGTTATTTGGCCGGGAATACAGCATACGAGGGCACGGCAACAAGCAATACGTTCAGCGGTTAGCTGATTTCATCAATCAGAGGGCTGAATGGATTTCTGAGCATGCCGCAGTAGTCTCCACACTAGACTTGGTGATATTGACGCTTCTGAACATCACCGACGAGATGTTTCGAGATAAGCTGCTCAGAGAGCAGACCATCAAAGAACTGGAGGACAAGGCCGACAGACTTCTTAAGGCCATTGATCGGGTTATATGATTTTTGAGAAGTCCCCTGCGCGGTTCGTGATAGGCAGCAATTTTTTGAGCCAACACGTTTTATGCGGGGCCGCCCCCGACCGTGGTGCGCATGCCTGCCAGGAAGCAGGAAGCCTGAAGCGGTCGCTATGGCCCCACCTGGGTAACCAGGTTCAAAAGATCTGTCTCCACGGCTGATTGCGGGGGACTCTCCTTCCCGGTCGGTCGACGTGTCTACACTCAATCCGGGATGCGGATCAAAGCCGCGAAGAAACTCATTGATTGGGTCAGCATATAGACAGGCTACGTAGGCGTTCCCAACGTATAATATACTGTTGCTACCCTCGCTTACCTTCTTGATCTCCGGATCGTTGCCGGCTTAGTGCGTCATAGCATCCCGTTATCGTACAGAACGGAGGGGGTTTTTGGAATCGACTACCCAACTGATTCCTGCCCTTGTCGCTGCGATATTGGGCCTCGCGGCTGGGTACGCCGTGACAAGATTAGTGGACAAGAACCGGCTGCAATCAGCAAAGAACGATGCGGTCGAAATTATCAAGAGTGCCGAGAAGGAAGCGGAAACAATAAAGAAAGAAGCTTTGCTTCAGGCCAAAGACAAGGTTTTCCAGGCCAAGGCCGATCTGGAGAACGAAATTAAGGAACGGAGGTCTGAGCTTTCGGCTCGGGAAGCGAGGCTTCTCAAAAAGGAAGAAAATCTTGAGAGAAAGACGGCTCAGATCGAATCAAAAGAAGCGGCTCTAGCAAAGCACGAAAAAGACGCGGAAGCGTCCCTGAAGCGCACAAAGGAGAAGGAGCGGGAAGCCGAGCTCCTTGTCGCCAAACAGCAACAGAAGCTTGAGGAATTGGCCGGTCTCTCTATCGCTGACGCGAAAGACATCCTCTTGAAGAAAGCCGAGGAGGAAACCCGTGTCGAATGTGCTCGCGTAGCAAAGCAGATCGAGGAGGAGACCCTCGCACAAGCCGACAAGAAGGCAAAAGAGATCATATCTACCGCTGCTGGGCGCTATGCGGCCGATTACGTGGCCGAGAGGACCGTTTCCGTAGTTCCCCTGCCTAACGAGGAGATGAAAGGCCGAATCATCGGGAGAGAAGGCCGCAATATTCGCGCAATTGAGGCCGCAACGGGAGTGGACCTCATTATCGATGACACGCCTGAAGCGGTAATCCTCTCCGGATATAACTCTGTGAGGCGGGAAGTGGCCAGGATATCGTTGGAGCGCCTCGTGAACGACGGCCGCATCCATCCAGCGCGCATTGAGGAAATCGTAAAGAAGGTCTCCCAGGAGATGGAGGAAGCCGTCGTGGAAGCAGGCGAGCAGGCCAGTTTCGACGTCGGAGTACACGGAATCCATCCTGAGCTGATCAAGCTAATCGGTAAGCTGAAATTCAGGACTTCCTTCGGCCAGAACATGTACCAGCATTCCATCGAAGTGGCGTTTCTCTGTGGCATCATGGCAGCCGAATTGGGCCTCAACCAGAAAAAAGCTAAACGTGCCGGACTGTTGCACGACGTCGGGAAAGCCATTGACCATGAGGTGGAAGGTGCGCACGCCGTAATCGGAGCCGATATAGCGCGGCGTTACGGAGAAGCGCCTCTCATCGTGAATGCCATAGCAGCTCATCACGGGGATGAGGAGCCCGCCAGCGCTATAGCAGCTCTCGTTCAAGCGGCAGACACACTGTCGGCAGCGAGACCCGGTGCACGGAGGGAAATGCTCGAGAATTACGTGAAGCGGCTGGAAGACCTAGAGAGAATAGCGGATTCATTTAAGGGGGTCAGCAAGTCGTTCGCGATTCAGGCCGGTCGCGAAATCCGGATTATTGTTGAGAACTCCAATATCGGGGACGAGGGGTTAGTACTGCTAGCCAGGGATATACGGAAAAAGATCGAGAAGGAGCTTTCCTATCCGGGCCAGATCAAGATCGTGGCCATCCGAGAAACCCGTGCCGTGGAGTATGCCAGGTAGCCGCCACCAGCCGTGGCGGGAAAGCTTACGGAGCGGTCTCAGTTTGCGCGGTGGTGTTTCCGGTGGGCGGGCTGCCGATAAGCGTCGGAGTGTTGGGCCTGGCACGCAGGGCTTCGCAGCGTCGAGCCCCGCTGTCTCACTTCTTCTATGACAATCGTCTGAAAAGTATCGGATTCCCCCTTCCGAGCAATATCCCGTTCCGTAGCCCTTTCGACCATGCTATAGTCAACGCTGTAGTTCTGGCTTCAATGCGTATCACGACAGCGGTATAGCCCCTGGACGAAACATAGCAGCTCGCGGCAAACTTTGGGGCTCCCCTGCAGGTACACTCCCGTGCTTCATTACCTCGATGCCTTACCGTGACTCTGGGACTCCAGACGGAGACGTGGATCACGGAGGATGTCTCCATTCGGAGATCGTTATCACGGAGGAGCTATGGACCTAAGCGACCGCTTGTCCGACAAAGAGATCCTGCGTCTCGTATCGCTCAAGGAATTGTTTTCCGGATTTACTCACGAGATTGCACAACCTTTGAACGCCATCATGATAGCGTCACAAGTGTTGCAGCTTCGAGTACAACGCGGCATCGTATCCGAAGACGAGAAATCCTTCCTGATCAACCGATTGGGTATCGTGGCGGCTCAAGTCCAACGGGCCACTCAGCTCGTAGATTCGCTTCGATCTTTCAGCAGGAAGAAATCCTCCGAAGGCCGCGCGGACCTGAAGGGTTGTTTTGAATCCGTTTATTCTCTTATGGGCCAACAATTCGTGGGACGAGGCTTGGAGCTCTCCTGGCAGTGCGTAGATCCTCTGCTGAAAAGTAGGGCGGATTCTCAATCGATAGAGTTGATTTTGGTGCAGGCGCTGGCCTATGCCCGCGATTCCGTGGAAGCGATAGGGGAATGGCACGACACCAATGAAATCCCTTACGTGAAATCGGTAAACGTGCGACTGTATCCGTCCCCGAAGAAATCTGCTGTCGGTATATTCTGGAGTGGAGGAAATATGACGGGCGCCGAGGACATGAATCCTCCCGAGAGCTCGGTAGGGCTTGCCGTGGCCGAATCGGTTCTCAAGTCCCTCGGCGGCAATCTGTCTGCACAAGGGACATCTATATCCATCGTGTTCCCGTGAACTGGCTGGTTGAGATGCCCTATGTGGAGCCGTGGGCCTCTCGTTCCGATTATCTGGGTAATGCGATTTTGCGGCTGCCAAACTGGATCGAGCACTCGAATCGGCTTTCCATGAGGGGTTTCGAGTTGACAGTGTTCGATCATGTGATATTATGCCTTAGCTGCCATGTCGAGGCCTCGTGGCAACGACCTGTTCCTATGGATGAGGAGTCCTGGAGTTGAAGTGTAATGACGGAGTCGGCCCCCCCGCAAGGACATGCGTGAGAAAACAGCTTGTCCGTGCGGAATCGATACTCTCGATCGCCTGTCTCATCTTCCTTGGAGGTTGTGCTTCCACGGCGTCCTTGCAAAGGGAGAGCTTGCGCGCTTCGGCAGGGCTGACCAATGCTTTTTCGCGGGCGCTGACCTTCGCTACGGAGAGGACTCGCTCGAAAAGCGTGGACCGGAGTAAACAGAGCCCCGGCAACGTTACTACCTTCGCTTCCTTCCCCGATGATTCGGACGACCCCAGGGTCCGCAAGTTCCTACGCTATTACGCGTATGAGCAGCGCGAAACGACGAAGAAATATCTGGCCGGCGCGCAGCGATATCTTCCCATGGTGCGTGAAATCTGCAAAGAACAGCACTTGCCGGAAGAAATTGCTTACCTGTTCATGTTGGAATCGGGAGCGAACCCGGAGGCACGATCGCCGGCGAATGCTCTTGGCATGTGGCAGTTCATGCCGGCAACCGCTCGCAGTTATGGTTTGAGGGTGGACAGCTCCGTGGATGAGCGCCTGGACCCAAGAAAGTCCACCAAAGCAGCAATGCTGTACCTGAAGGACCTCTATGGAATGTTCGGATGCTGGAGGCTGGCCCTCAGTGCCTACAATTCCGGCGAGAACAAGCTGAACCAAGTCTTGTGTGCAGAGGACGCCAGCGAATACGATGAAATCTGTTCCAGTAGAAAGCTCGGAAGAGAGACTCGCGAGTTCTTTCCTCGATTCCTGGCCCTGGCAATCATCGCGAAGAATCCCAAGAAGTATGGTTTCGCTCCCATGCGTGAACATGCACCCAGGGAAGAATTCGAGACAGTCAGCATCGAGGGGAACTATGATCTTGGAGACCTGGCCTGGGCCATCGGTGTCCCGCACAAGCAATTGGTCGACCTGAATCCAGAGCTCCTCAGAGGCGTGACGCCATCCGGCGGTCCTCCATTCAGACTGAAGGTCCCCAAAGGCAAGCAGGAACTCTTGACAAAGAAGCTCGCCCATATCCCAAGACAGGGCGATCAACAACACGTGGTACATATTGTGAACAAGGGAGACAACCTGGCAAAGATTCTCAAGCGATATCAGGTGAGCAGGTCTCAACTGGCCAATCTAAATCCGGATGTAAATCTGCGCCGTTCTCTGCGCAGAGGGGACAAGCTGGTCGTTCCGGTCACGCAAAAGAGCGGGGTGAAAAAGCAGCGCAAGGCCAAGCATCTTTCCTCGCTCCAGTGACTTCATCCCGCCTGACCCACATACCGCATGTCTTCCCTGGCCGGAAAGGGTAAAATAATTCTTTGTGGGTACGACGAAAACCCCGAACCTTTCTCAGCCATCAATCGAATAAGGAGGGTACCGATTATGCTGCGAGCGCTCTGCCTCCTCGTAACGGGTCTTGCGCTGTCCTTCACGGTCTTTGCGCCATCCCTTTCGGCCCAATTTGTGGATTCTCCTCCCCTGGTTGACGTTATTCCCGCGCAGGTGGGAGAGCTCAAGAAGTCAGACACTATTGTCTTACCACTCATAACGTGGGGAGGCGATATTGCGACCATCTTGGCCAACGGCAACTCTGTTAAGACTCTTGGAGACAGCGTCTTCGGAAGGGGCAAGCTGAAATTCACGCTCACCCGCATGGACGATTTCAAGAGACAGGTGGAAGCGTACATGCGCGGGGAAACTCCGTACCTACGCGGGACGATGGGCATGATCAACATGGCTGCCGAGGCCTTGAGCAGGGATCCCAGGACCAAGCCCGTCGTCATCTATCAGTTGACATGGTCAGCGGGGGGCGACTGTCTCGTGGTGAAGGAGGAGATTAAGAGCGTCAAGGACCTTAAGGGAAAGACTATCGCCTTGCAGGCATACGGTCCCCATGTGGATTATCTTGGCACGGTGCTCAAGGATGCCGGGCTGTCTACCGCTGATGTGAAGATCAGGTGGACGAAAGATCTGACCGGGACCGAGCGCACACCGGCCGAAGCCTTTTCAAAGGAAAACGTAGACGCAGCATTTGTCATCATTCCGGATGGCCTGATGCTTACCTCCCAGGGGAAGGAAGGAAGCGGCGCGGAAGGCTCGGTGAAGGGAGCGCGGATTCTCATGTCCACGAAGACGGCCAACCGAATCATCGCTGACGTGTATGCGGTTCGGAGCGACTATCTCGAGGCCCATAGGGACCAGGTACGCCAATTCGTGCATGGTTTGATGCTGGCCGAACAGGAGCTGGCATCCCTTTTCCGGGATCAGAAGAAGCGGCTACAGGAATTCAAGGCCATGATCGGTGCCTCAGCCAAGATCCTTCTTGACAGTGAGAAAGCGACTGCCGATGCCGAAGCCCTGTATGCGGATTGCAAGTACGTTGGGTTTGCAGGAAACGTACAGTTCTTCGGGGATCCCAACTGGCCGAGAAACATGGAAAATCTTACGCGTCGAATCCAGGCTACCTTGGTCAGCCTCGGCCTCCTGAAGAAATCCATAGGTCTCGCCCATGCCAAGTGGGACTACAATCAGCTTCGGGAAGGACTGACGGGTGTAGAACAAGTCCGTGTCCCCGTGTTCAAGGCCGAAGAAGTTGCCAAAGTCGTTGAGAAGCGGCGAGCCGCTGGCAAGCTAGAGGAAGGCGAGCTTTTTTCATTCGAGATCTTCTTTAAGCCAAACCAGAACACTTTCACGCCCGAAATGTACAAAGACGAGTTCAACAAGGTCGTTGACCTCGCGTCCACGTACGGGGGAGCTGTCATAATCGTGGAAGGCCACAGCGATCCAATGGGCTATCTTCGCAAGAAAAAACAAAACGAGCAGGAAGTCGTGCTCAAACGGATCAAGCAGGCTGCCAAGAATCTCAGTCTGACTCGGGCCACTGCAGTTCGAGACAACATAATGGAGTATGCAAAGACCAAAGGTGTCTCCCTGGATCCGTCTCAATTTACCGTCTTGGGGCATGGTATTTCTCAACCCAAGACAGGCATGTGCGGAGAAGATCCCTGTCCGCCCAACACCAAGGAAGAATGGGAGTCGAATATGAGGGTGGCTTTTCGGCTGATTCAGGTTGAAGCCGAAGAAGCCGTGTTCGCTCCGTTAGAGTAGGGAGGCCCTTCAATGAGTGACACAGCCAAAATCATTTTGATGGTCGTGGCTCTCTCTTGGGGACTGGCTGGTTTGTGCGCGTGCAAGGACAGTTCCGGAACTGCCGGCAAAGTCACCGGAGACCGGTCTGCTGAAAAGCCGACGGAGAAAGGGCAATGGCCGTATCTGCAGGACACCCACAAGGGAGAAGTCGCGGCCAATCTCTTGACCAAGAATTTCGTGGTCGTGTTCGACGGGTCAGGGAGCATGGCCGAACACAAGTGCGCCGAGGGGAGATCCAAGTCCGAGGTATCTAAGGAAGCAATCCTTGAATGGTCTGAATCCATCCCTCAAGGATCGCAGGTGGGACTGATCTCGTTTCATAGGGGGGGATGGACTGAGATCCCCCTGGGGTCCTACGACAGGGAGGTCTTCAGGAAAGTCATCGGAGCCATACAGCCTGGCGGTACGACTCCTTTGGCCCAGGCCATGGGGCGTGCGGACAAAATGCTCCTGCGTGAGGCCCGAAAGCAACTTGGATACGGCGAGTACACGATCGTAGTCGTTACGGATGGAATAGCAGACAGCCCTCAGGATCTGGTCAAGACCGTCAATTCGATCTTGGCCAGGACTCCCGTGGTCATTCATACCATCGGCTTTTGCATCGGAAGCAAGCATTCGCTCAACCAGCCAGGCAGGACTTACTACAGAACCGCCAACGATCCGTCTGCACTTCGCCAGGGCCTTAAGGAAGTATTGGCCGAGGCGGACACCTTCGACCCGGCTGAATTTCGGCGCTAATGTGGAGTCTCCCCCATGGCATTGGGGTGCCGATGAGCTGCCTGCAATCTGTCGATCCGCCCTGAGCATCGGCATATTTCGGCGGCCGTGAAAATGGGAAGTCGCCATCAAGACACTCCGGAAGAAGAGCGATGCCCTGTCGCGCACCTGTTGGATTTTCCCGGAACCGTGGCATAATTCGACCCAACAAGAGGATACGCGAGAAGTACCCGAAACACTGCCGGGGCCTCATCCCACGCTCTGTTGGGACAACTCCTGGTACAGGGGAATCGAATGAACAAGAGAGTAACAGGAGCGCTCATACTCCTCGTGCTTGGAGCAATCTCCATTGTCAGCGTATGGATCCTCCTACCTCGATTGCAGGAGTTTCGTCAGCGCTCAACAAGTGATGCCGGCAGGATGAGGGGAAAGATCACGCTAGCTCTTGACAACTGGATCGGATATTTCATCTTACGGTCTCCGGAAATGAAGAATCTTATGCGTCGCGCCGGGTTATCCCTGATGATCGAGGATGATCGGGCGGACTATCAGACCAGGATGAAGCGTCTGAAAGCCGGGGAGCTAGATTTCGCAGTAGCGACGGTAGACTCGTACATTCTCAATGGGGCATCCCTCGGGTTCCCGGGTTCCATCATCATGGTGGTAGATGAATCAAAGGGGGGGGATGCGATCCTCGCGCGACGCGATCGAGTCCCGAGTCTGGACGCACTCAAAGGAACCACGGACATTCGTGTGGCCTTTACGCCGAACAGCCCGAGCAACCATCTTGCAAAGGCCGCGGCCTACCACTTCAACGTGCCCGAGCTCTTACCTACCTCACCAACTCGAAGAATAGAAACCAAAGGCTCCGAGGAGGCCTTCACCAAGCTCATTTCCGGCACTACGGACGTTGCAGTGCTTTGGGAGCCTGACGTGTCGCGCGCATTGGCACACAACGGAATAGCCAAAATCCTGGGCACAGAGGACACGGAGAAGCTCATCGTGGATATCCTCCTCGTGAACAGGAAGTATTCTCAAAAGAACCCGGGAGTGATCAAGGACTTCCTTTCCGCATATTTCCAGTCACTCAAAATGTACCAGGAAAATCGCGACATCCTCCGAAAGGAGGTAATGGCCGAAACCGGCCTGCCCGGGGCTGCAGTGGACACCATGCTCAAAGGCGTGAAATGGGTCAATCTGACTCAGAACTGCGAAGAGTGGTTTGGCATAGCCCCGCCGGGCGGTCATGCTGACAGCGGGCTCAGAACAGCTATCGATTCAGCCGCGCGGGTCCTGGTAAATGCAGGAGATTTCGATGCGAACCCGCTGCCGGACGGCGATCCCTATCGTCTGACCTACAGCGCTTACCTGGAAGACCTTTTCGTTACGGGCTCGGTGGGGTTCACGAAACCTGGCGCTGATCCCGCAGGGGCTTTTAGCAAACAAAGGAAAGCGTCTTTCCAAGAATTGACCGCAGAACAATGGGACCAGTTGAAAGAGGTGGGCACGCTGAAGCTCGACCCCGTGGCGTTTCAGCATGGCCATTCTTCGTTAGACTTGCTGGGAAAGGAAGCAGTGGATAAGGCTGTAGAGCTTCTGTCTCACTACCCGAGTTTTCGACTCGTTGTGAAGGGCCACACGGACACGCGGGGAGATCCGGAGCAGAATCGGCGCTTGTCGCAGGAACGGGCCGAGGCTGTGGCCCGTTACTTGACCGTGGCCCACAACGTTGATCCGGCCAGGATTCGCGCCGTGGGATATGGGGGTGAGCGCCCCCTACCCCGGTCCGAAGACGAACCCCTCCGCTCATGGCAGTACCGGTTGCCAAGAGTGGAGCTCGTCCTCGTTCGTGAGGAGTATTAGCTCCTTGGCGCTATAGTGGAGCGCATCAAGAACAGACCCGAACCCAATTCGCAAACTGGAGAATAGGCGACTGCGTGAAAACAATGGCCGCGCTCTACTACCGGGTCGATCATAAATCAGGAGCTTCGCAGGCACCATTGCGAAGTCTGGACCTTTTGCATGACCATAGGTCGATCGAGGGCTCATTGGCTTTCAACCGCGATCGCTACTGCGCATATTCCATGCGTGGCAGGTTAGGCCCTGCTTGATTGGAGTCCCAGGGATTGAAACCTGTGTTCTGTGTTCGAATAGGACAGGAGCTATGACTCAGGAGGAAAAAGATCTTCCTCCCGCAAGGGATTTCGCACCGAGCGCGCTGAAAAGGGCTATACGAGCTGAGGCGCTAACCCACCCTCTGACGCTATATCCTTCCGTTGTGGGGGTGCTGGGGGGGCTGGCGTGGGCCCTATTCGGATCTCCACTCCTGCTCGGGGTCGCCTTTGGCGGAATCGTCGTCGGTCTGAGCGGATTGACCGTCAATTACTTTTTCCGCGATAGGACCTTTGCCAAGAGATACGTGGAGCGGCTCAAGAAAATGGCTGCTGAGCGGCAACAGGCACTTCTCGATGGACTCCGTACAGGGCTCCGTGCATGTCAGAACATCCCTGGAGCAGAAGAATACGCGCTCCAGGCACTTGAGCAATTCGTCAGAATCGGGCAAAAATACGATAACATCATGAAGCTTCTCGATCAGAAGCTCGGGAGCGGGGAGCTGGCTCTGGGAGGAATTTGGGCGGCTGCAGAACAGGTACATCTGGGGGTCCTCGAGAACCTCAGACGGATAGAGCACCTTCTTCAAGGCACAGCCACTATTGACGAAACCTATATTCATCAGCGGCTAGATCGCCTCTCACAGCTTTCTCGGCTCGATGAGGCCGACATCAGGGAGGTTGAAACGCTCAAGAAGAGGAAGGCGCTTCGTGAAGAGCAGCTTCACACGGTGAATGAGCTGCTTACCCAAAACGAGGAAGCACTGACACAGCTCGAGGAAACAGCCGTCGCTCTCGCAGGTATTCCTTCAGAAGAGCGCTTCACTTCTATGGACACGTTGGATTCGGTGAAACGATTGCGGGAACTGGCCACAGCCATTTATGACAGACCGAAACAATGATGGAGCTCACCAAGAATGGTACCGACCTCAGGTCGCAAGCTGTACGATGAACAGGCTGCATGAATATCTCACTTGCCAGCAAACGGAAAATTCCACAAGTTCAGCGGAAGGAGGTTCCCATGATAAGACGGTTCGCTTTTGCGATCGTCCTGGTCGCAACAGTCTTCTCTCTTTTCCTCTCGAGTGTAGAAGCAGGCCCCTCGTTCAAGATCGCGTGGTCTCACTACACTGGCTGGGAGCCGTGGCAATTGGCGGAGCATAAGAAGATCCTCAAGAAGTGGGCCGAGAAGTACGGAATCACAATCGAGCTGGTATTGATAAACGACTATGTGGAGTCGATCAACTTGTACACTGCTGGGGGCTTCCACGGCTGCGCGATGACCAATATGGATGCGCTCACCATTCCAGCCGCCGGAGGCGTCGACTCCACCGCGCTTATCGTTGGGGATTTCTCCAACGGAAATGATGGCATAGTTATGAAGAAGGGCTCACAGGTCAAGGACCTGAAAGGTCGAGAAATAAAGCTCGTCCAGTTGTCCGTTTCTCACTACCTCCTGGCGCGGGCCTTGGACATGAACGGAATGACCGAACGCGACGTTAAGCTTGTCAATACTTCGGATGCCGATATTGCCGCGGTATTTGCCGAAGACCCCGACGGGGTGGCTGTCACGTGGAACCCTCCTCTCATGCAATGTCGGAATGTCAAAGACGCCACTCTCGTGTTCGACTCGAGCCGTATACCGGGGGAAATCATCGATCTCATGGTAGTGCGGACGGATTCTCCCTCTTCTTTGAAGAAAGCGCTCGTAGGAGCGTGGTATGAGACCATGAAGCTGATGTCCTCGAAGTCCAAGGAAGGCGATGACGCCATCCGGTACATGGCAAAGTTCGCCGGGGGAACAGAAGCGGAATTTCGAGCCCAGCTCGCGACGACCAAGATGTTCTACGATCCTGCAGAGGCAGCGTTGTTTGCCAGGAGCGAGCCTCTCAAGAAGACCATGGAGTACGTTCGAAGCTTCTGCTTTGCCCACGGCCTCTATCCGAAAGAGGCCGATTCAAAGGAATATGTGGGGATCCAGTTTCCGGACGGCTCGGTCATGGGGGATCCGAAAAACGTGAAGCTCCGATTCGATGCCGAATTGATGCAACAGGCTGCTGACGGCAAGCTGTAGTGGTCGCGGGAGGGGGGCGAAGATAAGGAAACTGTCTCAAGACTCGGGAAACAGCAGAAAAAGTGGTACGTGAGGGAGGATACTGCCCCTGGGGCCCTCACCCCATCCTCTCCCAGAGGACGAGGGCTCTGTCATTCCGGGCGGTTGCAAGTCCCCTCTCCCTTCGGAAGTGGGCTAGGAGGAGGGTGCAAAAAAAGAAGCGTGCCCTTCTTAACATATGCCGCAATTCCGAGATAGTTTCTAAGTGCCGACCGGGCGCTCCGGCGCCCCCATTTCCGCTCGTCGAAAACTGTCTTTTCTTTTCGAGAAGGAGTGCTATGGGAAACAGGCTCAATTTCCTGGGAATACATGCCGAGCCTTCAAGCCGGGTGAGGATGCTCGTGGGGCTCTTACCTCTCGTGGTGCTGATTTGTGCCTACCTAACCGTCTCGTACTATCGTTTGCACGCAAATCCCAGGGACAAGTTGACACCGTCCCCAGGCCGAATGATCGAGGCGACCAAGACCATGGCATTCACCAAGGACCAGCGCACGGGAACCTACTTGATGCTGTCCGACACGGTTTCCAGTGTGAAGCGCATTGCCATGGGGCTCGGATCGGCCGCTCTCGTTGGACTTGTCGCGGGCATCAACATGGGCATGCTCCCGGGAATAGGGGCTACCTTTCTTCCCATCGTCACGTTCTTCTCCATCATTCCTCCCCTCGCGATCCTCCCTATCTTGTTCATCCTATTCGGCGTAGGAGAACTGGGAAAGGTCATGCTCATCTTCTTGGGCGCAGTGTTCATTATTACCAGAGACATGTACTACACAAGCCGAACCATTCCGCGAGAACAGATCGTGAAAGCCTTGACACTGGGTGCATCACAGTTCGAAGTGGTGTACCAAGTGGTCTTGCCCCAGATCATGCCGCGACTGCTCGTAGCAGTGCGTCTTAGCCTCGGTGCAGCATGGCTTTTCCTTATTGCCTCAGAGGCCATCGCATCCACGGACGGCTTGGGATACAGGATCTTTCTCGTGCGACGGTACCTTGCCATGGACGTTATTATTCCGTACGTGCTCTGGATTACGTGCCTGGGATTCGTGATGGACAGCGTGCTCAAACTGCTGGTGAGCTGGAAATATCCATGGTTCGAGGCGGCGGGTAAATGAACTGCGTGGCAAATGCTTTAGAAGTCGGGTCAACCAAAGCACTCCTTCATGTGGAGGACGTGTGCAAGGCGTACGGACCCAAGGTAGTGCTGGAGAACATCGATCTCAATGTCCGCCAGGGTGAGCTTTGCACTGTGGTCGGCCCGAGTGGCTGCGGCAAGTCCACCTTGCTCCGCCTTATCCTCGGACAGGAAAGGCCCACCTCGGGAAAGATCCTGATCGACGGTCAACCGGTCGGGATGCCGAGTCCCGAGCGAGGCGTAGTCTATCAGAAGTACTCGCTTTTTCCCCATCTGTCGGTGCTGGAAAATGTCGTCCTCGGGAAGAAGCTCAGTGCAAGCTTCCTCGAACGCTTCAAGTTGCGGACCCACTTTGTCGAGGAAGCGAAGTTCTATCTAGACAAGATGCGTCTCTGGGATCACAGACACAAGTATCCCCACGAGCTCTCAGGCGGAATGCAGCAACGGGTAGCTCTCGCACAGGCGCTCATCATGAAGCCGGAGATTCTGCTCATGGACGAGCCCTTCGGAGCATTGGATCCAGGCACTCGGGAACACATGCAAGTGTTTCTTCTCGAGCTATGGGAAGACTTCGGCATGACCGTCTTTTTCGTTACCCACGATCTTGAGGAAGCGGTATTTCTAGGGACCCGTATCCTCGTGCTTTCCCAGTTCTATTCCGATGATCGCGGACCGAGCTTCGCAAACCGTGGAGCCCGAATTGTCGCGGATTATCCCCTGGCTCGCAGCGCCTCATCAACGGTGGTCAAAGAGCAGGCCGAATTCGGAAAGCTCATTCAGGACATTCGGCGAGAAGGTTTCGATCCGGATTATCTTCAGCATGTGACCAGTTTCAATCTGCGGCACTCAGACTCGTTTCAAACGCTCACTCAAGAAGAGTACGACGAAGCGAACCACCGGTAGGCAAGCTGCGTACCACGGGCAGAGGCCTTCTGGTGAAGAAGCGCGGACCGTGCCTGCACTGCAGTTTGCTATGGACTTGAATCATGGAAGGAGTTATAAGGCATGGCTTGTCGAGAAAGGCTGGGCAGCGGGTTCCACTCTACCCGATGAAGCCCGCAGAAAAGGTGGTACACAGACGTGAAGTGGATGAGGAAATTGTACTACTGGGTGCTCTCGTGGGCCTTCAGCCCGTACGCGGTTCCGGCCTTGTTCCTCCTGGCATTCTCGGAGTCCTCGTTTTTCCCCATCCCGCCCGACGTGTTGCTCATCGCTCTCGCAATTTCGGTTCCCCGAAAAGCGTTCTACTATGCCCTGGTCTGCTCCATGGGTTCTGTTCTCGGCGGCATGCTCGGATATCTCATCGGTTACGCGTTCATGGATGCCGTAGGCTTCCGCATCGTGGAGCTCTACGGATTCACCGACAAGTGGGCATTAGTGGGTGATCTCTACAGCCGTTATGCGGCATGGGCCGTGGGAATTGCCGGGTTTACCCCTATTCCCTATAAGGTCTTCACTATTGCCGGCGGCGCGTTCAAGATCGACTTCTTAACGTTTGTGATTGCTTCAGCGTTGAGCCGATCGGCTCGCTTCTTCATCGTCAGCGCGTTGATCTACAAGTTCGGGCCGCCTGTGCGGCACTTTATCGATAAGTATTTCGATATCCTGGCCGTGGTTTTCGTCGTCCTCCTTGTCGGAGGATTTGTGCTCGTCAAGTACGTGATCGGGTAAGGGGCGCTGCAGGTTGTCAGACGTCATTTGCTCGGAGCAGAGACACTCCTCACAAGATCCCGCCCGGCTCGTTCGATATCGCGGAAGGACACGGAATTGTCGGGCCCGAACCTGGCTCGCAAATACACATCCATAAACCTGGCCATCGCGGCCCGGGAGCCAGGGGCCTTGCGTACGATCTCCTCCCTGTTCTGCTCGTGCCACGGGTGCACAACGCTCAAGACACCGGCACGAGCCAGCTTCCTCATGGTGGCACGATAGACATCCGACAGATCCCGCTTGCGGCGCAACCGTGATACGGTGAGAATTACCGCAACAGCAATGAGAATTCCTGCGGCAACAAGACCACCTTGTACGTGAGGAGCCCCTGGGGACGAAAACAACGCGCCAAGCGAAAAACGCCCTTTCGCAAGTTGCTTCATTGCATTGAAAATCGTCGCCTGGTCGGCTCGATCGAAGTACACGACCTTCTTGACCCATCGTTGTTCCGTCTTATCGTAAAAATCGACTATCCATCGCCACAAGCCCCTTTGCGATATATCCGCGCCTACAGCCGGGGACGCGTCGAGCTCGGTCCACGTTTCCCCGTCCAACACAGCCTCTACCCACGCATGAGCCCTCCCGAACCTCACAATGTACTCATTGGGAAGGTCTGTTTTTTCCACTCCAGCGAACCCTTCCACAATCCTGGCAGGAATCCCCACAGCTCTCAGCATCAGACAGAGAGCTCCAGCAAAATGCTCGCAGTTGCCCACCCTGCTTACAAATAAGAAATGCTCCACTGGGTTGACCCCCTCCGGCGTTGCGGGGGGCTGCAATCGGTAGGTGTACGTTCTGCGGAGGCGTGATGCTATGGTGGAAGCCTTGTCCCGAGGAGATGACAGCCGAGCCGTCCACTGCTCGGCCAGGGTACGAACGCGTTGAGTCACACCCGTTGGATCGGCCTTAGGAGGCCTGGTCCGTGACACGGGAACAGGTCGCTGCACGGTAGATACGCTGTAGGAATCCGAAAAGACTAACGGCGAGTCCACAAGCGCCTCTCCGTTCGCAGTAATCAGCAACGGCCTGTCCATACGCCCCGACGCCTCCACGGGCAGACCGGTCACGTATATGACTCTTGACTGCAGCTTGAAGGGAACAAACTGAAAATCAAGCGTTTCCGTGGGGCTCCACTTGATCAACCGGCCCATGCCACGGGGAGCGCTCCCCTCCGACCATTCCCTCCCATCGAATTTTTCCAGGACCCGCCCACGCCAATAGGGATCTTCAGGCAACTTGCCGTAGTCGACCACTACTTTGAAGGCTATCCGGTTGCGTCCAGCCATTCCAGCCATGTCACGATAGGAGATCCTTTGCTCAAGTCGGGCGATTCCTCCTGCCTCAGCCATGGCTGCGGTCAATCCAGGAATGGAGAGAAATGGCCTCGGCACGAAAACGAATGCGACCGATGTGAACGCGAGAACCATCACCGAGTAAAAGGAAAGCTTCCCATACCATTTCTGGAAGAACCCGTTGCCCGAGGGTGGCTTCGAGCTCTCGTGAGCACTGACCCGGCTCCGTGCCAGGTGGAACAGGTGAAGTGTCCCCATCAGCAAGAACAGGTAAACCGGCAAGATCGCGCCGAAGAGGATGTGATTCGTGAGAATGGAGTTGATAAGAATGAGTCCCACAGTCAGAGCGATCACCTGCGCCACGTTTCGGTCCGTCAGCGGCAGCATGAGCCGTACGAAGAGAGTACCGAACGTGAAGTACACCATGAACGATGGAAGCGTAAGCGCGCCGTGCGTGACGACCAACGCTGCGCAGAACACCACTATATACGCGGAGAAGAGCACGAGTGTCGCCCGCTCGCTCCACAGACACGGTCGGGCGTAGTCCCGTCGAAGGAGTGCCACAACCATGAGCGGCAACGGAAGCAACATCAGGATGTGCAGGCCGTTCTCGATACACGCAGCACCAACGGAGACGCAAACCAGCGCGGCCGCGAAAACACGGAACGACCGCATGTCTGATCCCCTGATCGAGACCGTGGTATCCACAGTGCCGCGACCACCCAACGGATTGGGCCGATTCGGAAGGTTACGCAGTTTGTCGATTAGGTAACGCATGCGCTTCTCCGCGAACCGTCCATGACAGATCGCCAGCTTCTCTCACGTTCACGACTATTCCATCCACAAGAGAGGAGCCGGAGCTCCCGTGAACACCGAGAGGCCACAGTGCGAGGATGGTGAGCAATCTCCTGGCAAAATCTCTCCCCCTTGCCGGCCCTTCCACGAACCCGGGACCTTCGAGCCTGACCGGTGTACCTTTTTGGGCAAAGTGCACCACCAAAGAGGCTGCCCTGGAGATCGCACGCTCCGATGCATCTCTGGGCAGACGTATCGTAACATCTCGCGTGCCCTCTTCGGACCAGATCCGTGTGGTCAAGCTCCCTGTCTGCGCGGTCTTCTTCCAGTCGATGTGCTTGTACGGATCTCCCGGGACGTAGTCGCGAAACGTGTAAGGGATAGTGCCCGCTGGATCCGGCTTCTCGGACCCTCTCCCCAATCCGCCCAGATGGAAGGGGATCAAATCGTCCACGGGCTCTATCTTGGGATAGACGAGCACGGTCTCTCCCTTTCCGTACGTCCGCGAGTAGAGAGCGAGCCCGAAAGGAAAGGCCGACTCCACTATCCCCGGTCCAAGTCGGTGCTGCCCCCGGCCTCGAATGGTCATGAAACCCTGTGCGGTTACTTCTTCACCAGGCGGAGCCTTCCACAGGGCTGTTCCTGGCGTCTCGGCTTCCAGAGGGGCCACCTCCCGCAACAGCAATGTCGTGGCTCCCCATGGCCCATTGCCGCCCCTGATCCTATACCGCACTGCAAAGGGCGTCCCGGCAAAGATTTCTCCGGGCAATTGCCTGGAAACCGCTACGCTCCTCACGTTCCGCGCTCCAAGCATGTGGGACACAAATGCTAAGCCCGCCATCATTATGAAGATGATCAACAGGAAGTTGTTTGCAGTGAAGAGCGCTGTAACGGGGACCCACACCAGCAGGAATACGAGCATCCATCCGTATGCGGTGGGGCGCACTCGCAGCACCCGGTCATACGACGCTCTCTTCGGTCTCATGTACCTCATGGCGAGCTGCTGCCGGCAGATCGATCCGGCAAGATCATCTCTTTCTCAACGGCCAACCGGAAGATATCCGCAATGTCGTGCCTCGTCACACCGGTCCTTCGACGGATCGGAGAATCGCGGTCAAAATCTCTTCTTTCCGCTCCCGGGAATTGCCGCTCATGGTTCCCGACGCCAGGAGGATCCTGTGCGTGGCCACGGGAAGGAACACCCTCCGAAGATCACCGGGAATCGCATAGTCCCTTCCTTCGATGAGGGCATTGGCCTGCATGGCTCTCTTCAGGTGCAGGCCTCCGCGGGAAGATATTCCCAAGTTCAACTGCGAATGATCTCTCGTCGCTCGTACCAGGTCCAGAAGATACTCCATGATGGATGCTTCGATCTTCACATCCTGAACAGCCTGGCGCAATCGCCGAATAGTTTCCACATCGGCAACAGGAGTGATTTGCTCCGCATGGACGTACTCCATGTCCCGTTCCAATACTTCAAGCTCATGCTTTCGGTCCGGGTACCCAAGGCGTATGGAAATGAGGAACCTGTCCAACTGACTCTCGGGAAGATCGAAGGACCCGAACCGCTCGACCGGGTTCATAGTGGCAAGAACGAAAAACGGATTCGCCAGGGAGTACGTGGTGCCATCCACAGAGACCTTTCCCTCGGCCATCGCCTCCAAGAGAGCGGACTGAGTCCTCGGCGAAGTCCTGTTTATTTCGTCCGCCAGAAGAACCTCAGTAAAAACAGGACCTTCTTTAAACTCAAAATCAGCCGTTTTCGGGTCGTACACCCGCACTCCGATCACGTCTGAGGGCAGGGTGTCGCTGGTGAACTGAATCCTTCTGAACCGAGCTCCCATACAGCGGGAGGTTGCAAGAGCAAGCAATGTCTTGCCGACTCCAGGAATATCTTCGATCAACACGTGTCCTCGAGCGAGCAGGCCGATCAGGACCATCCTGACCTGTTCCTCTTTCCCTATCAACACATCACAAATGCACTGGCTCAATCGAGCTGCAACAATTTCCGGGCGATCGGTCGATTCTTTGCTATTGTCTCGCTTCATATCGGTCTGGTTCGATGCTTCAGCGGTTGGGCAAGCATGAGGTCTATGTGTGTGTTCCACCGCTCGCCGGGGCAACAATGACTCCCGCGGACAGCCGTGCGGCCAGTCCTCGTCCGCTCGACGCATTGCCTTCTTCTCGATTGCACACTGACTCGTCCGGTGTGCAGAATACAAGCTCTTTTCAATATGGGACTTTCGTCCAATGCTGTCAATGTCCGAGGAGCGCAAACGCTGCCTTACGGTGTCGCTTACTGCTCGGCTCATAAATCGGTCGCGAATGTATTTTCAATACACCGCATCAGAGCCCGTTGCATTCCACTGGGAGTGGACGGTCTGTTCATGCTACTATTGTGCTGGATGACAAGAAGGGGCACCCGAAGGAGGAATGGAATGTATCTGCCGGAAATCTTTAAGACTTTCTTGGAGGAGCACACGCAGATTGCAAACGCGCTCCAGCACGTGGGGGAGCTTGCTTCCGTTGCAGGCCCAATAGATCAGAAGACTCAACACCTCATTCAATTGGGCATATCGATCGGCGCTGAATCCAAGGGTGCGGTTCGGTCCCACGCACGCCGAGCCCTGGATGCCGGAGCAACTCCGGCCGAGATTACCCAAACCGTGCTCATGTCCGTGACCATCGTGGGGTTTCCCGCAATGATAGCGGCGTACGGCTGGGTCAAAGAGGTAATAGAGCCTCAGGAGCTGGGTCGAGCCCCCGGATAAGCCCGCAGGCCGACGGACGAGTGACGCCGCGGTCTCCGTGAGCGAGGAATCTATCCATGAAGTGGATGACATGCGTGGTGGCCGTCCTGGCCCTCTTGGCAGTGGAGGTCGGTGAACCGATGGCTTTGGAATACATCGTCCGTCCGGTGGGGAAAGTCGTCAAAAAACAGAAGCATGTCATCCTGGACATACTCCCCTCATATCAGGAGGCTCTCCTCGGGCTGGACGGCTTCTCCCACGTCATCGTGCTGTACTGGTTCGACCGAAACGACACCCCTGAAAAGAGAAGCATCCTGCGCGTCCACCCGCGCGCGGACAGGCGCAATCCATTGACCGGCGTCTTCGCCACCAGATCGCCGGCGAGACCCAACCTCATAGGATTGGAGGTCTGCAGGATCGAGTCCGTAAAGGGAAATCAGATATTCGTCGATCGGATAGACGCGTTCGACAAGACACCTATCCTGGATTTGAAGCCTTACATTCCCCGCAATGACTGTGTCGAGGGGGCTGTCGTTCCATCCTGGGTGGGGACCCGAAATGACCCCTAGGGGTCTGCTCCGGCAAGCACACGGCCGCAAATCCTAGCGTCCCCGGCACTCCCGGTCTACCGTCCCGTCCAGGTGGGCTTTCGCTTCTCGAGGAATGCCCGAATGCCCTCCTGGGCATCTTCTGCCATGAGGTTCAAGGTGATGACCTCTGTGGCGTAATCGTATGCGGCCTTCTTCTCCAGCTCGATTTGGGCATAGAATGCCCGCTTGCCTAACTTGAGCACAAGCGGGCTTGCCTCACATATGGACAGCGCCAGCTCTTCGGTAGCCGCTTCCAGTTGCTCGTACGGCACGACCCTGTTGACCAGCCCGAACCGCTCAGCTTCCTGGGCAGAAACGAGCCGCCCGGTCATGAGCATTTCCATGGCATGCTTGCGACCCACTGCACGGGTGAGCGCTACCATGGGGGTCGTGCAGAACAGACCGATCTTCACGCCGGGCGTTCCGAATCTCGCCTTCTCCTCCGCTATTGCAAGGTCGCACGTAGCCACCAGTTGGCAGCCGGCCGCAGTTGCCACGCCATGCACCTGGGCTATAACGATCTGTGGAATCTCCTGAATCAGGCTCATCATGCGAGCACACTGTTCGAAAATCGATTTAAACTCGGACCGATCTCCGTCTACCATTTCCGAAAGGTTGTGCCCTGAGCAGAAATGTTTCCCATTGGCCTTGAGGATGATGACCTTTTTGGACGCGTCAGTGCCAAAGTCCTCGAGCGCGAGGATCATTTCCCTGATCATGTTTCGCGACAGGGCATTGACCGTCTGGGGTGAGTTAAGCGTCAAGAAACCGATGGGGCCCTTTGATTCGACCACGATGTCCTTGTATTCCATAGCAGGCGCCTCCCTCTTGGCAGGATTTTCGACGATTCGGACGAGCCGATGTCCGGCCGCTCAGCCGTGGGACCACTGGGGCTTCGACGGCCGCCAAAGGATCGGGACGCTCCCTTCGAGCGTGTCGCTATCGTGCCGGTATGTCTGCGCATAATACCCCACCCTGGGACGCGTGTCTACAGCAGGGGCGGGTTGACTTTTCGGCGAAATCTGTTATAAGATTGCGAATGTATTAACGAATGGTGCGTCGTCCCATGATCCGACCGTCATCGAGAGTCGCAGTCTCTGCCTTCATCCTTCCCACCCTTCTCACAGTCATTCTCCTTCACTGGGTGATGCCGGATAGTGTGTGCTCCTCGCCCGCGGACGACCGCGAGGGAGCGCAGGCATTCATTGATAAGGGGAGGCAACAAATCGAAAAGGGAGAGTACGGTGCCGCAGCGCGGCTGCTCGGAATCGCGGTGCGCAAGGACCCGACAGCCCCCGAAGCGTATCTCCTTCGCGGCATAGCGCTTGACCGCCTCGGATTAACGCAGAATGCCCTCAAGGATCTCGACCGTTTTATTGAGCTCAGACCATCCGAGCCCGAGGGATACCTTCACCGAGGTGACGTCAAGAACTTCAACATGCAGCACGAGGAGGCCCTCTCGGACTACGCGAAGGCTGTGCAGCTCGCTCCGTCTTCCGCATCCGCATATATGGGACGCGGCCTGGCTCTCACAGCCCTCGGTCGGTATGAGGAGGCCAT
Organism: Thermodesulfobacteriota bacterium; assembly: GCA_040753915.1. Classification (GTDB taxonomy): domain Bacteria; phylum Desulfobacterota; class Desulfomonilia; order Desulfomonilales; family Desulfomonilaceae; genus JBFMDN01. The sequence goes on along the minus strand of JBFMDN010000003.1, from coordinate 461 downwards.
CAAGGACTATCTCTGGGTTCTGCGCCTGGAACCTCACAACCAAGATGTTCACGCAAATATGGGCATTGCCTGCATGCTCGCAGGCAAGCGGGCCCAAGCAGTGACCTATTTTGAAAAGGCTCTTCTCGAAGAGACGAATCCGCGGTGGCGAAAACAAATCCAGGAGTGGATTTCTCGTATCATGAATGAGGCGGAAGCCGTAGATTCCGCGAACCGCGGCCCCACCCGCACGCCAGCCGGCAAACCACGGCCCATGTGGTAATCCGCGTACGAACAAATGCGCCCATGTAGTGCAGGCTTTTAGCCTGCATCTTGAAGAAATGGCAGCCTGGAAGAGAATGTCTCAAAAGCCGGCAGTCCGTGATAATCGTGGCACACCCCCTCACCCTGACCCTCTCCCCCGAAGCGGGGAAGAGGGGATTTTTCGGGCTCCCTCTCCCTCTGGGAGAGGGTTGGGGTGA
>JBFMDN010000002.1:1484-184977 GCA_040753915.1 Thermodesulfobacteriota bacterium | reverse complement strand
CACCTCATCGAGGTACACTTCCTGCCCAAGTACTCTCCCAAGCTCAACGCTGCTGAGTATATCTGGAAGGAAACGCGCAAATGGGCTTCACACAACCGCTTCTTCGGGCTTTTGACGGACCTCAAGGGCAGCCTGTTCAGGAGATTCAACCGTTTTCAGGGAAATCCTGCTTCCCTGAGAACCCTAGTTCCTTACTTCGCTTAGGCGTTAATGCCTATGCCGGTTACTATAACAGGGCCGCAGAGTACATGGGGTGGCGAACCAGCGCATAAGGACCAGTGGTGATAACTTGCTGGTCCTGCTCCACTTCAATGATGTGAGAGGCCCATCGGTTCTCTCTGACAGCAAGCCAGAACAACCCCAACCCCAACACCACAATCATGTCAGCGGCAACCACCACGGCACTAGGCACGGAAGACCAACCGTAACGTTTGTTCAATCCCGGCAGCAGGAAAACAACAACGCAAACAATGAACGAGAATGTCTGGATGAGTTTTTGTTCCGGCTCTTTTTCTTTCAGCCTCAGTCTTCGTGCCAGCAGCTCAGGGTCATTTCTTATTAAAATCAAGTAGACCACCATGAATGAATTCGCGGCAAGAAGAATTGCCAGATAGGCCCAGGCTTCCCAATACTGAAGAGTTCCTGCGGACAGGAACAGCATTGCGCCGAGAATAAGCAGGAGTGCCAGAGTTTGGCCCACCGACTTCTTTATGAGTCCTGTCCTGTAATTTTGCTCGGCGCTCATGGAAACGTTACCTCGACTTGATGGTCAGAACGGCTCGGAATCCAACTTCCTCGAATGCTTCCCAGGGATTCCGGGCAATGACCGGTAGTTCGTTGCTCTTGTCCTCACTGTTGCCCTTAACTCCCCCCAGGATGATGTATTTTTCTTCCCTCTTCCGGGTCGAAGAGTCTTCTGTTATCCGCAATCCCCATTCGCCTATGCTCTTTCCCAAGCCCCGGATGCCGTATGAATCCGGTTGCAACAGGACCACGGGAGAAGGAACATGTGATTCAATCCTTTGGTCGGTGACCTTGTTTCCGTTTTCTGGACTGACGACGGGCTGTTGTCTTTCCCGTTCCATCCAACCATCCGTCCAGTTCTGATTTTCCCTTGCCGTTTGAGCCTGAACAGGCTCGGGCGCAATGGTTGTCGTGGGACTGGTATCTGCTCTTATCAATCGGAGCCATTCCAATTCTGTGGGGAGCCGCTCTCCGTAGAACTGCGCATAGGCGGAAGCCCCGTATCCAGTGACCCGAAGCACAGGCCGAAGAGCAAAGACTTCATCCTTCAGAGAGAATTTTCCATCCTGGAAGATTATCGGCTCATATCCTTTCATCACTTCTCCCAGCATCACCAGTATGTCATTGCCGCGGCGGACCGTTCCCTGCTCCACATGGAGTTCCGGTAGGATCTGATTCAGGAATGTGACGAAATCTGCATTAGTTACAGGAGCTTCCATAATGTAAAAGGGAGGCACTTTAACCGCCTGTCCGGCCTTTGAACCAAAGCTCTCAGGGAGAGTCGCTTCCCCCTCAGGAATCAAGTGAAGAATGCAATCACCGTCCGGCCCTTTTATAGTAACCGGGATGTGTCCTTCCACAGTGACTGCTGCGGGGGCTCCTTCTGGACGTTCCAAGGCTGGCTTGGGACCGTTAGCGACGACCACCGTCTGAGCGGGTGTGGGCTGGTCATGAACCATGACAAAATGGTGATAGAGGTGAGAGCCCGCGAAGCCACCAGCCACAAGCAATACTACTACGGCAATGATTGCCTTGCGGTGACGCCTCCCCCATCCTGATTCTGAACGCTTCCCCAGTACCGCAAACTCCCCTGAGTCCGCCAGGGCCTCAACTGCCTCTTTGACCTCTTTCACCGCGGCAATTCGCTCGGCTTTGTCTTCTTCTGTGCCTTTTCCAACAAAAAGATCCAGTTTGTTCAGCAAATCAGTTCGAGGGCTCGGCAAGCACAGCTCGATTGCCGCCTTGAACTCTTTCACCGCGGCAATCCGCTGCGTTACGTCTTCGGCTGTGGCTTTTTGAATGAGAAGATCGAGCTGTTTCAACAGATCAGTTTGGGGGCTCGCCAAGCACACGCCTCTGAGTGGACAGGCCGTCTCTCTCCCCATTTTGCCGACTATGGCTTCGTACAAGATTTTGCCCAGCGCATAGACATCTCCGCGAGCATCCGTCTCTCCCAAGTCCGTAAATTGTTCGGGAGCCATGTACTGGATGGTCCCTTCAACGTGATGGCTCCTGGTCAGTGGTTTCCAGTGAATTCCCCCAGCTATCCCGAAGTCCGTGATCTTGGGAACAGAGCCGTCCAGAAGGACATTTTCCGGTTTGATGTCCCGATGGACAATCCCCAGCTCATGTACAGCGGCAATTCCATCCAGGGTGGGCAGGAAATACTGACGAATCCAGTTGATGAGAGCATCTTCGTTGTCGGCAAAACCCTCAGCCGTCATTGTCCCTCTGAGAGTCAAGCCCGATATGTATTCCATCACCAGGTATTGGATCGTTACTTCTGCGCCATTCCTCGTTATTAGTGCTGAATCGTGGTCATAGACCTGCGCCACATGCGGATGCTTCACCTGTGCCATAGCCGTGGCTTCCCTGTGGAATCGTTGAGTCTCGGTCTCGATTTCTTCCGGGTCCGAGAATTCGGCCAAGAATTCCAAAGAAATCGTCTTCACAACCACATCCCGTTCAAGGCTGATTTGGTGAGCGCGATATACCTCTCCTTTTCCGCCTGTGGCGAGATGTTCCAGGATTTCCCATTTGCCGTTGAGGGTTATTCCCGGCTCCAATAAAGGGGGCTTTCTTGTTCCGTTCATCAGAATTTCTTCAATTTCCTTCCGACATCGCCATGTATCATAGAGTTTCTATACGCCTAAGTCATGTTGTCGAAAAAGGATCGGGCTGCGGATGAATTAGGGCATATTGCCCCAATTCATCCTGCGCGTTTAACAAAAGAGAATCACGACCTAGTACATAGAGCGCAACCCTCCTGTGTTTTTATCGACCTGGATTCGGTCAACCAGTGAACCCTCTTTTGTGGTAATTTCGCCGAGGAAATGATCTTTTTCTTCGGTGACTTTACCCAACTTCAGGTTTGGGTTGTTAGCCATTCGGAGCTGGTTCTCTATCAGCACCTTAGCCTGGTCCAAGCTGAGGGGTTGGGTCTGTTTTCCCGGGTAGCCCATACCTCCTCCACGGTGCATCCACATGCCTCCTCGCCCCATCATGCCGCCCTGTCCCATCATGGGACACCAACCACCGCCACACCAGGGGCAATACCAGCCTTGCTGCTGTTGGGTGTCCGATCCTGGGGCTGTGGTTCCGGGAGTGGTCTGCTGGGCATAAAGCAAGCCCAAACCTAGCGTCGTGATCAAAACCGCTGACAATGCTATGAGCATAGTCTTTTTCATTTTCTACCTCCATCCAGGGTAGGCCATGCAGCACCCACGGTGCGTCCACCCGCCCCCTCGTCCCATCATCCCGTCCGGACCCATCGTTCCACCATATCCCATCATAGGACACCAACCGCCACCGTACCACGGGCTATACTGTCCTTGCTGCTGTTGAGTATCCGATTGTGGGGGTGTCGTGCCCGGACTCGTCTGTTGGGCATAAATCGAGCCTAAGCCTAGAGCGGCGATTAACACTGCTGACAATGCGATAAGCACAATCTTTTTCACCTTTCGATCTCCTTTTCAAAAGAAATTCGGCTTCTATTCAGCTACTTATTCGATAAGACCGGCTTGGCGAGGCTTAAATGATAAGGACAACCGTGCGCAAGAGGGGAATTGTAAGAAGGGATTGGGAACTCCCCAGCGGAAAGATCCCTCTGGAAGCAAGATTCACATCCAAAGACGTGGGAAATAAAGAATTCGCGAGTCCAGATATCTGCTCCGAAGGACCGTTGAAACGGGTATCCCCCGAGCTAAGGCCGGGCAGGAATGCGGGAAAATCCAAACACCGCAGGCATTGACCCTTGACCGGTGCTTCTTTGACGATGACAGGAGAAACAGGTGGAGTTTGGAGAGCCAGTCTCGTACAACCAGGACCGTGTTCCAAATTGAGGTGTCCATCCGACTCAAGACACCAGACCAGACCCACCGATCCCGTAACGCCTATCACGAGGAAAGCCACGATTGTGACCCAGGCCGTGTATTTGGAATTCTTAGCAAACTTGATCGAGGCTTTCATGGTCTTTCCTGTATTTCATAAAGACTACTCGGACGGGCTGAAGTTCCTTGATTCTTTTATCTGAACCCGAAAAGCTCCGTTTCCTTGAAATCCCCTACCCCATAATATCAATCAACTTTTCGCAACCCGCAACCCATTCGCCACAGCGAGGATTTCCGAGGATTCGTGGAAGAAGACCGCCGCTGCAACGCTCATCATCCCTGCCAAGGCTGCGGGAATCAGAACAGCCAGGATGCAGATGGAGAAGATAATGTTTTGAATGCTGATTTTCCTGGCTTTCTTACCGAGTCGAAGGGCATCCGAGATTTTTGTCAGATCGTCAGCCATGAGAGCCACGTCAGCGGCTTCAATGGCAGCATCGGTACCCGCAGTCCCCATAGCGATGCCCAGAGTGGCTTGGGCAAGAGCCGGTGCATCGTTGATCCCGTCTCCAACCATTGCTACCGGCCCGTATTTTGCCTCCAATTCCTTGATGGCGCTCAGTTTCTCTTCCGGTTTCAGGCCCGCCCGCACCTCGTCTATTCTGAGTTGCTGAGCTATGGCTTTGGCTGTTACCTCGTTGTCACCGGTGAGCATCACGACCTTGACCCCGGTTTCGTGGAGTCGCTCCACAGCCGCTTTTGCTTCCGGCCTGAGTTCATCCCGCATGGCAATCGCCCCAAGGAGTTTCTTATCGCTGCCCAGGAACAGTACCGTTTTTCCTTCTTCTCTGAACTTGTCCGCTTCCGAGAAGGTTGGACACTCGACACCTATCTTTTTGAACAACCCCTCTTTCCCGATCCACATGGTCTGATCTCCGAGTGCTGCCGCAGCCCCATAGCCTGCAATAGCCCGGAAACCCGACATGTCCAACCAGGGAACGTTCTCTTGTTCAGCCTTTGCAACAATTGCTTTCGCAAGAGGATGCTCTGAAAACCTCTCGATGCTGTAGGCGTATTGTAAGAGATCAGCTTGGTTTCCATCATAAGCCAGAACGTCTGTGATCACGGGATTCCCCTTGGTAAGGGTGCCGGTTTTGTCGAAAGCAACTGCCCGGATCTTTCCCAAGCCCTCCAAGTGGGAGCCTCCTTTTATCAACACGCCCGCTTTCCCCGCTGTTCCTATACCGGCAGCCATTGCCACAGGCGTGGACATCGCCAAAGCACAGGGGGCGGCTGCCACCAAAAGCACCACAGCCCTTGTCGCCCATTCGAGGAAAGCAATCCCTGTGAACAATGGCACTATGAGCAAGAGAGCGGAACCGCCAAGAACGAGAGGCGAATAGACTCGGCCAAACCGCTCGATGAAGAGTTGGGCCTTTCCTTTCTGTTCCTGTGCCTCCTGGACGAGATGAACCATCTTTGCAAGCGTGTTGTCCTGAAACGTCGCGGTAGCTTGTACCTCCAAGGCCCCTTCCTGGTTCATCGTGGCAGAAAAGACCTTCATGCCCTCCTTCTTCTCAACCGGAACGGACTCACCCGTGACCGGGGATTCGTTTACGCTGGACCGTCCTCTCTCAATAATGCCGTCCGTTGGGATTGACTCGCCGGGTTTTACAAGGAAGACATCGCCAACTTTCAAATCTTCCGCCAAGATTGTCTCTTCACGACCGTTCCTCAGCACCCTGGCATCCTTGGGAGCGAGATCCAGAAGATTCTTGATGGAGTTTTTCGTCCTTGCGTACGTGTAATGCTCCAAGCCCTCTGCCGTGGCGTAAAGGAATACCAAGAAGGCTGCTTCATCCCACATTCCGAGGATGGCCGAGCCGACTGTTGCCGCTAGCATCAGAATCTCTATGCCGATTTCTTTCTCTTCAATGAGTTCTTCCAGACCCTCGCGGCACCAGTAATACCCACCGAGGCAGATGGCGATAATGAACAGGGAGACCTCGATGAATGGCGGGATAACCTTTAGATGTGCCAGCACGAAGGTTGTCCCGGTCAAGAGACCGGAAAGAAGGGCATTCCGCATGAGAGGGTACGTGTACCATTTGCCCTCAAAAGCGCTCTCCCTCTCTTCATTCTCACTCATGGCTTGGCCTCACTTGGATTCGTCCACGATGCTCAGCACTATACCGTCAACTTCATCTGCCAGCGATTTGATGTCTGCATCAGGATAGAAGTCTGCGATTACCTTGGGTCTCAGAGTGCTGATGAATGTCTTGCCCTTCTCCTCATAAACACTGATAGGACAAGGCAACATCAAGGAGATTTTGATGTCCTTCTCCAGTACCTGACTCGCGTACTTGGCATTGCAAATCTCGATGATCTTCAACGGTTCTCGGTGGAAACCCTTGCCTTCAAGGGTAGCTGAGACGTCATGGATATGCAGTACCGAGAAGCCCTTCTCCTTCGATTTATCTTCGATAGCCGCCACTGCTTCGTCAACGTTTTTTGTTGTCACTACAGTGTAATCGAACTTTTCCATTTTCTTGCCCCCTGTTCGTTTAGATAAACTACCCACAGCAACTTGCCCAGTTCGTGATAGCTTCAATCTAATGTGCCTGAGTTTGAACCCGAATTTCTCCTCAAGAGAAAGGGTTCCCCCCACCCCAGTAAGAATCCGGGACAGTTTTGGGCAGAGATCTGAGAATTCCGGTATATTTCAAGGTCTCAAGCCCAGAACGTCCTTTACGACAGAATATCTTTCTTCATCTGCTCAAATTCTTCTCTGGTGATCTCGCCCTTCGCGTACCGTTTCTTTAATATATCCAAGGCATTCTCTAAACTCTGCCCGCCTTCATAGGAATGCCCCCTGTCTTGCCAAGGCGGTCTGCCCCCTCCTCGACCGAAAATCAGGAAGACCACTATCAGCAAGACGATGATCATTACAATCGGCATAATCACTGGGAATGCCCACATTCCATGCATCCAATAATATTCGGGACCCATTGGCTCATCCTCTTCTCAACAGCATATGAACTTGTTTTCACTTATCTTGTTTGGGTTCAGAGCCTTGCGCTGCACCTTGTCCTCCCATCATCATCCGCATCATTGGACACATGGGACACATCATCATGGGCTGCTGGCCTGGAGAGCCGCCACTCATCATCTTTTGCATCATCGGCATCATCTGCTGCATCATGGGCATCATTTTCGCAGACATCTGTTGACACATCTCCATCATAGCTATAGGCTTGTCCGGGACTTCGCCCATCTTCTTTATCTGTTCCTCCGTCAACACCGACCTAGCCTTCTGTCGAGCCTCATTTTCAATATCGAGGAGTTTCTGCTTTTGCTCGTCGGAGAGGCCAAGAGATTCCGCCTGCCCGCGGATCGCAGCAGGAGAATCCAAGAAAACGGGGGCGAACATCATGGCCTGACATCGCCGCATCATGTTAGGATCTACTCCCGCCTGCTGCATCATCCCCATCATATTCTGCATCATCATCTGAGGATTCATAGGCATGGGCGGAACCGCTTCTCCTTTCTGTTCTCCGGCCTTTTGTTGAGGTTGGGGCTGCTGTTGCTCCGCAGCGTGAACAAGAAGAAAACCGGCGAAAAGCATCGCTACTAGGCTGCCGACAAAGATCGTTTTTTTCATGACAGTACCTCCGTGGAAGACTTTAGAGAAATGTTTAGGTTGTCGCCAGGTTCGGCTCGTCATCTTGCCCCATCCCTATACCATTGGATTCCATTATGAGAGATTGGGCGAGAATACACTCTTACCTCCTGGCTCCGTTCAGATTCGCTCCATTCAAGTTTGTTCCGTCGAGGTTTGCGCCCCGCAGATCCGCGTCGGTCAGATCGGCTCCCGTAAGATTGGCCCCGGCTAGATTTGCTCCTGACAGATCGACCCCAGGCAAATTGGCTCCAGTGAGGTTGGCGAGCGACAAGTCCACAGCGATAAGCTCGGCTCCAGGCAAATCCGCAAAAGACAAATCGACCTTTGACAGGTTTGCCCCGTTCAATCTGGCTCCAGCAAGATTGGCTCCAGAGAGGTCGGCTTGTGAAAGGTCTGCTGCTGACAGATCAGCACGAGAGAAATCGGTCGCAGAAAGAGCAGCCAGAATCAATTTTGCTCCGCACAGAAACGCGCCGGACAGGTTGGCAAAAGGAAGGAGCGCCCTCGAAAGATTGGCCGCAAATAGAATAGACTTTGATAGATCTGCTTCGGAAAGGTTGGCGCTCTCCAGGTCAGCGCCCGCAAGGTTGGCCCCAGTCAGGGCAGCCTTCCTCAGATTCGCCTCCACCAGGTTGGAACGTACCAGTCGTGCGCCCAGCATCCTGGCACAGGATAGATTTGACTTGGAAAGGTCTGCATCGTCTATCTTAGCTACGGTCAAATGAGCGTTCTCCAGTTTTGCCCCTGAAAGATCTGCGCCGGAGAGATCTGCTGAACTGAGTTTGGCCTTTGATAAGTCTGCAAAAGCCAGGTCTGCTTCCGATAAATCGGCGAGCGTTAAGTCAGCTCCCGAACTTACGGCTGATTCTATCAATTCTCTTATGGAATCAGCCTCTCCACTGATTAAGGGCTCATGAGTCACTATGTTTTTGATTTTAATTTTCACAGACATGTTCCCGTTCCTACTATTGAGTTTAATTCGCTGGCTTCATAGGAGACTCTTCCTGGATGCCATCGTTCGACTCAAAAATCCGGTAGAGCGCAGGGAGCACAAGCAGCGTCAGCGCAGTACTTGAAATCAGCCCTCCGATTACTACAGTAGCCAGCGGTCTTTGAACCTCAGCCCCGGTCCCGGTGGATAGAGCCATCGGCACGAACCCCAAAGATGCCACAAGAGCAGTCATGAGCACAGGCCGCAGGCGTCTCAGTGAACCTTGTAGGATCGCCTCTTCCGGGGGTGTCCCGTGTTGCCGCAACTGGTTAATCAACGTCACCATGACCAGACCGTTGAGGACAGCTACACCGGCAAGTGCAATGAATCCCACCGCCGCGGTTATGGAAAAAGGCATTCCTCTCAACCAGAGTGAAACAATCCCTCCGGTCAAGGCCAGAGGCACCCCGGTAAACACTAGCAAAGCGTACTTCACCGAGTTGAATGCACTGAACAAGAGCAAGAAAATCAAAAAGAGACAGACTGGAACCACAATGGTCAGTCTTTTGCGAGCAGAGAGAAGATTCTCAAATTGACCGCCCCAGTCAAGCCACTGGCCGGGAGGCATCTTTACCTGCTCCGCTATCTTTTGTTGAACCTCGGCAACAAACGATCCCAAGTCTCGCCCTCGCACATTCGCCTGCACAACGACACGACGCTTGCTGTTTTCCCGGCTGACCTGGTTCAATCCCTCTGTTATATGTATGCGCGCCAAGTCCTTTAGAGGAACGAAGTACCGCCTTCCCGATTCGTTCTTCTCAGATGATTCTTTCGGTCCAGGATTTCCAGAGGTTGCAGCAGCGTGCATCTGTCTCTCCTCTGACCGAGGAAGGGGAACAGGCAGGTTTTCCAGGGCTGATGCATCATTCCGAAGCCCTTCTGCAAGCCTCACGATAATGTCAAAGCGCCGGTCCCCTTCAAAGACTAAACCAGCCTCCCGTCCTCCGATGGCGATAGCCACGACATCGTGGACATCTCCCACGCTTAACCCATATCTAGAAATAGCAGCACGATCCATCTCCACTTCTATGGACGGCGCGCCTTGTGTTTGCTCTACCTTCACGTCAGCAGCGCCGGGCACTTTTCTGATGACATCGGCAATGGATTCCGCGGTTTTTGTCATGTCCTCGAACTTGTCCCCATACACTTTGACCGCCATATCACTGCGTACGCCGGCGATGAGTTCATTGAAACGCATCTGTATCGGTTGAGTGAACTCATAATTGTTTCCCGGCAATTTTTTCAGGGCCTTCTCAAGCCGTTCTATCAGCTCTTGTTTAGGTTCCTCAGGGTCGGGCCACTGTTCCCTAGGTTTGAGAATTACGAACGTGTCCGAGAGGTTAGGCGGCATCGGATCATTTGCCATTTCCGCGGTTCCGGTTTTTGAATAGACGAAAGCCACCTCTGGAAATCCCTTGATGGTCTTTTCGACTTCAAACTGCATCTCCGTGGACTGGGTAAGGCTTGTGCTCGGTATGCGGGCTGGTTGGACCAATAGGTCTTTTTCATCCAATGTGGGCACGAACTCCTGGCCCAGCCGCCCAAAAAGCAACAATGATGCGACAAAGACGGTTACTGCTATGAGAACAACTGTGAACCTGTAATGAACGGCTATGTTGAGTATCGGCTGGTACGCTCGCTCGGCTAGTCGCATGAGAAGATTCTGTTTCTCTTTGACTCGCCCACGGATAAAGATCGCTACCAGAGCGGGGATAAGGGTCAGAGAGAGTACGAATGCCGAGACAAGGGCAAGAATGACCGTCATTGCCATTGGATGGAACATCTTCCCCTCCACACCGGTGAGGGAGAGGATGGGAACATAGACCGTAATAATGATGGCCTGACCGAATACTGAAGGTTGGATCATCTCCTTGCTGGCAACCATGACTTCTTGCAGACGCTCAGGCAAGCTCAATAATCGCCCGAATTCGTACTGTTTTTCACCCAGACGTCGCAAACAGTTCTCTATGATGATGACTGCCCCATCCACTATGAGGCCGAAATCAATTGCTCCCAAGCTCATGAGATTGCCGCTGATCTTCAGTTGTACCATACCGGTGGCGGCCATAAGCATGGAGAGGGGGATAGCCATCGCGGTTATCAATGCCGCGCGGAAATTCCCCAACAAGAGAAACAGCACTGAAATGACTAGCAATGCTCCTTCAGTTAGATTCCGCCTCACAGTGGCGATGGTGGCGTCAACGAGCTTGACCCGGCTCAAAACCGGCTTGGCATGGATGTCAGGGGGCAGTGTCTTGTTGATCTGATCCAACTTTTCGGCAACCGACGCGGCGACCGTACGACTGTTCGCTCCGATCAGCATCAAAGCCGTGCCCACGACGGTTTCTTTGCCGTTTTCACTTGCGCTCCCAGTCCTTAATTCTTTACCTATGGATACGCTTGCCACATCATGGAGATGAATCGGCATCCCTGTTCTGGTTGCGACAACTATATCAGCAATCTGCTCTTCGTTTGCGATCCGCCCCTCGGCCCGCACCACATAGGACTCACCTTGATGCTCGACATATCCTGCGCCTGTGCTCAAGTTGTTGCGTTCAATGGCTTCGATGAGATCCCGAAAAGAGAGCCCGTATGAAAAGAGTTTCATTGGATCGGGCTTTACATGGTATTTCTTTTCGTACCCTCCAATCACATCCACGTCCGCGAGACCATCCAGTCCCTTGAGTTGGGGGCGAATAACCCAGTCCTGGACGGTTCGCAGATAAGCTAGCTGTTCGAGATCAGTGGAAAGCCGTTGACCTTCCGGTGTGAGGTAAACGCCATCGCTCTGCCAGCCTGGAGAGCCGTCATCGACCTTGGCTCCTTTTCCTCCTGGGTGTTCATACTCAACCGTCCACGTATAGACTTCCCCCAAGCCGGTGGATATTGGACCCATCCTCGGCTCCACACCCGATGGGAGGACTCTGCGGGCTTCAATCAACCTCTCATTGACCTGCTGCCTGGCGAAGTAAATGTTCACGTCGTCCCGAAACACGGCGATCACTTGCGAAAAGCCGTTTCTCGACAGAGAGCGGGTCTGCGTGAGTCCAGGAATCCCTGCCAGAGCTGTCTCGATGGGGAATGTGACTTGTTTTTCAATCTCCACAGGAGAAAGGCCGGCAAAGACCGTATTGATAATGACCTGGTTGGGAGTGATGTCAGGAACGGCATCAATCGGCAATCGCTGCAATGAATACACTCCCAGGGCCGCAACGACAACGATACCGAGCACGATCAAGTACCGGTGCTCGATGGAAAATTTCAAGACTCGTTCAAGCATTGGTATTACACTCTTTCAATCTCACACAAGCAGACTAATAAATCCGGCGCCAGCCTGTTGATCAGTCATTGTCATGAGCCTCTGACTTGACAAGCTCGGCTTTCATCAAAAAGGATTGCTTTGCAACGTACTGGTCTCCAGGGCTCATCCCTGCCACTATCTCTACGTGGGAGCCGTTGACTCGACCGACCTTAACGGGCCTGGGCTCAAACCCTTCACCCTCGCGCACAAAAACAACCGTCTTGTTTTCTATCTTTTGTAGAGCGGTCTTAGGCACGATGAGAGGCGCATCAACGCTATCAACCGTGACCTTTGCCGTGACGAAAAGACCCGGACGCCATTTCTTGTCGGGATTGGGGAGTACCACCCTTGCAATGGCCGTGCGGGCTTTGTCACCAACCACCGGTTCCAGATAAGCGATAGTCCCCTTGGAATCGGGGATACCATTGCCTGAAGAAACAATGACGGTCTGGCCTTCCTTGACATGGGTCAGGTCCTTTTGAGACACGCAGAGGTTGACCCATACGGAACTGAGATCAGAGATAACAAAGGCTTCGTAGTCTTCTTTCCGCATTTCCCCCAGGGTAATCCGTTTGCTGATCACCGTGCCGTCAAAAGGCGCGACGATCTCATAGCGGGTCAATGCTTCGTCGGGATGATTGGAAAGATCCTTGAGGTATTCGGATGAAAGGCCCATCGCGTGGAGTTTCTGCTTTGCGGACCTGAGGTCGATCTGGACTTCTTCAAAAGCGGTCTTCATTTCGAGGAACTGCTTTTCAGCTATGGCCTCCTTCTGCCATAAGCCCTCATACTTGGCGAAATTGGTCTGGGCCAGGCTCATCCGTGATAATGCGGCCAAGTACTTGGCCTTGGCTTCGGCCAGTTCTCGGCTCTCAATGACAGCCATAACCTCACCGGCAGTAACCGTGTCGCCCAGGTTCTTCCGAACTTCGCTGACCACGCCTGTTAGACGAGGGACTATTTGGGCCGTGCGATCCGAATTGAGCACGATTTCAGCGGGAAAACTCAAATGAACGTCAAGTTTACCAGGACCGGCGGTCTCAACTTCGATACCGAAACGTTCCATTTCTTCTTGGGAAAGAGTTACATGTTTCTCCTCTTCTTCTTTGCCCTCTCGGAGTTCCTTCTTTTCCTGATTCTCCGACACTTTCTTGTCTATCCGCTTTTCAACCTGTTGGGGTTGATTCGGAGGAACCGATGCCTGCCCAGAGTTTCGGGTCGCCAAAGCAGCCAATAATACGGTAGCCACAATCGCCGCAATAAGGATGGATCTCCACTCGCGTTTCATTTATTTCCTCCAATACTCAAGCCTGAAGTCTTCTTTTGGGGCGGCCCCTGCGAGGGACAAACCCTCCAGGGGCCTTCATTAGTCTCTTGCCTATCTATGTTCACCTCATCAAGGAGCGGTGCGGTAGTGAACACAGATGGGACAGGTCGCATTGATAGGCATTGCATCCTCAACATCGTAGCGAAGAATTACACCGCCCTTCGCCGCCTCTCGCTCGATGGCCTTGAACCGCGCGTCTTGCCTTTTCTGCCAGGCTTGCACTTCGTTCCACTTGCGATCTATGGCAGACCGGTAGTTGGCTCCCCCCCTGGCCAAGGCGAGTGGGGTTGAAGCCAGGAACGTCATGAGGGTCAGCGCAATAATCAGCTTTTTCATACCGATATTCCTTTCGTTAGAATTGATGCTTCCGAGGCGCTCTTTCTCATAGTCCCCTTAGGGTATAGGCTCCCAAATCCTGGGATCGTTCAAGGTGTCCTGATCGCCGCTCACTTTCGTAGGTTCGGGGGCAGCCTTAGCTGCTGCTTTGAACTTTGCGTCCAATTTTTTCTGCTCGGCCTGATTGGCTCTTTGAGCCTGCATAAGAGCCATCCAGCTATTATCGGCGGTGGCAAAAGGCAGCGAGCCCATCGTGAAGGCAAGGCATGTGAGCAAAAGGATTAACTTCTTCATTTTTCTTTCTCCTTCGATTGAAGTCTGAAGAATTACTCGGTGGTGTCAGATTCTTCTTAGTTGCTGCCCATAGGCTCCCAGAGTCCCGGCGCATCGTAGTCAGGGTGGTCCTGGTCGGGATTGTTTCCTGGAACCTGGACCATGCCTCCACCGACATTGATCGGATTCTTCACGTCTTTCTTCTGCTGGATCTGCCTGGCTTTCTCGGCGGCAGCCAGGGCGTCTCGATTTGCATCTCTCGCCACCGCTGGGGTCATCGGCGCTAAGAAGGCCAGCAAGGCTATTGCAATAATCAACTTTTTCATCTGAATTCTCCTCTTCCTGAGGCGTCAGCCCTGTCGTGCCTGTGATTTTCCAGTCTTTCCGCATTTTCAGGGCCTGGTTAGATCGAGCGTATTGCGGTGGATGCTCCGGGATAGAATGACCTGCGCTTGTAAACAGTCACGCAGACCGGCCAGGAATGATCGGAGCCAGTCAGCAGACACTCCACCGTCGGGGAACGACTCAACTGCTTTTGGAAGGGATCAAATCAGTAGAATGGTAGATCGAACGGAACTAAGGGTAAGATTAGTCTGGTAGGTATTCAGAGAAAGAGCAATCAGTGACTGTAAATTGGAAATCTGGGATGGCGCGGACTCCATGAGCGCAACAGCAACCCCATGAAGGCTCAAAGTCGTTTCATTCTGAGAAGGCCCGCTTTTTGGCTCAACGACGAAGATCGGTGTGTCAATGCAGGAATTACAGGATTCACCCGAAGGAGTCAACGCATCCGACGCTGCCTGGGAGTCGGGAAGTCTCGAACAGTCCCGACCGTATTCAACGTTAACGCGACCATCGGCCTCTTGACACCAGACCAAAGCTGAAGACACCACCCCTATCGCAAGAAGGCCCACCAACAGCCTGGCCCAAAATCCAAATAGAGGTGATTTCCGCATCTTCATAATAGGTCCTGTGCTTCTTGACTCGTTCGAGGTCCTACTCTCTGCCTGCATGAGATCGAGTCTTAAATAGCAAGATAACAACAACAGATTCGGCTGTCAAGGTTTTCTATCAAGTTTGTCGTGATTCATTAGTTTTCAGAACCAATTTCTTTAGCGATTATCTATGGTTCATAGATGATCGACCTTTTCGAAGCGGGTCCGGCGAAATGGGGCTATAGTCGCCTGATAGACATGGGATGGGAACTTGAACTCGCCTCGGACTCCGGGGGCTCCTGAAGGGCTTGTGCCGATCCTTATGAATGCTCTGGCCACCGCCTTGTCGGACAGTCTCCGTGCACATGGGCTCGTTGAAGAGCGGACCCCTCAGTATTTGTCCCTCACATAAAGTCGGATTTTCGACATCGGTTTACCTTGAGTTGGCGTCATTGGTCAAGCGCTCCCCTTGTCAGAGATACCCTCCGGCGTGCCTGATGGCATCGTTCATTCGGCGGATTGATTCCGGAGGCTCGCATCGCGGACAAATGGGACAGGCCACAGTGAAGTAGATGGAATTATGAGCGATTGTCAAATGATTTCGATAAGTTTTCAAAACTTATCCGACTCAAACGGGTGACCTCCGGGAAAACCCGGCATCAACCTGTAGGGTTTTGTCGTACCCGTCCAATCTGTTGTTATGTACGTACTAATTAAGAATGGCCGACGAGAATCAAGCGTGATCGGGGGAAACGGGCCTGTGAAGGCCTGTCAGGCGGAAGAGGAAGCGAATTCGGGCGCGTCACATGCACCTTGACCTAAAGGCCGCGGAAAATCACACCTTATTTAATGAGATAATTTCCTTTGCTTAATGCAGAAGGCTCTCGCCCGATCCCCCCAACCGAACCCGCTTGCCAGAAAGCCTGCAAGGCCTCCAAAACGAAAAATGACGCGTTCTGTCCCGCAAGGCGGAGAGCGGGCTGGGGACGATCCTTGGCGTGGTAAAGCCCTTTCTTTGCGTCCCGTTTCAGGTTCCGGGTGAAACGAGTCAGTGGTATTCCGTTTGGTCAAAAGATGGTTGTTTTGGCTGTTGAAATGCCGGAGAGAGGTTTCAGGAGAAGTGGTCTTTATCCGCGGGGGAGGTTCTTAGCACCTGGGGGCACACGCTGTTGAAATCCCCCCAGGTACTTTCTTCTCACAACTTATCCTTGATTTCTTCCCAAAAAGTTTCCGCCCCTGCTCGCCAACCTAGAAACCATTGCACAGCGAGATCATTTAACATTCCCGAGTCATCACAAAGCAAAGCAGGGTTTTCATCGAATATCTGCTGGAACGACTCGCCAAGAATTTCGTCCTGAGTCAAATCAGTCATGGAATAGGAGCTGTTCCCGTATAGGTCGAAATTCTCAGGGTTGAAATTCAGCATGTACTGAAGATCAGTATACGATGAATTTTTAGCCCAGTCGACGCCGTCTTTCATTCCTTGCTCGTAATAATCATTTTCGGCTTCAGCCTTCTCTCTTCTCAATCTCTCTATCATTGTATCCTTGTCTTCTCCCTCCTTGATTCGTTTTTCCCAGTCTTCTTTTTTGCGGATCTTTTCCCTCACAGCCTCTTGAAAAAGGGACGATAGATTCCCAAGGTACTCCCGGCGGGCTTCAATCTTTTCCGCGAGTTCGTCTGGAACCGATAGGTTGAACTTCTTAACCATTCCGACCTCCAATCCTTGATGACGATCCATAACATCAGGCCACTTGTTGTCATGTGATGCGCCTTACGGTTATTAATACAGATTGCAAGAAGAAGTCAAGAAAAGAATGAGCAAGGACGAAAAAATAACGCAGCCTTTTCCAATAGCGAGCAAATACAATCTCTTTCTGCGATCCTGAGCCCCCCTCAGCAAATTCTTTCTATCAATTCATGCGCATGAATTGGTGTCCGAGCGCGTTCTCTCACAGGATGCATGCGTAATCCACGATAAATACCGCCACTAGTGCGGCTTATTTTTGGTAATAACTGATTAATTTGCCGAATTTACGAGACATTTTTTGCAAATGCGGGCAAAATATTTTTGGGGGCCAAAAAAAAATAAGCAAGTTCATATGGATAGTTAAGGGGGCTCAAGCAAAATGGTGTCGGAGACGTTTGTTCTTTCCAGGGTCAGGCGCTCAACAAGCAACGAAGTTAATTTCCTGAAGAGGGCGTGAAGCGTTCGGCGTTCCGTCAACATTGCGGGCGTGTCGGTCATGAGGGCCCGTTCACACAAGTCTTTACAGGAGGGATAAGTGAAAGCGGTCGCATACACCCGAGTTTCGACGTACGAGCAGGTGCGTAAGAACATTTCCTTGGACATGCAGCGCTCCAAGATTGAAGCGTACGCCCAGATGGAAAATCTTGAGCTTGTCAAAGTTGTTTCGGACGAAGGATTATCTGCGTCGACCATTTCGGGAAGGCCGGGAGTGCAGGAAGTCTTGGAAATGGTTCGTACCCGCCAGATCAATGTCGTCGTGGTTTACAAGCTTGACAGGCTCGCAAGGTGCACGAGCGACGCCCTGGACATGGCCAAACTCATGGACGCAAAAGGCGTGGCGCTCCATAGCATCACCGAACGGATCGATACCAAAAGCATTATGGGCCGATTTTTCTTCACGATTTTGGCCTCGATCGCGGAAATGGAGCGGGAAATCATTCGGGAACGCATCTGTGACGCCATGGAAAGGAAGCGTCAGCGAGGCGAACCTTGTAATAACAATCCTCCCTTCGGTTATCAAATCGTCGATTGGCAGGTGATTCCAAATCCCGAGGAGCAAGCAGTTATTCACAGGGTCCGTGAACTCCGTGGTCAAGGCCACCCTATTCACCGAATATGCCGGACGCTTAATGAAGAAGGCTACGTCAACCGCAAGGGTCGGCCGCTCGCAGCTACACAAATCCACACCCTCATCGCACGGAAGGCAAGTTGAGATGAGTAAAGGCAAACTGATCCTCATGAGCACGAAGAAGCCGCCCAATTGGGAAGAATGGAACCAGATGAAAAGCCGGAAACAGGTCATAAAGGAGGCCATCAACATGATACAAGCTGAGGCCCGATCAATTCTGGACGCGGTTATGAGCGCTGAATCTATGGAGGAAGCGAGTGAGATCCTGAAGTCGCACCTGCCGGACCGAAAACACCTGACCTATTGGCTCGGGCAAATCGGCCGCAGGAAGGATGCGCGGCTTGGTAGGAATCTTGATTTCCCCCGCTACGTCAATGCGGTCGTGGAAAACTTACGCTCCCGGCAGCAAGAAGTCGTTATCGTCTCACGGGATCGGGACAAGAAACCTAAGAGGCAAATTGTGAAACAAGCCACCGCGGCTAGCCATGACGAGAAATCCAGCATCGACGAGAACACAAAGGATCAGGAGGAACTCATGAGCACCAAAAGACAACCGAAGACGCGTGGCACAGAGAACAGTAGTCATTCGGAACCGACGACCTTGTTATCTGAAACGAATTTCGAGGAAAATCATGGCCAACACTCTGAAACAAATCCTTCCACGCCCCACCTGAGCTATGTGCAGGAATACGCAATCCGCAACGTCCTCGTATACGCTGACTGTGCTGTTCAGAAGGATGAATCGGGCATTTTCGATGTATTGGCCAGAAACTTTGCCGACAAAGGCATGGTCGGCTATTTTCTCACTAAGGTGGGGCACCAGCATCTAGTTCAGTATGCGAAAAATCGGGATGTCATTGATTATATCCGGGTGGTTTCCCGCGAGCTATTTAAAGAGATGAAAAAGACCGTGGGCAAGCAGACAGCCCGCTGGTAGGGGGAAGCTCATGCAGTATGACATGGACGAGTTGAGAAAACTCGCACGAAAAATGCTCCCGAGAGCCCAGAAGAACTTGAGAAAACACGGATTCCTAAAGCCAGTAGGGCTAGCGTACCGGCCTGATGGCTTCATCGACACATTTGCATTCGCGTGGTCAAACCTGGATGAAAAACGGGAGGTTCAAAGGGATTTTCAGCTTGAACTCCTAAGGTTAGACGCTGTTGCCGCGGTTATCATTTCCGAAACATGGGCAAAGTTCGCTGAGGATGGTCCCATAGACCTGGATGATCAACGCTCGGTCAGGGACATGCCTGGGAGGAAAGACGCCCTTCTCATTGAAGCCGGCAGTCCTTTTGGACGGGTTGTTGTTGTCCAGACCTTCACTAAAATCAAGCCTGGCAAGATCGTATTTGATGTACCCAGAGAATTCACGCCGGAGATGGGTGATCTGACGAGTGAATTCCTGGAGGCCATTTGGCCGTCTTATGAGAAACACTCTCATATCCTCCACTGATAGAGTGGGGGTGTAAGAGTCCACTGAATGATCATGAGGGATTAATCCAGATAACAGAGCGTTATAATTCCGGAAACCGCAAGGCGGTAAGAGGCACGCCGGGGCCGAAACGAGAGCGAGGACGATCGATCCCAAGACCTCTTGAGTAGAAGGCCTTGAGGCAAGGGAGAAAAGGAACCTTGTCGGATTGCCACACCTGGCGTTCAAAGTTCCACTTGGGAGCAGTGGTGCTCCATTATTGAAGCTCTTTGCGCCGCTTGACATATCTTGATTTCTATGGTAGGACCATGCTCACACTGTATATCATCTTACGGAAGGGAGGAAATCAACCAGTTCTTACAACTTATAGGCTAAGGGTTCCGAAGAGGTCGCGTCGGATCTAGATGGTCTGACAGGACCCCGGAGTTTTGGAAAGCTCGATGGCTTAGACAGTGTCGTTGTATGAGAACGACTCGGCCCACACAATTTTCCATCCTTTAGTCGCCGACTGGACTGCTTGAGCAATTTTGAGTGGAGGAGTTTGTCTTGTCTCGGCGACGTCTCTAGTTTTCCCTTTTGACATGATCATCCAAGCTGTTCAAGGGTTCTATATGCTCGTTTCTCCAATTTGCTCGCCTTGGAGGCTCTTGATGGGTCTATGTCAAGCGGAGACGAAGGCATGGAAGAAAGGAATGATAAGGGCAACAAGTATGTACTTGTTCTCTTGGAACGGCACTGTCGTCCGACAGAATGTATCCTGGACAGAACTCTGTCCCCTGAGGAAGCTGGTGAGTTTCTGGGTCGTGACAGCAGAACAGTTGCAAGACTTCGGGCTGCTGGGGCTATACGCTATCTCAAACTAGCAGATGGCAGTTATCGTTACTATTTGCCTCATTTGATCGAGGACTTGACTGTACGGGAGCCTCATAAGGTCGAGGAGTCGAAACCTGAACCTCTCAAAGAACCAGCTGAGAGTGTCCAGGGCAAATCTCCTACGAGTGCTTCTAAGGTTACTAAAGACAAGATCAAAAAGGATTTGAAGGATCTATAGTCCATGGGACCGGCCCAACTCCACGCTTTGTGGTTGTTGAGGCCGGTTTTCTTTGTACACGCGGCATCTCGCCGTGTAGTCAACAATTGGAGGTTGACAGTGGAGGTTAAGCAGCGACATGGCAAGCTTGTGATCCGATTCCGGTATCAGAAGCATGACATCAATGCCGCGACACCAGCAGAGACTCGTCGTGAAGCTGAGAGGATCGGCATCTTGGTGAAGGCCGCGTTCAGATCTGGCGACTTCAGCACTCTTGACGCGACCTGCCGTGGTATCTGCACTCGGATTTTCCAGAATAAGGGGTGGAAGTTGCCGGAGTCTCTCACCACGGCCCGACCCGATGCTTTTGCAAAGGGCGACCAAAAATCGCCTCTCACCCTTTGGAAGGCCGTAAACATCTTCCTCAATTACCCCGACGTGCGGATGTCGGGTAACAGAGAACGTCATAAACAAGCACTTGCCCATATTCTCGAGTATTTCGGTTACGAATATCCCATGAAGACTATGTGGGTGCCGGAGATCAAAGGTTACTTGGTTTCTCGTAAAGAGGCCGGAGCCGCCTCTTCAACCATAAACAAAGAAAAGGCCGCATTATCAAAGATGTTTCAGGTCCTGTTGGAATCGCGCCATATTCATGCGAATCCTGTCCGTCTCATTCCATACCTCTCGGAAAGAGACGCGAAACGTGGCTGTTATATCGGTCATCAGGATTTCCAAAAAATCCTGGCAGCCCTGCCCGGGTGGTTCCGACCTGTGGCACTTATGGCTTATTACACGGGAATGCGTCGCGGTGAGGTTCTCGGCCTTGCACGAGATCGTGTGTCTCTCGACCGACGGATGATTTACTTCGCACCCCAACACACAAAAGAGCGTGACTGGAAAAAGGTTCCCATTCGGCAAGAATTGATTCCCGTTTTGGAAAGGGCCATTGAAGAGGCTGAGATGCTCGGCTTTGACAGCATTTTCCTCCATAACGGAAGCCCGGTGGTTCAAAAGGATCAGGTTCGGTGGGCCTGGGACAGGAAGGTCATGACTGTCGCGGGCTTGGATATTTCCCCGCGGTTCCATGATCTCCGACACACGTTCAAGGCCAACGCTCGACGGTCCGGCATGAATCCAGATTATATATCGATGATCATGGGGCACGCCGGTAGGGCAAAAACTGTGAGCGAAGGGTACGGTCCTATCAGTGAAGCAGAACTGGTCAAGGCTATCGACCAAATCATGTTTGAAAACGGACCTAGCGACTCTCCGATCCCACGAAAGAAAAACCCCGTGGCGGCAACCACGGGGGCACGTCAAAGATAGGCTCTAAATAAAAACGGGGTCTTTGGCTCTCCAAGGACCCCGCTTCTTGCCAAAGACAAGATGTTTATCTTTGTAACCGCCTGATATTTTTGGCGTCCCCAAGGGGATTCGAACCCCTGTCGCCGGCGTGAAAGGCCGGTGTCCTAGGCCGGGCTAGACGATGGGGACGCTCGACGGGCGGCTGGGCCGCTCCGGGAGTTTTTGCTTGAATGGACATCGCAAGCCATCTCATCGGACTCGAGTTCTGTCCGATGGTGGGCCGTGCTGGACTCGAACCAGCGACTCTCTGCTTAAAAGGCAGATACTCTACCGTCTGAGTTAACGGCCCTCCGTTCGCCATCAAAGGCTCGCAATCACCGCCGTGGCGCCACCAGCATCGGACCGTCATGTTTCCCTGTCAGCTCGACGGTACACAAATACAACGGCAAAGAGGGTCCTCCCCGGACCTCCTTATCCCAATTCTAACGCCAGTTCCGGGCCCTGTTCCCATCCCCAGAAGCCCGTGTCCGCGGCGGACACCAAGCATATAACCATAGGCCTCCCAACCTGTCAATACCCGGAACGGAAGAGCAGCCGGACAGGCCCCTTTTTTGGACAAGAAGCTTTGCTCCCAAAGGCCTTTCAGGAATGATTCCGGTGCATCCCAAGGAAGTCCTCCTTCCGTCATGGCCCGGAGTCGAGCAATTCCCTGACCTTACGGGAAAGGTTCTCGATGGAGAAGGGCTTCTGAAGGAAGGTCACCCCAAAATCGAGAATCCCCCGGTGGACGATGAAGTTCTCCGTGTATCCGGACACGTAGAGCACCTTCATGCCGGGTCGATCCAATACCAGCGTTTCGTACAAGGTCTTGCCATCCATCTGAGGAAGAACCACGTCGGTCAAGAGAAGATGAATGCGGCTGGCATGGTCCGAGGCAATGGCAAGAGCCTCCGAGGGAGAAGAAGCAGTGAGCACTGAGTATCCCAGCAGTTGGAGGGCTTCGGAGGCAAGATCGCGCACGACCTGCTCGTCCTCCACCAGGAGGATGGTTTCGGTTCCCATCAACTTCTCCTTGTCGTCCGAGGTTGTGTCAGAAATACCAGCGGATTCAGTGACTTGTGGGAGATAGACCTTGAACGTGGTCCCGCTGCCCGGCTCGCTGTACAGCGCCACGTGACCCCCGTGTTGTTTGACAATGCCGTACACCGTGGAGAGCCCGAGGCCTGTTCCGCCGCCCTTGGCCTTTGTCGTGAAGAACGGATCGAACGCTCGTTTGCACGTCTCGTCGTCCATGCCATGCCCAGTGTCGCTAACGCAGAGCACCACATACTCGCCGGGAACGACTTCCGCACGGGAGCTGCAGTATCCCTCGTCAAGAACGGCATTCTTCGTTTCTATGGTCAGGGTTCCACCGTTGGGCATTGCATCCCGGGCATTCACCGCGAGATTGACGATGATTTGCTCGATTTGGGTCGCGTCCGCTCGGACATTTCCAATACTGGGATCCAGATCCGTTGCGAGCTCGACGTCCTCGCCGATGAGGCGTGACAACATGCTTTCGATATCTTTCACGAGACTGTTAAGATTCAGGACGCGGACCTCGAGCACCTGCTTGCGGCTGAACGCGAGCAACTGTCTGGTCAGATCGGCCGCTCTCTCCGCCGCTCTGGCTATCTGCCGGAGTCGGCTTTGGGAGTCTTCGTCGCCCTTGAGGCGGAGGGACAGTATGCTCGTATAGCCCATGATGGCGGTGAGTAAGTTGTTGAAATCGTGAGCGACTCCCCCTGCCAGCCGCCCAATGGCCTCCATCTTCACGGCCTGGCGAAGCTGCTCTTCCAGGTGCCGGCGCTCGGTGATGTCGCGAAGTATGCCTCGGAAGCCGGTGGGTGCCCCATCGGAGTCTCGAATCAGCGAGATGCCCGCCGACACCTCTCTCTTGGCTCCGTCCTTTCTCGTGACCTCAAAAGAGATGCTGCGGTTGGGAATTCCCGTCCGGTACACCTCGTTGTACGCCAGGAAGACCCGCCTGGCGGTTTCTTCGTCCATGAATCGCCTGAAAGTGACCTGGAGAAGCTCTTCCCGCGAATACCCGAGGATCTCGCAAAGGGAATCATTGACCAGTGTCAGGGTTCCCTTGAGATCAACCTCGTGGTATCCGTCCGCGATCGTCTCGAGGATCCGCCTGTGTTTCTCTTCGGACTGCCTGAGGGCCTCTTCCGCGCTCTTGCGTGCAGTGATATCGCGAGCAGAGCCGACCGTGCCCACTAAGGTACCGTCTGAATCGAAGAGCGGCGTCTTGAACGTCTCGAACCACTTTGTCTCCCCTCGATCCACTATGGGCTCTTCCGTCCACTTGGCCTTTTCACTTGCCATGACGGACGCATCATCCGCTGTGTAGAGTTCTGCCAGGGCTTTGGGCCACACGTCGAAGTCCGTCTTGCCAATGACCTCTTCGATGCTCGCGCGTCCGCAGGACCTGGCAAAGACCTCGTTGACCATGAGGAACACACCGTTCCGGTCTTTCATCCAGAGGAGATGGGGAAGATGTTCCAAGACGGCCCGCAGGCGCCGCTGATTCTCTTTGAGCTCTTCTTCCGCATGTCGCCTCTGGGTGACATCGCGGGCCACCGCGAAGATCAGCTTCTCTCCGGGCAACGGGAATGCATTCCAGGATATCCAGCGATAGGTGCCATCTTTGCACATGTACCGATTTTCATGGGAGAGGAGTGGCTGGCCCTCAAGCACAGTCCGGATGATCTCCATCGCTGCTCCCCGATCGTCAGGATGCACGAGATCTATCCACGGCTTCTTGAGGAGCTCTTCGGACTCCCATCCCAGGATCTTTGTCCACGCGGGATTCACCTGCCTGAAGAATCCGTCGAATCCCGCAACACAGAGCATGTCGAGGGAGAGATTGAACAGACGATCCCGCTCCTCTTGCAGCCTCTGCGTGTCCGTCACGTCCACGCACGCCAACAAGTGCCGGCCTTTATCAAGCTGCACGGCAGTGAAATGGATCGTCTTCTTCGTACCGTCCTTGCATGTGACAACAAAGGTCCTCGGCCTATACTGTCCAGGCTCCGCGGCTTCCATGTCCTCGATCCAGCACCGAATCACGTCTCGTCTATACAGAGGGTCAGGATATGCCTTCCGCAGCCACGTCTTGCCGTTCGGCACGTCATTCGGACCGTATCCGAACATGCGCCGGAACATGGGGTTCGAATATTGAAATTTTCCGTCCTCTGCGACGATAACAAGCCCGAAAGGAGCGTGGTCCGCTATGACGTGAAAGGACTCTTCGGTGCGTTCGATTTGGGCAATTTCCTCTCGGAGCCCCTCGCCCTCTCCTGCCAGAGAGATGTTCGCGTTGCATGTTTGGTCCGTTCGTGCGCTGGATGCGTTGCGGCATTCCGTCAATTGGGCTACGGAGGATTCCAGCGTGATTGTCCTCACGATCAGGGTATGGAATGCTTTCGCTGTTGCGATGATCGCAGCCAGGAGCATGAAGCCCGCAGCGGCCATGATCCATGCGGTTGGTCCGCCATCCCGGACAAGTCGGAGGAGGAACGGCACGAGGGTGAGACACGCAGGTGCCAGATAGAACGCGGTAAGTGGCGCGTGCGCAAAGGAAGCGGACCCCGTCGCTCCCACCAGAATCAACCCGAGCACACCCTGATGGAAAACGCTTTCCGAGGGAAAGAGGAACACCCCACCCATGCCCCACAGGCAAGCTGTGACCGTGCTTCCCAGGAGAATCCTCTTCCGCCAGTGGGAAACGACCTTGTCTGAAGGGCGGGATCGCTCGCAAGATGAGAGCAGAACGTATCTCAAGAGCTGTACAGGCAAGAAGAGGCCCTGCCAGAGCAGGAGCTTCCAGGCCGGGACCACGCTCCACAAACCCAGCTCGAGGGCCGCTGCAGTCCCGATTGCAATCACGATGTCGTAACGGGACCGTGCGAAAAGACAGCGTGTGCGCGCTGACTCAATCCCACTGCTGGATAAAGCCTCTGCATCCTTCATGACAAGGTTTCCAATGTCCGCTGACACAGCAGTCCCGATAACTTTCTTTAGCGAGGGGCCCGGATGGTCCCAGAAAGGTGGAAGATCCCCTGGAAAGGCAGATCGTTGTGGCAGTCTTCGAAAAGGTGTCCGGTTCCTTTCGGAGCAACCTGCCGCGTCAGCATTCACCTGAGCGGGGAATGACAGCCCTGGACCCCCAGCGAGATTCTACGTCGAGAATTTTCAGGAAGTTCCCCGCAAGAGACTCTAAACGCATTACACACCAAGGTCAATGACGGATTTTCCTCGAGAGCAACGCTTTCGCGCGGAGACGGAGCGGGCGCCTTCGGCAAAGAGGGGGTGACGGTTGGGTCGACGGCCTGGTTCATTCTTCGAGGCGAGGGAGAACTTCGGCCTCCATTCGCTTAAGCGCTTCAAGCTCTCGCCCGTATCGGGCTCCAATCTCGAGGATCGATTCAATCCACTCCCGCACCACCTTGCCATCGTTCGTGACAAACGCGATACGAGTGTCGAGCATCCTGCTCAGGGTTCCCATGATATCGATCAGCAGCTCCAGATTGTGGCAATCTTTTTCATCGCGGAGCACGGGGGTGTGGAGTTGCTGTGCGCCGTACACGTCCCAGGGAATCTCGTCGATCAAGGTTGCGATTGCCATACACACTACCTGAATTGCTCTGAAATCCATAGGTCCCTTCCCTCTCGGTGTCATGCCTCCGCCAGTGGTTCAGTCGCGTCACATGGGAAGATCCCGCAACCATCTCTAGTCCTTTGCGCGTTTGACGACGAGCCTGCAACAGCCCAGGATATTCTCTTCGGTGTACAGGCGGAGCTCGTCCCGATAAAACTCGCGGAGAAGTTCTGCGGCTATCTCGTCCGCGTCGCGAGCATCCTGCCGTATACGCGTGCGCAAGGCTGCCGCTGCCTGGATCGACTCTTCAAACGCTGTTGGCACGTCAAGTCCGGTTATAGGTCCCTGGTGGGCGGGCCCGACGAGCGCCGGATTCAGGCCTCTAAGGCGTTCCAACGTGGCCATGTAATCAGAGTAACCGGTGAAAAACAGGGGAAAGACCCCCCGCCCGGGAAACCTGAACCCCAGAGAATCCGAGGTCATGAGAGCCTCTATTTCGGGAACGTGCACGACGATCTCTCCAGGCGCGTGACCTGCCGCACGCAGGAATCGAAGGGTTGCTCCGCCCAAGTCTATTTCGTCTCCGTCGCGTGCCACCAGGCAATTTACCAGGGAAGGAGGCTCGGTGACAGGGGGTCGGCCGGAATTTATCCCGAAGGACTTCAATGCCTCAGTCATATGAAGGTCTTCGTGGCCTATTGCTTCTGCGGCCCTCGGGTGGCTGAGAAATTCGGACGCGCCCTCTCCGGCAACCACGAGGCCGTCCTTATAGCGTTCCTTCAGCCCCGCAAGTCCTGTGACATGATCCGCGTGGGGGTGAGTCATAACGAGGAACGACGGGCGGATCTTGAGGGAATCCAACTGACGGATAACGTCGTCTACCACGGCCGAGACTCCGACTTCGATGAGAGCCGCGGCCTGTTCGCCGACTACCACATACAGGTTGAAAAAGTAGTTGCCCACCACCCACAGCCTATCTGCGAGCTTGTGGGGAAACGTCATAGTGGATGAGTGGCCGAATTCCATAGATACTCCCCGTGTCTTCTCTCTACCTTCGGATGGGCGAAACAGCTTAGTGTAGATCCTCAGTCAAAGCTTTACAACACCGATGTGAGCGGCGAGGTTGTGGATCAACCTTCAATCTTTTCAGCGAAGAGAAAAACTTTGCCCCGAGGGTCTTGACAACGATGAGACAGAGGGGTAGAAAGATGTTCGAACGCTCTAATTATTGTAGATGAGCAGGTTGTCGGGTGACTCACCCAAACCTAAACGGGGCGACGCATTGAACGAGGTGGCGATTATGAGTCCTGCTCCTTCCAAACGGAAATGCATCAACTGTCCTTGTCTGGCTCGGAGGCGTTGTCTGGCTGATGGCTTGCAGAGCCTTTCCTCTTTCAGGCCCGGAGAAAAGGGTATTGTCCATCAAGTCTGTGGCGATCCTGACTTCAGGCTGCGGATGATGGAGCTCGGCTTCGTCCAGGGCGCAGAGGTGAAAGTTGTGAAGTACGCGCCCCTGTACGATCCCATAGAATTGGAGCTCAAGGGATACCACGTCTCTCTCAGACGAGACCAGGCTCGAGACATATTAATGAATGTACCGGAAAAGGCAGCGTAAGTTGCCCGAGAACGGAGAAATTGTCGTAGCCTTGGCCGGCAATCCCAATGCCGGCAAAACCACCCTCTTCAATGCCATTACCGGCGCTCGCCAACATGTAGGAAACTGGCCCGGTGTAACGGTTGAGAAGAAGGAAGGGACCGTCAAACACCAGGGACGCGAGCTGCATGTCGTGGACCTGCCGGGGACCTATTCCCTCACCGCGTATTCTCTCGAAGAAATCATAGCCAGAAACTTTATCGTGGAGTCTGCGCCGGACGTGGTGGTGAACGTGGTTGACGCGTCCAACCTTGAGCGCAACCTTTACCTGTCCGTGCAGCTTCTTGCCATGGGCGTGAAGGTGGTCATGGCCCTCAACATGATCGACGTGGCTGAGGGCAGGCACATCAGAATCGACATCCGTTCGCTGTCTGAGCTGTTCGGGATCCCGATAGTTCCCACAAACGGCAAGAAGGGCCAGGGCATCCGTGAGCTTCTGGACGCGGTGGTTGTCGAGGCAGATCGGCAGGGGCCTATCGACGGCCACAGAAACGTGAACTACGGGACCGAGGTGGAAGAAGAGCTGACCAAGATCGAAGAAAAGCTCGACTCTGCGAACATCAGAATTATCGGTCCCACTACCCGTTGGCTCGCAGTAAAGTTGCTTGAAAACGATCTCGACATCCTCGCCAAGATCGATGGCAAGACACGGCCGGACTTGCTCAAACAGGTGGATCAAAGTAGAAAGCATCTTACTGATATCTTTGCTGATCCACCGGAAATTGTCCTGGCGGATGCCCGGTACGGGTTCATTTCAGGCGCCATCAAGCAGTCCGTTACGGTGGAGACATCCGATCGGGTGCATCTCAGCGAATCCATCGATCAGGTCCTCACCAACCGTTTTTTTGGCCCCGTTATCCTGATGGTCATTCTGTACTTCGTTTACGTGTTTACCTTTCAGGGGAGTGAGGGCCTAGTCAAGTACGTGGAATCATTTTTTCACTGGTTAGGAGGTATCGCATCCAGCATAATTCCTGAGGGATTGCTCAGGTCCCTGGTGGTCAGTGGAATCATAGAAGGGGTAGGGGGAGTTCTCGGGTTCACTCCGCTCATCGCTTTCATGTTCCTGGCCATTGCCGTTCTCGAAGACACAGGATACATGGCGCGAATCGCGTTCATGCTCGACCGAGTGCTGCGAGGATTCGGCCTCCACGGGTCCTCCATGCTTGCGTTGATGGTGTCGGGCGGCTTGGCCGGGGGGTGTGCTGTTCCCGGTATCATGGCCACGCGTACCATGAAGGAGCCGAAGGAGAGACTTGTCACCATTCTTGTCGCCCCCTTGATGAATTGCGGTGCCAAACTGCCTGTGTACGCCTTGCTGCTCGGAGCATTTTTCCCGGGAAACAAGGCGGCCATGATGTTTCTCCTGACCATAATTTCCTGGGGGATGGCCTTGACTGCCGGAAAGCTGATTCGATCCACGGTGCTCTCAGGACCGTCGGCCCCCTTTGTCTTGGAGCTTCCGCCTTACAGGGTGCCGACCGTACGGGGTCTGCTGATTCACACGTGGGAACGAACGTGGCTGTACGTGAAGAAGGCCGGCACGGTTATCCTGGGAATATCGATACTTCTCTGGGCCGTTATGACCTTTCCCTCCCTTCCGGCCGAAGAGAGCCAGAAATTCGATCGCATGGAGGAGGACGCGACCATATCCTTTCTTGCCAAGCCGGAAGTTGCTCCGTTTTTCGCCACGCGAGACGATGTAGCCTCATTCCGGGAGCTGAAAAAAGAATGGAGCCCAAAAGGGCTGCAAGACCTACGAAAAAACAACCCAAAACGCGCCGATCTTGCCGAGGCCATGCGAGAAGAGCAGACCGCGACTGGTAAGGGCAGTGTCGCGGATTCCGAGATCACGGCTGCTTCCGCGGCGTACGCCTCCTATGAGGCCAGATTCGATGAGATCGAATGGGAACGGCAGAAAGAGCAACTAAAATACACACTGGGAGGGCGTATTGGCCTGGCGCTGGAGTGGGTGTTCAAACCCATGGGATTCGACTGGCGTGTCAACGTGGCTCTCCTTGGAGGCTTCGCTGCCAAAGAGGTCATCGTGTCAACGCTCGGTACCGCGTACAGTCTCGGGCAGGTGGACGAGGAGGGAATCAGTCTTGGGGAGCGCCTGAAACGCGAGCCTGGGTGGAATCCCCTCAAAGCCTTTACTCTGATCCTTTTCGTGATGCTCTATGCTCCCTGCGTAGTCACGCTCGTCGTCATCAGGAAAGAAACCGGTTCCTGGGGGTGGACGCTCTTTGCCACCGTCTATACCGTTACGTTGGCTTACGTGGTGGCATTCGTAGTGCACTCTGTGGGAGCATTTGTGGGATTCGGTGTCTAGCCCGGTGTTGCGGCCAAGGATTTGCAGCCGTTGCGGAAGGAAGAGCGGGATTTCTTGAAGAAGAACATGGGGGGATCTCTGTTCGAGGACGAAATCCTATGTGTACCATGGTGTGCTCAGCCAATTGAATTCACGATTTCATCCGCCGACGCTGTGCTCGCCAATGATGAAGACGAACCAAGGAAATTAAAATGTGGCAAGAGATTGTAGTGGGCCTGATTGTCGTCGCTGCGGCCATACTCATTGGCCGGCGTTTCTGGAAGATGTTTGCCGGAAAAAATGGATCTCAGGTGAGCTGTTCGTGTGGATGCACTCACTGCGAGGGGGCAGGCGGGGGCACGACGAATTGCCGGGAAACGAGCGTGAACGAAGTACGGTAAGGGGAAAAGGAATTTCAGTCCTCAGATGGGCTTGACCAGGACTTTCTTGGCATCTTTCCGGTCTAGGAGCACGTGGTAGCCTTTGACATTAAGTTGCAGGTTCCCCGAGCTGTCACGGGTCTCGATCTCTACTATAAGACCGGGGCCGAGGCCCTGCTCTTCGAGAAGCTTCCGGAGCTCAGGAGCTCCTTTGACCGTATCTATGAGCACTTGCGCCCCTGGAGGAGAATCGGCCAGAGTGAGCCCCTCTTCCAGAGCAGCCTTCTGAGCTTCGGCCCTGGTCTGCATGAGGGACTTCGCGTCATCGAGGCACTGGATGCAGTTGTCGCATCCTTTTGTCAGACTTTCCAGCCATCGAGTCTGGTCCACCGGGCACATTTCGACGAATTCGACGAAGCGCACGAATTTTTCAATTACCTCCGGATCCAGATGATGCTCTATACGGCACGCATTGTCTTCCGCAGCCGAGGGCTCTACCCGCAGTACCCTGACGAAGAAACGCTTGAGGACTTCGTGTTTGCGCACGATTTCTCGGGCCTTGTCAATGCCTTTTTCAGTCAGAGTGATGAATTGGTGAGGATCATACTGAATGAAGCCTCTGGAGCCCAGGCTTTTCAACGCGGAAGTCACCGAGGACATCTTGACGTCAAGACGTTTCGCGATGTCGCGAACTCGTGCAATCCTGGATTCCTGCTCCAGATGATAGATTACTTCGAGATAATCCTCCATTGCGGAGGAGAGCTTCGGTGGTTCCGAAGGAGGCATGATAATCCCCCGTCACGTGATCCATTCCGAGTATGTGCCAACCAGTCACATTTGTCAATCTCGACGAGCGGGAAAGCCGCAAGACTTCTGGAACACTTCACAAATTCTTCACAGCCTGAGTGAGGGATTCGTGGTCGGCTGAGACTGGGTCCCAGTGGGATCAAGAAACGGTCTTCGCTGAGGGGATTCGACCGCACGTACCCTGCCACCCATTCAATACGTGGTACTCACCTGAGCCGGAATGCAGTGCTCCTTCGCTTCCTCACCCACTCCAGCAAGCCTCTCAGGGCCACATAGAAAACCGGCGTGAGGAAGAGCCCGAATAGAGTCACCCCAAGCATTCCGCTAAACACCGCCGTGCCCACCGCCTGCCTCATTTCATAGCCCGGACCTGCAGCCACCACCAGCGGTACCACTCCTAAAATAAAGGCCAGAGCCGTCATAAGAATGGGGCGAAGTCGCAATCGGCAGGCCTGAACAACCGCGGCGAATCGGCCAAGACCTTCATCCTCCTGCTGTTTTGCGAATTCCACGATCAGAATGGCGTTCTTGGCCGCCAGTGCAATCAGGACAACGAATCCGATCTGCGTGAGAATGTTGTTTTCCAGCCCCCGAAACGCTATCCCTGCTATGGAAGAGAGGAGGCACATGGGAACGATGAGAATTATGGCCAGAGGCAAGAGCCAGCTTTCATATTGAGCCGACAGAGCCAGAAAAACGAACACCACCGAGAGGAAGAAGATGTAAATTCCCACATCCCCAGCCAGTTTTTCCTGGAGCGCAAGGCCCGTCCACTCGAAGGCCATTCCTCGCGGCAGGACTTCCCCCGCGAGCCGTTCCATGGTGGCAATTGACTGACCGGAGCTGAACCCGGGTGCGGTGTCTCCTCGGAGGTCCGAGGCCGGGAACAGGTTATAACGGTTTATCAGTCCCGGAGACGTCGTTTCGCTGATCCGTGCTACTGCTGCCAGCGGGACGATAGCTCCTGAAGTGCTGCGGGTCTTAAGCCTCAAAATGTCATCGGGATCGTCTCGGAACCGCGATTGAGCTTGTGCCGTGACTCGGAACGTGCGACCAAGGAAATTGAAGTCGTTGACATACAGCGAACCGAGGTAGACCTGAAGCTCCTCAAAGAAGTTCGGGAGAGGAACGTTGAGCTTGCGGGCCCGAGTACGGTCTATATCCACGAAGATTTCCGGATTGTTTGTCTGAAACGTCGAGAAGACCTGGACTAGGCCGGGTGAGCTATTGGCCCGGGCCGCCAGGTCCTGCGTCGCGTTCAGCAAGGCCTGTGGTCCTTGGGCGGTCCGATCCTGGACCATCATCTGGAAGCCGCCAACGGTCCCGATACCTCGCACCGGAGGAGGAGGAACGACCACGATCTGGCCATCGGTTATCTCCGCAAGTCGCTTCCTCAACGTTGCGAGAATCTGAGGCATGAGTAAACCCTTTTTCGCCCTTGCCGTCGCGTCCTGGAGAATCACGAAAATCGCGGCCGAATTGGTGCTCAGGATTCGGGTAGCTCCCGAGAGGCCAGCAAGAGCTACCGCGTGCTCTACACCGGCAGTCTCTCGCACGATCCGGGCGGCGCGCCGAGTGACTTCGTCCGTCCTGGAAAGAGAAGCCCCTTCAGGCAAACGGATGCTTACCACGAGATATCCTTGGTCTTGAGGAGGTATGAAGCCGGTAGGGATCCGGACGAAGGACCAATAGGTCAATCCCAGGAGCCCCACATAGATGAGCAACACAAACACGCTCATTCGGGTAATTCTCCCGATGGCAAGCGCATATCCGGATTGGGCATTACCAAATGCCCAATTGAACCCTCGAAAGAACCACCCGAACGTCTTTTGACGCACCTCGGCCACCAGACCCTGCCGGGCTGTCTTGGGTTTGAGAACCAGCGCGCACATTGCCGGACTTAACGTAAGTGCCACCAGCACCGAAATAGTGGAAGAGCCGGCAACCGTAAGTGCAAACTGGCGATAGAACTGTCCGCTGATCCCACCCAGGAAAGCCGTTGGCACGAACACTGCGACCACGACGAGGTTCATCGCAATCAAAGCGCTCCCCACCTCGTCCATCGTTCTGTGCGTAGCCTCCTTGGGATCCATTCCTGCCTCGATGTTCCGCTCCACGTTCTCAACCACTACGATTGCGTCGTCGACCACGATACCGATGGCCAGCACGAGCCCGAAAAGAGAGAGTGTGTTCAAAGAAAACCCCAGAACTTGCATAAGGGCAAAGGTGCCGACTAAAGACACAGGGATGGCAACCAGGGGAATGATCGTGGCTCGCCAGGTCTGCAGGAAGAGAAAGATCACCAAGACCACCAGGACGGTGGCCTCGAAAAGAGTATGAATGACCGCCCGGATTGACTCTTCCACGAACACCGTGGGGTTGTACACTGCAGCATACCGAAGACCGGGCGGAAATCGTCTGCTGAGCTCCTCCATGGTGCGCAGCACTTTGCCGGTGGTCTCGATGGCATTAGAGCCCGGAAGCTGAAATATACCTATCGCGGATGCTTTCCGCTCGTCGAGGTAGCTATTGATCGAGTAGTCGAGCGCCCCCAGCTCCACCCGTGCCACATCTTTCACCCGGACGATTCGTCCTTGCGGGTCAGATTTCACCACAATGTCAGCAAACTCCGCGGGATCCCTCAAACGTCCCTTGGTATTGACGGTCCATTGGAACGGGATGTCTTTATCAAGGGGGGGCGCGCCGAGAGTGCCTGCAGCGACCTGCACATTCTCGGAGCGAAGCGCTTGGACCACATCCCCCGCGGTCATGTTGAGCTCCGAAAGACGGCCGGTGTCCAGCCATACACGCATGCTGTATTCACGGGCGCCGAACAACACAACATCTCCCACTCCATCGACCCGGGCCAGCACATCTCTTATCTGTAGAAACGCGTAGTTGCTCATATACAGCTCGTCGAAGGTCCCGTCAGGAGAGTAGAGGTGGATCACAAGGAGCAGGTCCGGCGAGCGCTTCGTCGTGGTGACCCCTATTCGGCGCACCTCCTCCGGCAACCGCGGCTCAGCTACTGCGACTCTGTTTTGCACCAGCACCTGCGCTCGGTCCAAATCAGTTCCCAATTTGAAGGTGACCGTGAGGGTGAGAGCGCCTTGCGAGGTGGACTGGGATTCCATGTACAACATGTTCTCCACGCCGTTAATCTCCTGTTCCAGGGGCGTGGCGACAGTCTTGGCAACCACATCTGCAGAGGCGCCAGGGAAGCTGGTGTTGACCACAATCGTCGGGGGTACTACGTCCGGATATTGGGCAACCGGCAGACCAACGTAAGAGAGGGCTCCCAAAAGCACGATGAACACAGAGAGCACTGTAGCGAAAATCGGGCGATCCGTGAAGTAGTGTGGTAGGTTCATCGTACACCCGGAACGAAGAGCGGGTTTTCAGGACGCCTTATCGCTGCTTCCGAAAGACAGCGTCCCCCGCCCTCAATTCGCCGGCAAAGGCCTTCAGTTGTTCCGTGACGAGACAGTCATCGGATCCGAGGCTAATCTTCTCCCACACCGGTTCCACGCGTGCTCCGGGTCGGACGGTTTCGACACCCTTCGTGACGATCCTGTCCCCTGCCGTCACTCCCGCTCGAACAACTTGGAGACCACATGCCCGCGGCCCAAGCTCAATCGTGCGGCGCTCAACAACATTGCTGTCATTGAGGACATAGACGAATTGAATTGCCTGATCCCGGCCCACAGACGTACCCGGTATGAGGAGAGCCTGTTGTTTGGCGGAAGCCGGAATCCGGCAACGGGCGAACAATCCCGGCAACAGCTTGAGGTCGGGGTTCGGGAATGTCGCGCGAAACCAGATCGTGCCTGTTTCCGCCCCGATTCGGGAATCGACAAAGTCCACGTGGCCTTTGTGACCGAAGTTGTCCTCTTCCGTAAGCTTGGCAAAAACCGGAGTCCCGTCGCTCCGAATTTCAGGGCGCATTTCCTCACTCGCGAGGCGGACGTACCTCAGGTACGCGTGTTCATCGACGTCAAAATAGAAGTAGATCGGGTCAAGTGACACGATGGTCGTCAGCAGCGTGGAATCGGGAGATCCCCCACTCACAAGATTTCCCACGTCCACAAGTTTCCTGCTGATTCTCCCTCGTATGGGCGAACGAATCTCGGCAAAGCTGAGATTAAGCTCTGCTTGCCTCTCAGCGGCACGTGCCGCATGCAACTGTGCTGCCGCCTGTCGGCAGTTTGACAACTGCTTGTCGTACTGATCCTGGGAAATCGCATTCTCTTGGAGCAGAGCCTTACTCCGCTTCAGCTCCAGCTTTGCGAGCTCATTCCTGGCCTCAGCTCCCTCCCTCTCGGCCTTGGCCTGGTCTAATGCAGCTTCAAAAGGGCGGCGGTCTATCACGAACAGCAGGTCGCCTTTTTCAACGATTGCACCGTCTCGGAAATGTATCGACTCGAGATAGCCGCTCACTCGAGCTCGCACATCCACGGATTCGATAGCGTCGAATCTCCCCGTGTACTCGTCCCAATCGATAATACTCTCTTGCAAGGGACTGGTGACCGACACCTGTGGCCGTGGCGCCTCGCGGGGAGGCTCGGATGCATGTTGGCTGCCACATCCCGCCAAGGGAATTGTTGCGAGCAGCATGGCCAAGATTACTCGCCATAGTCTTATTCGTTCGAGATTGGCTGGCACGTCTCTACCATCCACTCTTTCTTGTCCATAGCCGGATGCGGGTGGAATCCGGTTGGAGCACTATTATGGGCAAGCCCCCTCCACGTCGGCCAGCTTTATCATCTCCGGCCATGGCCCCGGCCTGGAGCCCATGGCAGAGCCACCAACCAATCGGGCCGACGTGGTCATAATAAAAGCATGCAAAGATCTGCGGTCAAGGATAGCTGCCGGAAAAGGGAATAGCGAAAGTCGGCACAAGTGAATATCGTGATGGGACGGGAGATAGTGGCGGTACACGTATGACAAGAAAGGGCGTGAGGTGGTGTCGAAGGGGGCTGCTAATCGCAAAGTGCAACTAATAGATGCATATTACACCATTGCTGGCCATCACGGCCCGCTTTCCTCAGGTCGCGACGAAAGCTTGTACCCAATCCCCGCCACAGACCTGATAAATCGCCCCGCATCTCCCAGCTTCTTTCGAAGGCTGAAAATTCTGAAATCAACGGACCGCTCGGTAGCAGGTGAACCCCGGCCATCGGAAAGAAGCAAGATGTCTCGTCGAGTAAAGACCTTGCCGGGATTGCCAGCCAGTACCCGCATAGTGCTGAATTCTGCAGGGGAAAGCTCTATCTCATAGCCGTCCAGAAAGGTCTCGTGCCGAATAGGGTCCAGGGTGATTCGATGCCTCCCCAGCAATGCATCGATGCGTGGGTGCGACTGATTCCGAGACCGCAAGACCGCTCTTACTCTTGCGAGCATCACGGGCAGGCTCACCGGTTTGATAATGTAATCGTCTGCCCCGAGATCGAGGGTCCTGATAACGCTCTCATCTTCACCGTCTTCGGAGATAACTATGACGGGGATGCGAGAAGTGCTGCTCAAGGTCCGACAGGTCCTAAGGATCTCCCAGGTATGAGCAACCGGGAGAGGACTGTCCAGGAGAATCAAATTGGGGAGCTCATTCCGGACATACTCAGGAGATTCAGCGAGCGATTGGGCGATCCCCACCCGATAATGCTCCCGTTTCAGATAGGCAATGAATTGATCTGCACGTCCATCCTGCGAGATCACAAGAAGATGGACTCTAGGCGGATATACGAACACGGATTTTCTTATCCATACCGATGGATTCGTGGCGAAAGCTCGAGGAGATCTGTACAAATATATTCACGTGCAGTTACAAAGACTTACAGATTCATCACCCAAAGCGTCCGGTCACGTAATCTTCAGTCAGCCTATGGAGAGGATTGAGGAAGATTTGCTCCGTGGGGCCAATCTCGATCAAATCTCCCAGATGAAAGTACGCGGTCCGCTGCGCGACCCGTGAAGCCTGTTGCATTGAGTGGGTGACAATCACAATGGAATAACTCTCGCGCAGCTCTTCCATGAGGTCCTCAATCCTTGCGGTGGCTATGGGGTCGAGGGCAGAGCATGGCTCGTCCATAAGGATGACCTCGGGGCTGACAGCGATGGCACGAGCGATGCACAACCGCTGCTGTTGTCCTCCGGACAATCCGGTCCCCGGCTCGTTCAGTCGATCTTTCACTTCGTCCCACAAGCCGGCCTTCTTGAGAGACCGCTCCACGATCTCATCGAGGTCTGTCTTCGTATGGGCCAGCCCGTGAATCTTGGGGCCGTATGCCACATTCATGTAAATTGATTTGGGAAACGGATTTGGCTTCTGGAACACCATCCCCACCTGGGCCCTCAACGCGACTACGTCAACGCGCTCGTCGTAAATGTTCTGACCGTCAATAATGATCTCGCCTTCAACGCGGCACCCCTCGATCGTGTCATTCATGCGATTGAGGCATCTGATAAAGGTGGACTTGCCGCAGCCCGAAGGGCCGATCATGGCGATCACTTCCTGACGCCCAATATCGAGCGACACGTTTTTGATCGCGTGGTTTTCGCCGTAATAGACGTTCACGTTTCGGCAGGTCATCCTTGGATTGGGGACTGTGAAATCCCCAACGGTTTCCCGGTGCTTCCGGCTGACCCGGTTCTCGTTCGGAACCGGATAATATTCCCGCGCTGCTTCGTTTTGCATAGTTCCGACTTTTCCAGAAGGCTTCTGGACTGCCACGAGACCGGGGGTCTCGTGGCAGTGGTTAATCGGGAAAGATGAAATCATCATCGGTCCCACTGATTCGTTACTTCAACTTGTCGCAAGCGACTGTTTCCATATTTGCGACGATCTTGGCAACCTTCTTGCCCTCATCCTCGGGCAGGGTGATTAAACCCTTTTCTGAAAGGTATCCATCTTTGCCGCACGCTTTCCCACTGGTGAATTCCTTGACATATTCGTTGATGCCCGGGATGACCCCCACGTGCGCTTTTTTCACGTAGAAGAACAGTGGTCGAGACAGAGGATACTTCCCAGAGGCTATGTCCTCAAAGGTCGGCTTTACGCCATCGATCAGAGCACCTTGGATCTTATCCTGGTTTTGATCGAGGAAGCTGAACCCGAAGATTCCCACTGCATTGGGGTTTACCTGAAGCTTCTGAACAATGAGGTTGTCGTTTTCACCGGCATCGACGTAAGCGCCGTCCTCTCTGATCGTGTGTGTGACGGCCTTGTACTTCTTCTTGTCTTTCGCCTTGAGGTCCTTAATGAAATCGAATTTCTTGGCTCCCGCCTCCATGGCCAGCTCGGTGAAGGCATCGCGCGTCCCTGAAGTGGGGGGCGGACCAAGCACTTCAATCTTGTTTGCAGGCAACTGAGGATTCACATCCTTCCACGTCTTGTGGGGGTTCGGTACCAGGTTGTCCCCACCCTTTGGATCGGGTATTTCTTTCGCCAACGCGAGGAAGATGTCCTTCACACTGAGAGTCATGGGATTGGCCTTCTTGGATTGGGCCAGGACAATGCCATCATAGCCGATCTTAATCTCTACAACATCCTTCACCCCATTTTTGGCGCATTGTTCGCACTCCGATTTCTTCATGGCCCTCGACGCGTTGGTGATGTCGGGATGCTGAACGCCGACGCCTTCGCAAAACAGTTTGAACCCGCCGCCGGACCCAGTGGATTCGATCTTTGGGGTCTTGAACTTGGTTGCTTTGCCAAAGTTTTCCGCCACAACTGTGGCAAAGGGGTACACCGTTGAGGAGCCGACGATGCTTATGTAGTCACGGGTAGCCTGAGCTCCGGCCATTCCCGCGAATGAGAGGGATACTCCCAAAACGGTGCCAATAAAAAACTTCTTCATAATCATCAACCTCCTTGTGCTCTCATTTCAGGTGCAAGAGGGCCGAAGTGTCGTACGCATGCCGTTTCTTCGGCCGTGGAAAACAGTTCAACCAGCGTAACGCCCAGTTACCACCTGCGCTCGAATCGTCTGCGCAGCCAAACCGCTGCAGAATTCATGAAGATGAGAAAGACCAGCAGAACCATGATTGCTGCAGATGTCTTTTCCACGAAGCCGCGCTCAGGGCTGTCAGACCAGAGATAGATCTGCACGGGCAAAACGGTGGCCGGATCCGTGAAGCCGTGCGGAACGTCCACAATGAAGGCCACCATTCCAATCATGAGCAAGGGAGCAGTCTCCCCCAGCGCACGGGCCATACCGATGATGGTGCCCGTCAAAATGCCCGGCAAAGCCAGAGGCAGCACGTGATGCAAGACAGTTTGGACAGGGGACGCCCCGACCCCCAGAGCAGCCTCGCGAATCGACGGTGGTACGGATTTTAATGAGGCTCGGCTGGCGATAATGATGATCGGGAGTGTCATCAGTGTCATGACTAACCCGCCGACTATGGGTGTCGACCTGGGAAGGCCAAAGTAACCTATGTAAACGGCAAGTCCGAGAAGACCGAAGACTATAGACGGAACAGCCGCAAGATTGTTGATGTTTACCTCGATGAGGTCAGTAAACCGGTTCTTCGGTGCAAACTCCTCCAGATACACTGCGGCTGCCACACCTGCGGGAAAGGAAAGCAGGAGAGTTACCAGCAGCGTGAAAAACGAGCCGTACAGGGCACCTCGAATACCCGCGAGCTCCGGCTCGCGCGAATCACCATTCGTGAAAAACGCCCAGTTGAACTGTTGCCGGATCCTTCCATCCTTCTCCATCTGCCCTATCCAAGCCATTTGCTTGTCTGTCAATCTTCGGGACTCTTCGGGACCTTGACGGCCCGTGTGCCCCTTCATGAGCATGTCCACGTCGTCGTCCGCGGGTAGAGCCAACGAAATCGTCTGTCCGATGAGCTCAGGCCGTTTCACCACAAGATCCCGCAGCTCATAGGCTGCCCCGGGGCTAATCAGAGCCCAGAGCTGGCGCTTCAATTGCCTGGTATCCGCATCGGGAAAGGCTTTGAGGAGGGATTCCTTTATCAGGCCTTGATAGTTGCCTTCGGACGGAGCTGCCCGGTCGATATGGGTGGGATCGAGGTATACCTGTACCTGGATATATGTTTGGGTAAACGCTGTATACCCTTTGGAGAATATACTGACAAATACGATGACAAGGAACAGAAGACTCGTGAAGACCGCTGCAAAGCCATACATGCGGAATCGGCGCTCCGCGCGATACCTCTTGCCCAATCCCCTCCGAACAATGTCCAGAGCACGCTGGGATTGAACAGAGGTGTCGCCATTGATGTCTTTACCGCGAGCCCGCTGTGGATCGCTACTCATATTGCTCCCTGTACTTGCGCACCATATAAAGCGCAATGACGTTCAATAACAGGGTGACGATGAACAAGATCAGACCCAATGCGAAGGCAGCGAGGGTCTTGGGATTGTCAAACTCCTGGTCGCCTGTCAGCAAGGTGACTATCTGCACCGTGACCGTCGTGACCGTGGCAAACGGGTTGGCAGTCAGGTTCGCCGCCAGGCCCGCTGCCATCACGACGATCATGGTTTCGCCGATGGCCCTTGATACAGCGAGAAGGACTCCTCCCACGATTCCCGGAAGCGCTGCAGGTATAACCACATGCTTCACCGCCTCCGATTGCGTCGCGCCCAGTGCATAGGCTCCATCTCGCAGCGACTGAGGCACCGCGTTTATCACATCGTCGGAAAGCGACGACACGAAGGGGATAATCATGATCCCCATCACCACGCCGGCCGCCAAGGCGCTCTCCGATGAAACGCTCAGCCCAACGGACGCTCCAAGATCCCGAACGGAAGGCGCCACTACCAGGGCGGCGAAGAAGCCGTAAACCACCGTCGGAATGCCTGCAAGGATCTCCATGAGCGGTTTGGCTGCTGACCGGACTCGTTTCGACGCATACTCCGAGAGGTAAATGGCCGACATAAGGCCGATGGGTACAGCCACAAGCATCGCGATTGCCGAGATCAGCACAGTCCCTGCAAAAACGGGAATCGCTCCAAATGCCCCGGATCCGGCCACCTGATCGGCTCGTATTGCGATCTGAGGATTCCATTCCAACCCGAACAAGAACTCGGTTATAGGCACGAGGTGGAAGAAGCGAATAGATTCAAACAGGACCGATGCAATGATGCCAACCGTGGTAAGAATCGCGATGACAGAGCAGACGATCATAACCACTTTGAGCACCCGTTCAACCTGATTGCGGGCCCGAAGATTCGGCCTAATGCGGAGCCAGACTCCCGCAGCGCCTGCTGCTGCCACTGCCAGTGCCACGACCGCAAGTGCCAGATGACTCGTGGCCATGAGATCTTCGTAATGTCTGGCTGCCGCCTCTAACTGGGGGGACTTGTCGGACGTTATGTTGCCCGCAACCAAGTTCCTGATATCATTGATCACGAGTGTCATGCGGTCCGAAGGAAGCTCTCTCAGCTCGGGAGGCAAGCCTGCCACGACCATCTGCGTTATGATCGTGGATTCGAACATCAGCCAGAAGCCGAAAAGCATCAGAGTGGGAATCGCAACCCAGAGCGCTGAGAGCCACCCGTAATAGGACGGAAGCGAGTGGAGATTCCTGATCCCCTTCGGTCCTCCTACCACCGAAAATGCACGCCTGACACCGAGGTAGTATGCAGACGCGGACAAGATCAGAATCGCGACGAAGAGAAGAGTTGGCGACATACCATTTCCCGTTGGGATGAAACGCGGGACCGGACCTTCGGTTTCAGGCGTCCCACAGTGCCGATGCCTCTCTCACCCCATTTGAAATCCGTACCGTTGCGTAAACCCCTTTTCGACTACCATCTTAGGAACGGTTTATTGGAGCATTGCCAGGTTATTGTTAGATATGTGTTAGCATCGGGGGGTGAGTTGGTGAGCTCGATTGACGCGCAGCAGGGAAGGGGATAGTGCAAAAAGCGGCGAGACGTATGGATGCAATCTGCACCGTCTTCTTCACGTGCCAGGCTGCCTGGCGGGTAAACCATCATAATTTCATCTTGATATGATCATTGATCAAAATGGCACCAAAATTGCTTTCAGCGCCTCGGGTGATATCATGAGAGTTGCAATTCCGGAACATCAAACGCGGGTCGCACCGGTCTTCGATTGCTGCCGAAGCATGCTTATCATTGCTCATGATCAGGACGAGGACCGGCTCATTGCACGGGAGGACTGGACCGCGCTCTCTCGCTTCGGTCGAGTTGCACGCTTGAAGGAATTGGGGATCGAGCTTCTCGTTTGCGGCGGCATCAGCGGTTGCCTCGAAAATCTGATCCGGCAGGCCGAGGTCAACGTGCTCCCCTGGGTCGCGGGAAATGTGTGGGAAGTGTTGGCAGCTCTCAGGTCGGGGAGGATCTCTGATGCATGCTTCGTGATGCCTGGTCGTCTCTCCTGTAAGCGAGGACGATTCGGACGAGGACGCAATCACGATCGGTGACCCGAACATATCTCCAAGAAAGGAGTGGGTGCAATGCCAGGATTTGACAGAACAGGACCCGGAGGTCGCGGCCCGGCAACCGGCTGGGGACGAGGAGGATGCTCACCTGTGAGTGCGGGAAGACGGCTCCGGCCCTTTGGAGCCATGCGCGGCATAGGCCGCGGTGGCGTGCCCTGGGGTGGGGGCAGAGGTCGCTGCTTCGGCGGTCGAGGATGGTGGGGGCCGTCCGCGTGGCAGGTTGCTCCTGTGACCGATGAGGCCGAGCTGTTACGAAATGAGCTGGCAGCGGCTCGAGATGAAATAGCGGCAATGGAGGCTCGGCTGTCCGAGCTCGATAAGAAACAGAGTTAAGCCGTTGAAGTCGTGAGACCAGTGCAGAAATTGCCGATGGTTTTGATCTGTAGGTCTCACGCTGCGGCCTGCCTGCCTTGACATTGATTTCAAGGGGCACAAATAGGTTCTTGCGTTGCCGTACACGGCACACAAGAAGCACTCACCGAGGGAAAATGGAAAAAGACAAGCAATGTTCGGGTGATAGCTCGTGTGGTACCTGCGCGACAGCCTCCTCCTGCGATGCTGCAACTCAGGAGCGCCACATGGACGAGCTTCTCGCCTCGAGACTGGGGCT
The DNA here is from genome assembly GCA_040753915.1 of Thermodesulfobacteriota bacterium. Lineage (GTDB taxonomy): Bacteria > Desulfobacterota > Desulfomonilia > Desulfomonilales > Desulfomonilaceae > JBFMDN01. The sequence goes on along the minus strand of JBFMDN010000002.1, from coordinate 141,566 downwards.
GATCAAGCACCGGGTGGCAGTGATGAGTGGCAAGGGCGGCGTAGGCAAGACTACCGTTGCGGTGAATCTGGCTGTCGCTCTTGCCAACGCAGGAAAGACCGTTGGCATTCTCGATGGAGATGTCCACGGGCCAAACGTGCCCAAGATGTTTGGGCTGGAAGGACGGAGTCCAGGGGGGTCAAAAGTTGGAATTGAGCCAATTGTCTCGGAGACGGGGATCAAGGTCATGTCCATGGCATTCATGCTCCCTGACCCAGACACCCCTGTGATCTGGCGTGGTCCAGTGAAGCACACGGTGTTCAAACAATTTCTCGCCGAGGTTAACTGGGGCCCGTTGGATTACCTCATCGTGGACTTACCACCGGGAACGGGGGATGAGCCCCTCAGCATAGCGCAACTCCTTGGAAATCCGCTGTGGGCGATCGTGGTAACGACTCCCCAAGATGTGGCTCTGCTGGACTCACGCAAATCGGTGGTATTCGCCAGAACGGTGGAGATGAACCTCCTGGGCATCGTGGAAAACATGAGCGGCTTGATCTGTCCGCACTGCAGCGGTTCCATAGACCTCTTCCGGAGTGGTGGAGGGCTGAAAGCGTCCCGAGATCTGGGCGTTCCTTTCCTGGGATCGATACCTATCGATCCGTCCCTGGTCATCGGAGGCGATACGGGGACTCCTGCGTCGGTGGCGGACCCGGAATCCGTGTCCACGAAGGCTTTCCAGTCCCTCGCCGCTCAGGTCAGCGGGATGCTGGAGAGCGGGGCTGTCTCAGCCGCGTAGCTCCACGGCACGCAAGACGAAAACGCCTATAATTCCTATTTCATAGAATCGAGAGGAGACAACGATATTCATGGCAAACAAGACAGTAGCTATACCGTCCATGCATCCGGGGGGACTGGAGGCCCCCAGGTCGGGGCACTTCGGTCACTGTGACGTATTTACCCTCGTCCACGTGGAAGATGGAGAAATCAAGGACGTCAGTCTGGTTCACAATCCTCCTCATGTCCAGGGCGGATGTCAGGGGCCGGTAAACCTTCTGCATCAGAGTGGCGCGCATGCCATTATCGTCGGCGGGATCGGAATGAGGCCGCTGATGGGGTTCAGGCAAGCGGGCATCGACGTCTATTATGGTCCGTACGGCGAAACCGTGGGGGCTGTGGTGCAGGATCTCTTGCAAGGCAGGCTCGAGCTTATCCAAGAAAATCAGGTGTGCGGCGGAGGTAGATTCTGATCAACAGCAGGGAGAGAGGTCTATGAGGATAGCGATCACCGCGATGGGGCAAGATCTTGATTCCCAGGTCGATCCCCGCTTCGGCAGGGCCAAGTACTTCATCATCGCGGACAAGGATGGAACGTTGTTGGAAACCGTGGATAATTCCACAAACATCAACGCAATGCAGGGAGCGGGGATACAGGCTGCCAAGGTGCTCGCGGACAAGAAGGTCGACGTCCTGCTCACCGGCCACTGCGGGCCCAATGCGTTTCGTACCCTTCAGGCTGCGGGAATCAAGGTGGGAGTGGATCAGGCCGGTAGTGTTCGGGAGGCGATCGAGCGTTTTCAGAATAACCAGGTGAGCTACGCGGATCAGCCTACCGTAGAGGCCCACTGGTAAATCTGTGCGGGAGGACGGGACGCTGCAGGACAGATGGACGATTGTCCGCAGTACCAGACGCCCAGCAGACAATCGATTCACGAGGATAAGGCTTTGAGTGATTTCTCGTGGCTGAGCTTGCCTTCGCTGGGTTCCATAGTGACGTCTGCCCTCTTGATGGCAGCAGTGGTAGGGGTATGGGTGTGGTATCAACTCAGGCAAGACCCTGAGAAGGGTACCATTGACGTGCCCGATGCCACTGCGTGCCTGAGGGGCAAGTGCGGCGATGCGATGAAAATATCCCTCAAGTTTCGGGACGATCGCGTGGTGGACGCCAAGTACTGGACTGACGGGTGCGGAATGAGCAGCGCGTGCGGTGCGGCCGCAGCAAGGTTGGCGCTCAATAAGACCCCCGAAGAAGTGGCAGACATCGACTATGTGGCCATAGAGCACGAGGTGGGCGGACTCCCGGAGGACCACCTGCATTGCGCGACCCTGGCTGCAGGAACGCTCCAAGAGGCCCTGAAGAATTATCTCACCAACTCCGAACGCAAGACCGCATGACCGTTGGCAGCCGATCGGGAGCGCTCAATTCGCGTGCTTGTGTTCACCATCGAGGGAACTGTTTCGTCTCTCGAGCATGGCCGGACGCGACCTGGAGCGTAGCCAGTTCCGGAAGTATATTGGAAGGCCTTGGCTCTGACACTATACGGAAACGTAGGATAGACAAACAATGATTGTTAGCGTGGCGAGCGGAAAGGGCGGGACGGGAAAAACTACGGTTGCAACCAGTCTGGCCATGGTACTTGCCGACCGGGCCCAACTGATCGATTGCGACGTGGAAGAGCCGAACTGCCACGTGCTCATGAAGCCGGTTATCACAAGCTCCGAGTCGGTAGGATTACCGGTACCGGTTGTTGACTCTCAGAAATGCACGGTATGTGGAACGTGCGGAGAAGTTTGCCGGTTCAGCGCGATCCTCCCCATCGGCAAGCAAGTGCTCACATTTCCCGAGTTGTGCCATGGGTGTGGGGGCTGCTCACTGCTGTGCCCCGAGAAGGCTATCACAGAGCAGCCTCGGGTGCTGGGCGTAATAGAGACAGGGACGTGCGGGCCGGTCCAGTTCGTCCATGGTCTGCTGAAGATCGGTGAGGCCATGTCTCCGCCGCTCATCAGAGCGGTGAAGGCAAAGATCAACCCTGAAAGGATAGCGATCCTGGATGCCCCTCCGGGTGCATCCTGTCCAGTGATAAACACGGTGACTGGATCGGACTACATCATCATGGTGACGGAACCCACTCCGTTCGGCTTTCATGATCTCAAGATAGCCGTTGAGGCGGTCAGAGAGCTGGGCATTCCGCTCGGAGTGGTCATCAACCGGGCAGGGGTTGGGGACGAGAGCGTGCAGGAATACTGCCGCGAGGAAGGGATTCCGATTCTCGCGGAGATACCCCATGACAGGAGGATAGCCGAAGGCTATGCCCGAGGAAATGTTCTCGTGGCAACCGCGCCGGAGTATCGGAAGATCTTTGGGGATATGATCGCACGCATCGGAGACGTAGTGGCGTCTCGCGAACCTGTGCGCAGAGAGGCACGGCTATGAAGGAACTGGTGATAATCAGCGGCAAGGGAGGAACCGGAAAGACGACGATCACAGCCGCATTTGCGTGCCTCGCGCGAGAAAAAGTGCTCGCGGACTGTGACGTGGACGCAGCAGATCTTCACATACTGGTGCACCCGGAAGTATTTTCCGAGGAGGAGTTTCGAGGGGGCTGCGTGGCTCTCATCGACCAAGAAAAGTGCATCCGGTGCGGACTTTGCAGAGATGCCTGCCGTTTTGGCGCAATATCGGACGATTTCGTCGTCCACCCGACAGCATGCGAAGGCTGCGCCGTATGCTTCCATGTGTGTCCCGAGTCAGCCGTAGCCCTGGAGGAGCCGCTCAACGGCCGATGGTTCATCTCGGAAACCCGGTTTGGGCCGATGGTTCATGCAGCACTGGTTCCTGGAGCAGAGAATTCCGGCAAGCTCGTTGCCCTGGTCCGGAATCAAGCACGAGTGCTCGCGAAGCAGCGCGGCAAGTCGCTCATCCTGGTGGATGGTGCTCCGGGGGTAGGGTGCCCCGTCATATCCTCGATTACGGGCGCGGATCATGTGGTGATCGTGACCGAACCTACGCTGTCTGGCCTCCATGACCTGGAGCGGGCGGTTCAGTTGGTTAAAGGCTTCGGTATACCCGCATCGGTGATCCTGAACAAGGCGGACATCCAGCCAGAGGTGGCAGACCGGATCGAAGGTTTCGCTCGAGAGGCCGGAACCGAGCTTGTAGGGCGCATCCTGTACGACGAAGAGGTCATTCGCGCCATGGTGTCCAAGCGCAGCATTGTGGAGCAGGGAGACAGTGTGGCTTCTCGATGCATACGGGCATCGTGGGATCGGCTCTCGGAGGCAGCGCTGCAATAGGAGGTGTCCTATGGGAGAAACGACAAATCTCGAGCAAGCGATTGAGAGTGCTCTCTGTGAAGTGATCGACCCGGAAACGGGCCTGAGCGTAACCAGGATGGACCTTGTCCATGACATTCAGGTGGGGGAAGGCGGTGCGGTACGTCTCACCTTTCGCCCGTCATCTCCCGTCTGTCCCCTCGCATATGCCCTCGCGAATTCTATTAAACAGAGCGTGGAAGGGGTGCCGGGAGTTGATCACGTGAAAATAAAGGTGGAAAACTATCAGCGAGCGAACCACCTCGAAAGCGTTATCAATGCTCGTGACTGATGCGCGAGCGGGAATTCTTCAGGAGAAGGGATCATTATGCCTATTCACGAATACACGTGCAAGGAATGCGGAGCTGTGAACGAATTTCTCGTCGGCATCGGAAGGAACTCGGACGACCTCACCTGCAAGACCTGTGGAAGCGCCTCCCTGGAGTCCCGGTTGTCCGTGCCCGCCCCGCCGCAGGTGCAGGGGACAAAGGCCCATCCGGCGGGCTCGACCTGTTGTGGAGGGGCTCCGTCGGATCAAGGGTGTGTGCCGGGGAGTTGCTGCGGAAAGGTTTGATGCGAGCCCGGAAGGAAGGTGTCTCAGTGTGAACGGCTCCAGCGGACAGCCCTTGCACTGGGTATCGAAACAGGAGTATGATGATCGCGGCCTTTGAACATGGTTTGAGATGCATGGCGGGAACGGGTGAAGAAATGGCCTCGTTAGATGGCGGGTCTCAGTCAGGGAGTGCGCAATTCAGCGGTCCGTCACCTACTTATGGAGGATAGGCATTTCGAAAGTGTCTCAAAAGCCTGCAGTCCGTGATAATCGTGGCACACCCCCTCACCTGACCCTCACCCCCGAAGCGGGGGAAAGGGGATTCTTCCGGCTCCCTCTCCCTCTGGGAGAGGGTTGGGGTGAGGGTGCCTTTCCGCGAATCGACGCTCAATCGTGCTACGATTCTGGTGTGTCCCGAGTTTTGAGACAGTTTCTTTCTGCGTTCCCTGTGTGAGCGAAAAGGGATCGCCGATTTCTGACATGCTGACTGCGGCCATGTTCGATTCTCAAAAGTGGACAAGCCGACTGCTGTTCGGCAGAAAACAGAACTAAGGACTGAGGACAGGATGGCGAACGAGAACGAAGTGTTTGACGATATTGAGGGGCTGATTCTTGCCGAGGCTCGTAAGATCTATTCACAAAAGGTGATCGACCATTTTCAGAAACCGAGGAATTACGGCGAGCCCGAGCAGTATGATTCCTACATGTTCATGAGCGGAATTTGCGGCGACACCATCGGCATGTACGTCGGTCTGGACAACGGTAATATTGGGCGGATCGGGTTCGTGACCGACGGCTGCGGGCCTACCATTGCCTGCGCAAGTGCCTTGACGTGCATGGTCAAGGGCCTGCCCCTGTCGAAGGCCAAGTCCGTTACATCGGAGGACCTCATCGCGTACCTGGATGGCATGCCCGTGGAGCACACTCACTGTGCGGATCTGGCGGTCAACACGCTCAAAGGCGCATTGGCAAAGCTCTAAGGTAATGTGGTCAGGTCTTGTTTTTTGACTTTCTCCTTCTTGCCAAACTACCCTGCTCGCTGTGGGGCAATGGAAGAATCCTGGGCGATTGCCAATCCCGGTCTGAGGCCGCTTCAGGAGAAGGTGCAGACTGCACTCAAGGACATAAGGGGCTTCTCCGCCATAAGCCGACCTAAACGGTGCCTGAAAGACATGCTCCGCTCTCCTGCCTCTAGGGGGCCGGCTTCGTCTCCCGACTCTCGACAGGATCCTGGAGAGCGGACATCAATCCCCGTTTGCGTTATCAAGAGAGACAGCAGCCTGCACATTTCCTCAGGCTGCCAGATGATGAAGTGCACCAGTACGCTCGATTGTCACCGGCGTCGTCATGCGCTGTCGATGCCGGTAGACAAAATCAAGACCTCACCCCTTCGCCTATTATCTGCGGCCACCACCCATACGGCCCACAGCGCCGCCACCGAAACGGAAGCTACCGCCGCCCATCCGGGCACTGCTGAAGCCTCCTGAACGCGCGAACCCGCTAAGCTGACTGCCTCCCACACTGCTGCTGCGGAATTTACGCGGACTTGAGAAGCTCGGCGAACGAAACGCACTTGCGGATCCGGAACGGAAGGTAGTCGCATTTGAGAAAGCTCGCGAGCGAATAGCGTTTGAGGATCCTGAAGGGAACCTGTTGGTATTGAGCCGACTTACATTCACCGAAGAGGTGTTGGCACGATTGGTTGTGAACCTCCGATCGTTCCAGGTCCTATTAAGAGAAGGGCTGTTGGAGCGATTGGTGGTCAAGGTCCGCTGGTTCCAGCCCCTACTATTGAGTGAAGAGATGTTGGAGCGATTGGTCGTGAACCTCCGATCCTTCCAGGCCCTCGTGACAGAAGGGCTGTTGGAGCGGTTGGTAACAAAATGCTTGTGCGCTCCACCCCGTACGTAGTTGTTAAATGCAACGGGGTTCCAGGCTCTCCGGCCACGATGACCGTCTTTCCACCACCACGCCTGATGACCACGATGCCACCACCAGGGATGAAATCTGTACCATACTCCGATATTATACAAGAATATCGGAATTCCTCCGTACCAGTACGTATCATATCCATAATCCGGCAAGTACGACCAATCATCGTAATTCGGAGTCACCACTTCGCTGACAGCATAACTCACTCCCCTTGAATAGGCCGCACGCGGAGGACGTAAATCGGTCTCAATCTGTGGTCCGTAAACCCAGCCGTTGTCAGCGAGTTGCGCCCAGTCATTCGATGTCCAAACGCCTGTAATATTCAATTGGTCGCCCATGTTGGCGCATCCAATCACGTCGTATGAAGTCCCAGGGCCGCTCCTGATTCGAAGGCAGTTTTCGGGCTGATCCACTCCAATAACCGTCGCGATGCCACCCTTCGGCTGTGGAATCTGGCGAACTGTCTGGTCGCTCTGCGCCAAAAGTTCACTCGGGATATTTAGAGCGAATGCCAGTGCAACTAACACGGCAACAATGATTTTCGGCGTGTTCATACGCGTCTCTCCTTTGTCTCGATTCTGCAGTCTCGGAAAGAGCCCCATCCCCGAGCAAACAAACGCGCAATACCCCCTCTGCATTCAGAACAATTAGACCTCGATTTGGCAAGAAAGATCCGCGATTCTCGAGAAGCCCGGCCACTCAACGGAATCTCTGAGTTTTTTTCGACGACTCGACTCTACGCGGGAATGCGGAGGGACAGATGATTCTTCTGACCTCAAAAAGGGCCTTCGTATGTTTTCCCGACCCGCGCTGGAGAGCGAGACCGCAGCCTCAGGACGCAGGGGTGAAGCAGTGCCGGTTTGCGTCTCCCGAGTCCGAGAACAGGGGGCACAAGCAGGAAGCGGCCAGCGTCAGGCTTGGCTCATGGACTCTTCCCTTTTCCGATGAGCTGTCCTGCTCCCTGTGAAGTAACGAGCTGTCGTAGTGATAAATCGGATCAAGAAACGACACCTTACCTCCTCGTCGTGACAGTTACCAGAGGAATTGCCAGTCGCAGAGAAAGCTCCTCGACGAAGCGTCTGCTCCGCTGTTCGTCAGACCCCGTGTCGGCTGAGTTGCCGGCGGAATCGTACACAATTACCACAACGTGTTTCTTGGACTTCAAATAAAGCTCGATGGCGTCTTCGAAATCTCCTGTTGCAAGAGTGACCTGACAAGGTAATTCCTGTTCCGACAGGCGGTGGATGGAAATTTCGGTCGATTCCGTGCCGGTAAGCTCCCTCGGTGTGACACGAACAGTAGTCGACTCGCACGGGTTGCCAACCACCTGCAATATTTCAAGATGCGCATCCAGCCTCTTGGTCAAGCCTACTGCATAACAGAGGCTTTTCACCTGAACATAATCCCCGTTTGTGGCAAGGAGTACTGCAGACAGCCGCTTATGATCACCCAAGGAGGCGAGAGCGTCCTTTATGGCCCCAAAATGCACGGTGTCGAATTGCGACAGCTCTTTCTGTGCCTCCCTGATGCTCGAAGGATCGAGCCCCACACAATTTTCGGCCCTTTCTCCTCCAGGCTCGTTCGTCTCTGCGCTGTCGGCCTGTGCCAGGAATTCCCTCGCTGCCACGTAATCACCAGCCTCTGCAAAGGTGATGGCGTTCAATAATCGTTCAATTTTGTCCCTGATCTTCTGCATGGCCACCTCCATATCGCGTGTTACCAAGTTCTATGCCATGGGATTTCGGTGGGGTAACCCTTTGGAATAAGCCTAGAATTTCAAGCTGGATCGTGGCGGTGCCTGTTTCTTAGATGAACGCTGGGGCAATTCGAAGAAAGGATTCGACGGAGATGTCAAGTAGTTGCCAGTCCGTTGCAAGAACCTCGGGAACTGTTGCATACTGCAACAGAGGATCTCGGTGGACCTGCCTCCATGAGGACAAAGGCGGCCAGTCGAGGGCTGCCTGGGATACCAAGGACAAGGAGCGTTGCATAGTGCAACAGACACGAAATGTGGCCTAACATAGTGTAATAACGAGCTGAAAGTAGTGATTGTCCCAAAGCGGGTACCGTCTGTTGCAATCCGCAGCAGCAACCGCAGCCCGGTAATCACGATCAATCTGGGGAGGCTCCATAACCAAGCGATAGTATTAGGCTATCCTCAGGGATCGACGCGCCGGCTCGATGGAACAAGTCTTGCACAATCGAGTCGTACAGTCTGGTCAAGAAAAGAGCTTCCTGCGGAGTTTTCATGTTCAGAACCAGCTTGAGTATCCGTCACAAAGCAATCATTGCTGCAATAGCGTCGTACCTCTTTATGGCGGCAACCGTAGCAGGCAGCTATTATTTCATCCATCAACTGGAGTCGAAGATCAGTTACCTGGAGGATCTTAACAAATTGGAAGAGGCGGTTTTGGAGGCACGTCGCTTTGAGAAAAACTATTTCCTGTATGGCGATTCGATTTTTCTGTCGTCGGCAGGGTATAACATGGAGAGGGCCAATAGTCTCCTGAACAAGAATTATGAACGGATTTCGGATTTGTCGTCACCGCGCGAAGCCGCGGGCTTCAGGAAGGGAGTGGAAATATATCGCGAACTGCTGGCCAAGTGCGCTCCCAACAAGGGGTTGGGCGATAGCTGCGAGCAGCAGCTCAGGGCAACCGGGTCGCAATTGTTGGGGTTTGCCAATCGCGTCGCAGGCAGAAAGAGGGAATCCGTAAAGCAAACGATGAACACAGCCGGGCAACTTCTCCTTCTAGGCCTTGGCGTTGTGGGAATAGGGTTGGTAGGACCGGGTTTGTTCCTAGTCCTCAAGGTGGTCAAGCCGTTGAAGTTGCTCGAGGAAAGCACCTATAAGGTCGCTCAAGGGGAGTTCCAGCCGATCGAGAAGCTTCCACCCGAGAAGGAGATCCGGGATGTTTTCGACTCGTTCAACAAAATGGCACGACGGCTCCAAACCCGGGAAGAGCAGCTCGTCCGGTCGAAGAAGCTAGCTGCTCTCGGTACCATGTTAGCCGGTGTCGCTCACGAAGTAAACAATCCCCTGTCCAATATCTCGTCCTCCTGCGAGATTCTTTTGGAAGAGCTGGAGGACGGCGACCGGGAATTCCAGAGATCATTGTTGACCGAAGTGCTGGAACAGGTGGACAAGGCGAGAAGCATCATCTTGAATCTTCTCGAGTTTTCTCGAAGCAAAGAATTGAGCACCGAGCCTGTAAAGGCCCGCGAAATTATCGAGCGAAGCTTGTCCCTCGTGCAATCTCAGATGCTGCCCGAGATCAGGGTGGAACTGCATGTGGACGACAATCTCTTGATCCAGGCAAATCGCCAGCGCATGGAGCAGGTGTTCGTGAATCTCCTTTCCAATGCGGCTCATGCCATAGAAGGGGAGGGGGAGGTCCGAGTATGGGCAATGCCTGCCCAAAACGGGATGGTCTCCATCCGTGTGATTGATAATGGAAAAGGGATTCCTGAAGAAGACCTGCCCAAGATCTTCGATCCCTTCTTTTCCACCAAGGATGTGGGCCACGGAACGGGTCTCGGTTTATTCATAACCCACGACATTGTCGTGAGGCACGGCGGTTCGATCAGTGTGAAGAGCGTGGAGGGCCAAGGAACCTCGTTCTGCATGTTGATTCCGGCCGCGTGAGGAGCTGACATGAACAATCCCCCACGGGTTCTGGTTATTGATGACGAAGCCATAGCTGTGAGAAATCTGGAGCATGTTCTCAAGAAAGAAGGCTATGAGGTAGTGACCGCAGACTCCGGCTCCAAGGGTCTCTCCCTCTTGCGCAAGGATCGCTTCGATCTGGTTCTCACGGACCTGAAGATGGAAAAGGTGGATGGGATGCGAATACTCGAGGAGTGCCGCGAAATCCATCCGCTTACCGAAGTTATCATGATTACGGGATACGCTACCGTGGATTCTGCAATCGATGCCCTGAAGAAGGGAGCATATCACTATATTTCCAAGCCCTACCGCATAGACGCCGTGCGCAAAATCGTGGCTGCAGCATTGGAGAAGATCAGGCTCACCGAGGAAAACCTTAGGCTCCGCGATGAATTGAAGAAATTTAAGGAATTCGATCGCGTTCAGATCATCAGCAAGGATCCAGCGGTGATCAGAATCCTGGAGACCGCGCGCCAAATTGCGCCCACCGACTGTAATGTGCTTCTCACCGGAGAATCGGGAACCGGAAAGGAATTGCTGGCTCGGTACATCCATGAGCACAGCACGCGGAGCGATCGGCCCATGATGGCGGTGAACTGCGGGGCGTTCACCGAGGAGTTGCTGTCGAGCGAGCTCTTCGGTCATGAAAAGGGTGCGTTTACCGGAGCCCACCAGACGAAGCGAGGCATCATCGAATTGGCCGCCGAAGGGACGCTGTTTCTGGATGAGGTTACGGAGATGTCCACCAATATGCAGGCCAAGCTTCTGAGAGTGATTCAGGAGCGACAACTCATGCGTGTAGGCGGGACTGCGACGATAAATGTCAATGTGCGTTTCATAGCGGCCACGAATCGGGATCTTCAGGCTGCGATTCAATCCAACGAGTTCCGGAAGGATCTATTCTATCGCTTGAACGTCGTTTCGTTCGAGTTGCCTCCTTTGGCGTTTAGGCGGGACGACATCCCCATTCTGGCCCACCATTTCCTGGAGAAGCACTCCAAGCTCATGGGCCGAGAAACGCCGACCCTGTCGAAACCCGTGCTGGACTTGCTAAAACAGTATGATTTTCCGGGAAATGTGCGGGAGCTGGAGAACATCGTTGAACGGGGTATCGCCTTGGCCATCGACGGTGTGATCGAGCTCGACCACCTGCCGGATGATTTGCGAAACTACAAGATCGTCACGTATAGAAGGCGCGATGGGAAGCTGCCCACTCTGGAAGAGTTGGAGATCAGGTATATCAAGCAGGTACTTGCAGAAACCGAAGGGAACAGAAGTCTGGCGGCTGAAGCCCTTGGCATTGACCGAACGTCGTTGTGGCGCAAAATGAACAAATATGGCCTTACCTAGCACCAGCTTTTGATCTTGGTCCTTGAAACACAGCGCAACAGGACCAAAGTGCTCAATATGCTCGGGCAACGATTACCGGGCAGGGCGAGTGTCCGATCACTCGTTCAGTCACACTTCCCATGAGCAGTCTCCTGATTCCGGTTCTGCCGTGAGACCCCATAATTATCAGGCCAGCATTTTTTTGCCTCGCGGTTTCAACTACTATGTCGGAAGGGTCTCCTTCGAGGAGAAGAAATCCTGCGCTGACGTCGTTGTCTGCCGCGTGGCGTTCGGCTTTTTCCAGAGACCTTCGCGCCTTCTCTACCAAATCGCTGGCTGCTGCCGGACTCACACCGTACAAATGACTCGGGACGTCCGCAACGGAAAGGACATCCAAGTCGGAGCCATATTCCCTCGCAAAATCGAAAGCGAGACTGAGCGCCCCCGTCGCAGACTCAGAGCCGTCGAACGCGACAATTACTTTAGCGAGACCTATCTCACTGTTTCGAGGGCACACCATGACGTGAGTACGGCTGTACCCTATGACCCGCGACACCATGCTGCCCAAGAGCAGCCTCTCCGCCGGGTTTTGGCCTCTGACGCCCGCTACTATGAGATCTGCTCCGTGTGCGTCTGTCACATCCACGATCGTTTGTGGGGGCTCGCCTTCCACGAGGATTGGCTTCACCGGAAATCCCAAAGAGTCCGCAACGGCTACCGCCTCTGCCAGGGCCTTCTCAAACGGTTCCTTCATCACATCCCGCACGTGCCCGCGCACGCCCACAAGACGAAGGTCCCCCTCATAGGGGGGGACCACAGCCAAAACGTGCACCGTGCTCTTTTCGGACCTAGCCAAAGAGAGTGCTTGACGAAGGGCCGAAATGGCGGAATCTGATCCGTCTACGGCTACGAGGATACGCTCAAACATGATCGAAGCTTTCCTGTGTAAGTGCTGGCGCGGCATAGCTACGCTTTGCCTTGATCATGCTCGCAAGTATGATCACCGCGCCGACACCAAGGGCAAAGCACATGGACGCGAAGCTCGCTGTCATGAGCATGGATGTCATCGAATCACCGATCGAGATCACCCCGAGCTCTCCCAAGTACTTCGGAACCGCCAATCCCCGGCTCAGAGCGACGATGAGCATGATGGATCCCATGACTACCTTGATCATGTGCTCTTTGACGTACGTCGTGCCGATGGCACCAAGCTGAACCCCCAAGAGTGATCCTGCAAGTATGATCAAGGTTAGTCGGATGTCCACCATACCATTGATGGCCCATTTCACCGTGCCGCCGAACCCCATGATGAAGGCGATAACAAGCTCGGTAGCAGAGGCAACAAGTCCTGACGCCCCGATGACGTAAATCATTCCCGGGACTCCGACAAATCCCCCGACCGCTATCGTTGCGGCAAGCATTCCCGTCAAGAAGCCGACCGGCACAGTGAACCATAACGAAATCCGAAGATTTGCGGTCTTGAAGTAAATCATGGGGGGAAGCTCGATCTTTTGCAGCCATGCTGCAAGTGCTGGCGTGCCACTTTCCTCCTCGCTGGATCTGGAAAGTTTATATGCGTCATAGAACACATATCCGCCTACCGTTATAAGGACGAACACGAATGAGAGACTGACATACAGGTTCGAGCCCGCTTCCCCCCAACGGGCAAGAATCATCTCCTGGATCTTGATGCCGACCTGAACGCCGATGGTGGCAGTGGCGGCCATCATGATTCCCAACTTGAGATCGACCTGACCATACTTGTATCTCTTGTACGCTCCCACCATAGCTTTCGGGAACTTGTGGCACATGTTGCTCGCGACAGCAACCGCTGCAGGCACACCGAGGCTCATCATGCCCGGCGTAAGAACGAAGGCTCCTCCTGAGCCGATAAACCCACTGACCAGACCGCCGATGAATCCGACGATGAACAGGTAAGCAGCTATTCCCCAACTAAGATCAATGAACTGAATATTGCTTGTCAATGCATCATGCATTTGGAACTCCTCCTTAATACTGCATAGAGCCACTCATACTCGCAAACGAGGGCGGGTATCCGGACGTCGCGCTGGACGGGGGGCAGGTCGCTCCGCTCGTGGCGATGTGGGCTTCGTTATTGCTTCTACCCCGAGAGCACTCCACAGCTTGCTCGCAAAGGTGCCATGAACAAAAGAGAAGATGAACACCGTAAGGACTGGAAGAGCGGCGTAGTAGCCTCCTCGAGTAAAATACTCCATCACGGTTGTTGAATTGCCCAATACGAGAAAATAGAGCGCTGCGCTCATTGCCCCAAACAGGAGCGTTTGTCCGACAAGATTCCCTTTTCTACCGCCAGATACCGGCTGAGGCATTTCTAACGTCCCCTTTCTTGCGTTGAAAATTCGATCCAAATCCTGAAGTCACCGAAACCTAAACGCGCAGCCTCTTGTCAGGCTTAAGCCTCATTCTCTGCTCGTCCTTGGCCGACGGTCTCTTGGCAGGACGATTGGACTGCGAGGCGAGCTCCATTGCAGTCTTCCATTCCGCTGCCTCTGCAAACGCGACCGCACAGGCAAGTGCCTCGAACTTTCTCTTCCACTGTTTCATTTGGATATTCCTTTCTCTCAGCAAGTCTCCATGCTGAAAGGAAGTCAATTTCCGTGCCACAGGGGAGAGGCTGGTTAACATAGCGATACAACTGGTATTCTCTGCAGATGATGAGGAAGATTGAGGCACCGATCCGTGTGGCATTTTGCAACATTCGGATGTCAGCGGACGCAATCGAAATGAATATCAGGTGCCTGCCAGTATGTGGCGGCAAGAAGACAGCGTGTTGTATCCTGCAACAATAGCCCTCGCTGCGAAGCCATTTCTCTCGAACAGCGCGCAGGGTGCGAACGTAAGATCAAAGGGAATCGTTCACGATGCGTGGGGCCCCAAAAATTGTAGGGCAGTCCTGTAGTGCAGGCTTTTAGCCTGCATCTTCGGATTTGGCAGCCTGGAAAGGCCACCCTACAAGGGAAAAGTCAGCCTGTAGTGCAGGCTTTCCAGCCTGCATCTTCGGATTTGGGAGCATGGAAAGGCTACCCTACAAGGCCGGAAAAGTCAGCCCGTAGTGCAGGCTTTTAGCCTGCATTCTTGAGAAAATGATGGCCACTGACGGCAGATTCTGGCGTCCCCTACGATTTGACCTAACTTTGCGGCATCACTATAATGAAGCATCCTGTCAGCGAAGGAGCAAACACGTGACATTTTTTCGAAAGCCGAAAGAGGAGGATTCGCCGGCAGTCCCGCAGGAAATCCTGGATCTTCGTGCCGCGGTGGAGAGAGCCCAGCTGCCCGAAGCGGTCATGAAAATCGCTGCTAAGGAGTTAGAGCGGCTCCAGAAGACCGATCCTGCGATTGCAGAATATACCATTGGCCTGAATTACCTGGAATATCTGGTTTCCCTTCCCTGGCATACCTTCACCGAAGACAATTTCGATCTCAAACGGGCAGAATCGGTGCTGGAGATGAGTCACTCGGGACTCGGACACGTGAAAGAGCGTGTCATGGAGTTTCTTGCGATCAGGAAGCTCAAGAGCATGCGGACGTGGCGAATTCTGGTCGTTGATGATGAGGAAATGGCTCGTAAGAACCTGGCACACGTCCTTTTGAAGGAGGGATATGAAGTCACAACGGCTGCAAATGGGCTGGACGCTCTTGAAGAGCTGGAACGGCAAGACATAGACCTGGTGATCACTGATGTGAAGATGGAGAAGATGGACGGACTCCGGCTCCTGGAAGCCATCAAGGGATCTTCATATCCATGCGACATCGTAGTGATTACGGCGTACGCCAGCGTTGATTCAGCGGTGGCCGCTCTCACGGGCGGAGCTTCTCACTATCTCACCAAGCCGTTCAAGCTCGATGAAGTGCGGAGCACTGTTCGGAACATCATCGAGCGTAGAGGACGCATGCAGTTCACGCGAGGTCCGATTCTCTGCTTTGCGGGACCACCGGGCACCGGAAAGACATCAATAGGCCGGGCGATAGCAGAATCGCTGGAGCGCAAATTCACACGTTTTTCTCTCGCGGGTCTGAGAGACGAGGCTGAGCTGAGGGGACATCGAAGGACGTATGTCGGTGCCATGCCCGGCCGCATCATCACCGAAATTCGGGACCTGGGAGTCAAGAACCCGGTCTTCATGCTTGATGAGTTGGATAAGATAGGCCAGGACTTTAGAGGAGATCCGGCGTCCGTTTTTCTGGAGATCCTGGATCCGGAACAGAATCGGAACTTTCGGGACCACTACCTGGACGTTCCTTTTGATCTCTCCAGCGTGATGTTCATTGCCACTGCCAACCTCGTGGACAACCTTCCGGCGGCTTTGCGAGATCGCCTTGAAATTATTGATTTCCCTGGTTACGCTGAATACGAAAAAGTGACAATAGCCCAGAATCATCTGATTCCTCATCAACTGAGGGATAGCGGGCTCAGCCCCAGGAGCGTTACCTTCACAGGTGAGGCCCTAACGAGTATCATTCGCCATTACACCAGAGAGGCCGGCGTAAGGAACCTCGATAGGAATATCTCGGCTGTATGCCGGAAATTAGCCTTGGATCACCTCAGACGCGACGAAAAGCGGTCCGAGGCTGTAACCGTCGACGGATCCCTGGTTTCTGAGCTTCTCGGACCCCGGAAATTCAACCATGAGATGGCCCAGGAGGAGAGTCGACTGGGCATAACCACCGGTCTGGTCTGGACAGAGATGGGGGGAGAAATCATCTCGGTCGAAACTACCTGCATGAGGGGATCTCAAAAGCTTATATTGACCGGCTCTCTCGGCGAAATCCTCCGGGAATCGGCGCAAACAGCGTTGAGCTTCATCAGGAGCAATGCAAACGAGCTGCATATCGATCCGGACTTCTTCGCACAAAGCGACATTCACATCCACATTCCTGCAGGAGCGATTCCCAAGGACGGGCCCTCAGCCGGAATCACTATCGCGCTGGCCCTGATCTCGCTACTTACAGGAAGACCTGCTCGAAGAGATGTAGCTCTCAGCGGAGAAATCAGCTTGAGCGGACGAATCCTGCCGGTCAGCGGCATACGAGAAAAGACTCTGGCCGCCCAGCGAGCAGGGGTCAAAGTCATCGTCTTTCCGAGGGAAAATCGTACTGAAATCGCAGGCCTTTCCGAACGTGCGCGAGAAGGGATGGAGATCATCGAGGCTACAGACATCCGGGAGCTGGTCGACATCGTCCTCCAGAAAGTGGCCCCCAAACCCTTCCAGTGATTCGGACCGCCTACTGCCGCTGGGATTTCATCGCGAATTTCCCGTAGCGCCGGCGTCTCGCCGGTATCTCTGCTCTGAAATGGACTTGCGTGAAAATTCCCACAGTGGTGTCTCATCCGACCCATCAGCGGTGGGGCCGCCTTGCGCGCCCAAGACTTAATGCTTAGGATCTTTCTAGGAATTGCGTCCGGTACGAAGAATCTGAACTGTCTCAGGCAGGAGTGCCCGAGATCGGAGGCCGATATGAAAACATTTGAACGATCAGACGTCATTGAGTCTGCGGAGGAAAACTTTGTCGATGCGTACTCGAGCGTGAGCAACTGCATGTGCTCGGAGGGACGTCATCTCCAGATCGCTCTCTCAGAACAGAGAACGAGACCGATAGTTTATGCTCCGGCTCATATGGGTTTGAAGAATGCCTATTGCTCGACCTTTGACAGACGATGCAAATAAGACCTGCTGACGATCCTTTCCTTGATTCGGTTTTGGTAAAGGGCGGAATTTCTCCGCCCTTCCCATTATTCAAACACGTTGCCGTGTGACTGTGGTGGAGGGGCCTTCGGAGAAGCGCCGCGGCCGGTCAGTACGCTCTTCCGAACGGCAAAGGCAGAGAGAGAGCTCTATTGCTGAGCTGAAAGGGCTGATTCCACCTTTCGTGCCATGTCTCTGAGATTTTCCAGGTAATCGGGTGCCAACGGGTCCAGAGGAATCACGGCACCGCCGATCGCTCGTGCGATAGTTGTTGCGTTTTTCCGGTCAAATTGAGGCTGGACAAAAATTACCTTTACGCCGGCCTTCTTGGCTCTGTCAATCAAAGCGGCGAGCTGTTTGGCGCCGGGCTCCTTGCCACCCGTTTCCACGGCCCTCTGCTTGAGACCGTACCTGTCTGCGAAGTAGCCGTACGCAGGATGAAACACGAAGATCTCCTTGCCCTTCACCCTGGACAGGGCCTTGGCCACGAGGGAATTGACTTCGTCGAGGTCGCTCTCAAACTTCTTCAGATTCTCACGATACGTTTTCTCGTGTGCGGGATCGATCTTGATCAGTGCACTGCACATTGTCTCAGCCTGTCGTTTGACCAGGACAGGATCGAGCCAAATGTGGGGATCCAGCTCACCCGCTTCGTGATGATGATCGTCCTCAGCTTCGGAACGGTGCTTGTGATTGAGCTTGGCGCGGCCTTGTGCCGAGTCGTGCTTGTGGGGTTTAGGCGTATGCGCTTCGTGATTATGGTCTTCGTCCGACTTGCGTAGCTCGATACCGTCGCGGGTGTCTACCACGGTCAAGCCCTTGTGCAAGGCCTGGATCTTGGGCATGACCACATTTTCAAACGGGACACCAATGCGAAAGAAGATGTCAGCTTGCGCCAATTCAGTCATCTGTCTAGGAGTCGGCTCATACGTGTGAGGAGAGCTCCCGGGACCGACCAGTACACTCACGCGCACACGGTCCCCGCCGACCCTTTCCAAGAAGTACTTCTGGGGAAGTATGCTCACAAAAGCCTTGACGGTATCCGAGCCTTCCTTTGGCAGCGCGTCCGCTGCACAGACAAAGGTCATGCAAAAGACCGCGGCCAACCCAATGAAGCACGTTTTCATCGCCACTACTCCTCCTACTGTTCCGAGCTTCACTTAAAGCGCCATCCGTGCTGTAATACAGAGTATTACGACGCGAGGGGGCCGTGTCAACCATTTTCTGGTCGCTTCCATGAAACAGCCAATGGTCCCCACCGCCTCGTGTGGCATGGGGCTCGAGAATATGATACCCTCGTCGGAAGCTTTCCCCCGGGACGTATCTCACCAAAAAGAAGGCGCGACAGGTCTCGGCATGCACTTTTCAGACAGTCAATCTCGGTCCGGCTCGGCCGCATCTCCAGGTATCTGTCAGGCTGCGGATCATGTGGCTCACGCGGTCCCCACTACGGTGGCCTCCAGACTGGCACTGGTTTTGGAAGCCGCGTTTCTGGTGTTCTCCGCGGGTCTCCTTCTAACAGCGACCCGCTTCGGGTTCGGGGACATGGTGGGAGACTTCTCGATAACCTTCTTGGGTATCGTGGTGGAGGCTGTGCCGTTCATGCTCTTGGGCACATTTGTGGGAGGGCTCGTAGAGGCCTTCGTTCCCCGGGCTCTCCTGACCCGTGCCCTCGAGGGTAGGCAAAGCTCATCCGTTTTCCTGGCTGCCGGTCTTGGAATCATCTTCCCTGTATGTGAGTGCGCAATTGTTCCGGTAGTGAGGCGTCTCATAGGGAAGGGTGTTCCATTTCCGGCAGCAGTTGCATTCTTGCTTGCAGCGCCGATCGTGAATCCGGTCGTCGCGAGCTCGACTGCGATAGCCTACCGATTCGATTGGATGTTTGTGGGCACACGCCTCGTATGCGGGTACATTATTGCCGTAGGAATAGCCTTTTTCCTGCAGAAACTGTGGAGAAGAGTGGACGTAACAGTCCCTTACCACAACTCGAACGATTGCAGCCCTTCCTGCTGTCACCATGTGCACGACGTTCACGGAAGATCTCACGGGTTCTGGTCGCGATTGGGAGAAGCATCCCGCCACGGATGCGACGACTTCTTCGAGGTGGGAAAATTCCTCATTATAGGGGCATTTGTTGCTGCGGGCCTGAGGACCTTGGTCGGGTTGGAGACCTTCGTCCGTATCGGCGACTCGCCGGGCATGGCCATAGCGATGATGATGTGTCTGGCGATGGTGCTGAATCTGTGCTCGGAAGCGGACGCGTTTGTGGCCTACGCGTTCCGAGGAGTAATGCCCTATTCAGCTCAGATGGCATTCCTCGTGCTTGGCCCCATGCTCGATATCAAGCTTATGCTGCTGTACGGCACGGTTTTCAAGAAGCGTATGATTGTGTCGCTGGCCATTTCGGTCTTTGCAGCGGTGCTTGGATGCATGCTCTTGTTGCATTACACCGTGGGAGAGAGTCCCTTTGGAAAATGACAGCGCTCAAGAAATGCCCCGGGTCTTCAAGCTCCTCGTCCTCATGGCTTGGATCGGGACCTTTGTGGGCCTGATCACGAACCTTAGCGGCGCGCCGCCGGTTGCGCAACTTCTGAGCCCGGATTTTTGGTGGCTGCTCAAAATGGGGACCGGCGTGCTCCTCGTCTATTTCTTCGGCACCTATCATACAGCCCCGATGATAAGGCGGCCGGTGTGGGGCCTCATTCAGGCAGGCCTGCTGCTCGTGCCGTTGTTATATCTTCCTTTGGCTCTGTCCTCTCAATTCAGCCCCCTGGCATTTGAGAAAAGATCGGTTGCTGGATCGTATACCGATGCTGGACCATCGGGTCCCCTTTCGACGGGCCCTCGGGGCGAGAAGGAACACAACGGCCAGTATTCACTGCTGGACCTCGCTTCCAACCGAGACCAGTTGGTAGGCACAGAAGTATCGACAATGGGAATAGTTCACCAGGATGAGCGGCTACCAGAGGATACCTTCTTCTGTTATCGTCTGCTCGTATGGTGCTGTGTCGCGGATGCACGTCCAATCGGGATTTTGGTGAAGCTCCAAGGATCTTCCGCTCTGAAATCGGGCACATGGGTACGGGTGCAGGGGATAGTCGAGAAGTCGAAGTTCAACGACCATGAGGCCACGCGCATCCAGGCCCGCAGCGTAGAAGAGATCGCTCCTCCGCAGGTTCAGTACATTTTCCAATGACCGTACCGATCCGTTTTCAGCAGACTGAGGTCTTGCAGTCTGTGGGTGAACTGCATGTACGACATCCCGTCTGATGTTCCCCCTGGGCCCGCAAGCGACCGAAAGATTATTCACCCCGAGACACCCCGTTACGGCAGCCGCGTTTGCTCCCATTTCCCATCGGATTCCTGGCCGATCCCAGGAAATGCTCACATCTCGTGCATGGATTCAACTTGATTTTGGCGAGAATCTGCGATGAGTACAGCCCTGTCTGCCGTTGCCACCCTTCGCATGCCTGTCGAGAGATTCTGCTCAGCATGCCGGGGAGGCGGCATTCGCGTAGGTCGGCGCGTTCTTGAAACGATCGGATCTGTTCCGCAAGAGACTTTTCCTCTCGCTCGGCCACACGAGCATGGTCCTGCCGCCGGAGTGCTCGTGATCTCCATTTCGGACCGGGCTTCCGCTCCGGATCGTTTGACCGTTCCGGATCGATCGATCCCTGTTTCGGATTGCTGCGCGGAGAAGGGAGCTCTCCCTCGGCGGAGAGGCCGCGAAGCATCCACGTATGAAAGTGGTGGTGAACGCGGCGCCGCGTCTGTTCTGTTTCGGTTTCGATCGTTCCCCTCTTCGCTGAAGTCTCATCAGGGGCTACATGGGAAGCATTCGGAATCTGAGTTCTGGCGCAGTCACACTTATGGCGCGAGGAGGCTGCTTGCGTTTCTGACATTGGCGGTCTCCTTGAAAGGAATACTTATCCTCGAGTTATTTTCGTGGAGCCGGCACGATGGCCATCGTCCGAAGGGGCATGCCCGACGCTTCACTCACTATCCAGTATGACTGTCAGAAAAAATTTTTGTTCCGAGATGTTGGAATAAAAATCGCGAGTACTACATTCATGATGACGCCCAGTCGTACGTGCCTCCGACAGAGAAGGCTGTCAGTCTAGTTCACAGCCGACTCTATCCTGTTGTGTGGAGGTGAAGTGAGATGCTGCAGCTCGCTCCCTGTCCAAGACGCCATGGAATGCTCGCTCGCGAAGCGAATCGAGGCTAAGAGCACGTCTTCTCAAGACCAACGGCATGGTGGACCCCATGGGGGCTAATCGAAGGTGGGCTGAACATGACGAGTCAGTCTCTTGCAGCCTTGGGCCGTAATCTGGAACGTATCCTCTACGCGCAGTCCTCCAACCCGTCTGAGGTAGGCGGTGGTCTGCATGAGAGCGACCACCATATTCTCTGCAAGGACGGTGGCGCTGTTTCTTTCGATGATGGGGTAGAACTCGGATTGACGGAGCCCCACGCCGTACCCGATATCATCGGGCAGTAAGTTTCCCATCTTATGTGCCTTGAATATCTCGTAGGCGCGTTCAAAGACGTGTCCTGCCACTGCTCCATCCCGAAGAGCGGACGCCGCTGCCTCCTGAGCCTCAAGAATGATTTTGAGATAGTCTCTTTGCGCCTTCGTAGGCTCTCCTGCGAACGTGGTTCTGCAGAGGTCCGACGAGTACCCTTGCCACGTGGCCCCCAGATCGATCACGACGGGATCTCCTGCCTCAACTCGCTTGTGTGATGCATGGGGATGGGCGAGCAGAGTCCTTTCTCCGGACGCGACGAACGTGCCGAAAGCCGGGCGCTCCGATCCGCACTTACGCATCACGTACTCTGCCTCTGCCGCGATCTCGATTTCCGTAACTCCCGGTTTAACAGCACTTATCGCTGCTGCCATTGCTGCGTCCGCTATTGAAGCAGCCTTCTGAATTTTCTCGATCTCCGCAGGGGTCTTGAATGCCCGCAGATAATCGACTATTGGGCCGATGTGCACGAACTGGGCGTTCGGGAAGGTATCGGACAATAGCTCATAGTCTCTCAGCACCAGGGCATCTTTTTCCACGCCTATTCTCTCAAATCGCGTCGCGTGCTTCTTCGCAAGCTGGATCATACGAGCCATCAGCCGGTCTTTCGGAAAGACGTAACTGCTCACGTGAGGCAGGGTGCAAGCCGTAGTGGCCTCCGGGGCATCGAGCCACAGGGTGCAGAAAACAGGATCGGATTCGGGGAAGGCCACGATCCCCGAACAGACTGACGCGTAGTTGGCGAAATAGAACACGTTGTGGGGCTTGACGAGAAACGTTGCGTCAATGGCCGCCTCAGAAAGCTTTTTCTTTAGTTGTCCGACACGATCTTGCATGTGGCAGGTCCTCTCAGGATGCTTTGAGCAACAGAATTACGCGGGAATCCGGACCGCTTCAATACCCATGTGAAGAGCCCTGAGGTTAAGATCCACTTTGGCACCCGGCAAAGTGGCTTCGATTTCCTGCTCAACCTCTTCGATGGTCAGGGGCATGAGATCGGTTCCCACCAGGCCTCCTACGAGAATAATGTTACTAACGATGGGAGCTCCAAGACCTTCAGCCATTTGGCTTACGTTCATGAACCAGACCTTCTTCGACAACGCCGATATGGCGTCTTTGAGCCCTTCTATGCTCGGATATTCGGCCCGCCCGGCCAGGGCTCCCACGGGGTACACCGGCTCGGTATTGCTGACCGTAAGGACCTCGTCATTTCCGTACGCAGAAAGGATCCTCAGAGTCTCCAATGGCTCGAGGCTCAGGACGATATGGGCTCTACCATGCGGAATCAAGGGCCCGAAGGTCCGTCTCCTGGAAATGCGTACGCTGCTATGAACTGCACCGCCACGTTGGGCTGCCCCGAATGTCTCGCCAATTGAGATCTGAAATCCCCTGTGGGAGAGGATCCTTCCGATCATTCGAGATATCAATATATTCCCCTGGCCGCCAGTGCCGCACACCACCAGGTTAAGCGGATCTGCATTCAATGTCATCACGCGCGCTCCTCTACTACTTCAATGGCGTTTGCCGGACAAACGCGTATACATGCGCCGCATCCGGGACAAGCTGTTTCCTTAATAAGTGCCTTACCCGTTTCGGGTTCTGCGACAAAGGCCGGACATCGAAAGGACTTGTAGCATACGCCGCACTTTGAGCCGAGGCAGGCTTCCGATTTCACCTGTACCCTCATCGGCTTGGTTTTTTCCCGTCGCATACGGAGCAGCTCGCACGGCCGCTTCATAATCAATACTCGAACGCCGCTCTTGCCTACAATGAGCTCCCGTATTTTCCGAACAGCCCCCTCGATCTCGAACGGGTCAATCTTCTCTACAGGAATGTCCATGGCTCGGCAAAGCTTCTCGATATCAATGCGTCCCGCCGGCTGGCCCATTGCGTTATATCCCACTCCCGGATGCGCCTGAAAACCAGTCATGGCTGTAGCGTCGTTGTCGAGGACTATGTGGAGCAAGCTCGATTTGTTGTACACAGCGTTGATCAAGGCAGGCAGCGCCGAGTGGAAGAACGTTGAATCTCCGCAGATAGAAATCACCGGCTGCTTGTGACCGAACCGGCCCAATTGCCCGAGACCCGCGGCAAGACCTATGCTTGAACCCATTGCGTGCAGGAGATTCATCTGACACTTGCCCTCGGGAAAGACATCCAGGGTGTAGCATCCGATATCTCCGGTGACATATGCGTCGATCTTGGCTCCCTTCAGAGCCTTGTCGAGCGACCAGAAGCTTGCGCGATGGGGACAACCTGCGCACCAGATCAAGCCTCTGGTGATCAATAGCCGGTCGACTGCCTCCCTCACACGTGTTTCGTACGATTCGGATCTGGAGCGATAGGGAATTCGGAAAATCTCGGAGAGCACCTTTATCACCCGATCGGGGTCGATCTCGCCAAATTCGGGAATATGACCGGACTGTTTGCCATAAACTTTTTTGTCACCATCACCGTTATCGAAGAGAGTTTCTTTCACTTGACTCTCCACAAACGGATCTATTTCTTCCGCGACGAGAACTGCGGGGACTCCCCTGAGGTGCTTCAACACGAATTTCTTGGGAAAAGGCCAGAGTGTGCCCAGCTTGAGTACACCCACCGAGCTCTCCAACCCGAGCAGCTCGACTGCTTCAAGGGAACATTCAACGCCGCTGCCGCTCGCCACTACTACGAGCTTCGGATCTTCCGGCCCCCTGTATTCGTTGAACGGTGACCGTTCAAACTCCTCTCTGATCTCTTCAAGCTTGCGTAGTACGCTCGCGTGCTTCGGCATTGCGAGGTACGGAGTAACGCACGCATCGGTGTCGCTGTGAGCCGTGCGCGAGCTTCTCATCATTGCCCCGAGCTCGACAAGGCTGCTTCCATGGGAAAGCCTTGTATAGCTCCTCATCATGACATAGCACTTGTGACGCTCCGACAGCTCAAAACCGGCCTTCACCATCTCTCGTGCCTCTGAGACATGACTGGGCTCCAGGAGGGGCGCATACGCAAACCTCGCAAGCCAGCGAGAATCTGTCTCGTCTCCGCTGGAATGGGCGTTCGGGTCGTCGCAAACAGCGACCACCATGGCTCCACCACCGTCGCCCAGGCCGGTCAAGCTGAGATGGGTCAGGAAGTCGAGGGCTACGCTCAAGCCGGCGTTTTTCATAGCCGAAAGGGATCGGAGGCCGGAAAAGGCCGCAGCGGCAGCCCCTTCGGTGGCCACCTTCTCATTGGCAGACCACTCCACGTACAGGTTCAGTTCCTCTGCAACGCCGGCCAATCGTTCGACGATTTCGGAAGACGGTGTCCCAGGGTAGCCCGCGGCAAAATTGACGCCAGCTTCGAGAGCACCCTGCACGATTGCTTCGTTGCCAAGCAAGAATTTAACGGATTGATTATCTCCTCGATCAGCATTACTTGTCATACTTTTTCTCCACTACTCATGAGTCTCACTCGCACGGCGATCAGGGGTTCTGCTTTTGACAATGGCGCACCTCTCCTATTGGAGCCCAAGGGAACCGTGCGCCAATGAGGTTTCGCTCAGCGTATTGCGGAAACAACAGCTACTGTGGGCTTCGGGCCATTGGCACCCGACACGGCAACCACTGCAACTCCTGGCAGTGGAATACCCATAAGGTTGGGAGCCGACAACTCTCTGCCATTCTTCCCGGTCTTGTTTTGAGAGGCGAACAAGCAATGCGGTTCACGGGAGGTTGCGGGAGAACCGCATTGCTGCGCGAAATCTTCCTACTGAACAATGAAAGGTTGGCCAACGCTGTTGATGCCTCTCGCACCAAGGTACGGGGTAGTCCATCGGCCGAGATCTGCAATAATCTTGGCCTCGTATGCATCGCCCGACTTGACGATCTCACCGATGTACATTGGTTGGACCATCTCGTGGTTCGCATCCAGCTCAACTTTGCCTCGAGGACTATCAAGCTGCATGCCCTCGAGGGCCTGGACTATCTTGTCAGCGCTTGTGTCACCTCCGGTCTTTTCCAGGGCCTTGAGAATCATTTGTCCCGCGTCGTAACCGTGGACCGAGCTCATTGACACAGCCACTGACGGGTCGTCTTTCGTGAATGCGTTGTAAGCTTTTACGAACTCCTTGTTCATGGGATTGTCGAGGGTAATGGCCCAATTGAAGCAGCAGTACCACCCTTCCGCTGCCTCCTTTTGGGCAACGAGAAGATTGCGTTCGAAGAACCAGCCGGTGGTGCTCATCTTCATCTTCTTTGTGAGCCCGAATTCCGCGGCCTGACGGCAGAAATTCACCGCGTCGTTCCCTGCAAACCAACCGAAATAAACCTTGGCTCCCGAATTGGCGATTTTCGTCAGATACGCTGCATAGTCCTTCTCATTTAACGGGGGATAGACGGCGCCAACGATCTTTCCGCCTTCGCCGCGATACGCCATAGTGAACGCCCAGACTTGATGTTGACCCGCCGCATAGTTGGCTCCCGCGACCATACAGGTATCGCCCAAATTCTTCTTAACCCAGTGACCCATGGGATACGCGAAGATCCAGTGACTGATGGATGACCTGAAGACGTACGGGCTATACAGGTTGCCCGCAAGCTCTACGTTACCGGCAGTAGGAATGATCATGGGAACGTGCTTTTCGTCGGCGTAATTGCGCATGGCTACACAGACTGCACTGCTCACCGGGCCCACGAGAAAATGCACCTTGTCCTTGTCAACGAGCTTTCGTGTCTTGGTCAGGCCAACGTCCGGCTTCATCTCTGAATCTTCTTTGATCAACTCGAACGATCGTCCCTTGAACTTGCCTCCCGCCTGGTGCAATGCCAATTCCAGTCCCGCTGTCACTCGATCTCCAATGACCTTGTACGCCCGAGAAAACGGAAGTACGATGCCAACCTTGATCGGCCCCGAGCTCTCAGCCGCGTACGCCGGCGCGCCGACGATCCCGTTGCCGAGACTGCCCAAGAGTGTGGCTCCTCCGACCGCTGCCGAGCTCTTGAGGAAGGTTCTCCTGGTCACCTCTTGCTTCTTCTCCATCACTTCTCCTTTCGGTTTGGGCTGGTGGGATTATTATGACGTGCTTGTGACACCCAGAGCCTGTATCAACACATCATCATTGAGAGCCAATTCGCCAGTCGAGCCCGAGAATCGCATTTCCCCCTTCTCGAGGATGTAATGACGATCGCACGCGGAAAGAGCCATCTTCACATTCTGTTCTGCCAAGAGGATCGCCAGACCTGTCTTCTTCACTTCCAGTATGAGGTCGCGAAGCTCGCGTACAATAATAGGCGCCAATCCTTCGCTTGGTTCGTCCATAAGGAGGAGGTTCGTTGTTCCCAACAAGGCTCGCGCAATTGCCAGCATCTGGCGTTCTCCACCACTCAGGCCGCGAACCCGCTGATTCTTTCTCCGCCCCAGTATCTCAAACTGCTCATAGGCCTTCGCAAGCTCTTTGGCCGGATCATCGACCTTTTGTCCCATCAGGGCAAGCTGGAGGTTTTCTTCCACCGTCAGCTTGGGAAACACGCGACGCCCCTGCGGTACGAGCTTGATACCAAGCTTGTAAATTTCGTGTGGAGCCAGTGCAAGCAAGTCCATTCCATTGAATTGGATCGATCCCTTTGAAGGACGGGTGAGCTGCATGATGGATCTCATCAAGGTGGTCTTACCGGCCCCATTTCGACCCACGAGCGAAACCGCCTCCCCTGGCTCCAGCGACAAGTCGACGCCGTGTAAGATATGACTGGGACCATAGAAAGTATGTACTCCCCGGACTTCCAGCATCATTTAGAGGCCCCCGAGATAGATGTCCTGAACTTCTTGGTTTCCGGAAATCTCTTGCGGCGTCCCCTCCGCGATCTTCTGTCCGTAGTGCATCACCATAATGCTATCGGAGACGTTCATCACAAATTCGATGTCATGCTCTATGAGGACGATCGTGACCCTACTTGAAAGGGCTTTGACCAAGTGGATCATGGACTGGCTCTCGAAACGACTCATACCCGAAGTCGGCTCATCCAGCATTACGAGGGAAGGGCCGGTCCCAAGAGCGAGAGCAATTTCCAGCTTACGTTGATCACCATATGAGAGGTTTCTTGCCAGCTCGTTGGCAAGCTCCCTCAACTCAACCCATTCCATGATTTCATCGACGCGATCCTTCACGGAATCCTGGTTGAAGGCGTCGCGCCAAATCGATGTTCGATTCTTGATAGTGGACTGCACGGACAGCCGAATATTCTCCAGTACGCTGAGCTTGAAGAAAAAGTTGTTTATCTGAAAGGAGCGAGCGAGTCCCATGCCTGCAAGGACGTGGGGCTTCTCCCCAGTAACATCCTTGCCCCTGAAGCGGATTCTGCCACCGTCGGAATGATATCGGCCCGTTATCACATTGAAAAGGGTTGTCTTGCCTGCCCCATTGGGTCCTATGATGGCCTTCAGCTCGCCTTCCTTCACGTTAAAGGAGAGCCGGTCGAGCACCCTCAGTCTGCCGAAACTCTTTGCCAGAGAATCTACTTCGAGCAACATCTATTTACCGTTCCGTCCGTTGCGTGAGAAGAAGCCCACAATACCATTGGGGGCAAATATGATCATCAGGACAAAGAAGCCCCCAATGAAGATCATCCAGTTTTCGGTGATAGAGCTGAGCCAGTCGCCCAGCAACAGAACTATAGCGCCACCAAGCACAGGCCCTATCAATGTTCCCATACCCCCCAGAACCGACATGAGAATGAAGTCCCCGGAGATCGTCCAATGAATCATTCCCGGAGAGACAAAGTCCTGATATGCCGCGAACAGGACGCCGGCCACGGTGGTAAGACTGATCGATATCATGTAGCTCTTGATCTTTAGCCACCGCACGTTGAATCCAAGGAAGCTCACCCTTTCCTCGTTTTCACGGATGGCCACCAGGATCTGGCCGAACGGACTTTTTATCACTCTGTGACAGACCCAGTAACTGACGAGGAACACGGCCAGCACCAGGATATAGAATGCGAACGGCCGCGGCATGTCTGTTTGCCAAACGTACGGAATGCCGAGGGTCATTTTCGGTATGGTGATGCCGTTGTCACCGCCGGTAATCGTGGTCAGGTTGAACGCCGCGAGATAGAAGAACTGGGCGAACGCAAGCGTCAGGAACACGAAAAATATGTCTTTCGTTTGGGTTGAAAAGTACCCGACCACTATGCCTATTAACCACGTCACCACTAGGGCGAACAGAAGCACCGACACAAGGTTGGTCGTGTATTGCGTGGCCATGTATGCAGTGCAATACCCTCCTACCCCGAAAAAGAGCGCGTGCCCGAGGCTCACCAATCCGGTGTATCCGGCAAGTATGTCATATCCCAACAAGGCTATCCCAAAGATCAACACCTTGATCATGAGATCCAGATAGTATGGCGAGATAAATGTCGGCGAGGCAAGTGGCAATGCTATGAGAATTGCCGCTCCAACGGCCAACAGAATGGAATTGGTTCGCGTGTTCATACAGCACTCTTTTTTTGAGAGACGGCTCTACAACAAATCGATTTACGTGGATTCTGGTATAAGACCGCTGGGCTTCAAGAGCAGGATCGCAGCCATGACAATGTAAATGGCAGCATCGCTGAATCCGGTAAGAAACACGGCTCCAAGCTGAATAGCCTGCCCGAGTATGAGTGCACCGATCACGGCTCCCCGGATACTCCCCAATCCTCCGATGATCACCACGATGAAGGCATCGATGATTATATCGACCCCCATCTGGGGGTAAACCGTTCGCATAGGTGCTACCACTGCCCCGGCAATCGCCGCTAGAGCAGAGCATGCAACAAACACGACAGTAAATACGCGCCGAGTATTTATCCCGTGGGCTTCCAGCGTTTCGATATCCTCCGTGCCAGCTCGGATCACTACACCAAATCGTGTGCGCGTTATGACATACCAGATTGTCACCGCGAGTAGCGCTGCAAAGCCAAGCACGAAGAGTCGATACTTGGGATAGTAGACGCCGAAAAAGCTGACGATCCCTCGAAGTACCTGCGGGAGCTCAACCGAGTAAATGTCATTACCCCAGACGAACTTTATGGCATTCTGGGCTATGAGGCTGAGACCGAAAGTCAGCAGCAAGTGGTGAAGCGGCGGCCTCCCGTAGAGCGGTCGAATGGTAAAGAACTCGATCAGGAAGCCTATGACGCCGACCAGAATGGGCGCAGCAATCAGGGCCAACGCGAAATTACCCGTGGCAGCAGCCACCGTGTATCCCATATACGCTCCGAGCATGTAAAGGGACCCGTGAGCGAAGTTCAGCACGTCGAGCATCCCGAAAATGATGGTAAGCCCGCCCGCCACAAGCATGAGAACCATGCCGAGCGTCAGTCCGTGCAATATGGTCGTTATCAAGGTGGCTATGTCCATGATGCAATCCCGATCGTGCTTTTCCCGTGGACTATCGATTAGTTTCTCCGCCAACTACACAAAGCGGCACCACACATCGCCTATGCGATCTACGGTCAGAGACACCGAGTCGCCAGCCGAGATGGGCACCGCTGCAGCCGCCGCACCCGACAGAACTATTTCCCCTGCCCTGAGCGAAATACCGAATTCGCCCATCTTGTTGGCCAACCATGCCACGGACTGAGCCGGGCTTCCAAGAACAGCCGCCCCCGCGGCTGTTGCCGCCACAGAACCGTTGAGGGAAAGCACGAAACCAACATGTCGCATATCCAGTGACATGGGGGACACCATCCGTGAACCCACTACAAACGCAGCACTCGACGCATTGTCAGCCACGGTGTCCTGAATCTTGATTCTCCAGTCTCTGACGCGGCTGTCTATTATCTCCAGTGCAGCCACAACCCCTGCAGTGGCCCGGATGACCTCCGTGGGCGTTATTCCGGGACCCCGCAAATCGCGGTCCAGCACAAAGGCTATTTCTCCCTCAACGCGCGGCTGCAGCAGCGTGGAAACAGCTATAGGATCGCCCTGATTCACGAGCATGTCGTCCAGAAGATGCCCATAGTCCGGCTCGCTCACATTGCACATCTGCTGCATCGCACGACTGGTCAGTCCGATCTTCTTGCCGATGACAATCCGACCCTGATCTACCCGCCTGTTCACGTTGTACATTTGGACACGATACGCGTCCTCTATCGTCATGTGAGGATAGGTGTCAGACAATGGATCAACCGGATTGCGGCTCTCTCCGGCTGCAAACAATGCCTGTGCAGCCTCGGCTATTTCAATGTCAGAAAAGGTCATGAATCTGTCTCCAAACTTATTCCATGCCGAAAATGATGATCATTAACGTCGCATGACAAGAATTTCTCTCGCAATCGTGCCGCCAGAGCATCTGCGAGGACCTCCTTGTCCCATTTTTCATGCAGACCCTTGTGAAGCACCGGCCAAAGCAGCTCGACTTCATCATGCGGTCCCGGAAGACAAACAATGAGGAGTGTCCCCAAACGCCCGACCCCGATGCGCACCCCGTCCTTATCGTGCCGGCCTTGTCCCCTGCGGAACTTCAGCACGTACGGCATGGCAGCATCCCCATCTAGGGCGCTGAGAGCTTCGACCGTACGGTCTTTCCCCTCCGCCCCCACCCCACCGGTGGTGACTGCGAGGCCATAGGCACCGTCAGCAGCAACACGCAGTGCTCGGGCAATCGCCGCGGAATCGTCAGGCAACACAGGGCCGGCAAAAGCGTGGAATCCCGCGGCATGGAGACGGGCGACCAGGAACGGGGTGTTGGTGTCTTTGATCTGCCCCTGAATCACCTCCGCACCAGTTGCCATGACTACCGCTCGTCCCGCTATACGCTCCACGATCTGAGACCGCATGTCAGAGGAACGCTTCAGCAGCTCCTTCCCTTCGTCCTTGCCAAGGCTGATCAAACCGAGAACCCCTTCAGAGTGAACCCGTGTCTCGGGCAGCACCGTCACACCGGGCACAACGGACAGAGCAGACAGGACTTCCTTCTCTTTGGCTACGATTTGCTCAGCCGATACGGTAGGTACAAGAACGTCCAGGGCAAGCCTGTCACCGATCGCGTCCGTAACCATAATTTGAGCTTCTTTCAGGCCCAATGTGCGACCGACTGCTTGGGCACACGACTCCAAGTCTGCTCCAGATAGGTTTACAGGAGAAATCCATATCTCGGTCTTTTCCAGAAGACGGTACTCCATCGGGCGTTCCTCAGCGCATCACGTCAAAACGCATTGGCAGGCAGGGAGCATCCAGGATGGCGTAGCCTATGTCCAGCACATCCACGTCCCCACTGCAGATCTCCTCGATGCGCTCTAGATCGATGTTTCCGGAAAAGGCGAGCTGAACTCGAGAGCGCAAGTTATTTCGTCGCAGAGTCTGACCAACAAGGTCCAAGTCCCGTGAATTCCCCGTGTCCACCATGATGACCCTGGCACCACCCGTGGCAGCACTGACTGCCTCTTGTTCAATCGGTTGGAGCTCGCCTCGTACCTGAACTACCGTCGGTCTTTCCAGCCAAGCGACTGCCTGCATGGCGGGCTCGACACCGCCGAACATCCGAACGTAATTCTTGTCCAGGTAAAGAAACGGTTGGTCGAGCATTCGGATTTCGAGCCCTCCGTCTATGACTGCCTTACGTACGATGGCCTTAATTTCATGTGGCATTTTCTTTGCGCCGCCGCATACTACGCGACAACGAGATCTCACCCGGGCCTTGGCCGCGTGCGCAGCGGTTGCGATACCCGATGGTTTGGACAATGCGCCGAGCAAGACCTCTTCGGCTTTGGAAACTTGCAGAGGATTGCCGCTGACTTTGGCCACCTCCGTGCCGGGGCCAATCGCATGTCCGTCCCGAACGGCAGACTGGAAAGTAAGCCCCAGCTTCTCCGCCAGGAATCGGCAATTTTCGATCCCGCTCACTACTCCAGGAGCTTCCGATATGATCGAGGCCACAACGGAGCGATGCAGAATGTTCCTGAAGATGTCTTCCCGAATATCGCGATGTTCCGGTTCCAGAGCATCCCCCTCAGGCAACGAGATTAAGGAGACTCGCATCGATGCTTCGCTGAGCGAGCCACTTGGGCATGAGCTCCCGATCAACATGTCGCACTACCGCCGGAGCACGATTGCGAAGGAACTCAGCGAGAGAAAAGCTGACATTCATGCCGCCCGTGGCTCCGTCGAAGATCAACACCTTGTCCGTTCGAGTCGTGCGGTATGCAAAATCCATGGCTGCCTTGAGCTCGTTGGCTGTCAGGGCGTATCGCATGTAACTCAAATTCATGGGATCTCGACTGAAATGGGCTGCCTGCTCCTGGCCAACAACAATGGTCGGTGTATGCTCCGCAAAGAAAGCAGAGGGATACCCGGTCCATGCATAATTGTGGACGACGGTCCGAATGGCAGGATTGACCGGCGGGACGAAATCGGCCAACGGCCTGCCACGGTCGTCATAATAGGTTTCCGTATACCAGGTGTACGGCGGGAGGGGGTTGTCCAGGTCGAACAGGTCGACGTTGGCTCCCACCATATTGGCATAGATCACACCAGCGGCAAACACGTACGGCACGGGACAGGGAAAATCGAGAATTACAATGCACTCGTCTATTTCACCCATTAAGGTAATAATTTTGCCATAGTTCTTCATTCCGCCGATCGTGACCCGGTCATTCAATGCATAGAGGTCATTGTCCGCGTCCACCGTGACTACTCCGCCAGGGGACATGATCATGAAGCAGGAGAACCCGTACTTGCCCTGTACGAAATCAGAGTCGAAGATCGAGCGCGCTACGAAGTTGGCCGCTCTGGGACCCAAATTCCAATGATAAGTCGACCGCGTTTCCGTCCTCGCGTAGCTCATGCCGAAAGGTTTCACAGCACGATCGACCTGCCTATGAAAATGGACTTCTCTGACGTCACTGTTGTGGGCGTGTATGATAACGTCAGCGTCGTACATCTTTCTCAGGCCATAGAGGGTGCCAATTTTCGTTTCGATGGGCACGCCTTCGTCAATAGGCGCCACACCAATGGCTTTGCCGTTAAAATAGCGGTCCAATCCGTGGGCCTTGATGTATTCCTCGGTCTCCCTGAACCGCATTCCTAGGCCCGCGCGCAGTCGAATCTCCTTGGCTTCGGTCCGAGTCTCAACAAAATCCCTTATTGTTCGGAGCATCTCCGCGTACGGCTCCCCTTTAAGAAACGTAAATCCGTGATGAGACGCGAGAATGTTAACCGTAGATCCAGGCCTGATCTTAGAAAGATCGACGCGGGCTAACGTTTCTTCGGTGGCCTCTCTGATGCTGGCA
Organism: Thermodesulfobacteriota bacterium; assembly: GCA_040753915.1. Classification (GTDB taxonomy): domain Bacteria; phylum Desulfobacterota; class Desulfomonilia; order Desulfomonilales; family Desulfomonilaceae; genus JBFMDN01. The sequence goes on along the minus strand of JBFMDN010000002.1, from coordinate 107,529 downwards.
ACCCCCCGATCGGAAGGGAATATCACTGGGGGCATGTCAGGAATGAGCTCGCCCAGACTGACGCTGGTCATTCCATCAAGCTCAGCTCCCCTCATGGTGACGAATTGAGGATCGACTCCATACTGGGATTTCCGTGGTGGCGCGGGCGGGATGGTTCCTCGTGGCATGGTTACGCTCCTTTGTGGCCAACGGTACCGGGTCACCGATTGACCGGAGAATTAACTATCGTCTCGAACATCTCAAGGTCCTCCTCGAAGCGAAACACAGGATACTTCCTGCGAACTTCTTCAGGTACCTCCCACGCTGTGGCTGTCCGGCCGTACCACTGATGACTTTTCTTCCTGCGCTCAAAAGTCTTTCCGGCTGCCTCCAAGAATCTCAGGATAGGCTGATTGCACTCGATCCCGCACCCCGCTCCGATTCCGGTGGCCCGCACAACAGCGTCCGGGCTTGAGGCACCCTTGAGAATTGCAGCCGCCAATTCTTCCGCTCTGCTTGCGGTGCAGTAACACACTACCTGCTTGGGATGAAAGTGAGCTTTGCGGCATAGTTCGACGACCTGCTCGTAATCGACGGACGTGACGTCAGTGGACAGAGTGTAGGGTTCACAGGAAACCATCGTGATAGCGTGCTCCGGACACCTCTGCTCGCAGTTCCAACAGCCTACGCACAGACCGTCATTGATATCCACCCGAACCTGTTTCCCGTCTCGGGTCACTTTCACCGCGTAAACCGGACATACTCGTTCGCAATTCTTGCATCCCTTGCAGAGATCCATGTTGACCCGAGCGTGCACGTTAACCGTCTTCATGTGAGTACCCCTGAGCTCAGTGGATGGCTGACCGCTGGTTTGGAACCAGTGCGGGATTGGCCAGGTGGCTCGCCACTCTTCTCAAGAAATCGAGATCTTGAATACACATGGGCCGAAGAATACTCGGCGTGTCGGCCTCCGAGTACACCCTATTCAGAGGCACACTCCGGTTGAGAAGAAGACTGAACTATTCGACGGCGCCTCCCGATTCGGAGAGAACCGCAAGGTTGCGCTGCACCCATGGTTCGTCCGTCGACGCTGTTGGCTGTCGCTCGGATCATTGACCCAGTGGAGCTTGGTTGTGAGCGGGATGTCGTGAAGGTCAATATCCGAGTGCCCTGCCGTCGCATGATGGTGAGAGGCTAACACTGCGCGAATAGGGGTGTCAAGAAAAAAATCGCTTTGCGATATCACATATCGCATTGCGAATCACCGCCCCTTGCCACGGTCTCCGCTTCCCAGGAAGCACCTCCCCGATCACCAGCACCCACTCACGTTTTCATCCGAGAAAAGCCCTCCAAGACCCCAAGAAGACCCCGAAAAACCTGCCGACATCGCGGTCCCCCTCAGGAGGAGGGGACCGGAGCCTGAGGCTGACCGAGATCCGGTGAACCAGGGTCTTTCCCGGCACCGCTCTTCATGTGACCGAGCCTCTTGGAGATCTTGGCAGCAGCCTCTCTCACGTAAATGGCAAAACGCTCGACCTCGCTTGTGGTGAATCTCTGTACTGGACCGGCCAGGCTAATCGCCGCGACAACTCGGTCCAGGTTGTCTTTCACAGGAGCAGCGACGCACCGCAGACCAACCTCATACTCTTCGTTGTCGTACGCACATCCCGATTCGCGGATTCGATCAAGCTCCCGCCGAAGTGATTCTCGGTCCGTTATGGTAGTATCCGTGAACCGGGGGAGGCCGCTATCAGAAATGACTCTATCCACTTCCTCTTCCGTCATGCCACTGAGCAGCGTCTTGCCTACGGCACTGCAATGAAGATGGAGCCGCTGCCCTACGTATGTTGCTATTCGCACTGCCTTGCCGGAATCGATCTTGTCGAGGTAGTAGCACTGCGATTGGTCCACGACGCACAGGTGCGCAGTCTCCCCCGTGACGTCCACCAACTTCTGCAAGTGTGGTCGTGCCACAGATCGGAGGTCGATGTCCTGAGAAGCAATATGTCCGAGCATGAGTGTGATTGGGCCAAGCGCGAATCGACTGCGGGGCGGCTCGGTGCGCTCGAGAAACCCGTGCGCCTCCAGGGTGGTGACGAGACGCTGAATGGAGCTCTTGTGGTAGCCGAGCTCCTTGGCCATTTCCCCCACGGTCCATTCACTCTTGCCAGGCCGATAGAGCTTCAGAATGTTGAGAGCCTTGACGAGGGATTTGACTGAATTCCTTTGATCTGTTTCACGCGCCACAATTGGCCACCTCATGTTCTGAGTCTGTAGGTTGCGAGCCGAGTGATTCCAAGGCGTTATCACAGTCTCAGGTCCGGGGGCCAGCCTCGTCGAAAGGCTGGGATGGTTGCACAGGCCCTGGTTTCCGTCGGGCTCGTGGCTGTCTGGTGTCGTACTGTGAATCACCCGATCGCACGGTGAGTGACCCTAAATCATCCTGGCTCCCTCTGTCAAGCGAGATTCGCATCGCGAACCTAAGATCCTGTATGCGAGAAATTCCTTGACCCGCCGTCTAACCTGGATACACTAGATCACACAGCCGAATCTTTCGTCGGACAATTGGAGCTCCGGGCGCGCCGTAGAATATACGCTTCCCCTCCCGCGTCCCTTAGCGCCCGAGCTGTGAGGTTGAGAAGCATGCGTCTGGATGAGCCGAAAGCGGCGGCCCTTCGAGAAGAGCTTCCCGCCTTGAGGCACGCGGCAGACCGCGCTGATCCCATCTTCACAGTGCTGCTCTCCAACAGGACAGACCGTGAGTCTGCAGGAGGCTCACCTTGGGTTCACACGTATTCCAAACGCCGAGGCACTACTGTCAGTCTCGAAGAGGAGGTATTCATGAGTACCATACGAGTGCCCTTTGAAACGGCCGAAGAGAGAGGGACCTGCCTGGAGCTTCAGGTTCCCGATCAAAACCTCGTGAGATCTTTCATTCCCAGCGAACCCCCAGCGTTGATGGATGTGGTGGGAGCTGCTCGCTACGCAGTGGAAAACCCTTTGGCAGCGAAGCCACTGTCGACGTTGGTCCGGCCGGGAATGGACGTAGTTATCATTACGGAGAACCAGTTTCGCGCGGCCCCCGCGAAGCTCATCCTCCCGAGCATCATTGAGATCATAGATAGAGCGGGAGCTAGGCCTTCCATCGTTATCGGAAACGGCAAGGTACCGGCACTCAGTGCCGAAGAAATCGAGGAGAAGCTCGGCAAGGAAGTGGTTTCAGCCGGAATTCCTGTTCTCTGCAACGACGTGGGAAAGCCGGAAGACTACCTGTACCTTGGGAATACGAGCCGAGGAGTTCCTCTGTTTGTCCTGAAAAGGGTCGCCGAGGCGGATCTGAAAATCACAATTTCGACTACGCAGGCTACGCTATGGGGATACGGGGGCTCGGGCATGATCATACCCGCGGTCGCCGGAGACGAAACAATAGAATTGAACCACATGTTTTCCTTGCCCCAGGACTGCCGTCCTGGAAACAATCTCTGTCACATGCAGGAGGATAAGTACGAGGCGGCCCGTATGGTCGGCATAGACATGGGCATCCATGTCATTGTGAGCAATAGATTCGATGTGACCTATCTCGGAGCAGGCGATTTCGTGGAAGCACACAAAGCCGCGATCAGAGCGTACGACAAAGTGTACCGCTTCGACGCTGCGGAGTTCGCCGGCGCCGCTGCCGACATCGTGGTCACCGGTTCGTCCGCGCCCACGAATCACCTCTTTTTTCACACGGGCTGGGCTGCCGTCAATTGTGACCCGATCTGCAGGGAAGGGGGCACTATCATTCAGGCTACACCGTGCCCCGGGTACGGAGGCTGGCCGGGATTCGCGTTAATGGATCTTCTCCAGGCGTACATGCCGCCGTCAACAGAGAACAAAGGGAGAGCCATGCGAGCTTTCTACAAGCGGGACAAAGAGTTGTGGGCGGGTTGTATCTGGTGGAAAATCTACGAAGTCATGACGCGCAAGCACCTCGCCATCGTGACGCGCGAAGACAATCTTGAAATGAGTCGATCCGCGGGTTTGGATACCCGAATATCTCTGCAAGACACCTTCAACGAAGCGATGGCGAAGTACGGATCGAACGCTCGTGTTGCATATGTTCCATATGGTCGTTATACGGTTCTGGACGTGTAGGATATCGACAGATAACGGTAAGGCCTCACCACAAGTGCAGCGCTGTCCCAGTATGGAGGGGTGGCTCGGAAAGCGCCCGAGGTCAGGGCCCATCTCGAGGCGCCCCTCTATTAGCCGTGCCGCATGGGGATGTGCTGCATTTTCCTCCAACCCGGACCTCAGTGCAGGCAATCTGCGCAATCGTCTTGTCATCATGATGATTGTTCAAATCCCTAAAACGGTCATTCTGGCGAGGACTTGACAAATCCCCTGCGTCCCGCTTCAATACTCGGGACAGAGAGGCATTGTTTTCCGGGCTTCCTGTGCCTGACAGGGCGAGAGGCATTGCGCGTCGAGAAAAGCGTTCGGGGAAGGAGGCGATCACACTTCTGTGAGAGTGAGGTTTTCTCGAGATTTGAGCGCCGCGTAACGGAACGAGTCCCCGCCGAATCTTGGGTACAAAAAACAAACAGAACAAGGCGGGTCATCCCGGCTGTGCACAGAAAAGGCACACTTTGGTAAGGCAGCGGAAGAATTTAGCTCGAAACCGGGGAGCCGGTTCCGGCTCGTGGGCGACGAACCGCCAGGGGGAGTCAATCCAAGTGGCTGATATCGTGGAGGCCCATAGATCTATGGTGGACGATTGGCGATTGGCATGTTCCTTGCTAAAATGATGAGACAGGGGATCGCTCCCGAGAGAAGAACCGGAGACCGTCAATACCAATGCTCTCACGTGCATCGGAAGTACGCAAAATGCCCGTGTTCGTCGGGACTCTGGCAGAGGTGGGAAATGAGAATACTGGTCGCTGAGGACGATGCGATTACGCGGACTCTGCTGAAGGCCAACCTTTCTAAGTGGGGTTACGAAGTGATCACGTGCGTGGACGGGGTTGAGGCATGGGAAGCTCTCCAGGCAGAGGACGCACCGCCCCTGGCGATACTTGATTGGATGATGCCGGGCATAGACGGAGTTGCCCTGTGTCGGCGTCTTCGAAGACGGGACAAGAGGAACTATGTCTACCTGATTCTCCTGACTGCAAAGAGCCTCCGACAGGACATAGTGAAAGGTCTTGAGGCAGGTGCAGACGACTACGTTATCAAACCCTTCGACCCCCACGAGCTGAGAGTCCGCGTCCGAGCAGGATCGCGTATCATCAGCCTGCAAGAAGAATTGCTTCGTGCATTGGAGCACTCGGAATACCAGGCGAGGCATGACGCTCTCACTGGCTTACTGAACCGGCGAAGCATGCTTGATCTCGTCAATAAGGAATTGAGCCGCGCCCAACGAAATGGTGCGCCGGTAGGCCTTATAATGTGCGATGTGGACCACTTCAAACGGATCAATGACCGACACGGTCATCTGGCCGGAGACGCAGTCCTTCGGGAAGTCGCCCGTCGACTGGAAAAGGGGGTAAGACCCTACGACCTGGTTGGCCGGTACGGGGGAGAGGAGTTCCTGATTCTCTGTCCAAGAAGCGACTTCTCTGCCACATATGGTATTGCCGAGCGACTTCGAAGTGCGTTCCGCCAAACAGCCCTCCTAACTTCAGAAGGCGATTTCGATGTCTCGCTGAGTTTCGGGGTTGCCGTATTGGAAGCCCGCGATCGATTCCAAATTGAGCCCTTCCTGAAGAGAGCGGACGATGCCCTGTACCAAGCCAAGCGGTTGGGAAGAAACAGGGTCGAGCCCAGAAGCGACGACAAGTGTATTGCCGTACCCGAAGCGAGTCTCCTCTCAGTTGAATCGAGCCCAGCCGCCCAGGAGCGGGGTGGGGGATCGCAGTCATTGCAGACGGGAGACGCTGCTCTCGAACAGGATCATCAGGGTCTCTTGTGAAGATCACCATGGAATTACTGTACCTATGGAAATTGAGCTCGCCAAATCTCTCTCGAGACAGAACTCACTAGTCAATATCCAAGATTTTCGCCGACCAACTTCACATGTATCCGGTTTTTTAGCATATGCCCTTCAATGATGCTCCACATGTTACAGATGCGCTGGGGTGATCTGCAATCGGAACACACTCCGCTGTCTTTACAGGGGTTGTCGTAACCCAGGCGAATCGTGTTAACCGGAGCGGCATAATGCTTGACCCGTGCCATGGCTGAGTCCAAGTCCGGAGCTACCTTGTTCATTCCAACAACCAGGATCACCTTTTTCGGGCCGAAGCACATTGCTGCGACCCTATTGCCGGACCCGTCAAGATTGACCAATTTTCCGTCGAGCGTTATTGCGTTGGAGCTGGAGATCATGAAATCAGCCGTCATACCTTTTCGCCGGATCTCCAGAGACTCGTCGGGAGATAGTCCGGGGACGTACGGATCGAGCACGTGTACCTCAGGGAGCTCAGCGAGCCGGTCCCACAAACCAATACCAACTGACGTCATGGAGCCGCAACGATAGACCGTAGCCCCTCTCGGGATCATCGCGAGGATCTCATCCGCAGCCTGAGCAGCGCTTGGGGCATAGCTGCCCTCCATGCGGCGTTTCTCCAAGTGCTTGATTATTCTTTTGGCCGTCAGCTCACCCCAGGTTATTTGATGGTCATCCATATCCCGTCCCCTCGCCGTGAATTTGCCGAAGACTTCGCTCTCGGAATTTCAAACCTTTACCACATCCGTCGCTTTGGATGCAATGATCAGGCTCCTGCCTCTCTGGATTTCGAATTCGGTCTCTGATGTGTCTCGAAATCGCCCAAATGAGCACTGCCTTGTGAGAAGGGTTCACACTAACGGAATGTCATTCTTGGACGGTGAGCACCGGAGAGAAGCGAGACTTTGGGTGCAAAAGACCCATTTCGCTAATGAGCGAAACAGAACTATAAGCACACGAAATCGTTTTGATCGGCTAGCATCACTCCGGTGTTTTGGAGGCCAGGCGAGGGCGCATCGGGCCCAAACACGGTGCCGTGGCAAAAGGAGCAAATGCGAACCCGGATGGGTAAAACTAGGTAATAATAAACGGTTAGCCAGAGCTGTTTCTGTTAGAGCGGATTGGCATATCAATTGCTTCCCTATACGCCTGCGGAGACGAACGTTGGAGAGCGGGGTAATTCTACTTCACGGTGGGACCAAAGAGATTAATGATATCAACTTGTTTAGGTGATATCGCAAAAGCGGAGCTTCAAATTAGGCCTTGTGACAGAAGTTCTTGATATCGCCATCGAATTTCAAAACGTCGTTCTAGGTTTACGGTCGTACGTCGTAGCCTATGGTGGAGCGCAGTGAAAATAGGTCGGAGACCAATTCATAAGGTGAGCCACAAATAACCGTTCAGAAATACTGGCCGCCCTGCCATAGTTTCGATTACTTCCGCGAATTTGCTTCAGGGGGAGAATTGAATGAAACCCCGACGTTTTCTTGGTGAGGAGCCCCCCTTGCTCGGCCGAAGCCATCCAGAGCTGGGCCCAGGTACACTGCGTCCCTATGGCACGGTGACTTCAGAGTATATCGCCAATGGAAGCTCAACGCTGGATCATATTGTCGAAGTGATTCTCAGGAGGAAGAAAGTGGTAATGGGGGTCTTCTTAGCGGCCGTGTTTGGGGCTGCGCTCTGGACCTTCCTTGCGGCCCCGGTATATCGGGCAAGAGCGACCATAGAAATCGATAAGGACGCTGGCATCTCGTTGTCCAGCATCTTGACCTCCATATCACCGTCGATAGCGAGCGGGATCGACGCCGTTGGAAACGAAGATATCCTGACACAGATGAATATCATGAAGAGTAGAATTCTCGCCCAGCGACTGGCAGATGCATTGAAACTTCATGAAATTCCTGAATTCCGCGACCGTTCGCTCACCGAGCAAATCGCCGGATTCCTCGCCGATACGTTTCCTGCCGCCCTCATTGACAGAACGCGAGAGGCATCACCGAAAGAGCTGGAAGCTCGGGAACGATTGCTAGACAGAGTTATGGATCGCATTCAGGTGGTAAGGGATGGCAGAAGCCGACTCATGATTGTCATGATTGAATCGCAGTCCCCTGAACTGGCTCACAAGATGCTCGAAACGTATCTGGATATCTATTTCGCCGAAAATCTTGCGAAGAGAAATAGGGCAAACGTGCAAGCAGCTTTCTGGCTCGTTGACGAGATCAAGAAGGCCGAAGCAAAGGCAAAATCGGCGCTCGATGCAGTAGTAGCGTTTGCAGCGACTCACGACACGGTATCATTCGAAGTGAATTCGCCCAATGCCCAGGCCAATCACAAACTCGCTATTTTCGCGAAGACAGCGGAGGATCTGGTCAAGACGAAGGAAACCCGCATACTGCTCGAGTCTCTCTATCAAGTTTCGGGTGAGGGCTCGCTGGCGTTTCCGAATGAATTCAAATTTGCAGAACTGGAACCCCTTGTTAGCAAGCTGGCCGACCTGGAAGCCTCGTATGCCGAGGCTTCCAAGATCTACTCGGAGAATTTTCCACGACTGGCCTTGTTGAGAGGCCAAATAGCAATGTTGAAAGACCGAAGTGTCAATGCACAACGACAGATAATGTCCACGATGCTCGCCAGTGCGAGACAAAAAGAGGATCTGCACGAAAAGGCTTTGGAGGAGGCGAAGCATGAAGCACTGAAATCGAATTCGTTGGGAGTGCAGTATGCGATCTTGAAAAAGACGGCGGAAACTACTCAGGAGATCTATATGCTTCTCCTGAAGAAACTCAAGAATGTGCAATTAATGACACAGGCGGTAGGAAACAATCTCCTGACGGTGGATCCTCCCACTGTTCCCGTGAAGCCCGTCAGACCACGAAAGATCCTGAACCTACTGCTGGGATGTTTGATTGGGTTGTTTTCCGGGATTGCGTGCGCGTTCGTGGCCGAGGCCGCGGATACTACCGTCAAGTCGGTTGAGGATGTCGAGCATCTGGATATCCCGAATCTGGGCTCCATTCCTGATGCTCGGAGATATGTGCCGTACCTCAAGAATCGAAGCCGAGATCCGATCGAATTGCTCATGAGCAAGCAGGTACGCATTCCCGCTGTGACGGAAGCAATAGAATGTGTGAAGACGAGTCTATTCTTATCGTTTCCCGAGAGTTACTATAGGAGCTTGTTGGTAACGAGCGCCATTTCAGGTGAAGGCAAGACGTTTGTTTCGGTGTTGCTTGCATGTGCATTCAGTTCCCAGAAAAGCCCGGTGTTACTGATCGAAGCTGACCTCCGACGGCCGAGGCTGCACCACATCCTTGGCCACGGAGAGCCGCCCGAATCGGGATTATCCGAAATCGTTGCCCGGCTACGTTTTCATCCGGCTAGAACCATACGGAGATCCAAATTTCCGGGTTTATTCTACATTACGTCCGGCTCCGTTCCGGAATATCCTTCCAGACTGCTGGACCCGACCCGTCTGAGTAAGGTTCTTGACACGCTTAAGATGTACTTTCCCCGCATCATAATCGACGCTCCGCCTTTAGTCGGATTGTCTGACGCCAGGATCCTGACCAATGCGGCAGACGGGACGATAATAGTCGTAAAACGAGGGTACGCGTCGCTGAAAGTAGTGCAGCGAGCGGTGGTGTCACTGAATTCAAGAAACGGTCACGACCCCATTCTTGGTACAGTTCTTAACGGCGCAGAGACGACCACACAGCTTGGAAGAAGATTGCGCATATACTGATGATTCACTCAATTGTGCGGCGGGACCTTTTGCGAGACGCAGAAAACAAAAGCCGGAAAGTGGCGGGGAGGGGACTCTGATAAGTCAGGCCGCAATTCTCGTGAGCCCGACCCTGACGAGGGGGATGAAATTGATGAGCAAGCTGATAAGCAAATGCGTATCGGGGCGGTTCCCGTCCTAGACATTGGTACGCAGCGGAACTGCGGGCCGTTTCACTTACGTTGCATTTAGTCCTAATTCTGTAGTGACTGTCGCCTCTCAAGTGCATTCCAGTATTCCGGGATGCAGTTGAAATTGAAGGCCGGTTCTGGACCTTCCGGATGTGTTCCGCCATGCTCTCCGCCATGGCGATCTCTCCCCCGTGTTTGCTGCTGTTCCCTAGTCCATTCCTAATCCCTCGCACAATGCGACTCCGTTCACGCCAACAAGCCTTGCATGTGGCAGGGGAAGCTCGAGCTATGAGAATCGATTCATACAGATTTGTTGTTGAAGGATCGCATAGCCGTTCGAATAGTGCTTCTGTTGATAATCGTGTTGACTCTGAGCATCGTCCGGAAGGAAGACTGTCGAGCGGAATTGCTACTGCACTCAGGAAGATCGCTCGCGGTCTGATGTCGACCCCCGCAGCCAGGATCAAAGCCATTTTCGTATCGGATATGCTGTGCGCAGCGACCTCAGTTCTGGTCGCATATTCATTCTCCCCATCATACTCTCCTTCCACTTCGGATCCCGCGGATCTTGGAGTGAAAATGGTGATAGCTGCCTTTGCTTGTAGCTTTGCCTTTGCGGGACTCGCTGCGGGCGCTTACGATCGAAGATATCAGCGCGCGAGCTGGCAGACTGCCCTCAGGCTCATGGCAGCAGCGTTATTGGCGTGGGGCGCATTGCTCGCGATTAATTACGTGATATACTACCGCTTCGTGGGCCGGTGGATTGTCCTGATCAGCACGTCGGTCTTCGTTGCGGCAGCATTTGCTGTCAGAGCTCTGCTTTTCTTTTCAGGTCAAATGAACCACAACAATATACTGGTGGTGGGAAGCATGGCGACCGCCCGCCTCATCGAGAATGCGACCGACACAATAGGAGGCGCGTGTTCGAAGATTGTGGTTGTGCTGCCTGAGCAGTTGTGTTCGGTACTGGACCAGGGCCTTGGTCGGACACCAAGTTCCCGTGAATTGTGTGACGCCGACGACTTTGACATTGTCGTGGTTGAGGATGAATGTGATCGAGAAGTGCTGTGCCACGCGCTGGAATATCTAAAGGAAGGAAAACCGGTTTCCGGATTTGTCTGGTACTTCGAAAACTATTTCCAGAAGGCGCCTGTGGAAAAATTGGACCCAACGTGGTTAATGTCAGCACACCTAAATCTGATGAAACCCTGGGGTCGCACCATAAAACGACTTTGCGATATCCTATTGGCCATCCTTGGGCTGGTTCTGTGCCTGCCCATGTGGCCTGTCATAGCCCTTCTCATCAAAGTGACCAGTCCCGGCCCTGTATTCTACTACCAGTCCCGAGTGGGAATTTACGGAGAGCCATTCTCTCTAATCAAGTTCAGATCCATGATCGACAAGGCCGAAGCCGAGAGTGGACCGCAGTGGGCGGTTCCATATGACAGAAGAATCACGTGGGTCGGCAGAATCCTTCGTAAGACCCGGCTGGACGAAACCCCTCAATTCCTTAACGTCCTGAAGGGGGACATGGCATTAGTTGGCCCTCGGCCTGAGCGCCCTGAATTCGTAGCTCTCCTGTCATCGCGAATCCCTTACTATAGCTTGAGACATCTGGTAAAACCAGGAGTTACAGGGTGGGCTCAGATCATGTATGGGTACGGAGCGAGCGAGGAAGATGCATTGGAAAAGTTGTGTTACGACTTGTACTATATAAAGCACGGTAGCTTTACGCTCGACCTCGCGATCATGATCCGAACCATCGGTGCAGTGATGCGAGGCTCCAGATAGACGCAATTGCATGGAAGAGCTTCGTGCTACTTGAGCCGGCAGTCGAGGCGCCTATCGTGAAAGTACTCGTTATTACAGATAGATTTGTACCTGAAATTGCCGCACCCTCTTTTCGGATAATGGATCACGCGAAGATCTGGAGGGAGCTGGGACATGAAGTAGTGGTTCTGACGTGTGTTCCTAATTTTCCGAAGGGAAGGGTCTTTCCTGGGTACAAGAATGGGATCTGGCAAGAGGAGAAGATCGACGGAATTCGGGTAATCAGAGTTCTGTCCTACATGGCTGCCAATGAAGGATTATTCCGAAGAACCCTTGACAATGCAAGCTTCATGTTGTCAGCCATTCTTCAATCGTCGAGACTGCCGCAGTGCGAAGTAATCCTAGCTACTTCGCCTCCCTTGTTCGTTGCTGTGGCAGGATGTGTAATCGCAAGAGTGATGAGGTGCCCGTGGATTTTCGAAGTAAGGGATCTGTGGCCCGCTTCAATTAAGGCTGTTGGTGCCCTGAACGGCAGAATGCTTTCCGTGCTTGAGAGGCTGGAGCTCTATCTGTATAGAGACGCAACCCATATCATAACTTTGACGCATTCTTTCAAGGAGGATCTGTGCAGGCGTCATATATCAGGCGAAAAAATTACGACAGTAGAAAATGGGGTGGATACACAGTTCTTCAGCCCCGCGAATGTCAAGCTCGATGCCCGAGCCCGGTTGGGAGTTCCGACAAACGCCTTTCTTGTGGGGTACATCGGCACGGTCGGTATGGCTCACGGCGTAGAGACTATTGTGCATGCCGCGGCCTTGTGCAAGCATCATGAACATGTAATGTTTGTTGTCATCGGCGAAGGGGCGGAACGGGACAGAATAGCCAATTTGGCCCAGGAGAATGGGCTGAAGAATCTCGTTATCCGCGATTTCGTTCCCCACGAAATGATGCCCAGCTACCTGGGGTGCCTCGATGCGTTTATTGTCCATTTGAGACCCGACCCGGTATTTCGAACTGTCATTCCCTCGAAGATTTTTGAAGCGTCAGCAATGCAGGTGCCTATCTTGCACGCGGTTGAGGGAGAAAGCGCTGGTATTATCCGGGCAGCAGGCGCGGGAGTTTGTGTTCCTTCGGGAGATGCCCGGGGAATGGCCGAGACGGTGGTGGCCTTGAGTTGCCAGACGGAAAGGCTGAAAGAAATGGGCCGGAAAGGCCGAGAAACCGTGAAGCTGAAGTATTCGAGGACCGCCAAAGCGAAGGAAGCGCTCAAATGTCTAGAAGCAGTTGTCCGGAAGGCTTAAGGGTGCGGTCGTTTTCCCGCGACCGTGTTCCCGTCAGTAAGGGCTTAGCGTAATCACATGGAGGCAGTTCTTGGCTCACATTGCTCCGGCACGGGTTGAGCGGGTGCTCAAGACAAGAGGGAATTAATCGTCGATGAAGGAATCTGCAATGGCGTCTCTAGCGAAGAAGAGTGCGTGGTCTGCGGCTGGAAGCATGATTTCTGTCCTGGGTCGTCTTTGCAGTGCCGTAATCGTAGCACGGCTCTTGGGTCCCCGAGGAGTTGGACAACTGGCTTTCCTCACCTGGGTGTGTGAAAGCATGTATGTTCTCTCGAACCGAGGTTTGTCGAGTGGATTGACTCGGTATATAGCCGAGCTGCATGGAGGTGGCAGAAGCGCTGGAATTCCCGTCTTGACGAAATGGGTCTATAAGTTGTGCTTTGTCGCGTGTGTCCCAGGCTCCGCTTTCTTGGCAGCATTTCTCTGGTTCCATGGCTCGACGCTGCATGAATATGGCTCCTTGCTCACATGCACCATACTTTTTGCCTACGTGTTGACCTTTTTTGCCAACGTGAAGATTGCCGAATACACTGGAATGCATCGATTTCGCGATCTTGCAGTAGTAAACGCAATTTCGGCGATCATATTGATAGCGGGGCAGTTTGTAGGTACGATATTCCTTGGATTAACGGGAGCAGTTGTGGGTTATGCCTTGAGTAGCCTCCCGTTGGCTCTGCTAGTTCTGTGGGTCATCAATCCGATGCCGCGGGGAGAGGTCCCACCACAAACGCTCAAACGCCAGTTCCTCAACTATAGCAAGAACGCTTGGATCGGCCAAATCGTGTCCGCAGTGGTCTGGGGAAGGATTGAGGTCTTTTTTATCGAGAGATATTGTGGCAGCCATGAGGTGGGCTTGTTCAGCGCGGCTCTCACTCTTGCGAGCATAGCGATCTACGGTCCTGTTTGGTTGCGGGGAGCTTTTCTCCCTCATTTCGCAGACCTCCAAGGGGCCGGTGACAGAGAGAGCATTGAGCGTGCATACATCGCGGGAACGCGGGTAATGGCACTGATAGCGTTTCCTCTGGGATTGGGAGGTGCTGCGATTGTTCCGGTCTTGCTTCCCCTTCTGTACGGCGATGCGTTTGCATCAGCAGCTCCGATGGCGGCTGTTCTGACAGGATTGGCGTGCCTGACGTTTGGTGGGGTCGGATCTGCACTGGTCTACGGGATAGGATATTCCCGTTTTGTCGCTCTTGTGGAGGCTGCGGCCGCAATTGCCTCCATAACGGCCTCCTTCCTCATCATTCCTTCCTACGGGGCATGGGGAGCAGTCTGGGTTCGCGTGGGGCTTCAATCAACGATCATACTCTTCCAAACGCTGTACATTAGCCTAGGCCTCAAGTATGGTGTCCCCTATGGGGATATCCTGAAAACGTCGTGTGCCGCGGCAGCATGTGGCGCAATTGCATGGGGTGCTGTGGCAGTGCTCCCGCAGGGCGCAAGCATTCCCGTGGCAGTCTGTCTCGGTGCCGCCACATACGGGGTATGCGGCCGCCTTTTGGGGGCGATCAAGACTGAGGATCTGCAACGGGCGGCGGGTGGCCTCAGGGTGATTTCAGCGACAGGGCGGCCGTGGACCGGGAGTGTGAATTCTTTCCTGTCCGCGGTGCGCAACGGTCGCAACAAATAAGGCTGCTTTTTGGGTGCCGCCCTTTAGTATGGCTTTCCATCCGATGAGAGAAGCCGAAGAAGATGAAAATGGCTCCTGGCAATGAGACCGATCTGTCCTATGCGCTGCCGCTCAGACTCAATATAGTGAGTTGCTGTCTGGTTGCTTCGGCGTTCGGTCCCTATTTGTTACCCGAAGCAGGACTCCGTCTCGATCACGTCGTTATTTATGGCTTTTTCTTGATACTGTTCTCCGCTGCAGCGGTACCTGGCTCTTCGATCCGGGCACCCGGTGCGCTCATTGCCATAATGGCACTCCTCGCTGCCATTGTATTGTGGACGACGGTGGTGACCGTGTTCGGCGGCCATGCAAAGCTATCGTGGAATTCCATAATGGCATCGTCCGACAACTTCTTGCAGCCCATGGCAGTTGTAGGTGTCATGGCTTTGGTCACAGCCGGTGTGCCGAAGCTGGAGCTATCCAGGAGCTTGAAGAATGTATCAATATCGATATGCCTGTTGCTCAGCGTCAATTCGATACTTGCGGCTTGTCAACTGGTGTGGGATACGTGGCCTGTGGCCCGATACTTTCTTCGCTCTCTGGAAGAGCAGACCGTATGGGAGCATGCAGTTGTGCAGGGCAGATACAGTGGGATCTTCGACCAACCATTTGAAAATGGTCTGGCATATTCGATTGGCTTGATGAGCTGGATCTATTTCAGCAACAATTCGAGCTCAAAATGGCAGTGGCTCCTCCTTCCGTTGCTTGTCATTGGAGGTGTCCTCAGTGCCTCGAAGGTTTTTCTCCTCGGAGGTGCTCCTGCAGCAACACTCTATTTCGTTTTTTCCAGAGACTCCCGTCCGGCGCTTTACATACAGGTCGCTCTCGGGTTGATTGGATCAGCCGTTGCTGTGGAATCCATTCTGGGCGAGTGGATCGGCATCTCCTTTTTCTCCATTCTCGTCGATCCTTCGTTCACTCATCGTGATCTCTTGGGCCTTTACACCGCTGGCCGATTCGGGAGAGAAGGATGGATACTCACACAGTTCGCATATGTGTGGAATTTGGACGTTCTTTGCGGATTTGGATTCGGCACTGCGGTCGTTTTCGATAATGCTTACCTCGAATTTTTCTGGCAAGCCGGGGTCATGGGGTTGATCATATACTTGGCGATCATCGGGACAATCCTGTGGGCGGGTATTCTTGGGGTGTCGAGGAACGAGCCTATCGGCTTCATGATAGTCCTCTTTTGCGCGATGATAGTCGGGATAGGATTCGGTGGGCCTGTGTTGACTGTGAACAGGAGCTCTATCTTGCTCTGGGTTGTGATCTCGATCGGAATCGCCATGGTGTCCTGCTCCGAAATGGAAAGACGTGTGCCAACACGGAGAAGCCCGTCCCTACCGTTTGCAGGGACCAATCACCTCCACCAAAAGGATGCCAGGGGGCAGTCCTGCTAATCGAGAGGTTCATCCGATGTGCGGAATCGTGGGAATGGCCTCGCTGAGGGCGCCCATTGACCCTGGAATTCTTGCGGTCATGAGGGACACTATGCACCATAGAGGCCCGGATGATGCCGGTGAGTGGTATTCGAGCGATCGCAGGCTCGGACTCGCGCACAGGCGGCTGGCAATCATCGACCTTTCACGACGTGCCGGTCAGCCGATGCAGGACTGCACAGGGAACCTCACCATAGTATTCAATGGAGAAATCTACAATTTTATGGAATTGAAAAAAGATCTCCAAGGCAAGGGCCATGTGTTCCGAACCAATGGCGATACGGAGGTCATTCTTGCATCATACCGGGAATGGGGAACAGACTGCCTGAGGGTCCTGAACGGCATGTTCGCCTTCTGTATTTACGATCACGGTGCTCGCGTACTGTTTCTTGCTCGAGATCGCGCTGGAGAAAAGCCCTTGTATTTCAGACACTCTGAAGACCAATTGCTTTTCGCGTCGGAGCTCAGGGCTCTAATGGCTCACCCGACAGCGCCGAAAAGACCAAATTTGGATGCCATCAACTACTATCTTGCATACGGCCATGTTCCCTGTCCCATGTCAATCATAGAAGGAGTCGCAAAGCTGCCTCAGGCCCATGCCATGACATATAATACCGAGACGGGCTCTCTGAGAATGTGGCAATATTGGGAGCTTCCGGAGCCAGCAGGAAGCGAGACCATATCTATTGGGGACCTGTGCGATCAGCTCAAAGGTCTTCTTCGGGATTCAATCCGGCGCCAGCTAATCTCTGACGTGCCTATCGCAGTACTTCTGAGCGGCGGCTGCGACTCGAGCGTGATAACCGCTCTTGCCAGGGAGGCATCACCTGGGCGGCTGAAGACCTTCACCGTGTCTTTTCCCGGTCGCAACAGGTATGACGAAGGGCAGTATGCCAAGATCGTCTCCGACCACTTGAACACGGAACATACGGAGATTCGTGCAGACGAGCCCAGCCCAGGCCTGATGCTGGAACTGGCGCCAAAATTCGACGAGCCCTGTGCCGATCATGCGATGATCCCAACCTATCTGGTCTCAAGAGCGATCCGGGATCACGCCAAAGTTGCGCTGACGGGTGATGGCGGGGATGAGTTATTCGGAGGTTACATCCACTATAGCTCTATCTTGAAGCTTGAACGAGCCCGACGTGCAGTACCTCCGGCTGTAAGATCACTTTTTTCAGACCGGGTGTTTCCCGGAATGCCCGTGGGGTTGCGGTTCAGGAATCACATGATTGGCTTCGGAAAGGATTTCCCACGATCGGTTGCCCATATTAACCTTTTTTTTGACAAGCATTCACGCACGCGGTTGTTGAACCACGAGATAGTGACGAAGATTGAGGTCGGCGCTCCGGAGAGGCGGAAGGCCGGACACTGCATAGCTCAACATTCATTACTCCGGCAGGCCATGCAAAGCGATTTCATGACGACGCTTCCAGACTCGTATCTACTCAAAGTGGATCGTGCCAGCATGCTGGCATCTATCGAATCCAGGGCCCCACTCCTTGATTACAGGATAGTTGAGTTTGCGTATCGCTCTGTTCCGGACAAATATAAGGTGGCTGACGGACAAAGAAAAGTTCTTTTGCGTGCCCTTGCCAGAGGGCTGTTACCCAGTACGCTCAATCTGAACCGGAAACAGGGATTCGTCATGCCGATTTCACAATGGTTCATGGGCCGTTGGGGGAAGCACATTCAGGAGGTGCTCGGTGAATCGTCGTCGGGCTTATTGGACAGCAGATACGTCACCAGGCTCTTTCGTTGTGAAGGCACGCTGAGATCGAACTGGAATCGTCTGTATGCACTTACGATTCTGGAGCTCTGGTGCAGAGCTCACGCGCTAAAGCTCTAGATGTTTCCTAAGTAGACGATTGCACAAATACGGTTGCGCGGTCGCTTCAGCCCTGTCCAGTATTGAAAAAAACTCTGAAGCTGTCCTTCCCTAAAGGAAGCTGTCGCAAATACGTACCCGTACCTATGAAATCTTGTCCTCAAGTCGCGAACATGAATGAGATACTTGACCGTGCGGTGCGGAAGGCCGTCGACAATTTCCCTTTTCCCCACTACATGACGAAAGACGATAAGCCAAGAGAGGTCTATTACAGCATCGGACGTACTGTTATGAGGCATATGGCACAGGGAGTAAGAATCTTGGATTTCGGCTGCGGACCGTGTGACAAGACAGCCGTACTGCAATTTCTTGGATATACCTGTACCGGATATGACGACTTACAGGACCACTGGCATATGCTCCCGGGAAACAGGGAGAAAATAGTGAGTTTTGCGTCACGATGCGGAATCGACCTTGTGGTGGCCGCAGGAGGAGGACTGCCATTCCGATCCGAATCCTTTGACATGATCTTGCTTCAGGATGTCTTGGAACATTGGCATGATTCTCCTCGCGACTTGCTCAACGATTTGTTACAACTCGCCAAGCCGGGAGGATACCTGCTGATCACCGTTCCCAATGCCGTGAACATCAGAAAACGGACGAGGGTGGTTCTCGGCAAATCGAACTTACCTCCGTTCGATCAGTTTTATTGGTGGCCATCACGATGGAGGGGACACGTCAGAGAATATGTCAGAGACGATCTCGTGAAATTGGGGGGGTATCTTGATCTTGAGATTGTCGAGCTCAGGGGATGCGACCACATGCTGGAAAAAGTTCCACCGCGGCTGAAGCCCATATATGTGGCAGTCACCAACGTCTTTGACGGCTTGAAAGATTCCTGGCTATTGGTGGCAAGAAAGCCTTCAGGATGGAAGCCAATAAGAACACTGCCTCCCGACAAGCTCAATTCTATAGCTCACCTTTGGAACCATGACGGAGCGCATTGAAAATATACTGTTACTGAACAGGAGCCCCGATGTCGGGAGAAAGGTTGGTGACGCGGGCAATGCACTTGGCAGTCGATGGAATGGGCGCCAGACGAGGGGGTGGGGCAACCGGTCTGCTCGAATTCCTGTCCGTAGCAGTGGCTGATCAGAGGGTATTGCGCATCACCCTCTTTTGCTCTCCGAAATCCCGCTCTCGGGTGGAGCTCCCTGTTTCTGAGAAGCTTCGCGTGATCGAGAACGATTGGGTCGATCGCTCCTACTTCGCTCGAATCCTCTGGTATGAATTGCTCCTAGGATTGACGTGCAGGGCTTTGGGAGCTGATCTTTTGTTTGTCTCTGCCAATTTCGGTCGCGGGCGGTTCGGTGTTCCCCACGTGACATATGTGCGGCAGTCCCTCATGTTCAGTCGCGAGGCCGTGGCGACCCTGGAGTCGTTATTCGACCGTGCACGAGCTTGCGCATACGGCCGGCAAATGAAGAGATCTTGCCTGACGGCTGCACGCATCATCTGTCAGAGCTCTGTAATGCGTGATTGTCTGAACAGGAGTCTTGGCGTGCCTGCCGAAAAGATCGAAGTAATCTATTCTTCTGCCCGCAAGTTACCACAGGAAGTGAGGCGCCATCGTACCCTGGATCCTATGCGCCGGACACCGGAAGGGGGAAGGATTCTCTACGTCGGCGACCCCAATCCTTATAAAATGATCGAAACTGCCATCACAGGGCTGGACCTTGTACGGCAGGTGCGCCCTGCTGCTCGCCTCTTTCTGACGGTTCCGCGAGATCACCGTTTCTCAAGGGTGCCGTTCGTGTCGTGCATAGGGTACTTGGGACCGTTCGAGCTGCGTGAGGCATACGAGCTAGCTGACATGCTAATACTTCCTTCTCTCGTCGAGAGCGGACCACAGCCGCCGCTCGAGGCAATGAGTGCTGGTAAACCGGTGCTCATAGCAGATAGACCGTACGCCCGGGACATCTTCGGCGACGCTGCCCTCCGTTTCGACCCGCTCAATCCGAAGGACTTTGCCGAGAAGGCACTGTGTATTCTTTCGGACCCAGAGGAGCGGCAGAGGCTCGTGAAGCGCGGCTACCTGTTGGTGAAGGAACGGTACGAAGCGAAGCCGTACCAGCGGATGGTGGACATATGTTACGAAGCATTCGTTGCGAAGCAGGCCGAGCGACTCAAAACGACTCACCAGGAGAGGGAAGCATTCGGAGACGGAACAGGACGCGAATCGGAAAGATAGCGAGAGAGTGAAAAGCTAGATCTATGAAACTGTCTCAAGACTTGGGCAACAGAAGAAAAAGTCGTACGGCGAGGGAGAATGCTGCCCATGGAGCCCTCACCCCACCCTCTCGCAGAGGGAGAGGGCTCTGTCATTCCGGGCGGTTGCAAGTCCCCTCTCCGGTCGGAAGGGGGCTAGGGTGAGGGTGCAAAAAAAGAAGCGTGCCACGATCCTAACACGTGCCGACATTCCGAGACAGTTTCGTCAAACTGGCCCTCGCCCGAATAGGGCCTGTGCCGCATTCCCAACGCGTGCCACCACCTCGCAGGGCACGGTTGCGTGAGGGGCTATGTAACACATGTGTGGAATCAGCGGCTTCCAAGGCAGTTTTGATCCAGTGCTTCTCGGACGCATGAATGACATTATTGCCCACCGGGGGCCGGACGACTGCGGCATCTATTACGATCCTTCTTCCGAGGTAGGACTGGCCCACCGGCGGCTCTCAATAATAGATCTTTCACCTCTCGGGAGTCAGCCCATGTGGGACTGGACAGGTACAGTCGCCATCGTGTTCAACGGCGAGATTTACAATTTTCAAGATCTGCGAGGTACTTTGGTGTCCCAAGGGTACCGATTTAGGAGCCGCACCGACACGGAGGTCTTGCTCAACCTGTACCTCAGAGACGGGAGTTCTATGTTGGAAAAACTGAACGGTATCTTTGCCTTCGCCATATTCGATCGGAGAGACCGTTCCCTGTTCCTGGCTCGGGACGGAGTCGGAGTGAAGCCGCTATACTATTCCGAAGCCTCCAAGGGTTTCATCTTTTCCAGCGAGCTCAAAGTTTTGTTGGCTGAACCTTCAATCCCTAGGGAAATATGCGCGGAGGCGGTCCATAGCTATGTCACCTATCTGTGGTGTCCGTCTCCCCGCACCATGCTCAAGGCGGTGAAAAAACTGGAGCCCGGATGGGCGCTGAAGGTGAGAAACGGTCGTGTTGAAAGACGATGGCAGTTTTATGAGCTTCCTTACACGGATACCCCAGCATCAGTGGACCTGGACGAAGCCATTGAGTGCTTGCAGGCACGGCTAAAGGCTTCGGTGAAGCGACAGTTAATCTCCGACGCTCCTCTGGGGGCTTTCCTCTCCGGCGGCCTGGATTCCAGCTCCATAGTGGCAATGGCCCGTGAGTTTACCGACTCCTCGTTCTCCTGCTTCGCCATTGTTACCAGGAACGCACGGCGAGAGGGATTCGTGGATGATTCCGCGTTCGCAAGAGTCGCGGCCCAGCATCTGGACGTGCGTCTTCACACAATCGAGGCCGATGCAGTTGCCCCCACCGACCTGCCCGCGATGGTGTACCATCTCGATGAGCCTCAGGCAGATCCCGCTGCTCTCCTGGTTGCCTACATCAGCCAGCTTGCCAGGGACCACGGAGTTAAGGTACTGCTATCAGGTGCAGGAGGAGATGACATACTGTGCGGATACCGGCGTCACCGGGCTTTGTTGCTTGAAAAATACTGGTCATGGCTCCCCGTTCGTGTGCGCCGGGTTGTTCGGGAAGCCACCGAAAAGCTCCCGGTCTCCAGGCCCCTCTTGCGGCGTGTCAGGAAAGCCTTCGAATATGCAGATCGTTCCGAAAACGAGCGGATCCTCGGTTACTTCCAGTGGATTGCGGCCTCTCGAACACGTCTGCTTTATGGCCCGCACTTGCGAGACCTCGCGACCTCATCGAGCACCTCCTCCAATGGCTTGCTGGCTTCTCTGGAAAAACTGCCCAAGACCCTTCCACCCATTAGCCGGCTCCTCTTCTTGGACGCAAAACATTTCTTGACCGACCACAATCTCAACTACACGGACAAGATGAGCATGGCTCACGGAGTGGAGGTGCGAGTTCCATTTCTCGATCCTGACTTAATGTCTTTTGTGGCGAGTCTGCCCCCCGATTTCAAACAAAGGGGATCCGTGGGAAAGTGGATCCTCAGACGTGCCATGAAGCCGTTCCTTCACAGTAGTATTCTTGCCCGTCCGAAAACCGGATTCATGGTACCCATCAGATCATGGTTTCAAAAGCCTATTCCGGATTTTCTCAGCGACCTTCTCAGCGCAGCCACGTTGAGCAAGCACATGCTTTTCGATTCTGCAGAGGTCCAGCGGCTGCTGGACATGAGCTCCCGCGGGATGATTGACGCTGCATATCCTCTCCTTGCTGTGGCTTGTGTCGAGTTGTGGCTTAAGACGTTTGTAGATCCTCCGACCCCAACGCGGCTCTCTGCGTGAAAAACCGAAACAGAGGCAAAAACACACTTCTTACACGACATGGTCATCCGAGGAGGAAATGCTCCGGTGGAATTTCAACGCGAGTACGCCACGAGCTGGAAGCAGGTAATTCGGAATCCAACGGGAGTCAGAGGCAGAGCGAGGCAGCTCTTCCGAGATATTGCCCTGAGAGCGCTGGGCGCCGTCCAGCCGTCCTGCAATGGGAGATTTCTGAAAGCGCTCTTTTGTCACTACGTTTTTGACGACCAGAGAGCTGCGTTCGAGATGATGATTCGGGCGCTCACTCAGTTGGGAGAGTTTGTGAACACCAACACATGCATCGACATGGTTACCGGCAAACGAGAAATTGACGGTAGATATTTTCACCTCTCATTCGACGATGGTTTCCGCAATGTTGCCACAAACGCTGTTCCGATTCTGAGCAAATACAATATTCCTGCAATAGTTTTCGTCCCGACGGCCTTTGTGGGAGGCAATTGGAGTACGAGCCGTCAATTATGTATGAAAAAGGCCAGGTACAAAGCTCCCATCGAAACGGTAAAATGGTCTGATCTGGAACGAATGGTGTCGCTCGGATTTGAAGTGGGATCTCACACAAAGAGCCATGCAAGATTCTCGGCAATATCGGCAGATCCCGCTCTGTTGCTCGACGAGATTGCCGGATCCAAACAACAGATAGAGCACGAATTGGGGGTAGAGTGCAAGTACATAGCCTGGCCGTATGGCACCAGGCTCGATTCGGATAGGGCCTCATTGTCAATGGTAAAGGAAGCCGGTTACAGGGGCTGCTTTGGGGGATTCAGGGGTTCCATAGTGCCCAGCAAAACCAACGTATACTGCGTTCCACGACATCATTTCGAGGTCCAATGGCCGTTGTCACACATCAAGTACTTTCTCTGCACCAGTGGGAGATACCCGGAATGAGACTTGCCATCCTCACATCGATGCGACGAGGTTTTGCGTCGCGTTGCTTGCCGGTTCTGTGCGGAACACCTGGTCTCGAAGTCGCACGTGTCTTTCTTCAGCATAATGCTATGCCCCGCTCTTGGCCTTTCCTGAAGCGGAAGATACGAAAAGCATTCCGAATCGGCCCCTTGGGTGTTCTCAATGGAATCAGGCTTCGTGAGTGGTATAGAGACAAGGGGGCCGAGGATTTGGCCGATGTTTGTGAGATGCTGGGCATTGACCTGGTCCAAACGGATTACGTCAATTCCGGAAGGACGAAAGATCTGTTGAGCGAGTGCCTCCCCGACCTGGGACTGTCGCTGGGAAACGGCTATATATCAAGCACCATTCTCTCCATTCCTCGATATGGCATGATAAACGTGCACACAGAGCTCCTTCCACGATTTCAGGGTGCATATGGGGTGATATGGCCGATCTACGAGGGGATCCGAGAAACGGGGTTCACTGTTCATCAGATGGACAGTCATATAGACACCGGCCCCATATTGTTTCGAGCTCAGTATGGGATTGAATTCCGAGAAACACTGCGGCAAACCGTGGAGGTCAATCTGGAAAAAGCCCGACGCCATGTTCCGGAGGCAGTCGCATACGTGTGCTCCAATTACGAGAAGCTCAGGGCCGATGCCGAGGTTCAGGCAATCGGCAAGGCTTACACGACACCAAGCATCTGGCAGTTCTTGCGAATGCTACGAAACCACCGGAGATTGGCCTTTGCAGACAAGACGTGAGTAGCCGATGGCCCCTTGCGACGGTGGGCGAAAAATCCCTTGACAAGGAGAGGGGTATGATTTGGGTCTATACAAACTCAGACATAGCCACCGAGTTCGGGGAGAATTCGGACAGGAACAGAGGCCTGGATTTCCCGCAGAGCGGGAACTGCATGAGGGAGCCTTGTTTTGGGTGTTTGTTCGCTGGGCGGGTAGCGCGCTGTTGAGGGTGGAGAGGGAGCAAATATTTTTTTGTGGGGTTAGTCATGACATGAATAGTCATGCAACGACAAAGCTGGCAGAACTCTTGGTCCGTCCGTAGGGACGACCCGGTGGAAAGTGTCTCAAAAGCCTGCGGTCCGTGATAATCGTGGCACACCCCCTCACCCTGACCCTCTCCCCCGAAGCGGGGGAGAGGGGATTCTTCCGGCTCCCTCTCCCACTGGGAGAGGGTTGGGGTGAGGGTGCCTTTCCACGCATCGACGCTAAATCGTGCTACTATTTTTGGTGTGTCCCGAGTTTTGAGACGGTTTCAGTGGGATCGCCTTTCACCAAGGACGTGCGCGGCCCGTGAAATCGACTGCCGGGATCGTGATGGTGAGGCTCGCCCAAACCGACCAGCCATGCCTCCACTGCGTGCAACATGGCCAGCCGGAAATCCAACGCGGCCCGTTCGATGTCAGGCCGACACAACCGTTTACGGTCCGTGAGCCGTCTTATGTTGCTGCGGCACACCGACAACTGGCCAGAAACCAGATCCGTCGTTGCCGCGGGGGAGATAGACCGCGCGAAATATAGTTTCGCCAAGAATTCTAGCCTGATATCGCGAACACTTGCAACAGGTGCACGGACCCATTCCAGGAATTTCTGTCGGCCTTCCTCTGTGATACTGAAAACCTTCTTGGCAGGCCGTGTCTCCTGGTCCACACGCTCGTAACAGACGAGGCCATCCTTCTCGAGACCGGCCAGCAGGGCGTAGGTGTGACTCGTGCGGAGCCTCCATATCTCCCCCAATTGTTCGCGGAGCTCGCGACAGACGTCGTAACCATGGGCGGGGCCTTGAGACAGGATGCCGAGTACAGGATAGTCTGCAGGATTACGGGGTTTCTTCTTCAGGATCATAGCATTGCATCGAATATTCATATTATGAACAACCTCTAACACCCGTAACCCTCTTGTGTCAAGCGCAAAAGCCCCCATCGGCCGGCGCCGACTCGAATGCGGGTGTCAGGATCGACGCAATCCCGATGCCGCGCCCAGACCGCGATGTGCAGACCTTCCTCTGATCCGTTGAATTTTTCGGGATTATCTCAGACCTGGACAGGGTATGCGACTCACCTAGCGGCTCCTGGTTAAGATGGGAGATATTCAGTATAATAAGCTTTGCTAAGAACGGCTGTCTCCCTGCGTGCGGACTTGTCCAGTAATAAAACCGTACCGAAACGAGGCCCGAAAGAATCTGGCGAACTAAACTCAAAGGCTTTTGATCATGATTGTGGAAAAAGCGCTCACAGAGTTCCTCAAGTACAAGTATTCCAAACTGCTCTCATTTGACATGCTTGGCTCCGTTGCGGCCCCGGCGGCGAAACAGGATAGACCGTACCTCCTGTACGCCCACGTCCCGTTTTGCGAGGAACTCTGTCCTTACTGTTCGTTCAATCGGTTCCCTCTCGACAGAGATCTGGCGCGAGAGTACTTCAATGCTTTGACAGCCGAGATTCGGATGTACAAGGATTTGGGATTCGAATTTACTGCAGCGTACATTGGGGGCGGCACCCCTACGGTCCTCCCGAGGCAGCTCGGCGATCTCTTGAATTTTTTAAGGAAGTCTTTTCCCATTGCAGAGGTATCGGTGGAGACAAATCCAAATCACCTGAACGCCGAAGTCATTGGCATTCTGAAGGACTCTGGCGTGAACCGGCTTTCGGTAGGAGTGCAGAGTTTCGATGATGGCCTGTTGCGTCAGATGGAGCGATATCACAAGTACGGGAGCGGTGAGGAGATCCGAAGCAAGCTGCAGCGACTCATGGGGACGTTTGACACGCTTAATGTGGACATGATCTTCAATTTCCCTTCACAGAGCCTGGCTGCTCTGGAGACGGACGTGCGGATAATTCAAGACATCGAAGCTGACCAGGTGACCTTTTATCCACTAATGGTTTCTGATATGACTCGAAAGGAGTTGGCCACCCGCTTTGGAGCTATACGCTACCAGCAGGAGAAGGTCTTTTACGAGCGCATTGTTGAAATGTTGCAGGGGTCGTATAACTTTGGAACATCCTGGTGTTTTTCCAGAAAGAACACCATGATTGACGAGTACATTGTGGATTACGACGACTACGTGGGAGTAGGTAGCGGCTCGTTCGGCTATGTGAATGGAGCGTGTTATGCAAATACGTTCTCAGTCCCCGAATACCTGGAACATATCGCGGCTGGCGTCTTGCCTCTCTTAGCCAGGAAGGATTTTTCGTTGACTGAACAGATTCAGTACCACTTCATGATGAAACTGTTCGGCGAATCCCTTGATATTGCGCGGGCTGAAGCGAAATATGATGGGATGTTCATGAAAAGCCTGCGCAAGGAGGTGGCCCTCTTCAAGGTCCTTTCTGCACTGGAGCGCCAGAACGGTTCGCTGAGACTAACGCGCAGGGGCCGATATTTCTGGGTAATTATGATGCGGGAATTCTTTACCGGTGTGAACAACTTTCGGGACCTCTGTCGCAATGGTATCAAGCGATCCGATACTGCAGTGCTGTCCAAGAGAGCCGTCAAGCCTATCAATGACTAAAGGAGAGCGCCGAATGGCGAAGCCCACGTACGAGCAATTGGAGCTGCGGGTCAAAGAACTGGAGAAAATAGCGGGCGACTGCATCGACACCGCCATGGAGTTGGAGCACCACGAGCTTTTCGAGCTGTCCATTCTCTGCAATATATCGCAGGCTCTCGCCTCTACCATGGACCTCGACGAAATGCTCATGATTGTCATTGACGAGGTAAACAAGGCTCTCCTCGTCGAAGGTGCCGGAGTGCTACTTTACGATGAGACCCGGGGCGACCTTTACTGGAGACAGATCCGAGATGCTCGCAAGATTCTCGCTCCCCAGTCGGAAGCGTTGCGGCTCCCTCTTGATGGGAGCATAGCAGGATGGGTTTTTCGACACAATAAACCCGCTCGGGTAAACGACACGTCCAAAGACCCTCGATACTACCCCGAGATGACGAAAAAGAGCGGCTTCCAAATCCGCAAGGTCCTTCAGGTTCCGTTGAATACGAGAGAAAAGACCATCGGCGTCTTGATGGCGATGAACAAGATCGGCGGGGATTTCACGGAATCCGACGAGAAGCTGTTGAGCTCCATGGCCGGAAGCATAGCCCTTGCTCTCGAAAATGCCACTATGTACCAGAAGGTGAAGAAGTCTCGGGACGACCTGGAGATGCTGTATCGCTCGAGCATGGCACTTGCCACTACGATGGACCTGGATCATCTCCTCGAAGTCCTTATGAACGAGCTGCGTACCGCGTTGGATACCGAAGTTGCAGGGGTCCTGCTGTATGACGAGCGGAAAGGTGATCTTTATTGGAGAGAAGCCCAGGATGACGAAGGGATCATCGACGCAAAATCTACGGAATTGCGTATTCCTCTCGACAAGAGCATTAGTGGGCAGGTTTTTCAGACGGGGGAACCGGCCCTCCTGAACAATCCCTCAGCCAATCCGCTGTTTTTCAAGCCATTCGAGTACAAGGCGGGGTTCTCGATTCGAAATGAAATCATTGTGCCACTCCACACAAGGGAGAAGACGATCGGTTGTCTCGTGACCATGAACAGGAGGCACGGGCAGTTTACCGAAGATGACGTTCAGATCCTTTCCTCCCTTGCCGGTGTCGTAGCCATGGCCGTCGAGAACTACATGTTTTTCGAGGAACTGCTCAAGTCGTATCAACAATTGGAAGATCTTAACCGGGCGAAGTCGAAAATCCTCAATCATCTCTCCCATGAGCTAAGGACTCCCCTGGCGGTAATCAGGGGTACACTGGCTACAATGGAACGAAAACTGAGCGAGAGAGGGGTCGAAGGCTTTGAGCGACCCGTAGAGCGTATGAAGCGCCACGTCGATGGCCTCAACCGGCTTGAAGCTCAAGTCGAAAGCATTATGAGAACAGGATATTCTTGGGAGCGACGCCAGATAACGGGCTTTCTCAAGGCTGCACTCGACCTCATGGAGGTGCAAACGGAATATACCCCCGAGATCGCTCGTGCAGCTTCCGTGATCCACCAGTGGCTCGAGAAGACCTTTCCTACTCGACACGATGAGCTCGAACGAATCCAGATAAAGGAGTTCGGAAACGACGTCCACGCGTACGTGAGATGCAAGGCGGACGAGGAAAACAGAAAGATCGATCTCGCTTTTGATTTGGAGGAAGCGGAACTGCTCATCCCAGGGCATGTGCTGCGGGCCATCATGGAGGGACTGGTTCGGAATGCCATTGAAGCTGTTCCTGACGGAGGCAAGGTGAGGGTCAGCGGCGTCGTCGAAGGCGATCGGTATATCCTGCGAGTTCGGGACACGGGCATCGGAATACCTGAGAGGGAAAAGGATCGGATCTTTGAGGGCTTCTACCCTGTCCAGAACACCGAAGATTATGCCACCAAGAGGCCCTATTCATTCAATGCAGGAGGAAAGGGCATTGACCTCCTTCGCATACGCATGTTTTCAGAGCTTTACCGGTTCAAGGTCTCTTTTACGAGCCAGAGATGTCCGCATCTTCTCGAGGCGGAAAGCCGAGGCCCCGGCTGGCTGGACATGTGCCAGCAATGCGGTCACATCTCCCAATGCGAAAGCAATGGGGGATCCGAATTCGTCGTCGATTTTCCACTAGCGGATAGCAAGGAAGCAGAAGCGCTCGTGCGTGCCATCGAAAAAGATGTGCCCACGAGCTATAGTGCAGAGTATTAGAAACAGGTCCGAACCTCATTCGTAAACCGAGTCATAGACGACGTCGTGAAGGCGTTGGCCGAGCTTCACTCTCGTGTCGGCCCCGAGTGAAGAGCTCGACAGGTACTGTTGGGAAATCTCCACCCCCTGTATGTGCACATGTCGATCGAAGGCTCATTGGCTTTCAACTGCGATGAATGCCACGCGTATTCAATGTGGGGCAGTACAGATCGCCATGTCTTCGGACAGCAGTTTCCCGGACAACACCCTTCTGGATGATGCCCGCAGTGAGACACAGGGCGATTGAGAGGAATAAGAAAGAGATAATTCTTGACGATTCTGCCCCCCCTTTACATATAATGCCACAGCTCATGAGGGTTGCACACATCGTGCCAGCAGCAAGCGCGACCCCCTGCGGCCTTATTGAGAGAGCGCACACATTCGAAACGCAGTAAGGAGCCCAGCATGGTCAATATAATCGATCAGGCAATCCAACTGGCCGGGAAAGTTCTCGGACATCTGTTGGACTGGCCTTTTCTCCTCTTCATACTCCTCGTGTGGTTTATTACGCGATTCCGCGACCAAATAGGCGCGTTTCTCGATAGGAGAGCGAGCCTGCGACGCAGCGATCTGTCGATAGCTATCAGAGAAGAAATTGCTCCGATCGCCAAAGACATCGGAAGCCTCAAGGCCGATGTGGTCGAGCTGAAGGGCAGGGTGGCGCAGATCGATGGGGCCCAATCCGGATACCGTGAAGAAAAGCTTATCTCACCGCTCCAAAACCAGGTGAAGCTACTGGACGAGCGTCTCGATCGGCTACAATCAGAGCTGGATTCCGTCTCAAAACGAGACCTTTCCACGGAATTCGCTTCCGCCTTGTCGCCTCTCGCGCAAGACGTGGAACGCGTCAGACGCGACCTGACAACACTGGAGACACTGACACGCGAGCCAGGGCCGAATGCTGCTCAAGAGGCGGTTCAGTCGGAGATGGGTGTCATCCGCCAGGAGGTTGCAGCCCTGGGAACCAGGTTAGAAGAGCTCGAGTCCCGAGTGGAGAACGTCCCGGCCGACGAGCAAGCTGCAGGAGCTCGCGAGCAAGCTCCAGCCAACGTGCTCCGCTCCCTGGAGAATGCTGTGCCCCTTCGGATCATGAAAGAAGCTCTTTCTTCGACGCGATGGGAGTGGCGGAGGGTGAAAAAACTTGCCGGCATGGCCGGCGTAACGGAAGAGAAGGCGCTTGAGTTGCTCGAGGGCGATCCTGCTTTCATGGTCAAGAAGGACGACTGGGGTAGGCGGATAGCAAAACTCGCTGAGAATTGATCGGTCGCCTCGGAGTGTCCGGCAGACGATCATTGTCGGAGAACGACCCGATCACTCATCCATTTGGATGCCCGGGACATTGAGTAATGCACCGAGCGCTATCCTGGCGGCCTCGTCTAGTGGAACGCCCGTGACGTCGAGTGTTATGTCGAGCTCGTCATGCGTCCGGCTGTCGGTCGCCCTGAGACGAAAAGTATTTCTTCCCGTTTCGTCGAGCTTGTCGTGGACAATTCTATTCCATTGAGCCACCAACTGGGAAACGGGGCAATTCTTCAGCTCCACAACAAGTCTATCGCGTTCGCAACGAAGCAGACACGTTCCAGGAATTGCGTGCCCCTGGGCTCTTAGTCGTATTCGCTGGTCGCGATTGAAGAATTCTCGAGGATCCAGCGCTTTCGGCCGGCACCCTGGCGGCAATGAGTAAAGCTCTGTGAGTACTGTGAGCAGTTGGCGCCTTGCGTACATTACATAGGTCGCCTGTGTGAAGTCGGCCCACTCCCGGGGCAGCCTGGGATACTTCTGTTTCAGGTATTCTTCTACAGTGGCCAGCAAGTCCTCTTGTGCTGGAGTCAGCATCTTTTCCTCGCGGGCCTTGGTGAACATTTCGGGCCATGGGTATTGCAGCGGCCCCTTCCTATTGGGATCGAAACAAAGCAGGGTGAGTAGTCCCTCCACATCTCCCTTCTTTCGTACCGCTCTTATTCCAGGCCTGACCCCCAGATAAAATGTGCCTATCGGCGTTTGAGCATCCATTGAGAAAGGAACAGCCCGATTGATAAATGTATCCGCGTTCTTCCAGTCTTGTATCGGCCAAACGAGCCAAGAGACGAACGGTTCCTCCGGATTTGCCCGTTGGGGCAAGTCCTCAGAAACTTCTACAAGGGTGATTCCTTCGGCCCTGCCTATTTCGCGTGCGCACTGAGGGAGACTGCCCCAGAGCGAGTGGCGGCAAGAATCGGAGAATGGAGGGTCCGCTGACGTTAGAGAGCACAGGCCCCAGACGACGAGAGACATTACGGATACGAAAGAGCACCGACCTGAGATGGTTAGCACGTACTCCTCCTTTCGGATCCGACCCCTGCGCGTCGAGAATGGTGGCAAGGGCCCTATTCAGGCGAGGTCGGGCTTCGAGAATGCCTCCATCATTGCTCCCGTCGCTCTGCAGAACCCTCGGGACCGGCTTGGCCGGCGTTCGTTAGCTCGGGAAGGGAAATGGCCGATCGTGGAGTCTGTTCTCCAATGTGTTCACTCAGAGCTGATATGCGCTCCTGCATCCGTGCGCTCAGTTCCTTGTCGGTGGTGAGCTTTAGGGCATTACGATAGTCATCCAGCGCGGCCCTGGTGCGTTCCTGGGCAAGATGAATCAGTGCTCTGTTTTCGTAAAAGGTCGCATTACCCGAATCGAGCGAGATTGCCCTGTTGTAATCTTCCAGTGCGCGCTCAAGCTCCTGGCGCTCGTGGTACACGAGCCCACGGTTATTGTATGCCACCGCATCCCGTGGATTGAGCTCGATGGCCTTGTTATAATCCTCGAGCGCTTCATCCTGCTTCTTGAGCTTGTAATATGCATCTGCCCTGATGCGATAGAGCTCCGCGTTCGAGGGGTCCTTCTCGATGGCATCGGTAAAGTCCTTGACAGCGTTCCCTGGTTTCCCCGACTTGTGGTACGTCAGACCGCGGTCCCTGAGCACTGTGACTTTTTCGGGCACTATCTTGAGCGCTTTCGTCCACAGGCCTATGGCCTCGGTGGAGTTCCCCTTCTTATACTCTTCCAATCCTCGGCGGTACAGGTCGTCTGCCCATGACTTTTCCAAGGCCTCAATCTTCTGCTTCAGCGCGACCACGTCCCCCTGCTTGCCTCTCAGATCGATTATCTTACGGTAAGAGTCTATGGCATCCTCGAAATTGCGTCCGGCCTCGTACGTCTCGCCCAGTGCAGACAAGGCCCGCTCGTTCTTCTTGTTCAACGCCACGGCTTTCTTGAGCTCTTTAACAGCACCATCCAGATCCCCCTTTTCCTTTCTTACGAGCCCGAGCGTCGTGTAGATCACACTATCCTTGCCCCGCAACTTCACGGCATGGACAAGGTCAGCCAAGGCGCCGTCAAGGTCACCCTTCTTGAAGCGCGCGGTTCCCCGATTGGCCAGCGCGTACCCGTAGTCCGGGGTGATCTCCAAAGCCCGGTTATAGTCCTCAATGGCCTTGTCCAGAGAGCCCTTTCTCTTGAAAGCGACACCCCTGTTATTGTACGCAAGGTGGTCTCGAGGATCGAGCTCGAGGGCCTTGGTAAACAGGCTGATGGCTTCGTCCAGCCGATCCTTCCTCAGAGCTTCCACCCCCGCGTTGTACAGTTCCACCGCGTCGGCCTGAGTGGCAACCCGGAGTGCCTCTTGATCGAGAAAATGCTCCTCTGAGGAAGGTCTGGCTTGGCCGAATCCGAGACTCGGCACGAGAAGTACTAGGAGAAGTATGGAGATTCTAAGAGTGGGACGTCGCATCCTTTATCGCCTCCAGTCCTGGTCCTGCAGGCAAAAAACTGCCCTGCCTATGATTCAGATTGCAGTGCCCGACGCGCGGGGAAAACTGCGGATCTATTCTGCCATAGAAGCGCTGTTTAAACAAGCAGATATATGTATCAAATCACGACATGCATACGCTTTCATTATAACTGCGAGCAATCAATATTTTTGCTTGACACGTCCGGACCCCCATGTTAAAGCCCCTTGTCAACGAAGCCGACCAAGGCTCGATATTCAGTGTCCTTCGCTTGAGTTTTACGCCCTCAAGCATTATCTGAAGGATCTGAACCAAAGGAGGATGAGGTATGGTGACAAGAGTTTTCGCAATCGCACTATGTCTGCTGTGCGCGGCCAGCGCACTCGTATGCCCCGCCGCAGCCGGCGGGCCCCCAGTCTGTCCGCCCCCATCGTATGCTCCGTGTCCGCCGCCAACCTGTGCTCCTCCGACCTGCGGGCCTCCTTCGCCCTTCGCTTTGTGTGGCGGAATTCTCTCAATCTGCTCGAGCATTTGCGGAGCGTGCATCGGAATTCCTTCCGCTATCATGGGAGGTCTGCTTGCACCTCCTCCGGTATTCATGCCTCGGGCCCCTATGGCGTGCCCTCCGCCCATGCCGTGTCCTCCGCCTGCATGCGCAGCGCCGGCCCCGATACGAAAATGCAAACCATGACAGATGTTTCAGCGGGCAAAAGAACCTAGGTTACCACCAACCAGGGCCGTGAGCAGGGTATGGTTCAACTGGAGCTCTGGTACAAAACGAGGGGATAAAGCGGGTTCCCCTTGATAGTTGATACCCCAATTCCTCCAAATTCACGGGGACGTATATCGTCCCCATTTTTTTTTGGGCTCACTTGCGCAATTCTTCCCTTGTTTCTCTCTTCAAGCGCGCTTTGCGATCTTTCTGTCGCTGTCGAGCGAGATTGTCCTCCCTAATTCGCTCGAAACGCTCCCGTTTCTCAGCTTCCTCGAGCTCTCTTTCGATGCGGAGCTTTTCTGCACGGATCTTTGCAAGGTGCAGCTTGATTCTCACCTCGTCGATCACGGTGTTTTCGAGCTTCTGCCAGTCTTCTCCTGCCCCGGCGCATTCGGACATGTGCCTGGCTACAAGATTCCCTGGAATTCCCTCAATGTGCATCCCACACGTGGGACAGACGCACGCGCCCCCCGCAGGTGCGGTATTCTTCAGAACGTATCCTTTCCCAAGGAGCTCTTCCACCGAAGTCTCCTGTTTGATCCACAGGTCCTTGCGACGGAGAAATCCCCAACCCGGCCGCTCGGACCATATGGTTTCAAGCATGCGTTCCGGTTCCTCGAGCGAAAATGTGTAGCTCGCGGGATGAACCCAAATCGTGCGTTTCCGGCTTTGTTCCACAAGCAACCCCACAGACCCGAAACGGCATTCCGTTTTTGAAGGATACCGGCACACGCGCGTGAAATCAAGCCGATTGGGACGCTGAGAAGTCCAGAGTCCCGCAGGCGAGTTCTTGACAGCGGGGGGTGGCGAAAGATAATTACGTCGTGTCAGAACCGCGATGCACGTTCGCCCGACTTCGACACGCCGGGCGGACTCGCTGAGGTCAGATCGGACCAGCGCCTTGAGAAGGAAGGATTTATGGACACGTTTGTCGATACCGATGGACTGCCTGCGATCTTGTGTACCGGCGTAGGAAGCCTGCCCCACGTGGATTCAGCGGCAGCCTCACATATGGTGCTATCCAGCCTTCGTAGGGCTCCACACGCGACACAATTGCCTCGCGTGGACCCCCGCGAACAAATGTGGATACAGTTCACCGAGAATGTGCCCCGCTTCGTCGTGGACCTGGAAAACCTCTCCTACTTTTTCGACACCAGTGGGAGCCCCGAGGCCGATGTAGAGCGGTTTTATTCGGAATACCTCACCATAGCTGAAGGCGGGGACCCGGAGGTCTTTTCCGTTAGCCCGGCATATGGAAGGGGAATATGGGAGCTCTTTGAAACGTTGCGCGACCAATCCATGCGGTTCCCTTTCCTGAAGGTCCAAGTGACGGGCCCTCTGAGCTTTGCACTCACCGTCACGGATGAAGCACGAAAGCCCATATTCTATCACCCCCTGTTCCGGGATGTGGCAGTAAAAGCCATGGGGCTGAAGGCGGTCTGGCTTGTCGAGCTCTTCCGACCATTTGCCGACCGGATTATCGTGTTTTTCGATGAGCCGGGTCTCACGGCGTATGGCTCGTCCGCGTTTCTCGGGGTATCGAGGAACGATGTGTTGGAGTCACTCAACGACGTGATATCTATGGTCGTCGAGAGAGGGGCCATCCCGGGTGTCCACTGTTGCGGAAATACGGACTGGGGGCTCATCATGGAAACAGAAGCCAGAATCGTGAACTTTGATGCAGTGGACTATATGGAATCCTTTTCGATCTATTCTCGGGAGGTGGCCGGGTTCCTTGAGAGGGGAGGACTCTTGGCGTGGGGGGCGGTGCGGAACACCCATGAAGTCCAAGACGAGTCGGCCTCGGACGTCATCCGTCGTATACGAGACGGCAGTACTCTCCTGGCGCGCGCGGGAATTGACCGTGCCGTGTTGTCACGTCACATCATCATCACTCCGGCCTGCGGGTGCGCGGGAATGACAGTACAAGACGCGGAGCGTGTATACCAAGTGATGAGCGAACTGGACTCTCTGGATCCGGCGGGTATCTTTTCCTCGTAGGGCCGGTCCATTGCGTTTCCCTCTTGGGCACAGCAGCTTGTGCGCGCGGTTTTCAAGACAAGACAGCGAGGTACCTGTGCGGCCTCGCTGTTTCGTTGCTTCCTGCGACTATCGTGCCTATACTACGACTGACCTCGTCCAGTACTCCAAGCATCGCAACACATTCGCGGATCCACCTCACCATGGGAGGCGAGGGAGCGGTGACTGACTGTCGAAAGGATTGAACATGTCGATTACGCTGGCCGTAGCGGGAAAAGGTGGTGTGGGGAAAACCTCTATCACCTCATTAATGATCAAGGCCCTGATAGAGGGGGGCAAGAAGCCCTTGCTCGCTATAGACGCGGATTCCAATTCCAACCTTCATGAAGTTCTGGGACTTCCCACACCGAGGAGCGTGGGGTGCGTTCGTGAGGATACGAGAAAGATGGGTGACTCCATACCGGGGGGAATGACCAAGGACAGGTTTATGGAGTACCAGATTCAAGCGTCGCTCGAGGAGACGAAGGACTTCGATTTTCTGTCTATGGGACGTCCCGAAGGACCGGGCTGCTACTGTATGGCCAACAACATTCTCAGGGAAATCATTTCGCGACTCACGAGTAACTACCAAGTAGTTGTCATAGACAACGAGGCAGGAATGGAACACCTTTCTCGTCGAACGGAAGAGGAGGTGGACCACCTATTCATCATTTCCGACCCCGCGCCACGCAGCCTGCGGACCATCGGCCGTATTGTGGAGTTGATTGACGAGCTGTCGGGCCGGGTCAAGAACAAGCATCTGGTGTTGAGCCGAGTCCAGGGGGCCACGGAAGATCTCCCTCCCACTACCCGTGAGGAGATAAGGAGGCTTCCCTACGCACCCGAAGCTCTGATACCCTACGATGAGACCCTCGTGAGCCTCGACCTCGAAGGTCAGCCGCTGCTCAAGATTCCGACGGATTCTGCTGCGTACCAGGCAGTGAAGAAAATGCTCCAGGATCTCAATATCCTGTCCTGAGAAAGGTGTGTGAGTGGCTCCTGCCCTGCACCAATAGGGTTCAAGTCCTTGCGAGCTGGGGCCCCTGGGAACAACGGGGGCCCCATGAGTGACTGTCTCATGATCGGGCAACATGCCAGAATCAACGGGCACTGCTGGAAGAGCGGTCCGTGAACCGCCCAGGAATCAGGGCGCTTCTCGAAGCACCCGTACGCACACATCTCTATCCCAAACGGCTTCTGAGACGGTCGTATGACTCCCTCCATGCGAGCCTCGTTGTTCTCTACCCTCGCTTTCGCTGATCACGAGCATGATCTCACTGCGGGCTCGGTCGCGTCCGACTGACAAATGCATTGACTCTTGAAGCAAAGCTGGCGTATAATGATGTATCTAGGACTTTTTTTGTTGGTGAGTTGCTGTGTTGAGTATGGTTCGGGGGTACCAGGGAGAAAATGATGGTTTATACCGATGCGCAAGCGTGGTTGGATGCTCACGAGCTCATTGAATGCAAGCCTCTGAAAGGAAGATGGACGCGTAAGACGTGCCTGGAGATATCCCGGCGGGCAGGGAAGGCCCCTCGCAATGCCAAATCCCAACTGAATTCTAAAGCGGCGCGCTCGCTGCCGTGCGCCAATTGTCCTATTTTGGCTGCACTGGAAAAGTAAGTCAACGTTTCGACAGACCTATGCTCCTCTTGGACGCGGGCGCTCCTCATGTTGCTGCAAGCAGGAGCGCGCGGACAACCTCACGTGCATAACATGAGCTCCTGGGCCCGGGCCATCCTCCTTCCGTCCGCCCGTGACGGAGCCCGGGCACAGTCGCCTGTCTTCCTCTCAGGAGGACAGATCTTGGGTAATCTGCTCTATCTGCTCTCGGACGATCTTTTCCACCACGTCAAGCAGCTTGCCCCTGATCTCCTGCCGCAAGAGCACTGAGACTTCATCCCTGGTAGGCAGGAGTCCTTTTGTCTTCTCGTCGAACAGCCCTCTGGAAACACTCTCGAGCCATGTTTTTTCCGGCAGGGTATTCTGCACGGCTTGAGTGATCCCGGCAGCTATAGTTTCCCGGAGCCGATCCTTCTCGGGGAGGGCCGCCTGCAGGGAGGCGAGAATCCTCTCAGTTTCCGGGAGCAACGCCGCCAAAGCACGATTGATGTCTTCCTCAGAAATGACTGAGTTGATCCGCTCTTGGAGGAGACGTCCGACCGTGGTTGAAACCTCCTCCCGTGTGGGCAGCAACCGCTCCAGGTGCTCGTCGATGCGAGCATTCACCGCATCGGGCGACGGCAATGCGGACAGGAATTCATCGATCTTTTGCATGACCGTCTCTCTGGACGGCATTGATTGGAGCGCCTGATCCACTCTCTCTTCGATCGCCTTCCCTGTTGGGATAAGGGCAATGGCCTGGTCGACCTTCGCGTCTATTGCCTCTTGAGACGGGAAACGCTGCAACGCCAAGTCCAGGCGGGTATTCATAGCGTCAGGGGAGGGGAACGCGGCAAACGCGCTGTCCAGTCGAAGTCTGATGTATTCCTGTGACGGCATCACCCGGAGTGCGTTGTCCAGCCTCTCTATGAGAAGCTCGGGCGATATGGCGCGCGCCAGGGATGACTGGATCTGTTCCCTGATAGCATCTTCAGAGACAACGTTGGCCAAGACTCGGTCAAGCTGCTGAGAAACGACCTCGCCAGTCGGTAGGCCCGAAAAAGCCCGTTCGATTCTGCTGCTGATCTCTTCCGCTGACGGGATGCCGATGAGGGCTGCGTCTACGCGTTCCAGAATCTCCTGGGACGTCGGCAGCGCCTTCCTCACGCTTTCCATGTCCTTCTCAATGGTTTCCTTGGTGGGAAGTGTGGCGATGAATTCCTCCAGGCGTGCGATTACGCGACTCACCGTTTCGGGCACGGCCGCCACGGCTGCGTCGAGGCGCTGAGACAGATCCTCACTGGAGGGAAGACCAGTCAAAGCCGCATCGAGACGCTCTGCTATTTCTTCTGAAGCAGGCCATGCTCCAATGGCAGAGTCAATCCGTTCTCGGACCTCGTCCCTGGTGGGAATCGCACTCAGTACTTGGTCAACACGATCTCGAATGAGATCCGCTGTCGGAATAGCCGCTATGGCTTCATCGAATCGCCTGTCAATCTCCTCTCGCGACGGAATCACCCGCAATGCCTCATCGATTCGATCCATGACCGCCTGAGTCGAAGGCAAGGCCTTTACCGCCTCGTCGAATCGCTTCGTGATCTCCTCTTGAGAAGGGATAGCCTTCAACGCCTCATCCACGCGAGCAAGAATAGCCTCCGGCGTGGGAAAATTCACGAACGTCTCATCGATTCGCCTGTCCAGCTCATCTTTCTGGGGAAGCGCTCTCAGAGCCTCGTCGATGCGCAGTTGTATAGTATCTGGCGTCGGCATACCTTTGAACGCCTCTTCCAGCCGCCGGTTGATCTCCTCCTCCGAAACTACCTTCTTGAGGGACGCATCCACCTTCTCGACGATCTCCTCAGGA
Organism: Thermodesulfobacteriota bacterium; assembly: GCA_040753915.1. Classification (GTDB taxonomy): domain Bacteria; phylum Desulfobacterota; class Desulfomonilia; order Desulfomonilales; family Desulfomonilaceae; genus JBFMDN01. The sequence continues at coordinate 68,469 of JBFMDN010000002.1, read as the reverse complement.
GTAGGAAGCGCTTTGGAAATCACGTCCTCAACGCGCTGTACCATCGAGTCTCCCGATGGCAGGGAAGACTTGATCATTTCGTCGACACGAGCAATCAGTTGCTCCTGAGAGGGCAGGGATCCAGACATCGTGGCCAAAAGTCGGTCCAACAACTCCTCACGGCTCGGCATCACCGCCTGCACGGCGGACGCAAAGGCATCGGCAAGCTCATCCTTGCTTGGAACCGCTTCCTGCAAGGATGCCTGGACAGGCAGGGCAAAGTCTGGCTTCTGGAGGCCCAAGCCACCGAGATGCTCTCCGATGGCGGACGCTATCAGACTCTTGATATCGGCTTTCCCGAGAACCTCTGTCAGAGCAGCCTGGACACCGTGAGCTGGCGGAAGTTCCGAAACTGTAGGTGGCGGCGCTACGTGCGGCTCATGCTTCGTCTCTGCAACGGTAGGCTGAGGCTCTGCCGAGGCTTCCGTCCCGACAATGGGAGCAGATGGTTCGACTGCCCGGGGTTGGATCGGCACCTCAGGGAATTCCTCACCCTTTTCTTCCAAGGTGATCTCCTCAAGAGAGATATCCTCGGTGACCTCCAAGACTGGCTCTTCCTCCTCGTAGTCCCCAAAGACCTCTTCCGGCGGACCTTCTGCCTCGAGGGTAATCTCCTCCAGAGGGATTTCGCCCGTGGCCGGCGGCGGCTCTGTTTTCATCTCGCCAAGATCAACATCATCGAGCGTGATCTCTGGCTGCTCCTTGATGTCTCGAGTCTTCTCATCTGGGAACTTCTCTGTGGGGAATTCCTCAGTCGGCAGTTCCTCACCGAAGAACTCCTGGGTGGTCATTTCTTCTTCCTCGACTTCATCGAGGGAGAGCTCGCCGTAATCTTCCTCCTCATAAGGCCCGGTGATATCCAGCGGCGTTTCCAAGTCCAGAGAGGTTTCTTCGGTCTCATCAAGATCGATGCTACCCAGGTCATCCTGGGCCATCTGCTCCATCTCGTCTTTTTCGATCGGTTCTGTCTCGTCGAGATCGAATGCCCTGCGTCCGCTGTCTTCCGGCTGGATCTCTTCCAATTGCTCGAATTCCACCGACCTGATTTCCGTGTCATCCTCCAGGTCGATGATGTCGCCGTCCAGAGGCAAGTCAGCGGCAGCGTCGGCTCCGAGGGAATCGTCGTCCAGCTCCAGATCCTTGGATGTCAGGACGCTGGAAGGCTCTTGCACTTCCAGAATCTCCCCAATTGCCCTGTCATCCAGGTCAATGGTTCCCGTATCCGCCCTGCCTTCGCTGAATTCTTCTTCCAGGTCGGAATCCAACTCCAAATCAATCTCCGAGACATCCATCTCCACAGTAACGGAATCTCGACGCGCGGCCTCGGGCACTTTCATTTCACGTGTGGAGGAGAAATCCGGGAGAGGGGCTTCTTCGTGAAGGTCTTCCAGCTCCAGGTGCTCTACCATCTCGTCCCCGAGCTCCAGGTCTGCGGTCTCCGAGTCAGAAGCAAGGTCTATTTCCACTGAGCGCTCCGCCGCCTCAAGATCGATCTCGACAGACTCGGCCGCCACCTCTTCGTCCACGTCCTCACCGAGCGACTCAAGCTCGAAATCCATATCTGCGGCTTCCGATTCAAGCTCGAAATCCAATTCTTGCTCATCCGGTGCCAGGTCGATTTCCACCGATTGCTCCTCTGCCTCGATTGGAGGCCGGGGAGCAGGGCCGAAATCAGTGGGGACGTCAGCTACCAATTCGATGGTGGGCTCAAAGGCGGTAGACTCATCGAGATCGTCGTCAAGACCCATATCTTCCAAGTTAAGGCGGACCGTATCTTCGTAGGTCTCTGCGCCCATCATGTCGCCGTGGTCGAGCTCTGCCACCAGCGTGCCCGTATCGATCTCTACGGTGTCCCCCACCTCAGTGGATGGCTCTTCTCCGTTGAGCGCGATATTGGACATAGCGAGCAATTCTTCAGTCATATCGCCGGAGTCATCGTCAGCAAAATCAATGAGAATTTCTTCGTTCTCATCATGTACCGTGGTGGTCGTGGAAAGCCCGAGAAGTGACTGCACCGCCTGCTTCAGATGGGAACCGTCGATCGGTTTGGAAAGGTAGCCATCCGCGCCGGCCTCTCTCGCCTCCGCGGAGGACGGTCCTCCAGGGTCCCCAGTCACGAGAATGACAGGAATGTCCCCGTAATCTCGAGAGCTCTTGATCCCTTTCACCACCTGATGAACCGCGTGCCACCCCGGAGAATCCTGGAGAACGGTGTTGAGGATGATAAGATCCGGCTTTTCAGCCTTTATCTGTTTCTTGAGCTCACTGGAAGAGGACACGCCCACGAATATATTATCTGCAGCCAGGGACTGAGCGACAGCTTCCCGGCTCTGAGGGTCCTTGTCGGCCACGACGATCCGGTAGGACATGGCGACCTCACGAGTTTTCTTTGAAAATACAACAAATTCAAGCCACATGTCAAGTTGTTTGAAAATGAACGTTGAGAACTTGCCAGGGAGTTTCCCCCGAAAGGAACAAAATACCTCATCATCTGTCTACCTTTTTTACATTAATCCTTAAGGATCAGTAGGATATTGCGCGAATCTGCCCTCACGCTGACTTTGCATGCTGAAAGGATCTCGGCCTTCCCGTGTGAACACGGTGCGTTGGACTCTCAGTGTCCGATGAGGTACACTCCCTTGCGAGTCGGGGGAGTCGACTCTGATGATTCAGAGGCTTTTAGAGCCCAAATGTTCACCGGGATTCTTGTCGGGTACCGGCTCGTTGCCGCGGCAATTGTGTCTCATAAGCGACCGCACATTCTTGAGTCAGAATTCTGTGGCGCGCAGCCGGTGCGCGCTGCTACAGGAAACGAGAGGGACAGCAGAGAATTATCTGGGAAGCATAACTACGATATGATGGTATTGGCTTAACTATGGGTATTTAAAGTACAACTTGACTTCCTTGTCGTTATGGTCTAAGGAGTCCCTGTTTGGAGAGAAAGGAGAAGTCCTTCATGGTTGAAGCTCTTTCATCCGCTATGCCCGCGCAAGCCCTGGCTGACCACAGCCTTTGGTCAATTGTGCTCGGTGCCGGATACGTGGTCAAAGGGGTCATGGTAATACTCCTGACCTTCTCGGTTGTCTGCTGGGGCATTATTCTCACGAAAGCGATCACTCTTTCTCGGGCACGCAAGGACACCCAGCTCTTCTTCGACGCATTTCGGGAGTCCCGAAAGTTCTCGGTTCTTTACGCGGAGGCCAAACAATTCACCTTCAGTCCGCTGGCCCATGTCTTTAAGGCTGGCTATGCGGAGTTGAGCAGGCTGTCGCGCATCCAATCCACCGCACAGAAGAACGCAGACGATTCGCCCCAGGAGATGGAGTACGAGCGCACTGCAATGGATAACATCGTTCGGTCGCTTCAGCAGGCGGTTACGGCTGAACGAGCGCGTTTGGAGCGAGGCGTTAACTTTCTAGCGACAACCGGTTCTTCCGCTCCATTCATCGGCCTATTTGGGACCGTCTGGGGCATCATGGAATCCTTCCGGCAGATAGGCGTCATGAAAAGCGCTTCTCTCGCAGTTGTGGCCCCCGGCATAGCGGAAGCCCTCATCGCTACCGCGGCGGGCCTGGCTGCGGCTATTCCCGCCGTGATCTTCTACAACTATTTCCTTGGACGGATTAACTCTATTTCCACTGAAATGGACAATTTTTCTTCCGAGCTCGTTAACATCATCGAGCGGATCTATTGGAAGCGGAAATAGCGTGAGTCGAAGACGGCCTGGATAGTCTGACAACGAGAGGAACAGGACATGGCGTTTCATTTGAGCTCCCAGAGAAGAGCGGCGATGTCGGAGATCAACGTGACTCCGCTTGTGGACGTGATGCTGGTGCTACTGATCATCTTTATGGTAACCGCTCCGATGATGCAGGAAGGGATCTCGGTAGAGCTTCCTCAGGCACAGGGAAAACCGATAACCAAAGAGCAGGTGAAGGAAGAAATCGTGATCTCCGTTTCCGGGCCGGGGAACATCTTTGTTAACGACTCCGCAGTAGAGGAAGGCGAGCTGGGGCAGAAGGTCCTCGATGCAATGAAGAAGGAGACCGCGGGAGACGTGTATCTCAGGGCTGACAAGACCGTTCCCTATGGAACAGTCGTGCGGATCATGGCGACCCTGAAGAATGCGGGAGTGAATAATCTGGGCATGATAACGACACCGGTGGAGTCCGCCCCTGAGAAGTGATGACTGGTATTCTCCACAAGCCGAACCCTGCTGTCTCACCAAAGATGCTCGTCGCGTCCGCGATGCTGCACGGCATCCTGCTTGCCGCTGCCGCGGTCTACTCCGTCTGGCTCTTGAGTCCTGCTTCTCCGCCTGAGACGGTCATCACCCAGGTGAAGCTGGTCGAGCACTCGGTCGGATTGCCCGAGGTGGAAAAAGTCGAGCCCGACGCATCTCTTCCCTCCCAGCCGCAGAGCTCAGACCTCGAGGAAATAGCCGTCGCAGCGGAACCCGAAGCTGTTCCCAGAGAGAGGGTGGAGGTTAAGGCGTTGAAATCCCGATCACCGGAGCTAATACCGGTCCAGAAATCGAAGCGTCGTCCCAAGAGGGTCGAACAGCAGGACAAGGAGATACCGGCGCCGGAGAGTCCCAAGAAAAAAGAGAATCCTGAATCTTACTTGCGGGAACGGCTTGCTCAACTACGCGAGCAAGTGTCAAAGAAAGGGCGAATAGCGACCCCAGCCCAGGCCGGCTCCGGAAACCGTACAGGGTCGCAACAAGGCCAATTCAACGAGGAATTGGCTCGATGGCTCAAAGAAGTGAGAGAACGGGTGAACTCCCATTGGTCTGTCTTCGAGAATATCTCCGTCCGCGAAGACACGATCATTGGAGTGAAGATCGCCGACGACGGCCGATTGATAGACGCTACCGTAGACAAGAGCTCGGGCAACAGGACGTTCGATCTTTCCGCTGAACGGGCCGTAAGGCAGGCCGCTCCGTTTCCTTCCTTACCCCAGCAGCTCCGGGATCAGATTCTCAAGGCCGGTGGACTGGCCCTCAGATTTACCCCATCCGGGATGCAATGACAGGACAACCCATGTCTTTCGCTGCTCATTCGGGACCGAGCGACTGGACCGGCTTGCCGCAAACGGCCCCTGGATTTCGGCCCTCTACACACAAGTCGGCTTCGAGTGTGGAAAAGGACTACTTCCAGCCACGTCGAGATCATTGCGGCCACAGAGCCACCAGGGGTGCCTGGTGGAGCCGGAGAAGCAAACGACCTTTCACCCTTCTCCTGTCCTGCGTTCTGCTAGCTCTCTGCGTTTCAGTCCCCGAATCAGCCCTTGGCAAACTCATCATCGACCTCCGTAATCCGAACAGGGGCAAGATGCCCATAGCAATCCCCGATTTTGTCTCGGGCAGCTCTGGCGGTATCTCCGGCAACGCGCTGGCAGACGTTCTCCGAAATGACCTGTATCTGAGCGGACTGTTCCACGTGGTACAGGCCCCGTCGGACAACAGCACTCCCATTGATCGCCCGGATTTTGACCGCTGGGCCCAAGCTGGTGTACACGCCGTTGTGCTTGCCCACTTCGAGACCAGAGGAGACCAACTTGTTCTCGAGGCGAGACTTTACGATGTGCCCATGCGACGCCTCGAGATGGGCAAGCGGTTAACAGGCCGCGTAGTCGACCACAGGCTGATGATTCATCGGTTCGGAGAACGGGTTATGGAGGCCATTACGGGCGTCCAGGGATGCTTCTCGTGCAAGATCGCGTTTGCGGGCCAGACAGAGTCAAGAGAAATCTTTGCCATGGATTACGACGGTAAGAATCTCGGACAACTCACCAGAGCTCGCACTATCGTCTTATCCCCCGATTGGTCTCCGGATGGGAGAAGTATCATTTTCACAGGATATGGAAACGGAAGGCCTGACCTCTGGTCTCTGGATGTGGCGACAGGCAGGCTGCAAGTGGTCAGTTCGAGGCCCGGTTTGAATGCATCGGGAAGGTATTCTCCACGGGGTGACGCCATCGCTGTCTCACTCACATTTAATGGAATACCTAAGATATTCCTGATAACTCCGCATGGTGACATTATAAAAAGGTTGACTGACGGGAGGGGAAATGATATCTCTCCCACGTGGTCGCCGGATGGCGCCTCTATTGCCTATGTTTCAGATCAGGCAGGCTCTCCCCAGATCTATGCGATCGGCGTCCAGGGGGGTGAGGCAACGCGACTGACGTTGGATACCAACTACAACACCGATCCGGACTGGTCCCCACAGGGGGATACCCTGGCTTTTACAGCACGCATGAACGGACGGTTCCAGATATGCACCATCAGGACCGACGGAACGGACTTCAGGGTCCTCACAACTCAGGGATCGAATCAGGAGCCCGCGTGGTCTCCCGATGGAAGAATGATAGCGTTCTCGTCTACGCGACGTGGGAGACGAGAGATTTTCGTGATGGACGCGAGCGGGGAGATTCAAGTTCCTGTTTCTGGGATTGCCGGGAAAGCACCGGCCTGGTCGCCCCGAAACTAGACCGATCACACGGGGGCTTGGGAGGTGAAAGGAGAACGGGCTGATGCCGCTTCGCTATCTGACACAGGGACTGATAATTGCTCTGGCTGTGGCTGCTGTGGTGTTAGGTGGCTGCACGCGGAAGCAGGTCAAGCTGCCGGGTCCCGGAGTGCCGGGGCCAGGATTGAACGCCCCTCGCACTAGCGGGCCTCTCCTGGAGCAGGAGCTGCAGACGGTGCAGGCAAACCTCAAGCCCGTGAATTTCGATTACGACAGGTTCACATTGACACCGGAAGCCCAGGCCGCCCTTCAATATAATGCAGAGATCCTCAAGCGGGCTCCCCAGGTGGCGGTGCTGATCGAAGGTCATTGCGACGAACGGGGTACGGACGAATACAACCTTGCCCTCGGCGAACGCAGGGCGAGAGCTGTGGCGGATTATTTGACCAGCCTTGGCGTGCCGAATCGCCTGTCGACAGTGTCTTATGGCTCGGAGCTTCCCTTGGATCCGGGACACAACGAGGCAGCGTGGGCTCAGAACAGAAGGGCGCAACTGAGGGTATCGCAGTGAAGGACAGACGAATCGATAGGCCACTGTGGGCGCACGGCGTGAGCCGACGGCTCTTTGTCTTTTCTGCATTTGCTGTAGCCCTGGCGCTCAGTGGGTGCCTCAACAGGTCTGCCGGCTCCGTGCCTCTTCCATACGTGAAGCCCGCAAACTCTGTCCCGACGGCCGGACCGGAAATCCCTGTGCAAATGGCCGGCCGTATGCAGGCCATGGAGATGGAGCTTCAGCGTCTGTGGGATGCAGTGGAACGCATGAAGGCAGCAGGGGGGCATGACGCGTCCATAACACAGCTCCAGGAGCGCATCGCGTTCATTGAGAAGCAACTCGGGATAGACGCGGCGATGCGATCTCGGTCGGAAACCCCTCAGGTTTCTGGAGCATCGCCCCCTGTGTCTGGCGGGACGAACCCGCCGGCGGCTTTACCGGTCGCCCCGCGTGGGGGAACGCATCCCCTCAACAACTCCCCTGCGACGGCGGCACCAGAGAGGCCGCCTGCAATAGGACCCGTCGAAATCCAGAATCCTCCCCTCTCCACCGATGCGCAGGATTACAGGGAGGCCTATGCGTCGTTAAGAAGTGGCGAGAACGAAAAGGCAGTTCAACTCTTCGAGGCATTCCTCAGCAATCACCCCAAGAGCGATCTCGCGTCCAGCGCCTTGTACTGGGCAGGGGAGGCTCATTTCGCACTCGGCCACTTCGACCAGGCTGTGCTCTATTTCGATCGTGTTCTTAAGGAGCACCCGGGCTCGAACAAGGAACTCAGTGCCCTGCTGAAGCAGGGGCAATCATTTGAGAAGATGGGCGATGTCCGTTCAGCCCGGTACATATTCCAAAAGCTGGTTTCCGACCACCCCCACACCGCCCAGGCCCGCCTCGCTGCCGGCCGACTCAAGGCCCTTCCAACCACTGACTCCGGCCGATCCTCCTGAGCACAGCCCCAACAGCCTGCTCAGTCCGAATCATCCATGTCCGACCAGTCAGTCGCCTCAAGAGGCCGGCTCCTGCCGACTGTGTCAAACGAGCTGCGCTCCCCGGAATTCTACCGGCCGTATCCCCCAGGGTACTGAGCTGCCTGCGGCGCTCCTTGGTATTGCTGCGGATAATACTGAGGCGCCTGCTGCGGGGACATCTGCGGGACCTGCTGGTACTGGTACTGCTGAGGCGATGCCTGGTACTGTGGAGCGGGTTGCTGGTAGTATTGTGGCTGTTGCTGGTAGTACTGAGGCTGTTGTTGATACTGCATCGCCTGCCCGCTCTGATCGTACCCACCCCCGAGCTGCTGGCCTTGCCCCGGGAAGTAGTGAACGGATGCCTGCGGCTGAGGCTGGTCCGCTCCCTGGCCATAGCCCATCTGGCTGTAACCTTGCGGTTCCCCCGCCGAAGGACTTGCTCCCTGCTGCTGCTGGGCCGGATTAGTGCCGCCGGACCAGTAGGGATTGAACTGGTACCCTGGATTTCCCGTCCACCAGGCCCGGAGGTCGCCGACAGCAGAGTTATCGATGGAATCCCTGGTGTGCGATCCGCCGAAGAGATAGTCGAAGAACGCATGGCCAGGAGTGACAGGAGCCAGCATGAGTACCAGGGCCATCATGCATATTAGGTCTTTCATGGAGAACACCTCCGGGTTACGGACATAGAGCACTAGACGAAAATATATACAGTAAGATTAGGAATTGGTCAAGGATTCAGGAATGATGGCCTTAACGCCTCGCAGGATGGTGCACGTGCACGAGCATGGGGAGTGGTGAAGCGTTCAGGTTGGAGGCAGGAAAGGGCTCAATCGAGAGAGCTGGTCTTCGATCCCCTCGCAGGGCGTCCCAGTGCTATGCCCTGGAGGTGAAGTAACCTCTGCTGAGCCACTGTTTCAAATCGGGGCTTGAGAGGCCCCGGAACGCTGCGCAACGTACTGACCATTCTCACCGAGCGGTCCTGCGGGTCGACGTGCCTATTGGCTCTAAGAAGCTGGAAGTCGAGATGTGGTCCGGTCGCTTCACCGGATTGCCCGACCAAGCCGATGCGTTGTCTCTGCTTGACCCGTTGCCCCTTGGCGACGAAGTAGCGGTGGAGGTGGCCATATCGGCTCTCGTACCCGTTGTCGTGCCGGATGCACACATACCGCCCGTACCCTTTCTGCCATCCTGCAAAGGTCACTACTCCGGACGCTACTGCCCACACAGGGGTGCCGACAGGGGCGCCGTAATCGACTCCGTTATGTTTTCTCCAGACCTTCTTGATGGGATGAAAGCGCATCCCGTATTTGGACGTCACCCGAAGCTCACTGAGGGGGGATCGAAGGAAGTTTTTCTTGAGGTCAACGCCGTTCTCGTCGTAATAAGCCCTGTTGAAAAGCACGGCAACTTTTCGTCCTGTCTTCTTTCCGTCGTATACCGCGCAGAGGATGTCTCCGTACCCGGAGGGCCTATCATCAGCGTATCGGCGCTCGAAAAGGACCTTACAGATGTCTCCGCTCATAGATTCGGACTGGAAATCGATGTCCCATCGGAACACGTTGAGAAGCTTCAGGGCCAATTCCGTACCTTCTCCCGCGTTGATTATCGACTCGTGAAGACTCCCGCGAAGAGCAAAGGTGATCGTTTCTGCCTGATAATCGAGCACGACCTCTTCTTTCCACGACCTCAGAGCCCCATTTTCCCGAACGCAGTGGAACACATTTGCGGGGTCCAACTCGATGCTCATTTTCAAGAAGCGCCCCTGTGCATCAACGGTGAGGCTGTACCGTCGGCCGCTCTGAAGCACTGCGTGGGGTCCAAAGGGTTTATCCAAGGCGGGTCGGATAACGCTGGTGAGGCTTGAGGAGATTTTCCTCGCTTCGTCCGCGTCGTCCAGGTTAGCATTTAAGAGGGAAAGGAGGGTGTCACCCTGACCGGTCAGTTCCGATATTTCCTGAGACCCGTTCGGTAGAGCCGAGTCTGCAGGCATCGTCTCCTCTGTCATGGAGGGGGACGAGTAAGAAGCCGCAAGGGCCGGTGCCTCAGGAATTTGGCACGCGAAGGGGAAAGAAGAAAGCACGCTCCCTGGCAGGCAAAAATATACGCCGGCAAGGACCAGTGCTATTGAGAGGAGAACGAGCACGCCTCGCCTCGAGGTCAGTCCGCCTCGATACGCAGTACTCGGTTTGACATAATGACCGGCTGCTCTACGCACGAGAATCCTTCCATACCTCAAAACAAGAAGAAACGTAGCATCAACGTGCTCTCCAGTCAACCATAATCCTCCTTATACTCGCGCAGTCTGCCATATGCCTTTGAGTGCGCAGCGCGGCCGATCCATTCCACTCTGGCACGCGACGCAGCAGTATGCCATAATGGCGTCGTCTCATGGACGATAGACGGTCTGTCTGAAGACCGGCCTATGTTCTTGATCTCTCAAGAGCGACCGGCCTCTCGGTCTTCGGGAGTGGCGATCGATGCCTCGTTGCCCCGATGTGCACGGGAAGAAAGGGTGATCGATCGGGTGGGGAAAGGTATCGCTTTCACATGTTCTTGTGTGAGGGGCGAAATGGAATGGAGATGTCCGTGACTATTCGTATCCAGAGATCCATGCTGATCTTGCCGACACACAATTCGCGATTCGTTGAGAAAGCGCATCTGCGGGGTGCCGACGCGATCGTGCTGGATCTGGAAGACTCGGTGCCTGTCACCGAGAAGGAGCGAGCTCGCAATCTCATAAGAGAATCCATCCGGGCGGTCAAGAGGGGAGGAGCGGACGTACTGGTTCGCGTCAACCCGGAAGAGCCTTTGCTTCACCTTGACCTGGAAGCAGCGGTCCAGCCGGGTGTCCGCGCGATCTTCTTGCCCAAGGTCGACACTCCCCAGCAGGTGGAGAACGTGGAAGTTGCGATTCTGACCCTCGAGCGGGAAAGGGATTTGGAGGAGGGATCGATAAAACTGGCGCTCCATGTGGAGAGCCCTTTGGGCATCTTGAACATGCGTGAGATCGCGGCAGTCGGAGCTCGCGCGGAATCCATGAGCATAGGAGTAGATGACTACTGCTTCAGCCTAGGGATAGAACCATCCGATGAAGGTCAAGAGTTGCTCTTGCCCCTGACCATGCTCGTGATTGCGTGCGGTGCGGCAGGGATCACTCCTCTCGGCATCTTGGGCTCTGTCGGAGAATTCAGCGACCTCGAACGATTCGAGGATGCCGCCGTTCGCGCGCGAAATCTGGGCTGCAAGGGCGCCTATTGCATCCATCCCAGCCAAGTGCCCATCCTGAACCGTGTGTTTTCTCCGCCTCCCGTGCAGGTGGATCATGCCAAACGGGCCGTCACCGCGTTCGAGAAAGGACTGGAAGAAGGAAGAGCTGCGGTGAACCTCGATGGCCGCATGGTTGACACGCCCATATATAAGCGGGCGAAGCAGATTCTTGAGAGGGCAAAGGCAATCGAGGCATTGGAACGGAGGAAGCGGGAAGCCCTGAGGCAGTTTGGAGAACAGGTGCAGTAGGCGAAGCCCTGCTAGAGTGGAGCGCATTAAGAACAGGTCGGAACCTGATCAGCAGACCGAGTCATTAGCGACAGCGTGAAAGCAACGGCCGCTCTCCACTATCGTGTTGGCCATGAGCCAGGAACTCCCCAGGCACGGATAGGAAATCTCGACCTCTACCATGACCATATGGCGACCACCGAAGGCTCATCGGCTTTCAACTGCAATGACTGCCACGCGTATTCAATGCGCGGGAGTATATGACGACAAACTACCACCTTTGATGCGCTCCGGTGGGGATCGTGATCCTGGCGGTCACTCATCGGTGCTGCCGTGCGGTGGCGGAGATACCACACGATGAGTGCGAAAGGAAATCAATGATGATCGAGAACGTCAGGTCGGACAGGCCCGGAGAGCTCTGCCAGGGACTCTGGTATCTCGGCCGTCCGGAATCCGGGATCTATTGGCTCGAAGGAAGCGAGCGTGCTCTCCTGATCAGTGGAGGCATGAGTTACATTGTGCCGTCAGTGGTTGAACAAATGGAACGATTCGGTCTCAACGGGGACCGGCTGACAGGAATACTCATTCTGCACTGTCATTTCGACCACGTGGGCGTGGTGCCATATTTCAAGCGTCGCTATCCCGATGTCACGGTTTACGCGTCGAAACGTGCATGGGAAATCTTGGGACGTGACAAAACCATAGACACGATAAACGCGTTCAGCAAGGTGGTGGCAGCACGAATGGAGATGGCGGACGCGCTCGCCTCGTTTGAATCCGATTGGTTTCCAGAGCTCACCGGAGTAGGCGTGTCCGAGGGGGATCGCATCAGCCTGGGCGATCGGGAGGTCATGATTATCGAGACTCCCGGCCATTCTTCTTGTTCGATCTCGGGTTATGTCCCTCAGATCAAGGCACTCTTTCCTTCCGATGGAGGAGGCGTACCATTCGGGGACACGATAATCAGTTGTGGCAACTCAAACTACACACAATATCAGGACAGCCTTGCGCGGTTGAAGGACCTGGATGTGGACTATCTCTGCGCCGATCACTACGGCTACCTGTGCGGAGAAGAAGCGGCTCGGTTCGTGAAGCGCTCTATAGAGATCGCTGCCGTAGAGAGGGCGCAGATGGAAGAGGTTTACCTCAGGACAAAGGACATAGACGCTGCTGCGCACGAGATCGCTGCTGCTTTCCTCCAGAAAAATCCCGATTACTTCTTGTCCGAGGAGATCTATACAGGAGTCATGCGGCAAGTGATCAGACATTTGGCCTCATGCATAGACGGACCGAGGCAATCCGAGGCCTGAGGAGTGAGCGATCGTGACACCATTGGACGCGTACGGGAAACTTGTGGCTCATAGTAAGGAAGTCGCGTACCTTGCGGGCGCTGTCGGGCTGCTGCACTGGGACCAGAGCACGCACATTCCGGTGAAGGGTCATCCGCACAGAGCCAATCAGTTGTCTGCCCTGGCGGGGATCCTGCATAGGATGGCCACCGATCCGGTCATAGACGAATGGTTGGCCGCTGTGGAAGGCACGGACCTCACTCAGGACCCACTTTCGGTGGAAGCGGTGAACATACGGGAATGGAGACGCTCGTATGACAGGTCTGTGAAGATACCTCAGCGTCTGGCCACCGAGCTGGCAAGAGTCGCGTCCGAAGGCCGTGGTGTGTGGGAAAGAGCGCGGCCCAAGAACGACTGGATTGGGTTCAAACCTTACCTGGAGCGACTCGTGGCCCTGAAGCGGGAACAGGCCGAGGCCCTCGGGTTCGAGAACGAGCCGTACGATGCTCTCCTGGACTACTACGAGCAAGGGGAGACAGCACGCAACCTGGAATCCCTCTTTGCGCGACTGCGTTCGTCACTCGTGGACCTCATGGAACGGATCAAAGCCAGTCGCGTTAGGGTTGAGCCATTGGCTGAGGGCCCGGTATTTCCCATTCACGCGCAGAAAGCATTCGCTACTGAAGTGGCCCAACAGATCGGATATGACCTGGAGGCCGGACGCGTCGATGAATCTGCGCATCCGTTTACTCAGGGCATGGGTCCGGGAGATGTGCGCATCACAGCCCGTTACAGCGAGACGCAGTTCTGTGAGGGATTCTTCGCTGTGGTTCATGAGGCCGGTCACGCACTCTACCATCAAGGTCTCCCCGTGGAGCACTGGGGGACCCCCATATGTCACCCAATCTCCCTGGGCGTCAATGAGTCACAATCGCGGCTGTGGGAGAACTTCGTCGCTCGGTCGTTTCCCTTCTGGAGACACTTTTATCCAAAGTTGAGAAATGTCTTTCCCGCGTTGAAAGACGTTTCGCTGGAAAGTTTCCATCGGAGCATCAATGAGGTGACCCCGAGCCTCATCCGAACAGAAGCGGACGAGGTGACCTACAATCTCCACGTGCTGATTCGGTTCGAGCTCGAGGTTCATCTAATCCGCGGAGACCTGGAAGTGGAAGACCTGCCCGAAGCCTGGAACGAGAAGATGAGGGAGTATCTTGGACTGGCCCCTCCGAATTACGCGTTCGGTGTAATGCAAGACGTCCATTGGGCTGGCGGATCGATCGGGTACTTTCCCACATATACGCTTGGAAACCTGTACGCGGCGCAGATCATGGAGCGAGCTCAGACGGTTCTGGGAGATCTATCTGTCCAGTTCGAAGCCGGTGACTTTGAGGCCCTCTTGAGATGGCTGAGAGTTAATATCCATTCCCAGGGATCCCGCTACTTACCGAGGGAACTGGTGCGCGAAGTTACCGGAGAGTCGCCTAATCCCCGGTACCTGATCGAGTACCTGGAGAGAAAGTATAGCCGACTGTACGAACTGTAACTATGGCCGTGTGATGGGACAGCATTTTCTCCCATAGCAATTGCCAATAATGGTGTCCCTTTCTCGTGTCTGATGTTGACGGGCGAGACGAAACTGTCTCAAAACTCGGGACACACCAAACATCGTAGCACGATTGGGCTTCGATGCGTGGGAAGGCACCCTCGCCCCAAACCTCTTCCAGAGGGAGAGGGAGCCGGAAGTATCCCCTCGCCCCCGCTTCGGGGGAGAGCGTCAGGGTGAGGGGGTGTGCTACCATTATCGCGGACCGCTTTTGAGACACTTTCAGATGCCCGTCCCACTTGCCTTTCAACCCGATCGTTGCATACAAGTTTAGCGAGCGGCTGTACGGCTCGGTAATCCCTCAACAAAGGCCTTGATCTTAGCGAAATACGCAGCTCCCCCAACAAGGTACGTGTCGTTGTGAGTGGCTCCTGCGAGGGTGACAAACTCCTTCGGCTCAGGTGCAGCTTCGTACAACTCCACTCCGCAGCGGTACGGGACTATTTCATCGCAATCGCCATGAAAGAAGAGGAGGGGAGCTCCTACCCGCGAAATACTGCCTTTCGCGTTGAACCGCTTTTCCAAGAGGCTGTCCGCGAAAGGGAGATGGAAGTGGGATTTGGCCATGGCCGCGAGATTTGTGAAGGTGGATTCCAGGATAACCCCGGAGCATTCGTTGGCGGAAGCTACGTGGACCGCTGCGATTCCCCCGAGAGATCGTCCGAAGATCACGAGCTTGAGCCCGTGCTCGGTAGCGTATAAGCGGGCGATCTTATAAGCCGCGTCTGAATCGCGATAGAATCCTTTCTCGCTGATCTGCCCAGCGCTGTGCCCGTATCCGCGGTAGTCGAAAATGAATACGCCTAGGCCGATGCTGTTGAGCCTCACGATATTGTCTAGCCGATGGGAAATATTCCCTGCGTTGCCGTGGCAGAACAGCAGAAGCGCTTCGGAACCGTCGGCAGGCACCATCCATCCGTGAAGGGTTACTCCGTCCTCGGCTTCGAATCGGATGTCCTCGTAGTGGAGCCCATAATCGGAAGGGGACTGGAGCACCATGGGATCGGGATAGAAGATCATGCTCTCGATGAAACGTTCCAAAGCCTCACCTGCAAAGCCCACGTGCTCACCTCCTCACTTGCGGCCCGAACAACCGTTTCATTGTGAGGTCATTCCAAGGAAATCCATTTGATGCGCAATGTACACGAGCTCGCCCGCATCAATCTGGCCGTGGCGGGCTTCGGCCCACGCACGCAATGCGACTGGATCAAGCTCCCGAGTCTCTCCTACCGCGGAAGCGATAGTGTCGACAATGAAATGCAAGAAGAACTTCTCATCAGCCCTGTACCCATCCGGCCCGGCAAACACCACCCAATCGGAGGAACCGGCTTCCAACAAGCGAGCGCCAAGCCGTTTCAGGTGGCCGAAGAAATGCCGCCCCGTGCGGCTGTCTCCCGACCGCTTGCCTCGAGCTATTCGCCTGTCCATGGTCTGATGGTACAAAAATTCGATCCGCGCATCGAGCTCTCGGTCGACATGCGGCTCAAGAATAGTAGCCCCATCGAAGGTGATGGTGAAATAGAACAAACCACCAGGCCTCAACAGGGACAGAAGCAGAGGAAGCGCGGATGGCACGTCCACAAGGTCGAGGAACGCGTTGGCAACGAGAAGGTCCCATCGGTCTTCATCCCGCACTTCGTCGACGAAGTCGAAAACATCGGTTGCCGTCAGACTCAGGGTAATTTCCGCGCCTTCTTTCTCGAATCGGAAACCGTTCCGGCCGGAGGTGACGGAGTAGCCGAGACTTTCCGCAGTGAGAGGCACTCGCGATGACGCGGCAGTGATATTTTCTTCCATCGCATCCAGAGCAAGGTACTCCGCGTGGTGGAACAACTCCCACTCGAGAGCCCTCTCCACCATGGTTCCGATACCGGCGCCAATCTCAAGAACCTTGAGCGGGGCTTGAGACGGTCTGTCGAGGATCTCTCGTTTTAGTGAATTCCACACAGACCTGTTCAGGGCTCTGTCGTCCACGGTCTTTTTCGCTGCGAGGTACCTGACAAAGTTTTGTTCGGTAAAATCGCTCATCGCCCAATCACCATGTCCTGAAGAAAACTGCGAATACGTGCTGCGCCAGCCTCCCATGTCGGATAAGACTCATACCGCTCCAGCGCGTGCAGACTCATTCGAATTAGTCTATTGCGATCTCTGTGCAATGCAAGAATATGTTCGGCCATAGTCTCTGGATCGAACGGATTGACAAGGATCCCGTCAGATTCGTGTGCAACCACCTCGTGGGCTGCACCAGTAGTAGAGGCCAGAGCGGGCAAGCCGTAACACTTTCCCTCCAAATACACAATACCGAATCCTTCGTACGTCGAAGGAGCTGCCAGAAATTGGTTGTAACGGTAGCGTTCCGATAATTGTTCGCCTGTAATAGTGCCGAGAAGCTTTACGCGACCGGAAAGATTGTTCGATTCAACGAGAGCCCTCACCTGAGCGACGTACTCGGGATCAGATTCGAGGCTCCCTACCACTTCGAGCCTCCAACTGTCCTCAGGAAGCCGCGCAAGTCCCGCGAGCAACGTATGCACGTTCTTACGTGGGATGAGATTGCCCACGGTAAGAATCCGCAGGGGTCCGTCTTCCATAGCCCGAGCCGCCACTTCTTCCTGGGTCATTTGGGCTGATCCGGGTGGTCTACCAGGGTACACCGTGACGGATGGCTTTTCTGTTCCGATGAGACTTCGAACTGAATCGTGCGTAGTGTTGCTGTTGAACACGAAGCCGTCCACTGTTTCCAGATAGCGCCGCTCAACGATCGAATAGAGCCGGTTCTGCCAGGCAGGCCGCTGCTCGCTGCAGCGCAGGTGGTGAACCACGGAAACGATGGGATAACTAATGGTACGCAGGCGCCTGTTCAGGAGGAACAGGGATGGATGATTCAGCTCATCTTGCAGGAGGAGATCCAGCCGCGCTCCTTGCAGCGTTCGGAAAAGACTCCCTGATAGGTTGTCCATGAGGTGTCTGGAGTACGTTCGCCACGGGACTGAGAGCACTTCGACCGAGTCACCGCACGAGCGCAAGTGCTCCACGAGCTTGCGGTCGTACACGAACCCGCCGGTAACGGTGTCCAGGCTCCCGTAGATGACAAGCCCGATTTTCACGCGCAATCTCGACGATATGCGCCCCAGGCGATCTCGATCTCCCAGACTCTCACCGAAACTGGGGTCATGTTCGGCGCCTGAATGCGCTTTAACATGGCTTCGCACGTCGGCCGCCCAAAGTGCTCTCCGCTCGCGTTTAGGCCTTGCAATTCACGGGAATTGCTTGCGCAATCGTTCATTGGCCGTCCTCGTAATGAAAAATCACCTGTATTGCGGTTTCAGGATTTTGATCGAGAAGCGCATATGCTTCTGCTGCCTGGAGCAGAGAGAATCGATGCGTGATGAGCTTCGCCGGCCGAACCTGCTCCAGAAGCCTCAGGGCGGTTTGCAGTCGTCTGGATTTGGTCCATCGACCTCTCTGCTCGGGAGCGATAGTGCTCACCTGGCTACTTATGACCTGAATCCGACCCCTGTGGAAGCGGCCTCCCAGGTTCAGGCTCACCGTTTTCTTCCCATACCAGGAGCCCACTACGACTCGGCCGGAAAATCCGGTGACGGCGATGGCCGTATCCAGGGCGGAGGGGCTCCCTGAAAGCTCGTACGTGAGATCGGCCCCGTCCGTTGCCCCGTTGGCGGCCACGATTTCCCTGATATTTTCAGCAAAGTGCGAATCCGAGGGATCGAAAGACTCTGTAGCTCCTTGAGCCACGGACGTCTGTCGACGAAAGGGCAATCTATCCGCTGATATGAGACACGCGAGGGGGAAACGCGCCAAAAGGGACGTCGTCAGCAATCCCACGATACCCTGCCCGAAGACGAGAACAGCTTCTCCTATTGATGGTCTTCCGTCCATGACCATGCAAACCGCGGTTTCCATATTAGGCAGAAACACCGCCTCTTCGGGTGAAAGGGAGGGAGGAACAAGAATCAATTCTTCCGCAGCCACAAGGAATCGGCTCTGATGGGGATTGAAGGAAAACACGATCTTTCCCAGCAAGTGAGCTGTTTCACGGCATCCTGTTTCCTCGACCCGGCCGACGGCTGCATAGCCGTAAGTCAGAGGATACGAGAATGATCCAGTAAGGGAAGAAATGGTTTCATCAACGGGAACATCCGGAGGCCACTGATTCCTGTACACAAGGAGCTCGGTGCCGGGGCTTATGGCTGAAACCAGTGTTCGGACGAGCACCTGATTTCCCGCGGGTGCGGCGACGCTCTCTTCTACGACGTCCACCCGGTACGGCTCAGAGAACCGCAGCGAAAGTCTCTTCATGCGTCTCCCCGGATGCCTGTCGAGACGTGATAGCTATGCGTGCTCCGGATCATGGGGCCACACTTTCGGACAGGCCACCCCACACGATGAGGTCTTCTCCGAGACGGCGTTGCCCTGGATTTCGAAGTGAGAGCTGCCAGCCGCGACAGGTTTCCTCTGCGTCACTCACTGCCCGCAATCCTCCAACGATTACGGGGGCAACGGTGAGCACCAGATAATCGACCAATCTTCCCAGCAGAAAACTGGTGATAATCCGAGCCCCTCCTTCGACCATCAGGCTATTGACGCGACGCCGCGCAAGCTCGATCAGCAACCTGTCGAGATCCACTCCTCGCTCGGACCGCGACATAATGGGAAGGACACGTGCTCCCGTACGCTCAATCGCGCGTACGAGTTGTGGGTCGGGTTCCTGCCTCGTCATGATCCACGGTTCTCTGGTCCCCTCTGTTAACAGCCGGCATGTCAATGGCAATCTGAGATTACTGTCCACGATAACGGGCCGCGGGCTCTCCCCGTCAACCAGCCGAACATTTAGGCGTGGATTGTCCGACAGGACAGTACCGATACCCACGAGAATGGCATCGTGACCCGCTCTGAGTCGGTGCGTAAGCTTGAGGGACTGCCGGCAGCTTAAGGCAAGGGATTCCCCCGGTTGCGCCGAGATGCTTCCATCCAGGCTCTGCGCATAACTCAAGGTGACAAAAGGCCGTCCTGTCCGAAGTCGATGTTCTTCGGATCGCTTGAGAAACGGTTCAATGAAATCCATGGTCACAACAACAGCATTAAAAGTTTACCGCACTATCTGCCACGGACGGCGACAGACAACCCGTCGGGCAAAATATTATCACGAAAGTTTTCTTTTCACAAGGAATTGACAACCTGGGAGTCATAGCCGCAGCACTCCTTGTTAGGCGAGATGCCACTATGGAGTGCCAATGTAAGTTGTCGCGCACAAGACATCCAAGGTAGGCGTCCGTCAAATGGGCTCCTGCTTCCTGTACGACCAAAATTACGTTTGACAGATCGCAGGCACGGGCCTTATGGTGGATCTCGGGCAATGGCTGAACAAGACCAGATTGTCCGGCGCGGAGCTCCCATTGGGTAATCGGTGCCGGGTCGATGCTGGAGTCGTGTGCCGCCATAGCCCAATGCTTGAAAGGAGGATGGGGAATGGCCGAACAAGCCCTTGGTTCGTTCCACTTTCAATGGAAGAACCTTGGAAACCTTGAGGAAGGCCGACCAAATCTGGGTCAAACGACCTCGGTGTCGGTGTACAGGTTAATGCAATACACACTTCGTGAGATTCTTGAATCCCGATTGGGGCCTGCCGCAAGCAGGGAAATTTTTGTCGCGGCAGGCATGCGTGCAGGCACTGAGTTCTGCGAGAATGTGTTGGACACGTCTCTCGGACTCAACGAATTCTTAGCCGACCTCCAGGCAAAACTGCGGAGCATGAATATCGGGGTGCTTCGCATTGAAAAGACCGATCTGGAAAAGCTGGAATTCGTCATGACCGTTTCCGAGGATCTCGATTGCTCGGGGCTCCCGGTGTTGGGTGAAACGGTGTGCGATTATGACGAGGGTTTCATTGCCGGAATACTGACTTGTTACGCCAAGCGTCCATTCGAGGCCAAGGAAATCGACTGCTGGGCTACGGGCGACCGAACCTGTCGCTTTGTTGCACAGCCAAAGAATTGAGGAGCCGGCGTGGAGGAGCTCGAAAGCCAATGGATCCGTGAAACAGCGGGAACCATTTCCCGTGTGTTGCGCGGAGATGACGTGCCTCCGGTTGCCGTTCCGCCGGACAACTGTTCGAGAAGCGTTCGGGATCTGGTGGAGGTGACGAATCTGTTGGTGCGGCATTTCGCGGAATCGAGAGCATTTCTGGAAATGCTCTCCCAAGGCAATCTGGACGTGGATCCGCCTCCTCGCAACCTGCTATTGTCCCCTTTCAAGCAGCTCCATTCTAACCTGCGCCATCTCGTATGGCAAACTCATCAGGTCTCCAAAGGAGATCTGAGCCAACGGGTTGATTTTCTGGGCACCTTTTCCGATGCCTTCAACTCCATGATCGCTTCTCTGCGCGAAAAGCGCCGCGTTGAAGAAGCCCTTCGCGCGGCCAACGCGACTATCATGGAAGGGCTTCAGTACGCACAGACGATCCAAGGTGCTCTGCTTCCACGAGAGACCGACATCCACCGAGTTACAAGAGATTACTGCTGCATATGGAGACCTCGCGACCTCATCGGCGGCGACATGTTTGCTTTCGAGACTGTCCCCGAAGGCTTGGTGGTCGCTGTCATGGACTGCACAGGCCATGGAGTTCCCGGCGCGATCATGACCATGATCGCACGAACATGCTTGGCGAGAGCCATTCAAGAGGAGGGGTATGAGGATCCTGCAGCCGTTCTCGCGTGCCTGAACAGATTGGTGCAACAAACGCTCAATCAGCACCGCAAGGACACCCCTTCCGATGATGGGCTTGACATAGGGCTCTGTTACGTGAACAAGAGGGAAGAGGTTCTGACGTTTGCAGGGGCAAAGATAAGCTTGTTCTTCTTACTCGATCAGAAAGTCCAAGAAGTGCGTCCCGACAAACAATCTATCGGGTACAAAACGTCCAGCCTCGACTTTACCTATACCAACCATCACGTAGAGGCTGGTCGCGGTATTCCGTTTTACATGACCACAGACGGCCTGACAGATCAGATAGGAGGTCCTCGCGGTTTTCCTTTCGGAAAGAGACGTTTCTGGACAGTCATTGTAGAGACACGGGACGTCCCAATGCTAGAGCAGATGAAAGCACTCGAATTGCGTTTCGATCGGTGGCGCGGCGCGGAACCGCAGGTTGACGACGTGACGTGCCTGGGATTCCGCGTGTGAAGGTTTCTGGAAGAATCGCCGCTCACGCGCACTGGTGATCTCGGCGCCCGACAGGCGCACGCACCTAGTCGAAGATCCGCTCGTCCACGGTTGCCGTTGTAGTTATTGTCTCATTTCACCCTGATGTGAGGAAGGTAGATGGGAACAAAGTTTAGCGTTAGCGAACTCTTCAAAAGCTTGAGGAGCGAAGGCATCATATTCTGCTTCTGTGGCTCGGCGTCGCAGTTGATTGTCGAAGGCATAGGAGAGACCTTGCTTCAACGCATACGGCTAGAAGGTACTGGCACCGGAGTGGTGGGTAAAGTCTTTCAGGTATTTGTCGAGCAGATGCAAAACATCGTTAGCCATTCGGCAGAGCGTATAACAGACGGTGAAGCGGGGGAAGAGCTCCGTGTGGGGATCGTCTTGGTAGGAAAAGAAGGCGACAAGTTCTATGTTCGCTGCGGGAACTTTGTGGAGAATGAGAAGACCGAGGCCCTGGCAAAGCGACTGCAGTCTCTTCAGGTCATGACGAAGGATGAGCTAAAGTCCCTGTATCGGGAAGAGCGACGGAAAGCAGATCTTGCAAGCACACCGACGAGATCGGGGTTAGGCTTGATCGACATGGCTCGAAAGGCAAGCGAGCCCATCGATTTCGAAATCACTCCGGTGGACGAAACACGATCGTTTTTCTCTATGACCGCAATAATTTGAGGAGGCCCTGACACTATGGAACGCCTGATCATAGAGGAAACCAAGTCCAGTCCCAGGATCGATTTCGACCCCGAATCCGGGTTACTGCAGATCTCCGGAAAATCCTACCCTGAAAACGCCCCCAAGTTTTACACTCCCATCTTGGATTGGCTCCGCGAATATCTTGTTCGCCCTTCGGCAATGTCTGTCCGCGTAATCATGGAGATCATTTATCTGAACAGCAGCAGCTCGAAAGCCATCCTCAATCTCCTCGATCTCCTGGACACGGCAGCTCGAAATGGAAAAGAGGTGGTAATCGATTGGCGATACCACGAAGAAAACGAAGTCGCTTTGGAATGCGGCGAGGAATTTGCCGAAGAAGTTCATGAGTCGGTCTTCAATCTCGTGCAGATTCCTTCAGAGTGAGGAAGCGATGGACGATGACCTTCTCTTTCGTGAAGAGACGGAGACCGTACGAAAAGCAAAGGATCTGCTCGAGTCGGGCAAAGGAGATGCGGCAGAGTGGATGGCGAGGTGTGAGTGGCTCCTCAGCCATTATGAAAAGCTCCTCTCTCAAACTATGCGAATAACGCGGATCAGCGATCGTTTTCAGCAACAGGTGTGGAATCTCCATGACCGTTTGGTAGCGGCGAACAGCTACCAGCGTCAACTCCTGGACACTGCGATCACTGGCATTATCGAGGTGGACTCATCTCGGACAATTATCGCAGCAAATCAAGCCTTTTGCTCGGCGACTGGGTACTCGCAGGAAGAACTCACCGGAACGTCGTTCGCCGACATCTTTATCAAGCCGGAAGACGCTGCTTCACAATCGTTGGATTGCTGCCCGCCTTTCCCCGTTTGCGGATTCGAATGCGTGGCACGGACAAAGGACGGTCGGTTGCTGAACGTGCTCGGAAATTCCACCGCCCGGAAGGACGCTGCAGGGAGAATCACCGGGGGCATAGTATCCGTCGTGGACGTCACCGATCTGGTTATTGCGAGAGAGGCTGCAAAGTCCGCCGATCAGGCCAAGAGCGCGTTCATTGCAACCATGAGCCACGAGATACGGACACCGTTGAACGGGATTCTTGGCATGATCGAGCTGCTAGGCCAGTCCGACCTGACGGATCAGCAGCAGAAGAAGGTGGCGATCATGCACAGCGCTGCCGAATCCCTTGTCCGACTACTCAACGATGTTCTCGATCTCGCCAAGATTGAATCCGGAAAACTGGCGCTGGAGGAGACCGATTTCAGCCTGCAGGAGAGCCTGTCTGAATGCACGAGCCTCATGAGAATTCGGGCAGCGAACAAAGGCCTCGCGTTCAACATTTCATACTCAAAGGGGATACCTGATCCCCTTCGAGGTGATCCGGCACGGCTGCGTCAGATCTTGTTCAACCTATTAGACAACGCGATAAAATTCACGGAACACGGAACCATAGACGTGCTGGTGCAAGCAATCCGGCAGAAGAACGAGAAGGTGCTTCTTCACTTTTCTGTGTCGGATACGGGGATCGGAATAGAACCCGGCAAGGAGGCCAGCATCTTCGAGCGTTTCAGCCAGGCGGACAGCTCAATGACCAGGCGATACGGAGGATCCGGTCTGGGACTCGCTGTCGTCTCCGAGCTGACCAGTGCCATGAACGGGGCCATATGGGTGGATAGTGCCCCGGGAGAAGGAAGCACCTTTCATTTCACCGTCCGGTGTGGGATCAGATACAATGGCAGTGAAGACAGCCCTTCATGCCTCGCGGAAGAAGATCGCCACTCTCTCAGGGGCATGAGGGTACTTCTCGCAGAGGATCACCCACTCAATCAGATGGTTGTCCGCGAAGCTTTGAGGTCTTACGGGTGCGATTTGTACGTTGTGTCAAGCGGACGGGAAGCAGTGGAAGCACTGGGAAGGCACCCGTACGACGTGGTTCTCATGGATCTCCAGATGCCGGGGATGGATGGCTTGGAAGCCACAAAGAGAATCCGATCCGACGAGAGATTCGCGACAATACCCATCATCGCTTTGACCGCTCATTCCACACAGAGCGATAGAGAACAGTGCCTTGCTGTGGGCATGAATGACTATCTCAGCAAGCCGCTGAGAGTCGATCAATTGATTTCGGTGCTCAGAATATGGGGTCAGGGTCGTGCAGCAAGCCCGAATCAGGCGGCTATGGAAACGATTGCGGAGGGTGAACGCCCGGGACGGGTCCGGAGCGATTTCTCGGGGATCGATGTGGATTCCGCTCTCGAACGTCTGGACGGCAACGAGCAGTTATTCTGTGAGCTTCTCGAAGAATTTTGTGCGAGCTGTTGCAATTCGACAGAATCTATTCTGGCTGCGTGGCAAACGGGTGACTTTCCGGAAGCGCGAAGGCTTATACACTCCATCAAGGGGGTTGCCGGTAACCTCTCGGCCACCGACTTGTATTCGGCTGCCGGCAACCTGGAGCGGCTCGTGAGCGAGGGCGATGAAGAAAGCTTCTTGGCCGAGCTCGACCGCTTCAGCAGGGCTCTTCAGGTGATTCTTCGCTGCACTGGGAAAGGAGAATATCAGGCCTGAGCTCTCTGCATATGTCGCATCGCAGGATGCGATCACCCGAGATCGTCGTCAGCCGCGGCCGCAGCGTTTGTCAGCTTTATTGGTCGCACGAGGAAATTCGAGGACATCGTGCTGGGCGGAAGCCGAAGTACTACCTGTCCGGGTTTTGGGCTACCAGTCGCCCCACCTTCCGGCCGATCTCCATGGAATCGCGACTGAGAAATTCCGGTTGCCATTTGCGCTGGCGCCGAGCAAGCAGGCCTTTGTACGCTTTCAAGTCTTCAAATATTGCCTTTGTTCCAAGGACTACCGACAACAGAGGGTTCTCCGCCACGATCACGGGTAGGCCGGTGGCCTTTCGTATCACGTCATCAAGGTTCTTCAGGAGAGATCCCCCGCCGGACAGCACAATGCCTCTTTCGGCAATATCTGCGGCCAATTCAGGAGGAGTTTGCTCGAGGGCGGTTCTGATAGTCTCCACAATCTCATGAACAGGTCCTGAGATCGCGTCGGTCACCTCTCGAGATGTCAGTCTTACGAGCTTTGGAATTCCTCCAATTAGGTCTCGGCCTTTCACCTCAATGGCGGTATCCTCTGGCTCGTAGCAGGCGCTTCCCACCACCTTCTTTATAGTCTCTGCAGTTCTTTCACCTATAAGCAGACCGTGCTCTCGCTTCACGTACCGCATGATTGCCTCGTCCATTCTGTGACCCGCAACTCTGATGGTGCTGCAATGGACTATATCCGAAATAGAGAGGATTGCCACTTCGGTAGTGCCGCCCCCGATATCCACGATCATGCTGCCCGTGGATTCCTGGATGGGAAGATTGGCCCCGATTGCAGCGGCTACGGGTTCTTCGAGAAGGTAGACGGCCCGTGCTCCAACATTCTTTGCCGCGTCCCGGACAGCGCGCATTTCTACCTCGGTGGAACCGGAGGGCAGGCAGATGAGGATACGCAATCTGGCCAGATAGCGGCTGCCGCGGGCCTTGAGTATGAAGTGCTTCAACATGGCCTCTGTGGCTTCAAAATCCGCGATGACTCCGTCCTTCAAGGGATGAATTGCCGATACGTTATCCGGAGTCCTGCCCATCATCTTCTTGGCTTCCGTTCCCACAGCTACAATTCTAGGCCCGTGCCTCAGATCAGTCTTTATAGCTACAACAGACGGCTCGGAAAGGAGGATCCCCTTCCCTTTGACGTACACAACGGTATTTGACGTACCCAAGTCGATTCCCATGTCTTCGGAAAATATGTCAGACAAAATTCCGAACATCCCTTACTCCACAGGGCTGAATCCCGCTGCCGGAAGATGAGGAATAACCTCGATTCCCCATGAGGAATCGTCCTCGCTATTTGTTCATTGAGCCGAGCTCAGTGTGGCCCACCCATAATATCTTCACGCATGTGCAGCGACAAGCCCCGAACGGCAACGATGTCTTGACTTACCCCCTAAAGTATCATACAAGAATTGAAAGCCCATGAAGGGGATGGAGTCCCCCTCAATGCTCATAATGAGCTGATGACTCCTACCGCCGGTGATTTCTGCGGTGGGAGGTCAGTAGAACCGGAGCCCACCGAAAGGTGGGTTTTTTGTTTTGTGCAGAACCGCCCATTCCGTTGGACAATCTCTGGCGATGAATCATCAATTCCTTTCGAGAGGCGCTCGTCATGGATTACCGGGCATGCAACCAGACCGGCAGAGAGATATCGTTTTCGGAGCGTGAATCCAGGGAGGCCATAGACTTCCAAATCCTCATTGGCGAAGCCATCAAGACAGTGGACGGTCTCGGGGCTGAATTCACGGGAGATGCTGAGAAACTTCTGTTTCTGAGAGAACGGTTGGAGGAAGGACGATTCCATCTCGCTGTGCTGGGCCAGTTCAAACGAGGCAAGAGCACCCTCCTCAATGCCTTTCTCGGAGAGGCATTGCTGCCCACCTCCGTAGTGCCATTGACGGCGATTCCGACCTTTCTCCAATATGGTCCTGAGATCATGGTCCAGGTATCTTATCAGGACGATCGTCCTCCGACAAAGGTGTCAGGGAAATCAGCGCCGGAACTAGGGCGGATCCTGGAAGGATTTGTCACCGAAGAGGGAAACCCGAAGAACCGTTTGGGAGTGCTTCAGGTGGACATCTTTCACCCCGCCACGATTCTGAGGCACGGTGTTGTCTTAATAGACACGCCTGGGATCGGTTCCACGTTTACGCACAACACTGAGGCAACCCTGAATTTTCTCCCGCAATGCGATGCGGCCCTGTTCGTCGTATCGGCCGATCCTCCACTCACCGAGGTGGAAGCGGATTTCTTAAAGAGCGTGCAAGCCAGGATATCTCGGCTCTTCTTCATCTTCAACAAGATCGACTACTTGAACTCACAGGAGCTGGATACGGCCGTCGGGTTCTTCAAGAAAGTTCTCGCTGAAAAAACTGAAGCGTCTAATAATTATCCGATCTTCTGTGTGTCGGCTCGTCGTGGGCTGGATTCGAAACTCTCTGACGATCCGTGTCTTTGGACCGAGAGCGGACTGAGAGAGGTTGAAGACCATCTCATGGGGTTCCTCGTTTCGGAGAAGGCCAAGGCTCTGCGTGAAGCCTTGGGAAGAAAAGTGCGTGACGTGCTTGAAAATGTGGTGATGAGACTTAGGCTCAGTGTGCGATCCCTTCAGATGCCTCTCGCGGATCTTGAAGAGCGACTGAAGGTATTCGAGACACAGTTGCAGAATGCCGAACGCCAGCGAATAGCTGCCCAAGATCTATTGGCAGGGGACCGGAAAAGGGCTCTGGAATTGCTCGAGGAACGGGCAGAAGAGCTCCGAAAGACTTCTGCGAAGCATCTTGAACAAGTGGTGGAAGCTTCGTTTTCGGTTATGCAGAACGGAGAGGTGTCCGAGGCCGAAATATTGGATGCTCTCGCCGAGGAAGTCACATCGTTCTTTCAGTCTTCTGCAAATGAGGCTTCCGGCAGCTTCGGTCTGCACGTAACCGAGACCCTACGGCCGCACCAGCAACGCGCAGACGAATTGATCGAGTTGATTCGACGCGCGGCGACCGAGCTTTTTGATGTTCCCTATCGGGCTCCTGAGAGCTCTGAAGCCTTTGAGATGAAACGCAGGCCCCATTGGGTGCTCCGAAAGCGTGTCCCCACTCTGCCTATAGTTGTGCCAGAGGAAGCCCTAGACAAGTTGCTCCCTGCAGGTCTCAGGATAAGCAGGTTGAAGAAGCGCCTCTCCCGGCAAATTGACACATTGGTCCGTCACAATGTGGAGAATCTCCGCTGGGCTACGCTCCAAAACCTCAACGATGCATTCCGACGCTTTGGGTTGACGCTCGACCAGCGCTTTCAGGAGACCATTGCAGCCACCCACGGAGCCATTCGTGCAGCCTATATCAGGCGGAAAGAACATGAAGAAGCTATCGCAGATACGGTGGCACGGCTCGAATCCTCGGCCACTGCCTTGACCAAGATATGTGAAGAAATTCAAGGGCAAGCCGAATAATGGTCCGTTTCTACTGCCCAAAATGTTGGAGCGACTTTGCCGAAAATCTAGACCAGTGCGCACAGTGTGGCCTCGATATTGAACAATTTTGGGCGTCGAAGGACTATGTGGAGAAACTCATTCTCGCTCTGAACCATCCGGAAAAGACTACACCGATCCGGACAGCCTGGATTCTTGGAAAATTGCGGGAACCGAGAGCAGCAAAGGCCCTGAACGAGTTGATCGAGAAGACTGACGACGTGTACCTTGTGGTCGCGGCGGTCAAGGCTTTAGGAGAAATCGGCACACCCGACGCCATGACATCCCTGGAAGCTCTTCTGCAGCATCCTGCCAAGATGGTCAGGGAGGCATGTCGAAAGATTCTTGAGCAGGTCTCGGCGGAACACGCTGACAAAGAGGGTGAAGAAGTCGACGCATGAGTGTTCACGTTGCCCCATTGTCGAGTTATTCTCAGGAGCTTCTGCTCAGTCCAGGGGAAATCCATTTTCTCTGGTGGTTCATTCAGGGGAGCATCATGAACCCGTCCACTCGGGAACGACTCCGACGGGCATGGGGCATGTGCGAGCGGCACGCGTGGGGTTGGATGATTGTGGAGGCAGCATTCCGCAATGGATTCATGCACGGACCGGCCGTGCTTTATGAAGACGTCATGGGATTGGCCCTGGAAGCTCTCCAGATGCGCGGTCCTCTCCAATTTGGTCGACTCAAAAGAAGGCTTCGACAAAAGAGCCTGTGTCTCATGTGCGAAGAAGGATACGGCCCGAATACCCCAGGATTCGTTCGGCCTAACATTGTGGAGCAAGGCCGTGACTTGACGCAATTCCGATTGCTTGCACGACGAACATATCCCCATTGGAAAGACGCTGTTTGCGGGAGATGTTCGGGAGATGAGTCACCGGTAAGATGTCGGCGCCATCTTATCGAAGATGAGCTGCCTGGTATTGTCGGAGACGTCTTGGGTCCTCATGAGCTGGTGTCTTATTGCGTCCGTCACCTGAGGACGTATGCCCGGTCATTTCAGTTCGAATTTCACGGCACTGAAACACCGGAAGATGAGGCTGCTTTGATATGCGCTGTTGGTTGGTGCAGCGGGTGGTCCCAGATGCTATCCGCAGTAGGCCCTTTCGGACAGATGCCGAAACCGTTGTGAGCTGTTGTATGATCCGACAATGGAAAAGGAGGCTTCCATGGAAGGCAAAATAGTTTCGGTGCGGGGATTGGAAATCTTAGACTCTCGTGGAAATCCCACGGTGCGCGTTTTTGTTGAGCTGGACAACGGGGTGACCGCTTCGTCTTCGGTGCCGTCCGGAGCTTCTACGGGTGAGAACGAGGCACTGGAGCTTCGTGACGGGGACAACAGCCGGTATGGGGGCAAGGGAGTCCTAAAGGCCGTGCACAATGTCAACCGGGAAATCGCGCCCAAAGTACTTGGTGTTCCCTCAACACGACAGGCCGAGATAGATCGACTAATGATAGAGCTCGATGGAACCCCCACCAAAAGCAAGCTCGGCGCAAATGCTATCCTCGGGGTCTCCATGGCGGCTGCTCGGGCCGCAGCCATTGCGACCGGTCTCCCCTTGTACATTTATCTGGGGGGGGCTGGCGCAGTAAGAATTCCCGTGCCAATGATGAACATCCTCAATGGGGGACAGCATGCGGACAATAGCGTGGACTTTCAAGAGTTCATGGTCATGCCCATAGGCGCCCCCACCTTTGCAGAAGCCCTCCGTTATGGTGCCGAGACCTTCCACGCTTTGAAAAAGATCTTGAAGGCAAAGGGATACGCGACCAGCGTGGGGGACGAGGGCGGTTTTGCGCCAAACCTAGAGAGCAACGATGAGGCATGTGAGCTTATCATTCAAGCGATTGAAGCCGCAGGTTACGAGCCTGGCAAAGATGTGGCCATTGCTCTCGACCCGGCGGCGAGCTCCTTCTTCGAAGACGGGAAATATCACCTGAGCAAATCAGGACAAGGGATTAAGACAAGTGCGGAAATGACCGCTCTTTACAAGGCGTGGATCGAAAAATACCCGATTGTCTCCCTTGAAGACGGTCTGGCAGAGAATGATTGGGAAGGCTTCCGGGAACATACTGCTGCTCTCGGGAAGTCAACGCAGATTGTGGGCGACGATATCTATGTCACGAACACGCGCTTCATTGCCCGGGGCATCGAAGAGGGGACGACGAACGCAGTCCTCATAAAACTGAACCAGATCGGCACGGTTACGGAGACGATCGATGCTGTTAGACTTTGCCGCAAAGCAGGATGGGGCTACGTGATTTCCCACCGTTCCGGCGAGACGGAGGATACTTTTCTGGCCGATTTCGCTGTGGCTATGGGGGGAGGACAGATCAAGACAGGCTCAGCCAGCCGCAGCGAGCGAATCGCGAAATACAATCGCCTGCTCGAGATCGAAGCCGAGCTTGGAACAAGTGCCGTTTTTGAGAATCCGCTCAGGACATGAAAAGCTGACGCAAGCGGTCGGTTCCACTATGATGGAGGCAGGCATTCTCATGAGTGATAATCACATTCGGGGTATATCCGTTACGCTTTCTCAATTGGACAAAGCCCTTTGCGAATTCGACTACTGGGCGCGCGGTAACGAAATCCGGTCAGCGTTATACGAGGTCCGTAACACGCTCTCGCCGGCCCAGCGCCGACTGATTGAGTCAGAAGTAGCCGGAATGAAGGCGACGCTTCAAGAGATTGGAGCCGAGTTGGGCCTTGAAGCCTCTGTACACCTTGTGGAAAAGATGATAGTGGGGTCTTGTTCAGTGCTTTGGACATCTCTCGTTGAGCTTGAAGGCACGCGTCTTCGTAGATACGGAGAGGTGCCCCGTGGCGTGGCGGAATACCTGGACCCGAAGATTGCCTTACTTAACGACGGCCTACGGCGCATAAGCGCAATTGCGGCCGGACCCCAGCCCCCGTAGGACGTAAGTCCCCCCAAGCCGGACGAAGAGTTGAATCTTCTCCGAGGATTCCGAAAACGCTAACAATGTTGTCTTGATGCAACTCTCTCGCGCATCTCATGGGAAGAGCGCATGAGATCGCACCGCAGGGGTGTCTACCGTGAATGACTGGCTGCTAACGAGCCTTTGGATAGGCCTGGCCCTTTTGTCTTCTCTCATTTCTATTCGAGTAGGGATATCTGTGGCGCTGATCGAAATAGTTGTGGGCGCTTGTGCAGGAAATCTGATCGAGCTTACCTTGACCCCGTGGGTCAATTATCTTGCCGGCTTCGGGGCCATATTGCTGACTTTTCTCGCGGGGGCAGAAATCGATCCTACCGTCATCCGTAGACATTTTTGGTCGAGCGTCGGCATAGGAGTAGTGGGCTTTTTCGCACCGTTCTTCGGGGTTCTCTTCTATGCACACTACGTTTCCGGATGGCCTTGGCCTCAGGCGCAGATTGCGGGGATCGCGCTCTCAACGACGTCTGTGGCGGTAGTGTACGCGGTGATGGTCGAAACCGGTCTCAACGAAGCAGAGATCGGAAAGATCATCCTTGCTGCGTGTTTCATTAATGATCTCGGCACGGTTCTCGCTCTCGGAATCCTCTTTGCTAATTACAACGTATGGCTCGCTCTGTTTGGGGCGGTCACTGCCGTATCCATGTGGCTCTTGCCAAAATTCGTTCCATGGTTCTTCCGGAGAGTGGGTAGCAGGGTGAGTGAGCCTGAAATCAAGTTCATTTTTCTTGTGCTCTTTGCACTCGGCGGCCTGGCCGGCATGGCGAAGAGTGAGGCCGTGTTGCCCGCGTATCTCATAGGGATGGTGCTCGCGCCTTTCTTTCTTCAGGACCGGGTGCTGGCCCAGAGAATGCGTGTAATGGCGTTCACCTTGCTCACCCCCTTCTATTTTCTGAAGGCGGGTTCGCTCGTGAAAGCCGAGACGCTGATAACCGGCATAGGGATCATCGCCATTTTCTTGGCGGTCAAGATGGCAACCAAGTTCGTGGGCATCTGGCCTCTCACCAAGGTCTTCCGATTCGAACCGAGGGAGGGCATGTACACGACGCTAATGATGTCTACGGGGCTGACGTTTGGCAGCATCTCAGCATTGTTCGGGCTGACGAATGGGATCATAAGCCAGGATCAGTACACCATCCTGGTCGCTGCGGTGATCGGGAGCGCCGTAGTTCCAACGCTGATTGCCCAGAGGTGGTTTGAGCCCCGCGTGCCGGCTAGACGAGCGGAATTGCCGTCCCATGAACAACCTCTGGTCGGCACGGTTCGGGATTCGGATGGTGAGTTGAGATCCAGGACAAAGCAAGCGGGCCATAGTGGAGCGCATTAGGAACAGGTCGGAACTGTATTCGCAAACTGACTCATAGACAACAGCGTGAATGCACTAGACGCGCTCCACTATTGTGATGGCCATAAGTCGGGAGATCCACAGGCACTCTTGGGAATTTTCGACCTCTGTTATGGCCACATGTCGATCGAAGGCTCATCGGCTCTCAACTGCGATGAACGCCACGCCTATTCAATGTGTGGCAGTATGGGAATGTGTCTGTGGGTACACGTCTCACGTAAGAGGGGCCTTTCTTGGCTCGATCAAAAGATAAGAAATCTCTTAGCCCTGGCAGGGGACTCATCACAATCGTCCCGCGGCCCGGGGACTGGAAAGGAACGCAGATGCTCAAGAAGATCTTGGTCGGTCTGGACGGATCACCGCACTCCTTCAAGGCTCTGGAGGAGGGTGTTTTGCTTGCGATGTTGGCTGGTACGGAGCTCGACACGATATCAGTGGAGGAATTGCCACGATTTCCGGGAACCGTTGGCGAAGTCATAGAAGAAAAAGAAACCGCTAATACAACTTTTGGAGCGGCCGTGGCTCAGGCTCGCCAAATGGCAGAGGCGAAAGGAGTGAAACTACGGTCCCATGTGCTGGTAGGCCATGAGGTTCGGACAATCGTGGAGTTTGTCAAGGAGAACGAATATGATCTGCTCATCTTGGGATTCATGGGGCATTCTGCAATCTACGATCGGATAATGGGCGGGACGTGTCAGAACCTCGTGCGGCTAGCTCCGTGCTCGGTCCTGGTGGTCAAATGACGGATAGGTTTCTGGTACGAGCCTTGTGGGATTCGAGGCCAGCGCAGAGACCATGACGCACGCAGGTATTGCGCCATCTGAGTCGAACGGACGAGCCGGTACCGATTTCGATGGAGCAACGGCGGTGTGGCAGGCGTCATGGTCCTGCATACTCCAATCCTAGGGGCACTTCTAGGAGGATCCCGCACCATGGCTCAGTTCCGTCTATACCCGATGCCAAAAGTTCTTTCCGCCTCCCATATGCCGAGAACACTTACGGGAGGTTCGCAGACCGGTGGGCAGGCGTCTCGCCCGTCACTGTTGAGGAGGAGAAACGGAGAGTATTATTGGCAACCGCTATATTCTCTGTATGCGGGCAGGCGGTGGCCGTCCCAGTGATCTTCTTTTGGAGGGGGCAGCCTTAAACCTGATGGGACCCTCCAGACCAAAGGGGAGGTCACTGGACACCGTGATGCTCCTGTTTACGAAAGGGTATCGCGAGAATTCGGGTCAATAAGAAAGAGATGCTCCGCCGGAAGATTGATGAGAATGGGCTGCCCTATCGCAAGGTTCAACCTGTTCGTAATGGCGCGACCAACAGTGATCTCCACAGTCTTTGATCCCGCCCCCACCGTTGCAATGATCGTGAAACTGGCGCCGGTCTCAACGATGCTGCGCACGGCCCCGGCTACGGTATTGGTCCCATCCGGCGGCAGCTCTGCCGGGGGCAGGATGTCGATATCTTCAGATCTTATGCCCACAATGCACTCATTATCTTGGGTGATTTGCGACTTCATTCTGTCAGCAGAAACATTCAGGCTCACCCCGAGGTCTTCGCACCGCACGGACAACGCTCCTCCGGAAGTCTGGGTTACCCTGGAGCGAAAGAGATTGCCAACGCCCAAGAACTTTGCAACTTCCAGGCTCTGCGGGTAGCCGTAGATTTCTCTCTTGGTCCCCTGCTGATGAACCCTACCGCTGATAATGATGCTTATGGCATCGCCAAGGAAGAAGGCCTCTTCCAAATCGTGAGTGACCATCAGAATTGCAAGCTCATACCGACCCTGCAGGTCCTTCATAAGATACCACAATTCTCTCTTCAGACTTTCGTGAAGCGCAGAGAGAGGCTCATCCAACACCAGATACTTGCAGCCTGAGACGATGGCCCTCGCCAAGGCGGTTCTCTGGCGCTCCCCTCCACTCAAATTTCTGATTCGTCTGTCCAATAGATGCTCAATGCCGAGAGAGCCAATGAGCTCTTTCGCGACCCCGTTCTCCGTAGTGAGCCGCATGCCCTTGATTCTTCTCGCATAAAGAATGTTTTCCCTGACAGTCATGTGAGGAAACAAAGCCAGGTCTTGAGGCACATAAGAGAGTCTTCGTTTCTCCATCGGGAGAAGCGTAATTTCATCGCCGTTTACAAAGACTTTCCCCCGATCGGGCTTTCTCAGTCCGATCACGGATTCGAGCAGCAGAGTCTTGCCGCTCCCCGTAGGCCCGAGTATGACGTGGCACGAAGACGGGTGAACACTGAGGGAGACGTTGCTGAGGACAAAACTCCCCGCTCTGGAGGAAAGGTCGCGCACCTCAAGCATACGAATCTCTCCTGGAGAGCAACCGGACGACGTAGAGAATACTCAAACCGATCGACACGAGTATGAGAATCAAGACAACGGTTCCCTCAATCTCTGCACTGGCGAGCCTCATAAATATTGCGATGGGCAGGGTTTCGGTCTTCATAGACATAGACCCTGCAATGGTAATGGTTGCGCCGAACTCGCCCAATGCCTTCGCCCACGAAAGTATGCACGCGGCATATATGCCTCTCCTGCTCAGAGGCAGCGTGATGGTGAAAAAGGCTTTGGCGGGAGAGGCTCCGAGAGTCCGAGCAACTGCCTCGTACCGGACCGGTATCTCGTCCATCGCCGCCTTTATCAGTCTGGTAGATACCCCACAGACGGTTACGAATTGAGCCAGGACAATGCCGTAGAAGGTAAACACGAACTGCGCACCGTGGTCCTGGATCCATAATCCAAGAGGGTTATTGAAGAAAATCAACAGCATTGCGCCCAGCGCAGCCGGAGAAACAATCATGGGGAGCTCCAGGATAGTGTCTACGGCTCTCTTACCTGGAAAGTCGTATCGGGACAGAGCAAAGGCCGAAGGCAACGCAATGAGGACGGAAAGAACCGTGCTCACTGTTGCAGCAATCAAGCTGAGGCGAATTGAGAAGATGGTCCTTTGAGAGGTTAAGGTCGTTGTCAAAGGGTCCCATTGAAAGAAATAGAAGAGGGACGCAATAAGCCCTCCGTAGAGGAAGAAGATGAGAAAACAAGAAATTATCGAGATCTTCTTGAACAAAATCATGCACCGTTGGCCGGAGCTTGCCTGAAAAGGCCGACATCCGGTTTACCTTCTTCCCCATAGGCGACTGCCGTCGAGATCTTGCAGGTCAGTTCCGCGTCCAAAAAGGAGAATCCTCCGTCAAAGGGGTATTTGAATGCAAGAGCTGGGCCTGGACCTTTTCCCCCTGCGGAAAGCTCTCCTGCACAGAGGGCAAAATCATGAGGCCATCGGCCAGCACCATGGACTTCAAGGCCCCGGAGCTCTGCGTCCCAGTCGAGAGAGCCTTGACCGTGCCATTTTCCCGCACGAGCTTGCACCGTGCCAAATGAAGGCGCCCCGGCACTGAAGAAACATCTTCGCCGAGAACCGCTTCGATTGTAGGCCTGAATATCCTCCTATGTCCCATCATTTTCAAGAGAGCAGGTCTGACGAATTGCTCAAAAGAGATCATCGCGGAAGTCGGATTTCCCGGCAGCCCAAAAACCGGCTTGGTCCCGATAGTTCCGAACACTAACGGCTTTCCAGGCTTCATGGCAACCTTCCAGAATTTGACCTTCATCCCTACTTCGGACAAGGCATCTTTGACCAAATCGTATTTGCCTACTGACACCCCTCCGGACGTGATGATGCAATCGGCCCGAAGGCCCTCACAAATTTTAGATCGTTGGTCCTCCTCATCGTCTGATGCAATGCCGAGAGATAGGGGGATGGCACCACATTCCGACACCTGGGCCGCGAGACTGTAGGTGTTCGAACAGACCACCTTGCCGCGGGTGAGCGGCTCGTCGAGATCCACGAGCTCATCGCCGGTAGACAGGATCGCTACGGTCGGACGCTGGAAAACGTGGATGTACGCCTTCCCCAGTGTTGCGAGCATGCCTATTTCTGCCGGGCGTATGACGTGGCCTGGGTGCAACACCACCTCTCCGGATTTTACGTCTTCACCGGCGGGCCTTATGTAGGCCCCCTTTCCCGGATCGGCGAAAATTGTCACCGCCTCGCCGGAAATCTCTGTGTCTTCGACCATGATCACGGTGTCCGCGCCGTCAGGAATAACCCCGCCGGTAGTGATTCGCACAACCTCTGCCGGCCCGACAATTCCAGAGAAAGGCTTCCCAGCCGGAGCCTCTCCGATCAGTCGCAGCCGGACAGGTGTTCCTGAGCTCGCGCCGGACACATCCTCGTGTCGGCACGCGTAACCGTCCATTGCCGAATTGTCATGAGTGGGGATATCACGAGTGGCTCTCACCTCATGGGCAAGCACTCTGCCCAAGGCTTCAAGGATATGGATCCTTTCAGTTCCCAGTACCGGAACCTCCTCCAGCACTTGACGCTGCGCTTCTCCTATGTCGATCATTGCTTCTCCTTTGTTCAGATGCTCCCCCAAAGAAGCAGTCCATTAATGTCGCACGCGGAAGGTGTAACTGGCTGCGCTGGGGCGGGGCCGCTCGCTTCACCGCGCCTCACCCCCAGCAGCCCGCTCTGCTTACTTGCCGATCCAATGCTGGGGCAGAACATACTCCCCGCCTACCGGTTTTTTCTCCCCGACCCAGGCAGTAGCCTCATCAGCACTCATGAAATAGTGGTACTTTCGGAAGATGCTCTTGCCGTCTTCTGATAAAAGGAAATCGATGAACTGCTGTGCCAGCGGCCGATTTGAAGTGAATTTTGCTATTGCGATGGGGATATATCCTATGCGGATCACCTGGGACTTGTCGAGCCCAATGGTCTCGATGCGCTCCGGGTCCCAATAGTGAAAAACGCGCCAGCCTATTACCGCGTCCGCCGCTTTTAACGAGATTGCGGTAGCTGTCTTTTCGCAGCTCTCCGTGTAGTTGATGAGATTTTTCTTGAACAACTCCTTCTCTGCAGGAGTGAAGACTGATTCGATGATTTCTACAGCGTAGGCCCCAACACACACTCCCTCCGGGTTGGCTATGGCGACTTTGAGGCCTGGACGAGTTAGGTCTTTGAGTGTCTTGATGTTCTTGGGATTTCCCTTCTGGACATTGATTGCAGGAACCAGATAGACGACGATCTTCTCCGATTCCGGAAAAACAACGCCCTTCTGCTTTGCCAGCTCCATGTAATCTGACGAACCCGGGAAATAGATGTCCCCCTTCTTGCCAAGTATCATTTGGGACAGCACGTAGCCGGACCCGCCGAAGATCACGTCCACCTTGATCCCCGTCTTGTTCTCAAATGCCTTTGCTGCTTCTTCCGTGGGTGGTTTACTGGCAGCACCCGCGAACACCATGAGACTGTCCGCTGCGACGCATTTCTCCGAACTGCCAGAAATCAAGAGGCACATCAGAAGGGCAATCAGTGTAAATGAGACCGCAATATTTCTCTTCACTCCGAGCTCTCCTTTTCTTTTTTTTCGTATCACAGCGCAATCAAACACATTCAGGTCTTCGGACTGGGGAACGGAGGCAACGGCCCAACAACGAGCAAACACAGGGCGGGCCACTAATGCTGGCGCATTTCCCGCCGACCGGCAATGGATCCATCTTGACTAGTCATATTGTGAGTAGATACCACGATACCTCTTTGTCCCGCAATACTCAAATTTCGGGCCACCGAAAAAAATAGCCCTGGGCCTGCAATGTGATGTGTTTCCAAAAGGTTAGCGCGAGACAACCCACGAGCTCGCAAGATTCTTGCATGAATCGGCGAACAAGGTTATGCTAGCCGGTTGGGGCCTGTCGGACGGGCGAATGACTCGGCGGCCGGCGGCCCGTGTGGAAGGTTGTCCATGGAGTCCTTCACATGCTCAAGACCATTGAGATCCATACTGCGTCCGAAGAAGAGACGTTCCGCTTGGGGCGCTCCATCGGAGAGATCTTGAGACCTGAGGATGTGATCTTGCTGTTGGGCGATCTGGGAACCGGAAAGACCAGACTGGCGAAAGGTATCGTGTCGGCAGCTACCGGCGTGGATCCAGAGGAGGTCGTCAGCCCCTCCTTCACGCTCGTCAACCGATTTGAAGGTCCCTTTCCCGTTCATCATGCCGATCTGTACAGAATCGAGGCAGATCAGGTGGAAGACATCGGTCTCGATGAAGCTTTGGCAGAAGAAGGGGCGCTGATCATTGAGTGGGCTGAGAAGATGCCGAGCGTAGTCCCGGATTCACTACGCATCGTGATCTCCCACTCTCTGGATCCGGACTCTCGGACGATTATTCTGCGGTGGCCGGAACTCGGGTCTTGGGACGAGCGGATCGGCACAGTTGCTGAAGCGTGGTCTGTCGAATATTGCGCGGCCAGCGGAATCTGAAGTGGCAACCGGCCAACCTGATTCAGTTTCTAGTCTTAACTTGAAATCATGGAGTAGTGCATGCCGTTAGTCGTACAAAAATACGGTGGAACGTCTGTGGGCGACCTGGACCGCATCGCAAACGTCGCGAAAAAAGTAGCTGCCTGCAAAGACCAGGGAAATGAAGTAGTTGTCGTTGTGTCGGCCATGGCCGGAGAGACGGACCGCCTGATCGACCTTGCAAAAAGAATCGACGCGACCCCAAATGAAAGTGAGCTCGATGTCCTTCTTGCCACTGGTGAGCAAGTGACTGTAGCGCTCCTTGCCATCACTTTGGAATCCATGGGATACAAGGCCAAATCCTATCTCGGATGGCAAATACCACTCCGGACGGACTCCGCTTTCGGCGCGGCGAGAGTCACGGATGTGGGGAGAGAAGCCATCATGGCTGATCTGGCAGAGGGACGCATCGTTATTGTGGCAGGATTCCAAGGCGTTGACGAAACCGATAGGATCACGACCCTTGGAAGAGGGGGATCCGACACATCTGCAGTCGCGGTAGCCGCGGGATTGAAGGCCGACAGGTGCGAGATCTTTACGGACGTGGACGGAGTTTATACCACAGACCCGAACATTACCTCAAAGGCCCGCAAGATTCACAAGATCGCTTATGAGGAAATGCTGGAGATGGCTTCGCTGGGAGCGAAGGTTCTGTATATCCGTGCGGTAGAGTTCGCTATGCGCCATCAGGTCCCTGTGGTAGTACGATCAAGCTTCAACGACAACGAAGGAACGCTGGTTACGGAGGAGCATCCAGATATGGAAAAAGAGTCTGTAAGCGCGGTGACGTGCAACACGAAAGAAGCCAAGATCACGCTTTCCGGGGTCGCTGACAGACCGGGTATCGCATCCCAAATCTTTTCAATGCTTTCGGACGCGAATGTGGTCGTGGACATGATCATTCAGAACTCCAGCGCTGACGGAAAGACGGACATTTCTTTCACCGTTCCCGAAGCATCTCTGGAAAAGAGCTTGGCTATTTGCGAAGATATCAAGAACAAGTTGGGAGCGGAAGCAGTGACCGGATCGAACGACATTGCAAAAGTGTCGATCATCGGTCTTGGCATGAGATCACACACCGGCGTGGCCGCGAAGATGTTCACCACCCTAGCGGAGGAAGGAATCAACATAGAAATGATCTCCACATCCGAGATCAAGATCTCGTGTGTCATACGGAAAAAGTACGCGGAGCTGGCTGTGCGAGCCCTCCATGATGCTTTCGAATTGGATAAGGTGCGAAGATAGATCAGGCAGGGTGGAACGTTTTCCTGGAGGAATAGGCAGTTGAACCTTGTAGAATTGTACGACACGACGCTCCGCGACGGAGCCCAAACCTGGGGCATCACCTTTTCACTGGAAGATAAGCTGAGAATCGTACAGAAGCTCGATGAATTGGGAATAGACCTCATTGAAGGAGGATACCCGGGCTCCAATCCCAAAGACAGGCGATTCTTCGAGGCCACGCGCAATCTTAGGCTCAACCATGCAAAGATTGCAGCCTTTGGCAGCACGTGCAGGGCTGACATGCCTCCGGAAAAAGATCCCCAGATCGCAAGCCTCCTGCAATCGGGAACAGGTGTCGTCACCATTGTGGGTAAGAGCTGGGACCTCCACGTGCGCAGGGTGCTCGCGGTGTCCCTGGAGAGAAATCTGGAAATGATTCGAGATTCTGTTGCCTATCTTCGCCCCCACTTTTCCAGAGTGATTTTCGACGCTGAGCATTTTTTTGACGGGTTCAAGAAGAATCAGGAATACGCGATTGCCACACTTCGCGCAGCCGTGAGTGCCGGCGCGGACATGGTTGTGCTCTGTGACACGAACGGGGGCACTTTGCCCTCCCAGTTTGCGAACGTCGTCAAACACGTTGTGGAGCAAATCTCGACGCCCGTTGGAATCCACGCCCATAACGACTCAGATACCGCCGTGGCCAACAGCCTCATGGCCGTCGAAGCCGGCGCGACCCACATCCAGGGAACCATCAACGGGATAGGGGAACGGTGCGGCAATGCCAATCTCACCTCGATCATTCCCGCCCTCGCCCTGAAGATGGGGCGCATCCAGATTCCCGAAAATCGTCTGATGATGCTGCGGCAAGTATCCGAATTTGTCGACGAGATGGCCAACAGGACCCCGCTGAAATGGCAGCCGTACGT
This sequence comes from Thermodesulfobacteriota bacterium, assembly GCA_040753915.1. GTDB lineage: Bacteria > Desulfobacterota > Desulfomonilia > Desulfomonilales > Desulfomonilaceae > JBFMDN01. The sequence goes on along the minus strand of JBFMDN010000002.1, from coordinate 27,283 downwards.
GGGTGCTGCTGCGTTCGCTCACAAAGGCGGCCTTCACGCCAGCGCGGTTGTTAAGATCTCCGAAGCCTACGAGCACATCTCCCCGGAGCTTGTTGGCAATTCAAGAAGCTTTCCCATTTCTGAGCAGGCCGGCCGTGCCGCGATAGTGCAAAAAGCGGCTCAGTTCGGCATCGACCTCACGATAAGTGACCCCCGGGTTTCGGAAATCCTGAAAGCACTGAAGGATCTGGAAGCCAGAGGCGCTCACTACGAGATCGCGGACGGCTCCCTCGAGCTCCTCATGAAACGCATGTTCGGACTCCACAAGCGATTCTTCACCCTGCACGGGTTTCACGTTACGAACGCCAAGCGGCAAGGAGACACTCGAACGTACTCCGATGCAGTGATTCGCATCGTGGTGGGAGACAAGATGGAGTTCTCTGCGGCCGAAGGCAACGGACCCGTCAATGCTCTGGACGCTGCCTTCAGAAATGCCCTTGAAAAATTCTATCCCTGCGTGGCCGAAGTGCGACTCACCGACTTCAAGGTTCGTGTGCTAGAGGGATCCTCCGGAACCGGAGCGACTGTTCGAGTACTCATTGAGTCGGCGGACAAGGACCACGTGTGGTGGACCGTGGGGTTCAGCGAAAACGTTATTCAGGCTGCGTGGGACGCGCTTGTGGACAGTATCGACTACAAGCTGCAAAAAGATCTTGTCCCCAAGGGCTGAGTCAGAGGTGAAAAAGCTGCCGATCATCGGCGCTCCGAGAGGGAGGATGTAGGCCTAAGAACATCCAGCCCTCGATCGCTCTCCTTGATCCATGTTTGCCCATCGTTGAAGACCAGGCCGGAAACAGCGATCACGTCCCGGACGGACAGGGAGATTACCAGCGACACAACCAACCACATCTCAGGCGGGAATCCGGAAGTCTTCCAGCAATATATGGCGCAGATAGGGACGAAAATTCCTATTGGCAGCAAGAGCACGACGAGAAACACGTTCCGCGGCAGCTCCCCGCGAGCGGCAGGGTGTATTCCCCCTGAAGCTGGGTAAGAGCGAATCACTACCACCCAGGCGATCCAGTATCCGAAAAAGCGTACAAAGAGATAAATAGCGACTGTTCCGACGGAGATGACCATGAGCTGACTGAGACTAGGCAAGAGGCCAGTGACGGGAAACAGCAGACGCAGCGCTATGAGGATCAATAATCCCACCAGCAGGGCATACAATCCCAATCCTCGTGAAGGAAGCACAATTTCGTCCTCGAGGAAAAACGGTGGTGGATCAAGCGGGAGCGAAGTCGGGATAGATTTCGCCTTAGGCTGGATCCGCTGCCGCCCGCGTCCGCCCATGGGGATTCTCCATCACAGGTGTAAAGCAACACAGATAATACCAACCGCTCCAGATCTTGGCAACCGATAGCAGCATTTCAAAGGGTCCCCAGAGCTCGCATGCGGAAAATGTTTTGCCCGTTGTGCTCCGTGCAAGCCGGACAGGGGGCGTCGTGCGGATTGAGGCTCAAGATCGATCTCGTCGGGTGCACGGACAGAGGGCTCACTCGGGAGGGGCTTTCTACGAGGCTCCCACTCACCGAGCAGGAGGTCGAGCTGCCACTCAGGGAGCCCTCCTTGGAGGAGGAGCCGGTTGCTCGTCCTCACCCTGTTCGGACGTGAGAGGAGAAGCTTCTGCGCCCAATCTCATCGAGCTGAGCAGACTGGATGCTCGCGAGCGTTCGAGCACAGGTTTGTCCACTTCCCTCCGGAAGCGCTCCATCCTGCTGATAAGGGTCTCGGTTTCCCTTATCTGTGCTTCAACACGCGATAGCGCGGAATCAACGGTAGCCTTGTCGGCGGCGCTGGTCTGCCCGCAGGGAGAATTGAGACACGACCCCTGGTTCGAAATGTCGTCTCTCAGCCTCTCCAGCTTAGCCTGCTGTCGCTCCAATTCGTTCTCAGCTCGTTCAAGCTGGTCCGCCACTCGGTAGCGCGTCAGTGTCATCGCTGAATTGCCCACTTCCTTCGCATACCGTATCCGCTCCAACTGTGTCTGCATGTGCGTCTGCACCTGGTGCAGAGCCCCATCGTGACTTCCGTCTGGGGCAAGCACGGGCCAAGGGAGTCCGAACAAGAGCGCAAGGATCATCCGACTGATCGTCTGTTTTCGCATCGGTTCCGCCTCCGATTCAGCGGTTCGAACAGAGGTGCCTGCGGTATTTATATCAAATATATGAACATATTACAACAAATTATTGAAGTGAATTCGAACTAAACAAGCAGTCCTTTCATGCTTCTCGTCTCTCTCATGTTTCCCATGGTTCACCAGTATTGCCAAGTACTGCCGATATGGATCGGTCACTTCTGACTGTTGCTCTCGCTGGCGTCAAATTCTATGGCAGGTCTCCAAACCCAGTCTTCTACGATGGACCGAAAGGCTTGCAATTCCGGATGCCTCCCCATGGTGTCCGATATGTATGCGCCGGTGCGGGGAATCGAAGAACCGTATCGTAGTGAGCGGCGCACCGAAATCTGGTATCCGAAAGTCCCCAGCGCCTTGATGTTTCTCTGAAGGGACATGATGTCAAAGACGTAGCGAAATCTGTCCGAGCACTCTTCCCCCGTCTCCGTGCAGTAATGGTCGATCAACTCGTCCACTAGGGGCTGGGGGAGAGTGACGTATGAATCTCTCAACAGAGATGCCAGGTCGTACTGAGCCGGGCCCATACGAGCATCCTGAAAATCTATCATGTAGAGGCGATCTTGGAAGTGGATGAGGTTACGGGAATGGTAGTCCCTATGGGTGAAGATGCGTGGCTCTGAAGCAAGGATCCTGCTTATTGTCGAGAAAAAGGACCTCAGATCCGATTCTGCCCGGTGTGAGGGCGAATTTGCGCACAAACCTTTGACAAAGTGGGTCAGGAAGAATTCCAATTCCTCTATGAGCTTTGCCTCGTCAAAGGCCAGGGAGAAGGCAATGCATTGGGACGATATTCCTTGAGTCTTCCTTCGCATATGGAGCAGCAAGTCTACGGCTTCAAAGTACAGGGAACGGATTCTGTGCTCGTCGGAACGATCCACTACGCTCTCGAGAAGGTCGTCTCCCATGTCCTGAAGGACCAGCACGCCCTGAGCCGGCGCATGGCAATAGACCCGGGGGACCGGGAGATCGAGTCCCTCCAAGAATCGATGCACATCCAGGAAAGACGCTTCCAGGCCTTTGCCTGCTTCTGGCTGAACCATGATCGCAGCGGTGGTACCGTCCTCATAGGTCGCGCGGAAATACGTACGAGTGGACGCGTCACCCGCCAGCATTTCCACTTGCACAAGAGGCCGGCCGCATTCGTTCAGGAATGCAAGTCGATTTCTCAAGTCAGATTCCATTGTCAATGGGTGCTTCTCCGAGACGGGTAATAATTCGATTCGTGTATGCCCCAGCAACAATCATGCCGGACCCGACGATACAATTGCGCAGAGTCGAACCGGTTTTGACCACAACATCTTCCCAGAGTATCACGTTTTCTACAAGGCATCCCTTCTCGATGCGACATCCATCGGACAGCGTCACAAAACGCCCCAGATGACACTCCCGTGTCAGGGATGCATTAGGGGGAACATGAATCGGTGGGGATATCCCGTTTTTCAGGAAAAGATCTCTGTGACAGGAGAGGTACCGACCGGGGTCCCCCAGGTCGTTCCAGTATCCTGTAACAGGAAACCCAAACACGCGAGCTCCTCCATCCAGGGCGGCCGGATAAACCTTATCGTTAATCTCGCAGAAGATCCCTTCCGGAATATACCGGAAAATCTCGGGTTCAAGAATATGAACGCCGGTGAACACATACGTCTCGGGTCGAGCTGGACCTGAGGCTCCACGGCCTTTGAAACCCACGAGGCGATATGAGTCGTCGATGCGCACGGGAGTGTACCTATATGGGGGAAGCTGAGCGATCAGGACCAACGTGGCTAACGCATGATTACTGCGGTGGAAGGCAATTGCATCTGCAAGGGAGAAATCGAAGAGGATGTCGCCGTTTACCATGAGGAAGGTCCCTTGGTCGAAGAACGACTCGTTGTCTTTCAACCCCCCTGCGGTGCCGAGTATGGACTTCTCATGGGAAAAAGTGACAGGAAGCGCTCTCCAGGCGTCTTTCTCAAAAACCTGCTCTATGGACCGAGGCAGATAGTGTAAGTTCAAACGAAGTGATGAGACCCCTTGTGCCATGAGGTGCTCGATCGTCCTTATCAGCAGAGGCTTCCCGAGCACCGGGACTGCCGGCTTTGCCCGTTCAAGAGTCAGGGGCCTCAGTCTGGTGCCAAATCCCGCAGACAGCACCATTGCTTTCATGGGAGCGCTCTGTCCGTAAGAGTGCTTTGTTTCTCCTGGTGCCTCTCAAAAGCCAGATCAATCAGGGCTTCAACCAGGTCGGAGTAGGGGATGCCGGATTCTTCCCAGAGCTTTGGGTACATGCTGATGGAGGTGAAGCCCGGAAGCGTGTTGATCTCGTTGACGATCACCTGATTCTTCGGGGTGAGGAACATGTCTACGCGAGACAATCCCGAGCCGTCGACGGCTCTGAAGGCTGCCAGGGCGACTGATTGGGCTTTAGCAAGCTCAGCGGGGGATAGGTCTGCCGGTATGAGGAGCTCAGCCGTGTCCTGAAGATACTTTTCTTCGTAATCGTAGAAGTCGGAATGGGAGATTATTTCCCCGGCCACGCTTGCCCGAGCGGTATCGTTCCCCAGCACGCCCACCTCGAGCTCTCTTCCGGAAATCCCGTCCTCCACCAGGATCTTTCTGTCGTACGATGCAGCCATCTCGACAGCTCTCGGAAAACCTGACGGATCGTTAACCTTGGTAATCCCGACAGAAGACCCTAGATTGGCGGGTTTGACAAAGACGGGAAACCGGCTCGTCTTAAGGCGCTCGAGAACGAGAGATCGGTCGTTCTTCCATTCAGTCCTCAGGAACCAGAAAAACGGCCCGACTGTCAGACCGTTGTCTCGAAAGGCTCCTTTCATCAGGACCTTGTCCATTCCTGCTGCGGAAGCCAACACCCCACATCCCACATAGGGAAGATTCGCCATCTCCAACAGGCCTTGAATGGTTCCATCCTCTCCGTATGTTCCGTGAAGCACGGGAAACACCACGTCCACGGCAAGGGGCTGGACCTGCATGGCATCCCCAATCCTGAGAAAGCCTCCATGGGCTGGATCCGGAGAAAAGATGAGCCGCTCGCTTTCGGACAGCTCCGGTTCGGGACAGAAGGAAGAAGCGTCTGAGGGCCGTCTGTACCAGGCTCCCTCTTTGGTTATGAAAACAGGAATAACCTCATAGCGATCTCTGTTCACCGCGGAAAATACAGAGGCTGCCGATCGCAGCGAGACTTCATGCTCAGCGGAACGCCCCCCATAAATGAGAGCAACCGTTCGTTTTCCTGATGGCATGACACCTCCCACACTTCCTCCGTTTGTTCGTGAGAAGGATATTGGAGTATAGCAATGCCCCCTGTCGAACCCAGGGCAGCCAAACTGACACTTCACCTTCACCCAGGGAGCTGTGACAACACGGCGGGGTCTGCTTCCTTAACAGCGGTGCCTCCCACCTCGATGGCCCGAGCGCAGTATTGTTCCAAGTCGTTATCGACATCGATCATTCTTCCTTTACTGAGAGGGCTCAAGGACGATGTGGTCATGGCATGGCGCTCCGACGATCTGCAGGTGTCTCAGAGAGGCGGCACCGCGGCTACACGGTGTGCCCGATGTCACACTCCCGTCCCAGCCTCGTGAGAGGATGGTCCGAACATCATACCATAGGTCCGTTCATCCTTACACAGGCCGGTGATCCTAAGATACTAGCCCTCCCATTTCATGGGCTCCTTACCCGTGCTGCTTGACAGGCGATTTCACAAATACGGTGCCGTTTTCACGGCAAGGTGGTTGACTCGATCGCGGTGGCACACGTCGAGAATGGCGGCGAGGGCGACCCTCTTCAATCAAGGACCGGATCGAAACCGCTCATCCCGCGAAGATCTCGGCAAGGACTCCCCAGAGCGCCGGCGTCTTGCCGGGAGACTTGAAGGATCTCAAGTCCCTTATCGAAGGGACGTTGAGGGACAAGCTGATCTTCTCGTCACAGGTTGAGCTCGTCGCGCCAGGCTCATTGCCCAAGTTCGAATACAAAGCAAAACTTGTCGAGAAGACTTATGAGGAGTGACGCTGTAGCGGAACCATTCTACCTTCAAAGGGTGCTCACTCGTCCCCTCCGCGCTGGTCACGGTTCCCGGCATGAGTGAGGCATAGCTCCAAGGTTGATGATGGTAGGCACTTGGAGAGATAGGAGTATGTGCCGTACAAGAGACATCTTTTTCGTGTGCGACGGCTTTGAGACAATGGGGCGAGAGCTCCGTCATGACACGGCGAAACATCCGCGATGCCTGACTCTGCGGTGCTTCCTGGAGGCTCTCATTCTCATGCTTGTCGCTTCAAAAGTTGGATTGTTGGCAACAGATCACCCCTGACTCGGCCCACTGGTGGGTCGCAGTCCCATGAGTTACCCTTTTCCTCTGTTCAAACGGAGAACGCGTGACGGTTTTGCACCGGAAAAAGGGAGCCGGAAGGGCCTGGGCGTACCAGGTGGTCAGTCTGGTGCTCTAAGAAGCCTTCCGTTCACGCTCCAACTCAGATATCCACGTGCGCTGGAGATCGATCCATCTCTGCCCCAAGGCTTCGGCCAACAGCCTATAGAAGACTTTTCCGCTCCGAGGGTGCTCGTCGAATACCCGCTCCAGATCCAATCTGTCCACCTTCATCACGGTGGTCGGCACGAGGCATTCGGCAGTCGCGGAGTAGAAATCCCGGCCCACGGCACTGGACCAACCGAACAGCTCTCCTATCTTGGTGGCTACGTAGTGGGGCGTGGCAGCGTCCTGAATGGTCAGCAGCACTTTACCTTCGACCAAAACATAGAAGTATCGCGCCGCATCTCCTTCCCTGAACAGGACGGCCCCTTTTTCGTGTTTTTCCTCGAAAGCTATCTCCGAAATCTCGTTTATAGCTTCCTGTCTGATGTCCTTGAAGATGTCGCTCTTTGGCAAAAACATGGCTGCCTCCTCTGTCGGGATTTTTTTCGGAAAGTGGATGCCGCGAACGCGGTCGAAAACCCCGGGCGTCAACGAATCCGCCCCGATGTCTTTCCCGGATTCTCCACGCGTTCTCTTCTTCCTGTTCGCAGCTCGTGTACCAACGGCTTGCACACCTCCTCTTTCTCCTGGAGACCATTGCTGCAATAGAGAAGGTTAACGTCCATTCCGTCGAGTCGGCCGAATTTCCTTGGCCGAGCTCAACGTCTGTTCGTTCCTTCCTGTGTCGGACTCACGCCACTCCCTTGCTTCCTTAGATTCACCGCATGTCGCTTCGCGTCGGCTCCTCTTTTCATGAGGAGATTCACCACATCTCTGTGTCCGGCCATTGATGCTTGGGTGAGGGCAGTAGACCCGAACCGGTCCGTAGCCTCAACGTCAGCCCCGTGCCTCAGAAGCATCTTCACCAGTTCGATGGACCCGCAGAAGGCGGCAGTCATGAGGGCTGTCCGGCCGTCAATGTTCCTGGCATTCACCGATGCGCCGTGTTCCAGAACGAGACGCACGACCTCCGGATTACCCGACAAACATGCAAACATCAGCGCATTGCACCCCGAGGAGCTCTCTTGCGCGTCCACATCCGCACCCTTGGAAAGCAAGAGCCGGACGATTTCCGGCCGATTCCATTGGGCAGCCACCATGAGGGCCGTTACTCCGAGTCGATTGGCAAAGTTCGGATCTGCGCCCGCAGCGATGAGTTGACGGACCTTCATCAGGTCCCCAGATATGGCTGCTTCTATCAACCTATTTCCCATCTCGTTCCTGTCCCTGAAAAATGAGCCCATTCCGAAGTTGCTAATGGTCCGTGCCTGTTCACCGGTGAGTCAAGAAGGTGGCCTAAGCGAGTGCCACCTTGAGTGTCTTCTGGTGCAACAACGTTACAGGTAACCCTGTGAGTCGGTCTGGTCTGCGATATCTTCATTTGACTGAACACAATTCGTTTTCGCGAGCGCTACAGAGAGATCCCACAAGTTGGGGACTCCCTCTTGTTTCAGCACAATTCGTGCCACAACGATAGGGCAGGGACAGAGTGGCAATTATCACGTGATGTTGGTCTGTTGTATCTCAAAAGCAGATCGGCAGGCCCTCGGTGTCGATCTTGCGCTCACGCTCGCGGGAGAAAATGAAACGACAAATCAAAAAGAATGCTATTGAAAATCAATTTATTATCGATAGTAGTTGTGTCTACTTCTTGGGCACCTCTGAAGGATCGTGTCCACTTTTTGGGCTTGGACTACAACCTTCTAAGATATCTATAAAAGGTCTCACGGGATATCTGGAGCAGCCGAGCAGCTTCCTTCTTGTTGCCCTGACAGACCCTCAAGGCGTGACCGCACAGAGCAGTTGCTACCTCCCCCACAATGTCATGGAAATTGCGGTTCGGAGTGTGATACACGGTGTACGACCACCTGTCAGCCGCCTTTTCATCCAGTGGCAACTCCAGATGAAACATCCCTCCCTTCCAGAGCATGAGGGACCGCTCCAGCACATTTCTGAGCTCCCTCACGTTCCCCGGCCAGTCGTAACGAGTGAGGTGCTGTATAACGGTGGCATTGACAGGAGGAATCTCGGTCAACTGCATTTCCACAGCCAGTCTGTGTATAAGGTCTTCTGCGAGAATCGGGAGGTCTTGTCGCCTCTCCCTGAGCGGAGGAACACGTATGGGAAACACACTGAGGCGATAGTAGAGGGGTTCAAGAAAACGTTTCTGCTCAACTTCCTTTACGAGCTCCCGGTGGGAAGCGGCCATCAATCTGGCATTAACGTACACGTGCTTCTGTCCCCCAATGCGCAGGAAGGACCTTGTGTCAAGAAATGCCAGAAGCTTGGCCTGGAGAGACAGGTCAAGCTCACCGATCTCATTCAAAAGAATGGTGCCACCTTCAGCCAGTTCGAGCAGTCCTCTTTTCTTCCTATCTGCGCCGGTAAAAGCCCCCCGTTCATGACCGAAGAGCTCGGACTCGGCAAGCTCTCTGGGCAGCGCGGCGCAGTTTATCGAAAAGAACGGCCCGGTCGAACGCCGAGAACGCTCATGTATCCACCGTGCGAGGAAGTCCTTGCCACTCCCGCTCTCCCCTTGTAGGAGGACGGTGCTGTCATGACTTGCCGCCACGAGTGCCTTTTCCAACGTTCTTTGCATGCTCGGCGATGGATAGTTGTGAGAAGGCACTCGATTGTCTTCAGCGATCTGCCTGCGTTCCGTGATGTCTCGGGAAATGTAGCAGAGGCCGATGGTTGCTCCTCCGGCATCCGTGAGCGGCACAACGGTGTCATGAAAGGTCATAGGAACTCCCCGGACAATACGGGTCTGTTCTAACTCGATGGATTCTCCTTCCAGAACACGAGCACTCCGCTCAGATATTTGTTTTCCGATTTCCGCGCCGAACAGGTCCTCGGCACGACGTCCCACGATATCGGATGCCCGAAATCCCAGCAGCCTGCAAAAAGCTGGATTGACATCGGTGTATCTGAGGGACGTATCCTTTATCATGATACACTCCTGGGCCCCTTCGAAAACCGCACGGAAGCGCTCCTCGCTCGTGCGGAGCGCTTCGTCCGCGCGTTTACGCTCATTGACGTCTTCCCCTAAGCTCAAGACCCCTGTGATTTTGCCAGAAGGATCGGTAAGAAGGGAATTGTGCCACCCCACAAGCCTCTCGTGCCCCTTCCCGGTGACAATCCAGTCCTCCACATAGGTGGGGAGAGCTCTTTCACCGGCCATTACCCGGAGAAATGCGCGTCTCACGGTTTTCCTTCGCCTCTCCGGTACGAAAGAATTGATCCAGTCGCTTCCTGCGATCTTCTTGTATGGCCAGCCCAGTACTGACACGCCTTTTTGATTAACGAACGTAACTGTGCAAGTCTTGTCGAGCGAGACAACCATCACCTCAGCAAGGTCGAGGCACCTTCGAGCCGTCCTGTTTTCTTCGAGCAACGCCTGCCCAGCTTTTCGCCGCCTCGCGATGTGGTCCCACTCCCGAAGTGCATGGCGGACTGTGTGGGGCATATCAGCCAGCGCCTCGGTGGTCTCGACCACATAGTCGAGGGCACCTGCTTTCATCACCTGCACCGCATCCCGCTCGTTTCCGCCGGCTGTGACGACCACGAGTGGAAAGGGAGGCCCCTCTTTCTGAGAAGCGAGTAAGTCCGTTGCCTTGCCATCAGGCAAATGGAGGCTCGCGACAACGAGGTCAGGACAGCCGTGACGCAGGCGGTTCCGCGCCTCGCGGAGGGTGCGCACAACGGTAATGTCAAAGCTATCGCTCAGACCCTCAAACGCGATGCGGAAGGCGTTGACTCGAGTCTCTTCGTCCGCCACCAACAATAATTTGACAGCATTCTTGAACATGCCTGCCCCCCGTCGGCTACTCGCCGCTTCCACGTTCAGGGAGTGGCCCCGTTTTGGAAGTGTAGCCATTTCATGTGGCTATCTATGTAATTGTACTCGGTGGAATTGGCGCTCGTAAAGGGCGGCCCTTGCGTGGCCATGAAAGAAGACAGGATGGCAAGAAGGCGGGAGCAAGAGATCAAACACGAAGAATGGCTCATACGCCGAGCCACATCTGAACCATAACAAAGACAGTTCCATGCGAGCGGCTTTTGATCGCAAGGGAGCTATAGTCTTGAGCATTGGCCTTCGCGGCAGAAATTCCGTAGGAGCGGCGGCTTTCAAACCGGCCCTTGCCTAGACTTGGTCGGCCGGGCCACTATTCTCATCGCGTGCAACGAGAATCAATTTGTTGGGCTATCCACGTTCAATCAGACCCCCGGACGCTCAAATTTCCAATTGACTCCGATTGTCGACTGCTTGTTTGGGTACGCGAAAGGCGGGGCAGGAACCGAAACATAATTCGCGACATCTCAAGAAATCGTGGCGAGGGAGGAGCCTCTCACTGTAGATTTGTCAGATCCGGCAGGTCGAATGTGAACGGCTCATGCAATCCGGAGCGCGCTGCCGTGTCAGACAGCTAACGTCCCAACGACCCCCCAGAGTAATCGGGAGGAATGCATGTGTCAGGATGGTCAAGCTTCACAGGAGGTCATGAAGCGCTGCTCGCTCATCACCACTGATCTTGGTGATCATCTTCTTCACTCAGGTTGCGTGCGAAAGGGAACTCTGGTGCTTGTTGCCGGCGTGGATCCTCCCAATGCCGCTGCTGGGGACATCACTCTCCGTGGTCCCACGGCAGGAGATGAGACCTGTCTGAGTCCTCCCGCGGAAGCCAAGGCCCCCCTCAGTCCCCTTGGAGGAGATAGGACCCCCCTCAGTCCCCTTGGAGGAGATAGGCCCCCCCTCAGTCCCCCCGTTAACGGGGGGAAGGTAGGGGGAGGAGAGGTCGATAACTGTGAGCGAGCATGGTCGGATCACAGAACGACAGGGAAAGGCACTCCCCAAACTCCCTCCCCGTTAACGGGGAGGGCAGGGGAGGGGTCTTATTCCCCTTCGGCCGGAAGGGCAGGGGAGGGGTCTTGCGCCCTGTGCCAATAGCCGTCATTGAAAGAAGCACAACTGAGGAGACGGTCTATAACCTGGAAGTTGACGATTGCCACTCTTTCCTTACCGAAGTCTGCGCCGTTCGCAATTGCTGCAGCGGAGGATCGTGGGCCACACCCAAATGATCATTCCGCGGTCCTCCCCCTGAGGAATGCAGGGAAAAATAGGGGTACCCGTGAGGAACGGGTATCCCCTTCACAAGCTTCACGGACAACTGGAGGAAGCGGACAGTCTCAAGGCTGCTTCATGCCTCCGGAAATGAGATTGGAAATGGCCATGAACAGATTTTTGACCGCACGAAAAGCCCCCAGCATTTCTCTGAGCGCTTCGAGGTCTGCATCAGTGAGCTCTAGTGATTCGGAAGCAGCAACTGCGCGTGATTCAGGGGTCGGGCCTGTGACTGCCACCCCCTCCGTCATGGCCGCCACTTCTTGCGTTACCGAAGCTGGCGCCGGGACAGGCCCCGTTTCAACCCCTGCCGCAGGGGATACGGCGGATTCAGGCTGCTGATCTACCGTCGGTTCCGGCTGAGGCGATTGGGCAGTCTCGGCTGGAGGAATTACCTTCGCGACCGGACTTGGTTTGGCTGCAGTTGGCGTCTTACCAGGCTCGGCCGCTGCGGGATCAGGCACAAGGGAAAGGTCGACTCCCATAGAGTCGAGATCTGTCTTGATCATAATATCGGAGAGATACTTCCGAATGTGCGACAACGTCCTCGGATGCCTGAGGACGAGAACATCCGACCCAGCCTGGAGGGCACTCAAAGCGGTTATCGCCTCAAGATTGACCCCTCTCATTGCCGGATTTCCCAGTTGCGGATTTTCCTCGGCCCTGACTTTGGCCTCTTTGGTTTTCCAGACCTCCTCGGCAATGTTGTTGATGATGGGGTACTGGAGCTTGTCATCGTTCTGTGTGAGGGCGGCCTGTCTGATTCTCTCCATGATAGAGTAGCAATACTCCAGGCCGTATCCGACAGCCCCTGTGGTGGGATCGATGAGAAGACGGTCACTCGGGACCCCGAGGTTTTCCAGGAGAATGTTCAACTGTTTCGCCAGGTTGATGTCTATCGGGGTGTTGGCCACGACCGTGTGCTTGTACGCAATCGCAGCCGCGCCGATCTGCTTGTAATTGTTGTCCGTAACAGGACCCAGCACCACGTTGAACCCTGCGCATGATTCAGCCACCGCCTTGAGCACCTCTGTGTTCTTCTCGTCACTGGACACGCCCCAGACAATGAGCGGCACCTCAATGGCTTCTGCCACTTTCCGCGCAATTTCGGCAGCATGTTCTGCGGACAAATTCATACCGTTCGGGTCCGTTCCTGCCAACCATAAGCACACCAGATCGGCTCCAAATTCCTCGACGCATTTCTTTGCCCACGCGACGGGGTCTCCTATCACGTCCTTGTAAGGCTCCAAAGCCTCAGGAGCCCATTCTTCCGGTTCGATGTCCAACACCTGAAGGGCCAGTCGGGGTGGGTTAGGCATGCCGCCTTCGAACAGGTAAAAGTTGTACGCGGTTTCGCCTCCAACGACCACCTCATGGCCAGGCTTTCCTAACCTGATTTCCCGGATCTTTCCGGAGTATTTGACCTGCGGCAACGCAGCCATGACGAACCTCCAAAGTAGACAGGGAGCTTGCTATGACCACGCCCGAATCCCGAGTGCCAGTCCAGGAAAAACGCCAAGCAAGCCCGAGTAGTGGTAGCACATCGAACTATATCGTGCCACCACATCGTCTGCAAGTGATTTTTTTGCGGGAAGAGTCACGAAGGATCGAGGCGTCTTCGATCCCCAAGGAACAGGCCTCTTCGACTTTGGTGCGCTCTCATGCACAATAATGACATTTGGGGCAATCGAAGCGGCCCCGCATCTACAGGAATCAGCGGTAACTTAGTGCTCCATTTCCTAAATACGGTCACGTAATCTGCCACGACGTAGGGGCACCCCTTGTGGGTGCCCAGGGCGGGCACAAGGCCCGCCCCTACAGTGCCAACGATGCGCTCACCACGTACCCCGCGGTGCAGATACAGTACCGTATTTGTGCCGTCGACCACTAAGCAAATGAAGAAAGGCCCCTGAATACGCGACCGTATTTGTGCCATAGAACACTTATCTAGACACCAATTTTCTCGGCGAGTTGCCGCCATGTGCACAACCGTACTGAGGAGTTGCAACCGTTCACCTCTTGTGGTGAACGGTTACAACAAGTCGTAGCCGACGGGCTTCAACATCACTCGCCTGAGGTAAGGATTGTACGGGCCCTTTGGGAACAGTCGACCCAGCGAATCCCTTTTAGGTAGGGCCAATAAGCAGAGGAACTCTCTTCTCGACCAGATCTATGGTCAGGGGAGTAGACCCGAAGTAGTCCCCATCGACCTCGACCGGGCACGGACACCCTGATTCGATGGTGACTCGCTTGCCCGTGCAGTGCACCACGTCACGCAGCAGCCCGTTCATCCTCAAGAGACCTGCAATGCAGTACCGGGCCAGTGAGAGCACCGATCCCTTCTTGAATACACAGATGTCGAAAAGACCTGAGTCAAGTGCTGCACTACGGGAAAACATCAGCAACCCGCCGTAATTCTGGGCCTTGAGAACCATCACGTGACAGCCGACCGCGGTCCATTTCCCGTCCACACGTACGCGCATCCGCTCGAACTCGTAGTTCCTCAAGCAGCGAACCACGGGGCGAAGGTACCCGCGGTAGCCCAGCTTCTCTCCTCTACTCTTTCTCACCTCATATGCCACGGCCGCGTCAAACCCGCAGGTGACGAGCAGGAGGAACCGTCGGCCGTTCACGATGCCCATGTCGGCCCACCGCACGTTGCCTCGTTCGATAATTCGGGCCAGATCCTCCATGTGAGGAGGCAGTTGCAACTCCCGGGACAGCATGTTGGCGGTACCTGCGGGGAGATGAAGAAGAGGTGCCCGAGAAGGATCGGGCAGGCCGTTCAGGATTTCATTGACCGTTCCATCGCCTCCCGCAACCACCAGGACGTCTACTTCCGACCCCACAAGAGATGCCCTTCGTGCAGCGTCCCCCGGCTTTCGAGTGGAAAAGACCTCAACCTCGTGACCTCGCGATTCCAGAATGCGGATGAGCTTTCGAGCTTCAGAGAAGGCCTGGCCTCGTCCTGCCGCCGGATTGCCGATGACGAGCACCATCATGTCGCGACTGTTCTCCTCTCACCGATCCGCGATCTTCCGGTTCCAACGTGCTCCACTATAATCTCACACCGTCCGGATATTAGTCTCTGATAATTGTTCCGAAGATGTTGTTGCTCAAGACGAGGTTGGCCGGCGCAATCAGCATGAGCGCCGGCCAATCCAAGTGGGGGAGTTAGGGGCATCCGGCAAACCGAGGCGAGCTAGAAGATGAATCCCGCTTCAACGAAGGCTCCGTCTATCTTGGTCTTGAAGAGCTCGAGGTTCTTGTCCTTCGTCAATTGCGCGTACCGGTACCCGCCCTTCAGAAATCCGAATCGGCCCTGTTTGATCGGAAGAATGTAGCTAAGTCCGGCTTCGAGCTCATAGCCGTTGTGGTCGTCGAGAAATGCGATGCCGGCCTTGCAATTGAGGGCCAGCGTGTTGCCCCGGAAGTTCTTGAGACACTTTTTCAACTCGATTCCCGCCACGGCAAGATTCTTGTCAGCATCCCAGACCATATTCTGGAGCCCTCCCAACGCCTGCCTGATGGCCACCTTGTCCTGGATGTACATCCAGTCCGCATAAAGACTCGTGACACTGTTCGGTGAGCGAGTCACGTCAAAAACCAGTCCAGCCCGGTGCTCATACCGATCCCACCTCGAACGAACAGGAGTCCCTGCAACCACAGTAGTACCCATGAACGTGAAGGTGTTCTGGCTCGTGCCAGTTGCCTCCATGGTGAACGGAGAGAAGGAATAGTGAATTCCCCATCGGGGAGCGACTTGGTAGTGAGCCATGGCTTTCCACATCACGTTCCCGCTCTTGCCCATCCCCAGGTGATCGTCGAAATCCACCACGCTCGGCTGTTCGCCCGGCAAGAAAAAGCCCCCACCTTTGGCGATCTGTCCCTGGATTCGACCAAACCAGACCTCAGCACCAGCCTCGAACTGCCGAGGGGCTGCTGTGGGCAGGAAGCACTCCGCACCCCAGGTAAGTGGATTGTATTGGGCAAGTCCATCGAGGTCGAAGCGCGGTTTGACCTTCCAGACAGGTGCCGGCGTCTCAGGTGTGGCCTCGGGTGCTGGTTTGACCTTGTAGATCGGCTTTTGCAGAGGTTTGCTGAGCTCCTGACCAGGCTGATTTTCGCCGGCCGGAGCGGCTGCGCAGGCGAATGCGCTAATTAAGACCGTTAGAAGCAAATACTTCCCCATGTGTGTTAACATAACACCCTCCCTAAACCCGCTAGCTTGTTGGGATCAGGAGGGTAGTTCAAAAAAATAATTTGTCAACAAAAAAAGATTGTTCAATCAGGAATTTATTTAAAATACCTAGAAATCAATTGAAATAAAGCCCGATAGCCAGTCAAGGTAATAAAAATAATATACCAGTATCACTGATGATCTGTCGCAGACGTTTGCGAATCCTTCACAAGCCGAACGCACTCCCCGCTCGTCAGTACCCGTATCCCCATCCGGCCCAGC
The DNA here is from genome assembly GCA_040753915.1 of Thermodesulfobacteriota bacterium. Taxonomy (GTDB): domain Bacteria; phylum Desulfobacterota; class Desulfomonilia; order Desulfomonilales; family Desulfomonilaceae; genus JBFMDN01. Next base: position 11,043 of record JBFMDN010000002.1, on the reverse strand, counting down.
TCGGCCAGGCCCAGCTCGTACGCTCCGGATATTGCGTCACTCACACACACCACACGGAAGTCACGTTCGCTGGCACCGTACATGGTTGCTCTGGGGCAGTTGGGAAAGTTGCACCCGCACACGACCACGGTATTGACGTCCATTGCCCGAAGGTGCTCTTCCAAACCGGTGTTGTGGAATGCCCCCCAGCGGGGTTTGTAGAGGATCCATTCGCGGGGCCCGATGGGCTGAGGTCTTCCCGTTAGCAGAAGGGGGGTGTCCAGGAGCACGGTTGCCTGAGGCAGGAGAGCGCTCACTACCTGGGAGCCTTCAGAGCCGGGTACGGCCATTCTGACGCCGGATTCGATCTGCCCGCGGCGGCACAGATCTACGTTCGAGCCATCTGGCAAATAGAGGCGGACAATATGTACAATGGGTAGATGCGCAGCGCGGTACGCGGCTGCGAGGCGGGCCATGGCTGGGACTGCCTCGAGGGTTCCGGGAATACACATGGCGCCTCCCGGCTCGGTAAAATCGCGTTGCACGTCTACGGTCAGCAGTGCCGATTTCTCCCACTCAGGAATTGTGTAGTCGATCATTGTAAACCACCTTTGGAGCGATCCGGTATGAAGCTGGGACCGTTGCGGATTTGTTGAGCGCATGCCGTCACGGTTTCGGTCTCGAAATCATGTGGAGAAGCCAGTCCACGATGGGCCGCATTTCGCTGAAGCGAGCGAACGCGTATTCCACAAAATCCCCGGAATGCAGCTCTGGGGGAATAGACGTCTGGTATGCCGCGGTAAGGCCGTTAAATAGGAGCAAATCTGCGTTGGGATGGTCCTTGTCGTAGCCTCGAGGAACCTTTTTATAATGCCGTATCCCTATCTCGTAGTTGCCCTTATTCCGTATAGCCTGCAGGGCCTTCATCAGCGCCGGCCCTTGGTCCGGGTCCACAACGGCCTCGCGGTAGAGCTCGAGGATTTCCTTGGAGAAGCAATGATTCCCGACCCCTAGCATAACAACGGGGGGCTCCAGATGAAAATAGTACCCCGGACAGTCCATCTTGGCGAGGGGGCCCACCCAGAAGAATATGCCGAGATGGGTTTTGTACGGCCTTTTGTCGTTGCTGAAACGGGTGTCTCGATACGGTCGAAATATGGACTTGTTCACCCTCGGATCCGCGACAACACCGGGCGTGATCTGACTGAGCCGCTTTCCCATGGCGTACACGAAACTTCTGGCCGGGGCCATGACATATGCCTCGAAGTCATCCTTGTGAGCGTCGAACCATGCCTTGCTGTTGTTCTTGGCTAGCTTCTCGTAAAATTGTACGCATTCTCGCGGAAATCCTCTGAATCCTGACTCGTCTTTCATGAACTGCTCCCTCCTGCATTGTGAGGCCCCGGGTGGACCGATTTACCATACATATTTTTGATGCGACGCGGAACAATCGGATCCAGACAAGTGAGAAAAGTCCGTAAATAGCGCCGCTGCGTGGGCGAGGATCTCGAAGCGAATTTCCCGCAGCGCCGGAGTCTCGCCGGAATTCTTGTCTTGAACTGGCATTGCGGTATGGGTGGGTTCAGAGCCTGTCTCAACACGGGGCAGGTTTGAGCTCTGGCCCTACAATTGTCGGGTGAAGCGTTGATCGTGGCGGTAGAAGTGCCGTAGGAGTGGGTGTAGGGGCGGGCCTTGTGCCCGCCCTGGGCACTTTCAATAGTCCCGCGGGAAGCGGGATTTTCTTCCTGTGGTTTGGGTTGGATCTCTTTCGCAATTTTTTCTTGACAACTTTGTGAGACGCGGGTATCAAGTATTGTTACGTGAGGTTGTAGCAACTAATGACCCAGTCCAGACAGTTTAGCGCCTATTCTCTCTATTATTTTTGCTGGTGGTTTTATGGGACCACCCGAGGAGGGTAGGCCGCGCTCTTAGCTGTCCGGTAGGTCGAAACGATACGAAAAAGGATGCAGAGCAAGGCGCTCTGCATCCTTTTTTTATTTGGAGGAACCCATGGTGATCGTAATGAAAAAACATGCACCGGAGAGTCTGGTTTCGCGGGTGCTGGAGAAGATCGAGGGTCTCGGTCTTACAGCGCACCTGTCAAGGGGAAAGATCCGCACTATTGTGGGAGTTGTGGGAGACAACACCAGGACCGATGCCGGTTCCTTCGAATGCCTTGAAGGCGTCGAACGGGTTGTTCCCCTCCTCGGACCTTTCAAGCTCGCTAGTCGGGATTTCAAACAGGAGAACACTGTATTCTCCATAGACGGATCTCAGATTGGCGACAAGAAGATCATCGTCATGGCAGGGCCCTGTGCGGTGGAGAGCAAAACCCAGATGATCGAGACGGCTCTGGCGGTCAAGAAAGCAGGAGCGACCGCGCTAAGGGGTGGTGCCTTCAAGCCAAGGACTTCCCCATACAGTTTCCAGGGCCTGGGCGAAGAAGGGCTTAAGATCCTGGCCATGGCGAGGGATATGGCAGGGTTAGCCGTGGTGACTGAAGTGACGACCCCCGAGCAAGTCCCGTTGGTAGCCCAATACGCGGACGTCCTGCAGGTCGGCGCGCGGAACATGCAGAACTTCGCTCTGTTACACGCTGTAGGGGAATCGCACAAACCGGTGCTCCTCAAACGAGGCCTCATGAGCACCATCGAAGAATTCCTCAATGCTGCTGAGTACATATTGAGCCACAACAATCCGCGGGTGATCCTCTGCGAGCGTGGTATTCGCACCTTCGAGACGTACACGCGCAACACGGTCGACATCAACGCAATCCCTGTGCTGAAATCTCTGAGCCACTTGCCGGTTGTCGTAGACCCGAGCCATGGCACGGGCAAGCGAGAGTACGTGGCAGCAGTGAGCAGGGCAGCCGTTGCCGCGGGCGCCGACGGGCTGATGATAGAAGTACATCCGGAACCTGAGAAGGCCCTGTCCGATGGAGCACAGAGCTTGCGCCCTCACGAGTTCGAAGAGCTGATGGCTCAGCTCAAGCCTGTGGCGGAGGCTGTAGGGAGGACCATGTGAGAGCCATGACCATGGAGATTCTCTCAATCTATTACCGTCCCGCGGTGAGGCAGTGGCGTGAAGCTCGCTGAAGCCAAAGTCACCATTGCCGGCATGGGTCTTATGGGAGGCAGTCTCGGAAAAGCCCTCGTCCAGGCCGGCGCGTGTAGGGAGGTTCGAGGACTTGTGCGGAGAGAGGAGGCTATCGAGCCGATCTTGTCTGCCAAGGCGGCCCATCGGGCGGATATTGAGCCGGACGCCCTTCTGTCTGACGCTGACCTCCTCGTGTTGTCTACACCCGTGCGTACCATAGAAGATCAGGCAACCCGATTGTCCCGGTATCTCAAGCATACGGCCGTTCTCACTGACCTCGGGAGCGTCAAGGGGACCATAGTCAAGGCTATGGAGAGGGTCCCCTCGCACGTATTGCCGGTCGGTGGACATCCGATGTGCGGCAAAGAAGTGGCCGGCCTCGATGCGGCAGATCCGGACCTTTTTCGGGAACGAATCTGGGTGCTCACTCCGCTGAAGAGGACACCGTCCTCGGCCATGAGCCTTGTTCAGGAGCTGATAGAAGCCGTTGGCGCCCGGAGCGTTATCATGGATCCGGAGACTCACGACGCAGTCGTGGCCTGCATAAGTCACTTACCATACCTGCTTGCCACCGCGCTCGTGGCGGTCGCGGAAGAAGTGTCCACCAGGGTACCAGGTGTCTGGACATTGGCCGCAAGTGGGTTTCGCGACACCTCCCGGGTTGCGGCGAGCGACGTGTCCATGATGACCGACATTCTCGCTGCCAATAGGGATCATATTCGGGCCATGCTCGACCTGGCCGAGGGCAGGGTCCGATTTCTCAAGGAACTGGTGGAAGCTGGGGATCTCGAAACCATCGAACGAGAGCTGCATCGGGTGAGGACCAGGAGATCGGGGCTTTTCACATAACATGGGGGCGTCACGAAGGAACACTATGGCTGAAACACCCCGTTTGCGTATTCGATCGTCGGGCAGTCTTCGGGGCATTGTGGAGCTTTCCGGAGACAAGTCAATTTCCCACCGGGCATTATTGATCGCTGCCCTTGCAGAGGGGGAGTCACGGGTCGAAAATTGTCTCGTTGCAGGCGTGACCGAGGCGATGATTGACTGCTTGCAGGATCTGGGAATTCAGATCGAGTTGGAGGCGTCCCCGAGCTTGTCCGGCGGTTCGGGGCGCGTAATTGTGCAAGGAAGGGGATTTCGGGGTTTGAGCCGTCCGAATCGACCATTGGACTGCCGGGGGTCTGCGACTACTATGCGGCTGCTGGCAGGGGTCCTGGCTGCTCAGCCGTTCCCATCCACTCTCGACGGAAACGATCGCCTTCGGGAGCGCCCCATGGGGCGGGTAATAAAGCCCCTCATAGCCAAAGGCGCGGTGATAAGCTCCAGGGAGGACAGGGCACCCCTTAGATTCCAGCCTGGCTCGTTGCGGCCGTCCTCTCACAGGCTCACGGTTGCAAGCGCACAGGTGAAATCCGCGTTGCTCCTGGCAGGCTTGTTGTCCAAGGGCCCTACCGCGGTTTCGGAGCCTCACACGAGCAGGGACCACACTGAGCGACTGCTCAGGTGGCTTGGGGCAGAAATCGAGCAGCGGGTGGAACCTGACGGCCGGCACGTGGTTTTTCTGCACGATGGTGTTTCCGTCCTTCCGTCGTTCGATTTAAAATTGCCTGCAGATCCGTCTTCTGCGGCGTTTCTCCTCGTGGCCGGGACGCTCGTGCCCGATTCGAGGATCGATCTGCCGGGGGTGTGTATCAATCCCGGCCGGGTGGGGCTTGTGGATGTCTTGACGCGTATGGGCGCCTCGGTGCGCGTCGAGCCCGTGAAAGAATCAACGGAGTGGGAACCCGTCGCCGATCTGCAAGCTCAGACCAGTGAGCTCAAGGGGATTACCATCGAAGGAGCGCAAGTAACCAGCATGATCGACGAGTTTCCCATCTTCGCGGTAGCTGCAACGCAGGCATCGGGCCTCACCGTCGTGAAGGACGCCGCTGAATTGCGTGTAAAGGAAAGCGACAGGATACAGGCCTTGTGCGAAGAGCTCGGCAAGCTGGGCGCCCAAATCGAGCCGCAAGAGGATGGCTTTGTAGTCCAAGGACCGACCCGACTGAAGGGCAATCTTGTCAATGGCCGGGGCGACCACCGCCTGGCAATGAGCTTGGCAATTGCAGGGCTGGTGGCCGAAGGAGAAACCGTGGTGGAGGGCTGGGAGGTAATCGAAGATTCCTTTCCCGGATTTCCGGCCACTCTCAAGAGACTCGGTGCGGACGTATCATGGTAGCGGGAACCACTACGGTGGTGGGCATTGTGGGCTGTCCAGTGTCTCACAGCCTCAGTCCGGCCATGCACAATGCGGCCTTTAAGAAATCAGGACTCGACTGGGTGTATGTGCCATTCCGGGTGGAGCCCGACGCTCTGAGCGAGGCTCTCTCGGGGTTGCCGGCCTTGGGCGTTCGAGGTGTGAACGTGACGGTTCCGCACAAGGAACGTGTGATGGAGTATCTCCATTCGTTCTCCCCCGAGGCACAGGCGATAGGGGCGGTGAACACCGTGAGCGTTGAGCGCGGAGCCTTGCGAGGTGACAATACCGACTGGCTAGGTTTTCTACGAGACATTCAAGAGCTTGGAATAGACCCCGGGGGGCTGCGTGTATTGATCCTGGGGGCGGGCGGGGCTGCGCGCGCAGTTGGGTACGCTCTCGCCATTTCTGGAGCAAGGCTCATCATGTGTTCTTCCAGAAATAGTGGGAAAGGAGAGGCGATGGCGAGAGATCTGCGGAGCCTGGCCGCCGGGTGCGAAACCGTCTTTGTCCCCTCCGACCGATGCGCTCGGGTGGGTGGAGATGTGGACATAGTGGTCAACTCGACCCCCTTGGGAATGGCTCCCATGGTCGAAGCGTCCCCCTGGCCCGAGGAGATTCCGTTCCCGCGGTGCAAGCTCGCGTACGATCTTGTGTACGCTCCCGCGCTCACACGATTTATGGAGCAAGGGAAAGCCGCGGGAGCCACTGCCGCCAATGGCCTTGGCATGCTTGTTTACCAGGCTGCGGAATCCTTCCGCATTTGGACTGGGATGGACGCCCCAGTCGACGTGATGAGGGGGGCAGCCGCTCGTCTGGCACCTGCATAGCGTGCGAGAGAATTCGTACGACCAGGAGACTATAGGTATGGGCAGAATTCCTGTCCGATCGGGAGCGGACTCGGTAGGAGCGAGGATCGCTCGAGGAAACGAGAAGAGCTTATGTTGCGATTTCTTACCGCCGGTGAATCCCACGGACCTGAATTAACGGTCATTCTGGAAGGACTACCCGCGGGCATACCGATTTCCGCTGCGGACGTGGACGCGGACCTCGCGAGACGCCAGAAGGGATTCGGGTCCGGCGGTCGAATGGCCATCGAGAAAGACCGCGTGCGGATAACCGGGGGGGTTATGGCCGGATCCACCACTGGTGGCCCCTTGTGTCTTGTCGTGAAGAATGCGGATTTTGCGGCATGGAAGGACCGGGACATTCAGCCGTTTACCATCCCCAGACCCGGTCACGCGGACTTGACCGCGGCCATCAAGTATGGCTATCGGGACCTGAGGCTCGCGCTGGAGCGAGCGTCCGCTCGAGAGACAGCGGCTCGGGTGGCCGTAGGGGCGGTCTGCCGTGCATTTCTCCAGCGTTTTCGGGTTACTATCGGATCTTACGTTACCAGCATCCACAATGTGCATGCTTCCATCAACGGTGACTATCGCGACCTGTTTCAGAGAGCGGAAGAAAGTCCTGTGAGGTGCCCGGACCCGCTCGCAGCGGACAAGATGCTCGCGGAAATCTCGAAAGCTGCGGAGGACAAGGATACGGTTGGTGGTGTCCTCGAATGCGTGGCACTGGGGGTACCCCCTGGTTTGGGCAGTCATGTTCATTGGGATCGGCGTCTTTCCGCCCGACTGTTGGCTGCGGTGGGATCGATCCCGGCCATAAAGGGTGTGGAGCTGGGGACAGCGTTCCACAATGCCGGCCTCTTCGGGAGCGAGGTGCACGATGCAATTGCGATGGCCTCCCCACGAGGAGAAAAGACAATCTCTCGCGTAACGAACAGGGCCGCGGGATTGGAAGGCGGCATCACGACTGGCGAGCCGGTAGTCATCCGGGCAGCCATGAAGCCTATCAGCACGATCCTCAAAGGGATGGCCTCTGTAGATTTGGCCACTGGAAAGGAGGCCTACACTCTATACGAGCGAAGCGACGTATGCGCTGTTCCTCGGGCGTGCGTAGTCGCGGAGGCAATGGTCGCGTTTGTGCTCGCGGATGCCCTGATGGACAAGCTCGGTGGAGACAGCCTGGAGGAGATGATACCACGGTTCGAACGACTTCGAAGGTGTACCGTTGACGAGCTTCCCATGGATAATGTCCCCTGGAGATTTGGATATGAGTGAGGGGAGGCGACCGGCCACGCGGAGTCGACTCACAATACGGTTGGTCGGGCCGGGAACTTTTGCAGAAAACGGTACTCGAGTATGACGCGTCCAAACAATGTCATTCTCACAGGATTCATGGGGACGGGAAAGACCGCTGTCGGCCGAATCGTTGCACGGCGCATGGGCTGGCAATTTCTGGACACGGACGAGGAAATCGAGCGCGGCGCAGGGATGAGTATTTCCGAGCTGTTCCAGAAGTACGGAGAAGACCATTTCAGGGCGCTGGAGCAGGCATGGTGCGGGAATCTCGAATCCATGCGCGACGTTGTGATCGCGACGGGTGGAGGCATGCCTGTCAACCCTGTTAATCGCAAAATGCTATTTGCGGCAGGGACTCCCATCTACTTGACCTGTTCCCCCGCTGAGATTCGAGCGAGGGTGGGGACCGCGCTATCCAGACCCATGCTCGACGGCAAGGATGTGAGCCGGACCATCGAGGAGCTTCTTCAGAAAAGGCGCCCTGCCTATTCCGCAGTCCCATTCCACGTCGACACTACCGGTTTATCGGAAGACGAGGCAGCGGAGCGCGTGATCGGAATCTTGAAGCACGGCGGTGACACCGTGAGTTACAGTGCCGTGACGACTTCGGACACGGGCGGATATCCCTTGTTACTGGGTCATGGTGCGCTTTACCGAATCGGGGACGTGCTCCGAGATAGGGGTATCACGTCGCGCGTGGCAGTGGTGACCGACACCAATGTGGCCCCCTTGTACTTGCACGATGTCATGTCCGGTCTGGAATCGGTGGGATTCGCTCCTTTTGCCTGCACGATAGAGGCAGGAGAGCAGAGCAAGAGTCTGGCCGGGCTAACGGACCTCTACAGTGCCTTCGTGGCTGGCGGACTGGACCGGAGAGGGGCGGTCATTGCTCTGGGGGGCGGTGTCGTGGGGGATTTGGCGGGTTTCGCTGCTGCCACGTACATGAGGGGGGTCGCTCTCGTGCAATGCCCGACGACTCTGCTCGCGATGGTGGACTCCAGCGTTGGCGGCAAGACGGGCATAGACCTGGTGCAAGGCAAGAATCTGGCGGGATCGTTCAAACAGCCACTCGCAGTAGTGGCAGACACGAAGACGCTCCTCACACTTCCCCCTTCCGAGACGAGAATGGGCATGGCCGAGCTCATCAAACATGCCGTGATCGGCGACCCCGAGGTGTTTCGGCTGTTGGAGAGGGGGCAACCTTTGTCTCCCGAGCTCGTGCAGCGCTCGGTAGCGGTGAAAATTCGCGTCGTGGAGACAGATCCCTTCGAATCGGGATTGCGAGAAGTGCTCAACCTAGGCCACACAGTGGGCCATGCACTGGAGAAATGCAGTCGGTATGGAATGGCGCACGGTGATGCGGTGGCAGTGGGCATTGTGGCGGCAGCACGCATTTCGTCCCGTATGGGGCTGTGCTCCGAGGATGTGGTGGAGCGAATCGAACGGCTCCTCGGAGCTGTGGGCCTGCCTCTCCGCCATAGATTTTCTCCCAAGGACCTGATTGAGGCAATGCTTGCCGACAAGAAAGTCTTGGAGGGCCGCATGCGCTTTGTCCTCATCACCGACGTGGGAGCGGTCGTACACGGAAGGTCAGTGGATCCAGCGCTTGTGGAGGAAATTCTCGAAAGCATCAGGGAGCGCTAGGTGGTTGTTTTCATGAAACATCCATGATCTCGCAGCTACAACGGAGCATGAAAGTCCGCGACCCGCTGGGCCGTCGACGGCGGCCACGAGACGCCCGACTCCTGTCTTCGTAGCGCCGGTGTCTCGCCGGTAATCGGGTACTTTCAGGTAAATGCGGTTGCGTAGTTGCTTCAGTTTTGCTCAGGGAAGGGGAGGTTTGAAACCTGCTACCCTCTGCGGTGAGCCGGGTTAACTCTGCGGTAGAAGTACCTTTCCAGTGCCGGTAGGGGCGGGTTTTAGAAACTGTCTCAAGACTCGGGAAACAGCAGAAAAAGTGGTACGGTGACGAAGGATACTGCCTTGGAGCCCTCACCCCACCCTCTCCCAGAGGGAGAGGGTTCTGTCATTCCGGGAGGTTGCAAGTCCCTCCTCCCTTCGGAAGAGGGTTCTGTCATTCCGGGAGGTTGCAAGTCCCTCCTCC
>JBFMDN010000002.1:0-1384 GCA_040753915.1 Thermodesulfobacteriota bacterium | reverse complement strand
AGAGGGTTCTGTCATTCCGGGAGGTTGCAAGTCCCTCCTCCCTTCGGAAGAGGGTTCTGTCATTCCGGGAGGTTGCAAGTCCCTCCTCCTTTCGGAAGAGGGTTCTGCCATTCCGGGCGGTTGCAAGTCCCCTCTCCCTTCGGGAGAGGGCTAGGGTGAGGGTGCTAAAAAAGAAGCATGCCACGATCTTAACATTTGCCGCAATTCCGAGACAGTTTCTTTAAACCCGCCTTCCCATTGAAGCAAGCCTAAGGAAAGAGTACCGGCGAGACGCCGGCGCTACGGGAGATCCGTGCCAGGAATCGCGCTGTACGGGCGGGATTCAAACCCGCCCGTGCCGGAATACGTCTCTCAGGGAGGTGGCAATTGAAATTCCTTGTCGTTCATGGACCGAATCTGAACCTTCTGGGAAAGAGGGAGCCCGAGGTTTACGGCTTGGCGACCTTGGGCGATGTCGACAGGTACCTGCAGGAACAGGCATCCTGCCTTGGAGTAGAAGTTCGCTGCATTCAATCAAACAGTGAGGGGGCACTCATCGACGCGCTTCACGAAGCAATGAAATGGGCTGACGGGGTGATCATCAATCCCGGAGGGTACACCCATACGAGCGTAGCTCTGAGAGACGCGATTGCGGCCGTCGGTCTGCCCACCGTGGAGGTGCACCTGTCCAACATTCATGCACGCGAGGAATTTCGCCACACTTCGATTACCGCGAGCGCATGTGTGGGCCAGATCTGCGGTTTCGGAGTCGAATCGTACTACTTGGGGCTCATCGCTCTCATGAAGCTGTCGGCCGCACGTTCGCAGACTTAGGTCGGGATAGCGGATCTACCGTCGCGTGTTGGGGGCGATGCGGCTGACCCGATTGCGGTGGCACGCCTCTAGGATGGCGGCGAGGTCCGTGGTCAGGCCAAAGCAATGCGCAACAACATGTTGCCGACAAACTGCGCAAACCAGTGACCAAGTCATGGGGACACAGTGGCAGGGCACGACGGTAAGGGCGACCGCCGGTCTCCCGGAAGGAAGGAGGAATGTCGGTCGCTGTCCCTGATTCCACTGAGTCTTCTATCGTTGGAGGCTCGTCCTCTCGGTGGGACGGGCATCCGAAAGTGTCTCAAAAGCCGCCAGTCCGTGACAATCGTGGCACACCCCCTCACCCTGACCCTTGTATGTTGGGTTGCGGTACTCACTGATTTTCGAGGGTACCGCGAGAGAGCGGGGGACGGGGGATTCTTCCGGCTCCCTCTCCCTCTGGGAGCATAGGCGTTAACTTCGTGGATGACATCACGTGATTTCAGTCCGTTGACTTAACAAGGACCCCGTCACCCCGGCGAAAGCCGGGGTCCATAACATATTGGAAGGACTGGATTCCGGCTTTCGCCGG
>JBFMDN010000001.1:0-213805 GCA_040753915.1 Thermodesulfobacteriota bacterium | reverse complement strand
TCCTGCTATTCGATGCGCAAAATCATCGAACAAGATCAGCTCTGTCCCCAGGGCCTGACCTCCTGCGGCTGGTTACTACAACCAGTCTCTACCTCACCACAGGATTCTCATCACTCTTCATCGCTGCTGGTACCCAGTAATGTTGGATCTGAAGCATAAATGGTGGTATACTGAAATTTTTTCGCAGAACCCGACCACCACGTGATTCGCATTGACTTACGGAGCTATTTGCCATAATTAAAACAGATAGTTTGTATTCTAGATTAGAGTGAGATCTTATATGACTGACCCGATCCTCACCCACAGTACTCCTCCAGCTCTGAGAGCAAAAATCCTTGTGGAAGCTCTTCCATACATCAGGAAGTTCCGCGGAAAGCGCATTGTCATCAAGTATGGTGGCAGCGCAATGACCGATGCCACCTTGAAAAACGATTTTGCTGAAGACGTGGCTCTTCTCAGCTTTGTTGGCGTGAAACCGATCATCGTCCACGGCGGAGGACCGCAGATCGGCGAGCTTCTCAAGAAGATTGGGAAAGAGACCCGCTTTGTCCGAGGTCTTCGGGTGACCGATGAGGAAACCATGGACGTCGTGGAAATGGTGCTCGTTGCTAAGGTCAACAAGGACGTGGTCTCTCTCATTAATTTCAACGGGGGCAAGGCCGTGGGACTTTCTGGCAGAGACGGGCGGCTCATCCGGGCCCGCAAGGCGCGCCCCGCAAAATTGGCCGACATCGACGAAGATCTCGGATTGGTCGGAGAGGTAGAGAAGATTGAGCCCGAGCTCATAAGCTCGTTGGAAGAACGCGGGTTCATTCCGGTCATTGCTCCAGTGGGGGCAGGCCCCGGAGAGAAACCGTACAACATCAATGCCGACACTGCTGCGGGAGCACTTAGTGCTGCCCTCGGCGCCGAGAGGTTCATTCTCCTTACTGATGTGCCGGGAGTGCTCGACAGTGAGGGAAATTTGATCTCCAGCCTGTCGGAAGACAGAGCTGCCGAGCTCATAAGGAGCGAAGTAGCGTCTGGAGGAATGGTTCCCAAGATCCGCTGCTGCTTGCAAGCTCTCGAGCGCGGAGTTCCCAAGGCGCATATTATAGACGGCCGGGTCTCCCATAGCTTGCTCCTCGAACTGCTCACGGAACAAGGCATAGGCACGGAAATTGTACGAGAGAAAGCGCCCGGACTGTAGGCTTCTCGCGAAAAAAGCGGTTGCGAATCTCCGGACGGGGAAGGACACCACTATGAGCTCAGATGACTTCATCCTCTTGAACAAGCAGCACGTATTCAACACGTATTCTCGCATCCCGATTATGCTGGTGGAAGGTGACGGTGTGCGTGTGCGGGACAGTGCCGGGAAGGATTACCTGGATTTCATAGCAGGCCTCGCCGCGTGCCCTCTGGGACATGGACATCCGGGGCTTGCGAGAACGTTGGCGGAGCAGGCGTCCAGACTCATCCATGTGTCAAATTTGTTTCACATAGAGCCGCAGATTCGGCTGGCGAGGCTCCTGACGGAGAATTCCTTTGCTGACAAAGTGTTCTTCTGTAACTCGGGGGCTGAGGCCAATGAAGGGGCAATAAAGCTTGCGCGGCGTTACTTCCACGTTCGTGGCGAGCATGAGAGATACCACATAGTTACCATGGAAAATTCCTTTCACGGCAGGACCTTGGCCACGCTGGCGGCCACCGGTCAAACCAAGTATCGTGCCGGCTTTGAACCCCCTGTGTCCGGCTTTTCCCACGTGCCGTTCGGCGATGTGGCAGCTCTCGAAGGCGCCATGACTGATCGAACGGCGGCAGTGTTGTTGGAGCCGATTCAAGGGGAGGGAGGAGTTCGAGTTCCACCCTCCGATTATCTCAGACGAGCTCGAGATCTCTGCGACCAGCGGGGGGCACTCCTCATGTTTGACGAAGTCCAGACAGGCATGGGGAGAAGCGGCAAACTGTTCGCGTATGAGCATTTCGGAATCGAGCCTGACGTGATGACCCTGGCAAAAGGGATAGCCGGCGGAGTTCCGATGGGTGCCCTCTTGGCCAAAGACAGCGTCGCGAGTGCCTTTGAGCCTGGAACCCACGCGTCGACGTTCGGAGGCAATCCTCTGGCCGCGGCCGCGGCAGTTACTGTACTGGAGGAAATTCTCAAGCCAGGATTTCTTGAGAATGTTCGGGCCAGAGGGGCGTACCTCCGTTCTCGCCTCGAAGACCTGGCAACCCGGCGTGCGATCGTCAGGGAGGTAAGAGGTATTGGCCTGATGCAAGCGGTGGATCTGCGGGTGCCAGGGAATGATTTCACAGTTGAGCTGCGCGAGCAAGGCGTCCTTGTCAATTGCACTGCGGAGACGGTTCTGAGATTTCTACCACCTCTCATAGTCACCGACCCGGAGATTGACACGGTTGTGACGGCTCTGGAGAATGTTCTGGCTAAGAGGGAGGGCACCTAGGCATGGACAGGAAGCGGCATTTTCTCAGCCTGGCCGATTATTCTCAGGAGGAAATCCTGCGCTTGATTTCCCGGGCCGAAGAATTCAAGCAAGGAGTCGCGGGAAAGGGTTCACCGTTGGCCCTCGCAGGAAAGAGCATCGGCATGATATTCGAGAAGCCCTCCACCAGGACGAGAACATCTTTTGAGGTTGGGATACACCAATTGGGCGGACATGCGGTGGTTCTCAATCACAAGGATATTCAGATGGGAAGAGGGGAACCGATCCGGGATACCGCTCGGGTGCTCTCGCGTTATCTCGATGGAATCGTGATCCGAACATTCGGCCAGGAAGTGCTGGAGGAGTTTGCCGAGTGGACAAGCGTGCCGGTTGTCAACGCGCTCTCCGATCTGCTGCACCCATGTCAGGTGCTGGGAGACCTCTTTACCTTGCATCAGGTTGGCCTGGACGTGACGAACATGCGGGCCGCGTGGATAGGAGACGGGAACAACATGGCGAATTCCTGGATTAATGCCGCAGAAAAACTGGGGTTCAGCCTTGTCCTGGCGTGTCCGGCCGGGTACGATCCCGCTGTGCAGTTCACCTCAACAAAGATCTCTATCACTAGAGATCCTGCGGAGGCAATTGTCGGCGCGGACGTGGTTTCCACGGATGTCTGGGCTTCCATGGGACAAGAAAGTGAGGCCGAGGCCAGAATCAAGGCGTTCCAAGGGTATCAGGTCAACGCCGAGCTTCTGGAAAAGGCTGGGAAAGAAGTCTATGTGCTCCACTGCCTGCCGGCGCATCGAGGTGAGGAAATCACCGATGAGGTGATGGAATCGGAACTTTCCTTGGTGTGGGAAGAGGCCGAGAACAGGCTCCACGTCCAGAAGGCAATACTGGAAATGCTGTGCGGAACATGATAACGCCCCCTGAGGCAATGAGACAATTGGCCTGTGGCCGACCACAGGCCGGAGATACGGAGAGACCGGAGGTACCGTGACTGATCGGAGCGTGAAAAAAATTGTGCTCGCCTATTCGGGCGGACTGGACACCTCGGTAATTTTGCGATGGCTCATTGAGACATACCACTGTCCGGTAGTGGCCTTTGCCGCTGATTTGGGGCAGGGCGAAGAGCTCGATGCTCTGGACGAGAAGGCTCGAGCCACGGGAGCAGAATCTCTGCACGTCGTTGACCTGAAGGAGGAATTCGTCTCCCAGTACGTATTCCCCATGTTTCGAGCCAACGCAGTTTACGAAGGATGCTACCTGCTTGGCACGTCCATAGCGCGGCCGTGCATAGCACGCGCGCAAATGGATCTCGTCTCTCGGGTCGGAGCGGATGCCGTGAGCCACGGGGCTACGGGAAAGGGGAACGATCAGGTTCGCTTCGAGCTCACGTACCTCGCATTGGATCCGCATATCACGATCATTGCTCCGTGGAGGATGTGGAGCATGCGATCGAGATCGGACCTCCTTGCGTACGCTCGGGAGCACGGCATACCCGTGACTTCAACCGCGCAGAAGCCGTACAGCATGGACAGAAACCTTCTCCATTTAAGCTTCGAGGGTGGAATACTGGAAGATCCATGGTCTGAGCCCCCCAAAGACATGTTCATCCTCACCGCGGATCCGGTCGACGCACCAGATCGTCCTGAAGAAATCACTATCACCTTTGAATTCGGCGACCCTGTGGCTGTGGACGGCAGCCGAATGACTCCCGCGGCACTCCTGGCCCATTTGAATCATCTGGGAGGCAGAAATGGCGTGGGGCGAGTCGACATGGTAGAGAACCGATACGTGGGCATGAAGAGCCGCGGTGTGTATGAAACCCCCGGAGGAACGATCATTCACCACGCCCGGCGGGCCTTGGAATCGATCACCCTAGACCGGGAAGTCATGCACATGAAAGATGAGTGGATTCCGCGCTACGCCTCGCTTGTTTACAACGGGCTATGGTTCTCCCCCGAACGCGAGATGCTTCAGAGCGCCATAGACGAAGCAGGCAGGGCTGTCTCGGGAGATGTGAGGCTCAAGCTTTACAAAGGGAACGTGATCGTGACGGGGCGCAGGTCGGATTCGTCATTGTATGACGAGCGATTCGCGACATTCGAGGAAGACGAAGTGTACTCACAGGCGGATGCAGGCGGATTCATACGTCTTAACGCTCTTCGGCTGAGAATACGTTCGATCATGAAAACAAAGGGCAGGAAATAACCTTTGGGTGAATGAGAGCAGTGACCTATGGCCAAAGGCCGCGAACCATCGGGAAGAAAATCATCGGAACGTGCGGAGGGGATCCGCAAAGGCCGTTTTGACGCGCGGATGGACCCACTTTTCGCCCGGTTCAATGCCTCCGTATCGTTCGACAAGCGGCTTTACGCACAAGACATTGCCGGAAGCATCGCTCACGTCCGAATGCTTGCCAAGCAAGGAATCGTTAATGCGAAAGATGCGGATGCAATTGAGCAAGGCCTTCGAGAAGTCAGGGAAGAAATCGAGGAAGGTCGATTCGAGTTTCTGGAAGAGTTGGAAGATGTTCATATCAACATAGAAAACCGCTTGAGAGAAAAGATCGGTGATGTTGCCGGCAGGCTGCATACCGCGAGGAGTCGAAACGACCAGGTGGCACTGGATACTCGCATGTACGTCAAGGAGCAAGTCTCCCAGGTCTGTGGAGATCTGGCCGAGCTGATGCGTGCCCTCGTGGATGTAGGCGAACGGACCGTCGATCTGGTCCTGCCGGGGTATACCCACCTTCAAAGGGCTCAGCCGGTCCGACTGGGGCATCACTTCATGGCCTATTTCCAGATGTTTCGGCGCGATTGGGCGAGATTTCGTGACTCCTTGCACCGCGCTGACGAGATGCCTCTCGGGTCTGCGGCTTTGGCCGGTACTACATTCCCCATTGACCGGAGCGCGGTAGCGAACGAGCTGCGGTTCGCACGGCTTGCCGAGAACTCCATGGACGCGGTTTCGGATCGGGATTTCATTGCCGAGTTTCTTTTTGACGCTGCCATGGTGATGATGCACTTGTCCAGGCTGGCAGAAGAGCTCATCATCTGGTCTTCCTCGGAATTCGGATTCTGCACCCTGCCCGATGCTTTCTGTTCGGGGTCCAGCATCATGCCCCAGAAGAAGAATCCGGACGCGTGCGAGCTCATTAGGGGAAAGACGGGGCGAGTATATGGTGATCTGGTAGCACTGCTCACGACACTGAAGGCCTTGCCTCTTACCTATAACAAGGACTTGCAGGAAGACAAAGAGCCGCTTTTCGACGCTGTTGACACGGTCCGTTCCTCCGTCAGAATCATGGCGAGGATAGTTCACGGCACTGAGTTCATGGCGGACAGAATGTTACAGGCAGCTTCTGACCCAACTCTCGCGGCCACGGACCTCGCGGACCGGATGGCTCGCGAAGGAGTGCCTTTCCGAGAGGCCCACGAGCGTGTGGGCCAGGCCGTACGGGATGGCTCGAGGGACGAGGACAGAGGGGCTCTGCCGAGTCCCGAAGAGATGGTCGAAGCAAGAAACCATCCGGGTGGAACGGCTCGGATGCAGGTCATGGCCAGCATAAGAGCGGCCCGAGCGTTTCTCCGCAGCAACGCTCTCAAGAAGGGACTCTCAGGTTGCGCTGATCGCGTAGTGAGGAAGGAGTGAGGGCAGCGGGTGTTCCAATTTGGCTTCTATTGCTCTCCTGTTTGCTCGTGGCCTGCGGATACAAGACAAGCCCTCGGCCCGCTACAGCCACTATTCCGGCAGAGATTGCTCTCGTCCATGCCCATGCGTATCCCCAACGAATTATCCTCCGATGGGACGTCCCCAAGCGAAATGTAGACGGGTCAGTTCTGAAAGACATCTCGGGATTTAAGGTGTATAAGAAGATTGAACGGATCGGAGAGGAATGCGAGAACTGCCCAGAGCAGAAGGCCATGCCGATCAATATAGATTTTCAGAACCCGGTGAATGCAACCATCAACGAAGACGAGGTCGTGTTTACTGATAAGGACGTGAGTCTGGGCAACACCTACACATATTCGGTGACCGTGTACAATTTGACCGGGAGAGAAGGCCGGCCAAGCGAAGACGTAGTTGTCGTCTTTGGAGACCCTCCGCCCGCGCCTGAGGCGCTGAGAGCAACCGTGGAAGAAAAGGGTGTGCGGCTGGAATGGATCTCTCCGGGTAGGCTAGCAGGACTTCGAAGCTACAGCATCTATAGGGGCGCGAGCAGAGATGTGGAGACCATGCAATCCATCGGCCGCACCAAGTGGGCGGAGACGTATTTCGTCGATGAATCGGTGGAGCCAAAGAAGACTTACTTCTATGTTGTCCGGTCCATCAAGATGAATCGGGGAGTAGCCCTCGAATCGGATCCGTCTTCGATCGTCGAAGTGTTCGTGCCATCCCGTAGGGTGAAACCGCCCGAAAACGTTGCGGTGGCATCCGCGCCGGGTGGAATTCGCATTCTGTGGGATGCCGTCTCCTTGGAAGACTCGGTCGTCGAGTACAACGTGTACCGTTCCGAGGCAGGAGGAATGTTCACGA
Organism: Thermodesulfobacteriota bacterium; assembly: GCA_040753915.1. Classification (GTDB taxonomy): domain Bacteria; phylum Desulfobacterota; class Desulfomonilia; order Desulfomonilales; family Desulfomonilaceae; genus JBFMDN01. The sequence continues at coordinate 206,840 of JBFMDN010000001.1, read as the reverse complement.
GGCTTAACGAAAACCCTTTGCCTGACCCAGGATTCCTGGACAAAAACGTGCGGCGAGGCTACACGTACCGGTACGCTGTGACTGCCTTTCCAAAAGGGAATCCTGAGGAAGAATCCAGCAAATCAGCTTCCGAAGCTTTGAAATACACTCGTTGAGAAAAGGCCATTCATGCACCATTTCCATTATATAGATAATGAGCTCTTTTGTGAGAACGTGGCGATACGGGCCATTTGCGAAGACCTGGGTACCCCTGTGTATGTCTATAGCAGGAGTACTCTGGAAAGACACTTTCAGGTATTTCGGGAGCCATTTCTTTCCACGAAGCACCTCGTCTGCTTTTCCATGAAAGCCTGCTCCAACGTGGCAATTCTTCGTATCTTCGCCAACTTGGGCGGAGGCGTAGATATCGTTTCCGGAGGAGAGTTGTTCAGGGCCCTTAGAGCCGGCGTGGACCCGTCCCGAATTGTGTATTCCGGGGTAGGCAAGAAGGCCGCAGAAATGATGGAAGCCCTGGAAGCAGACATTCTCATGTTCAACGTCGAATCGGAGCAAGAACTGCTCGAATTGAACAGGACGGCTCTCGAGGCAGGAAAGAAGGCCCGCATAGCATTCCGAGTAAATCCGGACGTCGATCCTCTCACGCATCCGTACATTTCCACAGGGATGAAGAAGAACAAGTTCGGCATCCAGGTGGACCAGGCCTTCAACCTGTACCGCGTCGCGAAGACCCTGCAGGGGGTCGAGCCGGTTGGCGTGGACTGCCATATTGGCAGTCAATTGACCGAGCTGTCCCCGTTCACCGCAGCGGTGAACAAGCTCAAGGAGTTGATCTACAGGCTTCGGTCCGAAGATATTGACGTCAAGTACCTCGATGTGGGAGGAGGGCTCGGCATCCCCTATGACCAGGAAGAGCCCCCAGTGCCTGCCGAGTACGGGGCCGCTATCCTTGACATGATTAGGGATCTGGACATAACACTCCTCCTCGAGCCTGGAAGGGTCCTCACTGGCAATGCCGGTGTCCTTGTTACACGCGTCCTGTACCAGAAGCAGGGCGCAGCAAAGAATTTCGTCATCGTGGACGCAGCCATGAATGATCTGTTGAGGCCTAGCTTGTACCAGGCTCACCACGCAATTTGGAAGGTCGTGAAGCCCTCCGGTCCCCACGGATCGGTGAACAAGATCGTAGCCGACGTGGTCGGGCCGATATGCGAATCAGGGGATTTTCTGGCCCAGTCGCGCGAAATTGACGAAGTGTCTCAAGGAGATCTTCTGGCTGTTATGAGTGCAGGGGCATACGGGTTTTCCATGTCCTCCAATTACAACTCTCGACCGAGGGTAGCGGAGGTGGTCGTGGACGGGACCCATTATCACGTAGTTCGGGACAGGGAGACGTACGCTGACTTGATCCGCGGCGAGCGAGTCCCATTGAGTTTTCTACAACCATAGTAAAGGAGCGTGTGATGTTTTCGGGAGCTTTCACTGCAATAGTGACGCCGTTCAAGGATGGTCACGTGGATGAAGAGGCACTCAGACGCCTCATTCAGTTCGGAATCGAAGGAGGGGTGAGCGGTATCGTTCCCTGCGGCACAACCGGTGAATCACCCACTTTGAGCCATGAGGAGCACAACCGTGTCGTGGAGCTCACGGTGAAAGAAGTCGCGGGTCAGGTAAAGGTAATCGCTGGAACGGGCTCCAACAGCACTGAGGAAGCCGTGAGCCTTAGCCGACACGCCGCCAGGGTTGGCGCGGATGCCGTTCTCCAGGTAAGTCCCTACTACAACAAGCCGACTCAGGAGGGCCTGTACCAGCACTTCAAGACCGTAGCCGAGGCCGTGGAAATTCCGGTGATTCTGTACAATATCGCCGGCAGAACAGCGGTAAACGTCGAAAACGGCACCATGGAGAGGCTGTCGAAAGTTCCCAACATTGTGGGAGTCAAAGAGGCCTCGGGGAACATTCTCCAAATGAGCGAGGTCATCCGGCTATGTGGCCCCAGCTTTGACGTCTTGTCCGGTGACGATCAGATGACCTTCCCCCTCATGGCCCTTGGAGGAAAGGGAGTAATCTCTGTGGTAACCAATATTGTGCCGGACAGGATGGCAGCACTGGTCGAGCACATGCTGGAAGGCAGAATCGAGGAAGCAAGGCAAATTCATTTCGAGCTGTTTGAACTGTGTCAGGCCATGTTCCTCGAGACGAATCCGATCCCGGTAAAGGCCGCTCTCGCGCTCATGGGAAAGATTCAACCCGAGTACCGGCTTCCCCTTTGTCCGCTTTCTGCGCCCAACCAGGAGAAGCTGAAAGGGGTCATGGAAAGGGCTGGCGTACTTTGATTAAGGGAGGTTCCGGAATGAAGCTCGCAGTAAGCGGTGCGGGGGGGCGAATGGGAAAGAGGATCCTGGCTCTCGCCCACGAGCACCCTCATGTGGAAATTGTGGCAGCGGTGGAATCGCCGGCTCACCCCGCAATAGGAATGGACGCGGGGGAATATGCCGGTATCGGTCCCATTGGGATACCCGTTACCAGCAGTGTGCTCGATGCGCTCGACAAGTGCGATGCACTCGTAGAGTTCTCTATCCCAGAGGTCTCCCTCGACCACGTGGAACAGGCTGCCGCTCATGGAAAAGCCATTGTGGTAGGCACCACGGGCCTCTCCGACGAACAGGCTAACCGGCTCCGCGACGCCGGGGCTCGAACGCGGTGTGTGGTTGCACCGAACATGAGCATGGGGGTAAATCTCTTGTTTAATTTGGTCGAGCGGGTGGCTCTGGCTCTCGGGTCCCAGTACGACGTAGAGATCGTGGAAGCACATCACAAGATGAAGAAAGACGCTCCCAGCGGTACAGCGAACAGGTTGGCCGAGATCATTGCCGAAGCTCTGAACCGAGATCTGGGCAAAGTTGGAATCTACGGCAGGAAGGGAATTGTCGGACCGCGTACCGCTGACGAAATAGGGGTTTTGGCCCTTCGCGGAGGGGACATCGTCGGAGAGCACACGGTCATGTTCGTCACCAACGGAGAGCGTATCGAGCTGACCCACCGCGCTCACAGTCGCGACGCGTTCGCAAATGGTGCGCTGCTCGCCGCTCTCTGGCTTGTGAATCAGCCAATTGGTCTCTATGATATGCAAGACGTTTTGGGGCTCAAGTAATGACAGAGAAATTGATCAGGTTTGTCCTAGACGGTGATGTCTTTTTCGGCGGGCTGGAGGACGACGGAATTCGCCATCTGGGCGGAAAACCGTTTCCCCGACCTCTGCGTCTTGAACACGTGAGACTTCTGTCGCCCTGTCTGCCAACCAAGGTCGTCGCCGTTGGTCTCAATTACTTGGATCACGCCAAAGAAGTCAACATGCCTGTTCCCGAGGAGCCTCTCCTGTTCATTAAGCCGTCATCAAGTGTCATCGGACCTGATGAGGTGATAGTATTACCCCCTGAAAGCACGCGGGTGGATTACGAAGCAGAACTGGCCATAGTCATCGGGAGAACTGCCACCAGGATTTCTCGTGCAGACGCCAGAGATTATATTCTCGGGTACACCTGCCTTAACGATGTGACAGCGAGAGATCTTCAGGGGCGGGATGGACAATGGACGAGAGCGAAGGGATTTGACACATTCTGTCCTATGGGTCCCTGGATAGCGACGCAGTTCAATCCGGATGATGCGGTCATCGAGCTTTACCTTAACGGAGAGCTGAAGCAGCGATCCCGTACTTCTAATCTCATTTTCGATCCCTGTCGTCTTGTGGAGTACATCTCCGCGGTGATGACGCTCTACCCCGGCGACGTGATCGCGACAGGCACAACTTCAGGAATAGGCCCTATGAAGGCCGGCGACTCGGTAGAAGTGAGGATCGAGGGAATCGGCTCGTTGGTCAACACAGTGGAGTCCTACAAGGCATGAGCTCCATAGCGTACATCGGTTTCGGCTCCAACCTGGGACAGCGAGAGAATACTTTTGCAGACGCTGTCGCGGCGATCAATTCCCGGCCTGGGATCAGAGTGAATCGTGCTTCCCAGCTATACGAGACCGATCCGATAGGACTGGTCGACGGCGGGGGATCTTTCCTTAACGCCGTCATAGAAGTCGATAGCGACCTGTCTCCGGAGGAGTTAATCGGGTGCATGCGGTCAATTGAACAGGATTTGGGCAAGTCCTCGTCGCACTCGAGCGATTTGTCCAGGGTCATTGACCTCGACCTTCTTCTGTACGGAACGACTGTTGTGCGAGAAGGGAAACTGGAAATCCCACACCCCAGGATGCACAACCGTGGATTTGTCCTGGTTCCCCTGTGCGAGATTGCCGCGGATGTGGTCCATCCGGTGCTAGGGCGTACTGTGCGTGAGCTCCTCGGTCGCCTGGAGGTTTCAGAAACCTCCGGGGTGCGACTGTGGACAGGGCCAGCCCAGTAGAAGGAGTGCCATGGCGATATTGCGACTCATTTTGATCGCGGTCCTCATATACCTGTGGGTGAAGATTCTCATGTGGGTAGGGCGCGCGTGGAGGTCGCCCAACAGGAGGCCCGAATCCTTGACCGGCAGTAGGGCCACTGAGGTGAACGAAATGATCCGCGACCCGGTATGTGGGGTGTATGTCCTTTCCCGTGATGCAGTGGCTGCAAATGTTAACGGCAATCATGTCCTCTTTTGTTCGAGCGCGTGTCGGGACAAGTACCTGAGCTCACGCGCGGGTGATAGGCATGGGTATCCCAGAAGGGAACGATCTGGTACTGATAGCTGATGATTCGGTCATCCTGAACAACATGCTCAAGGATGTATTCGAGGATGAAGGATTCGAGGTTGTTCAGGCGTTCGACGGAGCTGAGTGTAAGAGTACGTTCCTTCAGCACAGTCCCGATCTCGTGCTCCTAGACCTCCTGATGCCCCGGGCACATGGGATCGAAGCCCTCCGTTTTATCAAGGCCAAATCGCCGAAGACCATTGTCATTGTAATGACAGGACAGGGAAACGAGAGGATCGCTGTCAAGGCAATGAAGCTGGGGGCAGACGACTATCTCCGAAAGCCCTTCGGTATGCCTGCCGTGGTGTCTCTGGCAAGGCGCCTCATAGACAGACGCCGCGCGGGTGAAGAGAACCTCAAGATCAAGAAGAAAGCGAGGCAGGGGGAAAGATACCTCGCCCATCTGGCGACCATCATCAGTGAAGCAATTATTAGCACGGATGGGAACGGAAGGATCCAGTTCATTAACCGAGCTGCCACCAGGATGTGGGGCTACACCCTCGAAGAGCTCAAAGGAAAGGATATCCATTTCCTCGTCCGTGGAGAGGCCAGAACCCTACTCCATCGCGATCTCGTGAAGGAAACGATCAAAGCCGGAAAGGTAGAAGGCGAATTTCATTTCAGAAAAAAGGATAACGGCACGTTCCCGGGGTATCTCTCGACTTCCATAGTGGAGGAGGGCGGACGTTACAGGGGTATAGTCGCCGTGGTGGCTGACCTGTCTCGGTTGTCGGAGGTGGAGCGGCGTCTGAAGCAATCGGAGAAGCTCGCCTCTCTCGGAAAAGTCGTTGAGGGCATCGCCCATGAGGTGAGGAATTGCCTTACGTCCCTGGGTGGCTTCGCTCTTCGCCTTCAAAAAATCACCGCAGGAGATGCGACCTGTCAACGCTATACCGGGGTCATTCTCGAGGACGTGGCACGGCTGGAGTCTATGGTTAAAGAGATCGAAGGGTACGTTCGGTTCTCGAAATTCTACACGTTCCGATTCGTCAAGACGGACGTGGTTTCAGTGATTGAGCGTGCCCGCGATCGAGCGGTGCAGCGGCTGCCTCCAGAAGTGGTCGACGGTGTGACACTGAGGCTATTGGACGGTCAAGAGCCTGCCGCGATCGATGCGGATCCCGAGGCACTGGAAGAGGTGTTTTTCAACCTCATTCTCAATGCCTATGAGGCCATGCCACGCGGCGGCCGAATAACGATCACCATAAAGCGTCTGAAAGCCGCGGTGTCGGTCACCATCACCGATACGGGAGTAGGCATCCACAAAGAAGATCTCAAGGAGATATTCAACCCGTTCTTCACCTCCAAGACTACTGGTGCAGGAATGGGGTTGAGCAAAGTCCTCCTCCTCGTCGAGGAGCACCGAGGCGCAATCGATGTCGCCTCCGAACCTGGAAAGGGCACCACCGTAGAGCTGTTCCTGCCTACGGAACGGCTCATGACGCCCATGTACGCTTGGGATACTGCTTCCAGCTCCGGCTCGTCTCCCTGACCAGGATCGGCTGGTCTCCACGTGGAGCGGCGTGGTTGTCCTCCGGAGACGGAATCGGTCAAGTGGTCTGCGCAGTTCGAACAGGTGGAGAAGGCTCATGATTACTCGTTTCTTCGCGGCTTGCATCGCCTTAGCGGAGCTGTCGATCATAACTCTCACTCCGTGCGTTTCTGAAGCCGACGTGTACGTGAGGATGCACAAGGACGGAAGGAAAGAGTTCACGAATCGCCCCTCAGGTCAGGGCTGGATCTTCTATATGACCGAATCCGGTGACCAATTGGAGATCCGTTTTGAAAAGGCCGAGGGCCAACCGAAGAGCATAGATGAAATCGTCTCTGAAATATCTTCGAAATTCGGCATTGAAGCCAGTCTTGTCAAGGCCATCATCACTGTGGAATCAAATTGCAGGCCATCGGCTGTCTCTCCAAAAGGAGCACAAGGTCTTATGCAGCTTATGCCAAGAACCGCACAAGAGTTGAAAGTCTCTCAGCCCCTGGACCCGCGAGAGAATATTGTTGGCGGAGTGAAGTACATCAAGGGACTACTGGCTTCCTATGGCGACTTGCGGCTGGCTCTGGCTGCGTACAATGCCGGTCCAGGAGCGGTGGAAAAATACGCCGGAATCCCTCCATACAGAGAAACCATCAATTACGTGAAAAAGGTCCTGAAATATTACAGGATCTACAAGAGCGATCCCACGCTTAAGATTGCTGGAAGCTGAAATCCTAGGAACGGTATTCCATGAAAAAGTATCTCCCCAACTTCCTGACCTTGGGCAGGCTGGTCCTTGTGCCCCCCATCGTGATTCTCTTGTTTTTCCCGGGAAAACTGACTTCTGCGCTAGCGGCGGGGCTCTTTCTCATTGCTTCCCTGACCGATTTCTTCGACGGCTTCATTGCTCGAAGACTGCAGGTTGAATCTTCGTTTGGGCGATTCTTGGACCCCATTGCGGATAAGGTCCTCGTAACCGCAGCCCTGATTATGCTCATAGCATTGGATCGGGTTCCGGCATGGATCGTCGCGGTGATTATCTCTCGGGAAGTTGCTGTGAGCGCTCTTCGTGCTACCACCAAAACGTGGGATACTACTTTGAAACCAAGCAAGGCAGGGAAGCTCAAGGCGGTCCTCCAATTCACCGCAATTGTCCCGCTGATCATCCATTACACATACGTGATTGTTATCCCGATAGATTTCCACCTCATCGGCATGGTCCTGCTCTATATAGCGCTGGTCCTAACCGTCTGGTCAGGAATTGACTATTTCCGCCTCTTCTATCGCGAGTACGAGTTGCGTGAGGGAGGGGATTCCATGTGAAAAATCAGTAACTTATTCTAGGTAATCATTCGCGACGTCTGTGCGGACGCTATCGACAAGAGAAGCCCTCTCATTCGATGTCGCAGAACGTTTCTATCGTAACCTGGCGATACCACACGGCGATCGAACGCATGTCCCAATTTTGGCCCCGTTGCCGCCGAACGAGGGTCCTGACAGTGGCTGTTGCACTCTTGCGGAGTGGCATCTATTACAGAGGTCCGTGGATTCTGCACGACCTTAGTTCTTGACAAGCACGGTCAAGCTAGGCTAGCCTTGGCTCCGGTGGAGCAGACAATGACCCGCAAGATGGCTACGAAAATTCTCCCGATTGTCATGTGCGTTTGTACCACCGTGTCCCCAGGCTTTCCACAACTAGGGTTGGGCTGCTGTGAATTCAAGCTCTTACTTAATCAGCAGACCGACTGTTGCTCCCAGCGCTCCTGCGACCGTCCTGGAGGAGACGCACTGGCTTCCATTGATCCGTCGGCTCCTATCACCGGCCACGACGGCTGCGAGTCGTCGACCTGTCCGGCAGACGCGGGCGACGGGGATTGCTGTAAGACGTGCAAGACTAATCTATTTCTGGCCTCCGACTTTTCTCCTCAGCTCAATGTCTCTGACTCAACCTCCCATGCGGAGGCAGAGCAACTGATTCCGAATTGTGATTTCTCAAGTTCTCTCTTCCGCCCCCCCAGGATCTGACCGACATTCATCATCACAACGACAGTGTGGGCAGGCCGGCTTGCCGAGGGGTGCTCTTTTAACCCCCAGGGTGTGACGGCGCAACCTGAGCTGGTTTCGTCGTCGCTCCGGAGACGTACTTGCGATGGATTCCCTTGCGTACAACCATCCTGCCTATAGAACTTCACAGGTTGTTGTGCCTTGCCACAGATATTCACGCCTTGGGGTGACAACATGCAGGAGAGCAAAGTACACTTGCTCAGGAGAGGTTCAGGCGAGGAGCCATCGGCTCAGGCAGATGAGGCGGTGCCTCGCCCGAAATTCAAGTGGGAAACGCGGGTCTTCATCCCAGGGCTGATCCTCGGCGGCCTGGGACTCCTGTTGAGTCTGAGTATCCGTGATGAGTGGGTCAAGCTGCCGATCGTACATGCCTCGCCCGTGGTGCTAAAGGCCGTTGAGGGGAATTCCGGCGGGGGGGTGACAGTGCAAGCGGCAGGATGGTTGGAAGCCGATCCCTACAAATCGTACGTGACCGCCCTTGCAGACGGAGTTGTGCAGGAGGTTCTGGTCCTCGAGGGCGAAACCGTGAAGAAGGGGCAGGTAGTTGTCCGACTCGTGGACGAAGATGCTCGATTGGGAGCTCAGCGGGCCGAGGACAAGGTCAAGGAGACGGAGGCAATCCTGGCGGCAGAGCAGGCTGAGCTGACAGCAGCTATGGCTGAATGGCAAAACCCCGTGGAACGAAGAAAAGCAGTCGCCCTTGCCGACGCCAGGCTCTCTGAGAGTAGGGCCGTTCTAAATCAGACAGCGGAAGAAATAGCCGTAGAGCAATCGAACCTGGAACACGCAAAGAGTCAGTATGAACGCGCAACGCGACTGGTTTCGTCGGGATCCATGTCGGAGCAGGAGTTCATCAGACTCCGATCTCAGTACAGAGCACAGTCCTCGAAGCTCGCCGCATTGCGCATGCGCCACGCTGCCGTCAAGGAGGCCATAGCAGGCAACGAGGCAGAACTGCGAGCGGCTAAGGAACATATGGATTTGCGCACTGAAGAACGTCGGAAGCTCGATAGAGCTCGAGCCGCAGTCTCACAGGCGCAAGCATCTCTCAACCAGTCTAGAACGGCTCTCGCTGAAGCAAGACTGCGGCTGGAGAGAATGGAGATTCTTGCGCCAATGGACGGCATCGTAATGGGGCGACTCACTGAGCCCGGTTCCAAGGTTGTAGTCCTGTCGGACAATATGGCTTCGGCTCGGGTGCTCAGTCTCTATGACCCTAATCGCCTGCAGGTACGAGTAGACGTTCCGCTTGCCGACGCCGCCAAGGTCAGTGTGGGCCAGGAGGCCGAAGTCGTCGTAGACGTGTTGCCGGAACGCAACTTCTCGGGAACCGTTACACGGGTGCTGCACGAAGCTAACGTGCAGAAAAACACGCTCGAGGTCAAGGTGGCGGTGGCGCATCCAGATCCAAGACTAAGGCCCGAGATGCTTGCCCGCGTGAAGTTCCTGGCCAGACGGTCCAATGAGGCAGACAAGACGGAATATCGAGTCTTCGCTCCTGAGGATGCGGTCAAGGGGAGCGGTACCGACGTGGCCGCTTGGATCGTCCGCACCACAGGTGACGCCAAGGGAACAGCTCGTCCGGTACCGATCAGGCTGGGGACCTTCAAGACGGAAGGCTGGGTTGACGTCCTTGAAGGACTACAGCCGGGAGATCTCGTCATCAAGAGCTCTGTTGCCGATTTGCGGAGCGGCGGGAAAGTAAGGGTCGTTATCGATTAGCGCCATGGGAGAGTCTGGCCGACGGTGGAAGCTGGCGGAAGTGATTAGAAGGTGCGCATCGTCTTTGCGCCTTCCTGTAAAAGCCTACCTGTATCTTGGGGCTCAACATGGAGATTCATCATGGCATTTATTGAGTGTCGAAACCTGACTCGGACCTATTCGAAAGGGTCAACCACAATTACTCCCCTGGACGGTCTTGATCTGGACATTGAAGAAGGATCTTTCACCTCTTTGATGGGGCCGTCAGGCAGTGGCAAGACCACGCTGCTAAACCTAATTGCGGGCATAGACACCCCTTCCTCGGGATCCCTCCTCGTTGGAGGGGTTGAGATCAGTTCCCTTTCGCGCTCCAAGCTCGCTCACTGGAGAGGCCGACACATAGGATATATTTTTCAGCTTTACAATCTGGTCCCAGTGCTCACAGCGTACGAGAATGTGGAACTTCCCCTCCTGCTCCGCCGCCTTTCTGCTCAGGAGCGCCACAAAAAGGTTGCCGCGGCGCTTGAGTTAGTTGGCATAGCAGACCGACACGACCATTTTCCCCGGCAACTAAGCGGCGGCCAGGAACAACGAGTGGCCATAGCACGCGCTATTGTTGCAGACCCTACGATTATCGTAGCAGACGAGCCAACAGGTGACTTGGACCGGACGTCAGCCGTGGAGATTTTGACCCTACTCCGAATGATCAACATGGAACTGGGCTGCACCCTACTGATGGTTACTCACGACCCCAAGACCGTTCGGTACACAGAGCGAACCCTGTACCTGGACAAGGGCAAGCTTCTGGAACAAGAGCCTTCTGCCCTACAGGAAGGCGCTATGGGACATCAAGAAAGCTCTGGAGGTTTTGCGTGTCAGGAGTGAGATTTCTGCCCCTTGTCCTCAAGTTCGTGATTCGGCAGCGCGGACGCAGCCTGCTCACCATCGGTGGGGTGGCAACAGCCATGTTCCTCTTTTGCTCGGTCCAGGCCATGCAACAAGGGGTTAGGGATGCAACCTCCTTGAACGCGGACGACACGAAGCTGGTAGTGTATCGTCTCGACAGGTATTGCCCGTTCACGAGCAACCTTCCTCAGGACTACGAGTCGCGCATTGCTCGTGTCCAGGGAGTTAAGAGTGTCCTCCCGGTCAAGATAGTGGTGAGCAACTGCCGGACCAGTCTTGACGTTGTGACCTTTAGAGGGGTGCCTAGGGAGGCCTTCGACCTCTCAATCCAGGACAACATTCGTCTCGTGGAAGGTTCGGTCGAGAATTGGAAGCGCCGAAGCGATGCGGTACTCCTAGGAGAACGCGTTGCTACCCGCCGAGGATTGAAGGTAGGCGATCAAGCACACATTTCCGGGCTTACGATCTATGTGGCTGGGATTATCAGATCCTCGGAGCCACAGGATCAGAATGCGGCCTACGCTCATCTCGGTTTTCTGCAGAGGGCTGGTGGCAACCAACTAGGAACAGTTACACAATTCGATGTCACGGTGACCGATCCCTCACTCTTGAGAGCCACGGCAAAAGCCATCGACAATGAATTCCGCACAGCACAGGAACCAACAGCAACCTGGCCGGAGAAGAGCTTTGTGGCTCGGGCAGCCTCTGACATTCTGGCAATAGTGCGATTTGCCAAGTGGCTCGCGTGGGGATGCCTGGCGGGCGTCTTCGCGCTCGTGTTCAATGCCATAGTGCTCTCTGTCCAGGACCGTGTCAGGGACCATGCGATCATGCAAACGCTTGGCTACACGAGTGGCCTGATCGCTCGGCTTGTCGTCGTAGAAAGCATGATACTGAGTCTTGCCGGCGGGCTGATAGGGATCGTGGTGGGAGTGGCGTTCACTTCCTGGGGCAAGTTCAGTCTGTCAGTGGAAGGACTGAGCATAAACATCCATGCCGGCCCCAGTGACGTCATTTTGGGACTTGGATTCGCCGTCATGACGGGAATCCTTGCAGGCCTTGTTCCAGCGTGGCAGGCCTCCAAAGGCGAAATAGCCGCGTGCTTCCGCGCGGTTTGAGCGCCGGTCTTGGAGCTGAAAGGGGCGAACTTGCGAGCAGGCTACCTGCAATTACTGCCGTTTGACTATGCTGTCCGCAATCTGGGACGGTCCACATTGAGACTGGCCTTGACGGTTGTCGCGAGCACTTTAGTGGTGCTCCTAGTCCTCACCGCCGCGTCGTTCGTGGGAGGCATGGCGAATTCGCTCGTCAGCAACACAGGCCCTTCCAACGTGATCCTCATGGCTGCAGGGAGCGAGGAAAGCTTAGAGCGAAGCCTCATTCCTGGAAGTGCTTCGGGCGTGGTGGCCGCTAGTTTACCGGGAATTAAGACCCGCCTAGGGGTACCATTCGTCTCGCCGGAAATACATGCTGCTATCCTCGTGAAAGATAAAAAGGACAGTTCCGACGAGTGGCATGCGGTTGTGCGCGGTTTCCTCAAGGAGGCTTTTCTTGTGCACCCGCGGGTGCATATTGTGGAAGGACGAATGCCGACTCAGGGTCGCAACGAAATTATGGTAGGCGGATTGGCCGCGGAGATGATGGGGGTGCCGGAGGCTCGATTGGCGATTGGGAATTCCCTGTGGTTTGACAACCGCTCCTGGACCATTGTTGGAAGATTCTTGGCCAAAGGTACGGTCTTGGACTGCGAGGTGTGGGTCCCGTTGAGAGACATTCAGACTGCCACCAAACGGGACACCGTATCATGTCTTGTCGTTACCCTCGATGGAGCGGATTTCGCAGATGTGGACGCCCTGACCAAGCAGAGGTTCGACCTCGGATTGACGGCAGTTGCCGAGGACGATTACTACGCGTCGATCATGCGATTCTACAAGCCGGTTCATGCCATGGTCTGGACCAGCGCTCTGTTAATAAGCCTGACCGGACTCTTCGGTGGGCTCAACAGCATGTACGCGGCCTTTGCAGCCCGGGTGAGAGAGCTGGGCACTCTTCAGGCTCTCGGATTCTCCAGGATTGCAATCATGCTCAGTCTGATACAGGAATCCCTCCTGACGTCTTCAGCCGGTACCTTGGTGGCGTCGATCCTAGCGATATTCCTCTTGGACGGAAGAGCTGTCAAATTCAGCATGGGGGTCTTTCAACTTGTTGTGGACTACAGAGCCCTGCTCATTGGGGTTTCCGCCGGTCTCATCATGGGCGTCATTGGAGTTCTACCTGCTGCGTGGAAGTGCCTGCGCCTACCGATCAACCAGTCTCTGAAAGCTGCGTGAAAGAAAGGAAGTCATCAATGAAGAGAGTGCTAAGAACGTTCTATAAAAGGATTCAGGCTGCCGCTATCATGGGAGCCATATTCACCCTGATACTCGTTCCCAACAGCCTAATGGGGACCCAGACAGGACTGCCCGCCGATCTTTTCGTGGATGTCGCCCCTGCTAACGCTGTTGCAGTAGGGGATGCGAGGAAAGCGGCCCAGGAGGGCAAGCCTATAGTGATCACCGGCCGAGTCGGAGGGGTCGCAAAGCCCATTGCGGACAAGTATGCCATGTTCCTGATCAGCGATCCGCGACTGCCTCTGTGCAAAGACGCGTGTGCCGATCTATGCCACATACCCCGCCCGCAGCTCATCGCCAACCTAGCCACTGTTCAAGTTGTGGACAATGCCGGACGTCCTCTCAAGGTTTCAGTACAAGGGATCAACGGTCTGAAGCCATTGGCAGAAGTGATCATCCGCGGGACCGTGGCCAAGGTGGATCGAGACGTGATGATCATTAATGCTCAGAACATCTTTGTCAACCGATTCGGCAACTGACGAAACGGCCAGGTAGTTGTTTTCGTAATTACGGTCGGTGTCTTGCCGTCACTGGTAAGATGAATGATGGTGATAATTGATTGCTTTATGCTCGAAAGGTGTAAATCGTGAGTAGTCGCGCGGGACGCGGGATCTCAACCCACTGAATGAGGAAACAAACAAGCCGGACCCTGAAGCGACTGTGTTCCGGGTCAAGCAAAAAGTTCATAGAGTACAAGTGCATGAAAGGCAGAGGAATCCACAATTCATGGACAATTGAATGGCAAATTCTTGGAGGGATTCAATGATATCAATATGTTATTGGCGGAGGGAGAGGGATTCGAACCCCCGGACCTTTCGGTCAACGGTTTTCAAGACCGCCGCCTTAAACCGCTCGGCCATCCCTCCGGCTCGTTCGTTCCGACGTGCGCTCAATCCCTGAGAGCACCGGCGCAAGATTTCACACGCACTCGTGCCGACTTGCATAATCCTATCTTACGAGACTTTCTGCTGTCAAGCACGGTTCCACGATCACAGAAGCATCGTTGATGGAGCCTCTCCCGTTTCACACGTCACAAAGAAAAGAATTGCCACCTGTACGATCGGGACATAATCTCCTGATAGGAAGGAAAAATCTTTTCGGCTACGAGAGCCGGAAATCTACTTTGAACCTGCATCCCAACGATGGAGGTGTGATTATGGCTGGTCACGTATGCCATTTTGAGATTCCCGCCGATGACTTAGGCGCTCTGAAGGGATTCTACAGTGACGTGTTCGGCTGGTCTTTCGAGCACATTCCCGAACCGTTCGATTACGATGTCATCAAAACATCCGGGGAAACTCTGGGTGGTGGCATGATCCTGCGCCAGGATCCCCGTCAAGGAACTGTGAATTATATCTGCGTCGACTCCATTGACGAGACGCTCGAACAAGCGACAATGCGCGGGGCCAAGATCATCGTCCCAAAGTCTGCGGTCGCTGGGCTAGGATGGTACGCAATTCTGCATGATCCCCAGAGAAACTCTTTTGGTCTCTGGCAAGATGACAAGAATGCGTGCTGATTGAGTACGGGAGCGTACTGGAAACTAGGCCGACACCCAAAGTTTCCTCAACGATGGGTACGCCGGCATTGCTGGCTCCGGGCGCTCCACGGTAGTTTCGTATCCTGGAACGGATGGACTCTCGAGAAGTGCGATTTCGTTCCAGGATTCATTCCGTGTATCGCACTAGGCTCCTGCCTAACGCAAGCCATGTAAGATGAGAAGGATCCGTAACGACCTCTAGGCGACACGTTGCTGACCTGAGACCGAAAAACGCAGGGGGCTAGTTTCCAGTTCCACTGGCATCCCGCATGGGAGGGTAAGATTCGGCAAAGCGTGCCCGTGGGGATAACCGGAAACCAGAGGAATGGAGGTGTCCGAGGTGAGCTCCAAAGCTCGGCGCTCCACTGAGGAACGGATGCTCCGATCGCCGGAACCAAGAAAATGTCCCAGAATCATACCATTGAGGGCGTCCAACACCCCAGCCAGCTTCAAATGGGTCATCATGCGGTCGATCCGATAGGGAGCCTCGTGGACATCCTCCACCAGCAGGATCGTTCCGTCGAAATTCGGGCAGTGCGGAGTGCCGATCAGTGCGGTGATAAGTGACAGACAGCCCACTAGGAGCGGTCCGGAAGCAGACCCGCGTCTCAACACCTTTAGGACTGACTGATTCTTCGGTAAGAGATCTCGACCTGCCAGATGAGTGAGCAAGGATTCTACCACCGATGCTTCGGAGTGAGCGTCCAACCCTTGGGCGATTTGCCCTGCGACCATGGGGCCCGAAAAGGTCACGAGACCACACCGGGCATACAGAGAAAGCTGTAACGCGGTAATGTCGCTCATTCCAATGAGAGGCTTAGGATCCCGTTCCACCGCATCTCCGTCTATGCATTCGAGAATCCGCATTATCCCATAGCCTCCCCGAGCAAAAGCTATGGCCCGGACTTCCGTCGCTCGGAGCATCGCATTAACGTCAGAACTTCGCTCTTCATCACTGCCCGCCAAATAGCCTACCCGTTGAGCCGCATTTCGTCCCACTACGACACGAAATCCCCATTGGTGAAGGTACCGAAGTCCTGCATTCAGATCGTTGGTGTCCACCGGTCCTGAGGGGGCAACTACGCCGATGGTGTCCCCCCTGCCGAGGGGGCTTGGTACAAGAGGACGCCGCGTTGTGTCCGTGCTGCAGATGTCGACCATTCTTGCTGCTCCCCATTATCCTGCTGTACCTGTTTGCCTGTACCCGAAGTCAATGTTAGAATCAAGGCCGGAGGTGCGGATGCCAGTAATCCTTCACGTCGAAGATGAAAGCTCTGTAAGATTGCTCTACAAAGAAGTTTTCGAAGAGCTGGGATACGAGGTTATCCAGGCGACGACGGGAGAGGAGGCTTTGCGCGTATTGAGGGGTAGACGCCCTGACGTGATTATCCTGGACCTGAAGATGCCAGGCATGGGAGGCAGGGCATTTCTCGACAAATTCCAGAAGCTCAAGTTCAAGGCCAAGATCCCCGTGGTGGTGAGCACCGCCTACCCCTATCTGGAGGGCGATTCAGCGGCGAATCAGGCCGACGCCTTTGTAGTTAAATCGGGGGATATGGCCGAGTTGGTTGAAAAGGTCAGAAGTCTCGTGGGAAAATACTCTTCGCGGACGTCCTAGCTCTCATCCCGCTCGAACGCGGCGGTATCTCTCAGGGGTGAGCCGGTAAGCCACCGATCTGCCTGAGAGCCTCGTAAACGACAATCCCTGCACACGTCGCGAGATTCAAGCTTCGTACGGCCCCCTGAAGGATGGGAACCCGTGCGATGCGTGCGGGAAATCGCTGAAACATTTCTTCGGACAGTCCTGTGGTCTCCGGACCGAACAGGATGTGATCATCCGGCCTGAAGGGGACCTTAATATAGATCTGACCTCGCTTGCTGCTGGTCAGAACAACTTGCTCTGCTTGCACGCTTGCCAAATAGGATTCCAGGCTGTCCCAGACTCTGAGGTCCACGTGCTTCCAGTAATCGAGACCTGCTCTCTTGAGCGACCGGTCATCGATCTTGAAGCCGAGGGGCCTGATCAAGTGCAGCGGAACCCCCACTGCGCAACATAGCCGACCGATATTCCCGGTGTTCGGCGGAATTTCCGGATTCACCAGAACCACGTTCAGCATAGCGCTCTGGCTGGCAGCGAAGCTCGAGCACACTCCGAGACCCTCAGATTTCAATAGCTTTCAGATTCTCCCGTATCAGGCCAGCCACGTCTGCGATGTGCGGTCTCGACAGCCGATGGGCCAATGCAGGATCGTTTCCGATGAGGAACGCATCATCATGGGTGTGCATCCCCGTGAAAATGTCTTTAGACGAAGCTCCTGGGGCCGGAATCGAGGCCTTGGGATCGTAACCGGGGACGGGAATTATCACGAGGTCGGGAGCACTTTCGATACAGTCTTCCCCGTACAGCTCTTCACGGGTGAGGATTGCTTTGAAGAGCTTCCTGTCGGCGTCGCCTTCGCCGTTTCTTCCGCCGATTCCCACATCTCTAAGTCTCAGGTTTTCCAGATCGCTCTTCAGCTTCTCCCGCACTTCGATCGCCTCTCGATGGAGAAGGAGACCGCCTTTGAATCTGTCTCTCGTGTTAAGATAAATGCGTGTAGGATCCATGGCGAGGGCAAGAGAGGAGGGAGCAATATCTCCAATGGATTGTGGGTTTGGCCGCACAAAGGACAGGTAACCCGCAACGTGAAGAATGTGGTTGACATAGACCTGACGGCGAAGGCTGGTGAACCCGTGATCGGAAAGGACAAGGAGTTTCGTATGACCGGCAAGACGCTCGGTGAATCGCCCAACGAACTGGTCCACCCGGCGATAGTATGTGATGCAGTCTTCATGAAAGGGGTGCTCTGGATCGTCGAGAGCATCGAAGAAGAAATGATGGAGACGATCCGTCCCGGTGATCACCCCGATAAACAAGTCCCAGGGCAAGGGTTCCATAAGAGCAAAGATCACTTCTTCCCGCACCCGCAACGTTTCAAAGAGGTCCTCGATGAGGCCTTTCCTGTTGTGGCGGCCTCTTACTGCGTCGACGTCGATGCGATAATTTCTCGATCTCAGCCAAGAAACGAGATCCGCAGGATAGACCGACCGATCGAGAACAGGGGCGACAAATCCGGAAATGAGAACACCGTTGATCTCTCGGGCCGGGTATGTGAACGGCAGATTGACCACAACGTGTTTTTTTTCCGGGAAATCTTGCCAAATCGCGGGACAGCGAATGTCGTCAAAGGAGGGCAGGTGCAACTCCAATGCTCCCGGCTTCAAATCAGTGAACCCGAAGATGCCGTGCCGGCCGGGGTTTTCCCCTGTCATAAAGGATGTCCAGGCCACGCTCGATACTGCTGGCAAGGTGCTATCCATCTGAAGAAACGCCCCGCGCCATGCAATATCTGCAAGGTTAGGCATGACCCCCGACGCGAACAGACGGTTCAAGAGCGTGAAGGGAACGCCATCGAGGCCCAAGACAGCTACATTTCTGGACGGGATCGTCATCTCAGGGAGTCTCTCGTGGCCTTTCAGCGCGAATCTCTGCGTTCATCCCAATAGGTTTCATCGAGACAGTTCCCGTTGCCTTGCGAGAAGACTTTCCAGCAGAGAATATGGGAGCGGATGGCTTTCGGGAACACAGCCAAGCTTGATCGACGGCTTGTTGCCCCCGTGGAAATCCGTGCCCCCGGTAACCACAAGATCCAACTCATCTGCAAGTCGTCCATACAAGTCCGTCTGAGCCCTGCTATGCTCGGGATAATAGACCTCAATGCCCTGTAATCCAAGTGCCTTGAGATGACGAACAGTACGTTCGAGATCCCGGGGATCGTTTAACTGGAGGGAGCATGGATGGGCCAACACGGGCACACCACCAGCTTCAAGAATGATTCCAATGGCCTGCTGAGGTGGGAGCTTCACCTTTGGAACGTATGCCGGCGCGCCCTTCTTCAGAAAGCGGTCGAATGCCTCTTGAATGTCCTTGACCAAGCCACGTCGTACCAGGGCATTGGCAACGTGAGGCCTGCCTGGAACTCCTTCTTTTCGTACGGAGTCCACTTCTTCGCTACTAAGGTGAACATTGTGAGCTTTCAATTTCTCGAGGATCTGAGGAATGCGCTCGACTCTCGAACGCACGAGGGACTCCAGGGCCTGTAGTAGGGCTCTATCACGGATGCGAAGGCCGTAGCCAAGGATGTGAAGGATGCCGTGATCCCATTCCGTACTGATTTCAACACCGGAAATGACCTCCAACTCCGTCCCTTCACTATGCTCCTGAGCTGGCAACACTCCTGCCACAGTGTCGTGATCCGTTATGGCGATTGCGGACAACCTTGCTTCAATTGCCAGGTTTACCACTTCTCGAGGGGTGAGCGTTCCGTCCGACATGCTCGTGTGAATGTGAAGGTCAATCATGCTCGCCACGTGTCATCTCATTTACTGTTCCACGGTGCGTCTTACCATGCTGGGAGAAATCCTGCAATGAGCACGTTGGTGGGGATCGATTCGTTCAGAGCTCAAGGGGTTCCTGACGATTTCGCTACCGGCAGGGATTCGTGGCAGAGGAGGAGTCTATAGTGATGCCGAGCTGTGCGATTGCTTTGGGAGAGGCTGTTGTTGCGACGGTGGTCGCCGGACATCTTTTCCCGGAGAAAAACGGAAAAGAGTTGTGGGGAGGCATAGAACGTGGTAGATTTCCTTTTTTAGGTTTCTCGGAGCAAGAAGGGGACATGATTCTGCACAACCCCTTCAAATTTAACCTGCGAGTCGACTGAGCGATCATGTCCAGGAAGCTCTTCGGTACCGACGGAGTGCGGGGTGTCGCCAACTTAGAACCGATGACCGCCGAAACGGCCCTCAAATTAGGCAGGGCACTTGCTCACGTTTCTTCTCCCCGACACGATAAACGCCACCGTATTCTCGTTGGAAAGGATACCCGGGCCTCGGGTTATATGCTCGAGACAGCCCTGTGCGCGGGAATCTGCTCGGCAGGAGCCGACGTGCTTCTCGTCGGGCCGATGCCGACTCCCGGAATAGCCTTCCTCACGGCGGATATGCGATGTGATGCCGGGGCAGTAATATCGGCCTCCCATAACCCCTTCGAGGATAATGGCATCAAGTTCTTTTCTCGAGATGGTTTCAAGCTCTCGGATGAGGATGAGAATCAGATCGAGGAGTTCTTTTTCTCCAATGGCTCAGGACACCCTGCTCCCACCGCCGATAACATAGGGCGCGCCATACGGATCGACGATGCGTTGGGACGCTACGTGGTCTTCCTCAAGAGTGCGGTGCCTAAGGAAACGTCCTTCGAGGGGATTCGTGTTGTCCTGGATTGTGCCAACGGCGCCGCGTACAAGGCCGCTCCGCTCGTGTTTGAAGAACTGGGATCCGATGTACACGCCCGAGCGGTCAATCCTGACGGAACCAACATCAATGAGAACTGCGGATCGTTGCATCCGGAGGCCATGTGCAAGGAAGTTCGCAATGTCGGAGCTCACGTAGGAATTGCTCTCGATGGTGACGCTGACAGGGCCATCTTCGCGGACGAGAGAGGCCGGGAAGTGGACGGTGACCAGATCATGGGGTTGATTGCCAGGGATATGATAAAACGCGGTACGTTGCGAAGGAATACGCTTGTAGCGACAGTAATGAGCAACATGGGGCTGGAAGTGGCCATGAAGGAAATGGGTGGCGCGCTGGTAAGAACACCTGTTGGAGATCGCTACGTAGTAGAGCGCATGCGTGCAGATGGATACAATTTTGGAGGAGAACAGTCCGGTCACCTCATCTTCCTCGATCGGAATACTTCTGGGGATGGCATCCTCTCCGCACTCCAAGTCCTTGACGTCATGGTTCGCACTGGCAAACCACTCTCTGAGCTGGCATCCGCTGTCACGAAGTTTCCGCAAGTACTGAGGAATGTCGAAGTGCAGCAGAGGAAAGACCTGAGCGATGTGCCGGAGGTTGACCGGATTATTCGGGAGAGCGAGAATCGGCTTGGCCCCAAAGGACGACTGTTGGTCCGCTACTCTGGGACGCAACCTCTCTGCCGAGTCATGGCCGAAGGAGAAGACGAGACAGAAGTAAGGGCGGTCGTTGAAACGGTGTGCGATGCAATTGCCCGATACATTTAGAGTGACCGGCCGCGCTGCCGAGATTGCTCAGCAGGTCCTGGAAATCGAAATCCAGGGAATTCAGTCTGTGTTGGACAACCTGAACGAGCGCTTTGACGAGTGCGTCGACCTCCTCTACGCATTGCGCGGAAGAATTATCATTACCGGCGTCGGGAAATCGGGTCTCATTGCCCGAAAAATAGCCGCTACCCTCACCAGCACCGGATCCCCTGCAATATTCGTTCACCCGGTCGAAGGACTTCATGGGGATCTTGGCATTGTGAGTCGCGATGACGCGTTCCTGGCGATTTCCAACAGTGGCGAAACTACGGAAATAACGTCGCTCACTGCAACGGTGAAAAGGAGGGGCACGCTCATAATTGCGCTAACTGGGGGGGCCTCCTCCACCCTCGCGCGAATGGCCGATCTCGTGTTGCACTGTCGCGTCCCAAGGGAAGCATGTCCTCTCAATATGGCTCCCACCGCCAGCACAACTGCGACCCTTGCCTTGGGGGACGCTCTGGCCGTGGCTCTCATGGTCCGCCGCGGGTTCGGAAAGGAAGATTTTCTGCGTCATCATCCCGCGGGGACACTCGGAGAACGATTGAGCCTGAAAGTCAGGGACATCATGCTTGATAACAATGCTATACCCCGCGTTGAGGAGCAAGCGAATCTCTCCGAGGTCATACGCAGTATCAGTAGACAGAATCTTGGATTTACGCTCGTCATGACCGGGGATGTTCTTCTCGGAATCATCACGGACGGAGACTTGAGGAGAGCCCTTGAAAAGGGGACGAGCATCCACTCGTGCCAGGCCAAGGACCTTATGACGCGGACGCCCCTGACAATAACAGAGGATAGGACAGCAGCGGAGGCACTTGAAGTGATGGAGAGCAAGCTCATCACTGCTCTCGCAGTGGTGGATGGGGCGCACAGGTTGGTCGGTATTGTTCACCTTCATGACCTGCTCGGCAGAGGACAGATTCGATTTACGCCTTGAAGGTCTGCTGGAGCCGCCGCGCGACGTCAGGGATACTTGTCATCGGCGTAAATGGAAACCGTCGGGTTCTTCTTCGCATCTATAGTGCATAGCCGACGGTTTCGCCACGTGGACGTTGCGGTCGGCCCAAATTACGGAGGACAGCGATGAAGCTGAAGAAGGAAGATCTGGATTATTTCCAGGGAATTCTCCAGAGACAACTAGACGAGCTCGTTCGAGGTGCTGGCAAGACAGTCGATGACATGACCGGCTCAGAGGGAAGGGCTGCTTTTCCCGACCCTACTGACCGGGCGTCCATGGAGTCGGACCGGAATTTTGAGCTCCGCATACGTGATCGAGAGCGCAAACTCATCAACAAGATCAGAAAGGCGCTTGAAAAGATTGAGGATGGCTCTTTCGGCCTGTGCGAGGTATGTGGGGAGCCCATCGATTTTAAACGCCTCGAGGCCCGCCCCGTCACGACACATTGCATCGAGTGCAAGACTTCGGCCGAAGAAGAGGAGAAAATTCGCAAGATTTAAGGCCGTAGGATGGTGGGCACTGTGTCTCGATGTCCGAGAACTCTGGCGGGAACAACTACCTGGTAGCATCCAATCAGGGAAATTCTAGGACGGTATCGTTTGTAACTGGAAAATGTTGGTGGCTGGGCTAACGGCCCGTTGAAACCTTTGCGTCACTTGGATATAATCAAACGCGGTGTGACACGTGGTATGGTGGGAGATTCTCAGAAGGACGCATCACAGTACGATGAAAAGAATTAGTGTGCAATCAATTCGAGTCAAACCGTTTCAGATCAGCTTCGTCGGCACCGTCCGCGTTGTGAACGCCGTGCGGATTGTGAGCCCCCTTGCGGTGAAACGCCCGTTGTCACTAAGCTTAAAGTTAGGATCATCGAGATTTCTCGGGGCCGAAAGCGGCTCCGATGGTGACAGTACCGGCAAGCACGGAGGACGCGAAGGACAAAAGCCGAGAAAGAGAGTCACGGAAAAGGTTCCTCGCCTGGAAGGGAAGAGTCCCATACTCCAGGGAGCCGTCAAACCTCTTTCTCATGCAACGATCCGAACACCCCAGTCAGGAGAGCAGCCGGTAATGGATCAGCGGCCGGTCGAGTCTTCGCTGCCCGCCGAGGTTTCGGCGATATCGCTTCCGCATCGGCCCGAGCTCAAGCCCATCGTTGATGTCTTCGTCGTGGAAGCCCCTGTAACCCCCGAGGCTCCCGCAGTTACCGAGACACCTGAGGTTCTCAGAGTTCCCGAGGCTCCCATTGCTCCTTCTGCTCCCGCGGCTCCTGTTGCTCCGCAGGGTGGTGTTGCTGCCGAAGCTCCCAGGGAAAAGCGATCCCCCAGGATCAGAAACGTTGTCAAGAAAGAGGCAGAGCAGCCTCCCCCTTCACTACCGCCTGCAACTCGTCTGAAAGTTATGAGACGACGGCGAACGGAGGCCCCCAAGGTGTTCGAAACCGTCACGCGGGCATTCCCTTCCGCAATGCTCCATGGAGTCAAGATGGAAAGGGAGGAAGGAGAGACTCCGTAGAATCGATGTCGCTGTGATTGCAGGGTATTCTCGGAATCGACCACGCCTGAAGGTGCGGTCTTTTGCCATGTCGCCAATGGCAAGTTGTTCTACTATCTCATCGAATCGCCATGACCGCAATTGCGGAGGCCTTGCCTTCAGCCTCCGAATTGCCACCGGGTTTATCCCCTTCCTCTGCCGGAGGTCGGGGTGAGCATCCCACGAATTCCTCTCCCAGCGCAGGTGGTCGTCAGCGTTCTGACGAGCAGGGAGGAATTTCTACCGATCATCCGGCCTCGGCTTCGGGAAAGAATGGGTGTGATAGAGGTAGAAATAGGTCCGATGGACTTTCCGTTCACTTCCTATTACGACAAGGAGCTCGGTACAGGGATACGGCGATGGATTTGGTCTTTTGGAGAACTGGTTGACAGAGCCGAGCTAGCAGGTTTGAAACTTCTGACCAATGCGCTCGAGCAGGCGCATCTCGAGAATGGAAAGAGAAAATTCAATCTGGATCCGGGTTTGTTGACGCTCAGCAACTTTGTGCTGGCTACTGGGAAAGAGAACGCCCACCGGATATATCTGGGGAGCGGAATCTTTGCAGATCTGACGTTGATCTTTCGAGGAGGTTCGTACAGACCTCTCGAGTGGACCTATCCCGACTACGCCGGTTCAGAGATGACTGAAATCTTGAAGCGGCTGAGAGAAGCGTACAAATGCAAGTTGAGACAAATGGGCTTGTTGTGCCACCCATAAAGAGCATGACCGGATTCGGTCGTGGGCGAGCCATGTCAGGCGAAGTAGAAGTGGTGACAGAGGTGAGGACCGTAAATCACCGTTTCCTGGACATCTCGGTTAGGTTGCCGAAACAATATGCCTCCTTTGAGCCAGAGATCCGCCGCGTGGTGGCCAATGTGGTGAAACGGGGAAAGGTGGACGTGACGATCACCAGATCGGGCGGGAAAGGGAACCTCGTTGATATAACTCTGGACGTTGGTCTCGCATCCAGCTATTTTTCCTGTCTTCGACAGCTCCAGGAGGAATTTGGCCTTGAAGGTCCCGTCACCGTCTCGGACATGCTCACTCTCAAGGATATCGTGATTCCAGTCGAGAGGGAGGACCATATCGAAGGTGAGTGGTCGCTGGTGGAAAGCAGTCTTGAAAGGGCCGTCAAAGCGCTGGATGACATGAGGCAGGCGGAAGGAGCCGCACTCTGGAGGGACATAGAAGCTCTCTTGCAGGGGGTTCAGAAGACAGTGGCCCGAATTCACCCCCTCGCCCAGCAGGTTACCGCTTCTGCAAAGCAGAGGTTGGAAAAACGGGTTCAAGAGCTAACAGGAGGAATGGAGCTGGATCCGGATCGACTGTTGCAGGAAGTGGCTCTCATGGCGGATCGATCCGATGTGACAGAAGAGATCACGCGCTTGGAGAGCCACGTGGATCAGTTTCTGGCGTTCGGACGCCAGGGGTCCCCATTGGGCAGAAAGTTGGATTTCTTGTTGCAAGAGTTGCATAGAGAAGTTAATACAGTAGGAGCAAAGTCTGCTTCTACCGACATCGCATCGCACGTGGTCAATATCAAGGCAGATGTAGAGCGAATTCGAGAACAAACTCAAAATCTTGAGTGATAAAGAGATAATGGCATGGCAAGAGTAACAGTGGAAGATTGTCTGGAAAAGGTCGAGAATCGTTTTGCACTAGTGATCCTCGCTTCCAAGCGCACCAAAGAGCTCAAGAGAGGAGCCCCTGTAATGGTCCACGACAGGGACAACCGAGAGGTGGTCATGGCCCTCAGGGAGATAGCTCGGGGGCTCGTAAAAGCGAAGGAACCGGAGAACCGCGAAAAGAAGGCTCCAGTGACCGAGGAGTCGAGGTCAAGTCAGGTTGCCGAAGAAAGCGCCCCTTCCGCGTGAGCGCAGCACGATAATTTACGGTGTCCACCCGGTTCTAGAGACTCTTCGAGCTGGCAAGAGGGATATTCAACAACTCTATCTTGCGCGGGATCTCACCGGGGTCTTTGGTGTCGAGGGGCTGCTGGACGAGATCCGTTTTCCCATAGTTCGCTTGTCCCGTGATGAGATGGCCGGAGTTGCTCGATCGCCTCATCATCAGGGGATAGCTGCCCGAGTCGGTCCGTTCCCCTATGCGGATTTGGATGACCTCGTGAGGGCGGCGCCAGACCAATATGGGCTACTGGTAATGCTGGACGGCGTCCAGGACCCGGCCAATGTAGGATCGATTCTGCGAAGCGCAGAATGTCTGGGTGCGTACGCTGTGGTATTGACGAGAGACAGGTCGGCGCCCGTCACGCCTGCAGTAGAGAAGACCGCTTCAGGAGCTTCTGCTCATGTTCCGGTTGCTCGGGTGGTCAATCTTGTCAGAGCGGTCGAAATCGTGAAGCGTGCTGGGTACTGGGTCTATGCAACTGGTTCCGGAGCCGGAGCTTCGTGCTACCGGACTGATCTGACCGGAAAGGTTGCCCTTGTTCTGGGATCGGAAGGAAAGGGCGTCAGAAGGTTAGTAAAGGAGAGGACCGACGGCATCGTCTCGATACCCATGCGAGGCAGAATCGAGTCTCTCAGTGTCTCCCAAGCTGCCGCTGTCCTCCTTTCGGAATCTCTCCGTCAGAGGTTGGAAAGGGACCGACTCTAGCGTTTGGTAACCCGTTTCCGTGGTTGACGCCTGAGATTCTGAGCGTCTGAAGTTTAATTTTGGAATGAGCCACATGCACATTCGGCTCAAAGAGAATTCCTCAGTTCTTCGGTCAACTTCCCGAGAGAGCACGACGGATTTCTTGCCGATGATGGCTTTTCGACTCATGCAAGAGTACAGCCATGACGTGTGCGAGCCCCCGCGGAGGAGACCCATCTGTCCATCCGGAACGCTCTACCAGGGATGCTTTGCCGAGGGCGAAGGCCTCGTTTCTTCCTTGCGTCACTGTCGCCGATGAGAGTCAATATGAGAATCACTACAGATCCTGCTACGTTGTTGCCTGTTTTTTCAGAGGATCTCTCTCTCGTCATTGCAGCGAGGGACGGGACAATTCCGGAAGTCAGCGTAGCCGAAGGAGAACCCACTCCCGACCGCCATTTGCTCCTGGGACTGGCCCAGAGCGCTGTTTTGGCCATCGAGGAACGTGATCCCGAGACCGTTGTCTGCAAAGAATATCGGTCGATTCTGTTGCACCGATCGGGGGAGACCAAGGAACTGGAGCAAGGGCTTGTAATAGGCAAGTCGCGGGACAGTTCGTTCGGCGTGCTGGCGTCATGCGATTGGAAGGAGGCCAGACACGTGGCGCGGAAGACCTTGAGATGGTTCACGGGAGCCGTGCGCCTGGACATCCCGTAAAACAGGCCGTTGCACTCCGAAGGTGGGGAGAAGTCAGAAGGGGGTGTCGTTGATGAAGACAGTTCTCGGTTTGGTGGCTATCATTGCTTCCTTGTCTGTGGCATCGGTGGCTGTGGCCAGTTGGAATATGTCAGGAAAGTGGGTGGCCCACGTGATGGGTGCGAAGGTGGTGGTTCGCGTAGATCAGAGAGGTTCCGCCATCAGTGGAGTAGCCTACGTATATAGCCCGCTAGGGAAGAAAGACACGTACCACTTCCAGGGGCAAATAGCGGGCAGCAATGTGCAGGCAGTCCACCATAGTGGGCACATGTTCACCGGTCGGATTGAGGAGGATGGCGGCGTCTCGGGGGTACTCCGAACCAAGAAGGGGCATCGCATACCCGTCCATGCAGCCAGACGACAATGAGGGAGCCCGAACGTGAAGAACTGGTCTGAAATTGCGCCTGCGATTCGCACTATCTGGAGTATCGTCGCGATGATTCCTCTGCTGGCGCTCGCTCTCGGCGTTGGGATTCTCTCTGTCTTGATCTGCGTGCCATTGATCGTGTACGCGGGAATTCGTGGGAAGCACCTGAAAGACCCTTTCAAAGGGTCTCTTGTGTCGCGATAGAGCTCTTACGGTTGTAGGTCAAGAGGCGAAGACTGCGGTTATGAGTTGCCGATATTATAGTGTGCACGGAGAGAAATGGGAGGCTTGTTTTTTTCGAAAGGGAGATGTGTTTCCCGATACCGAGGAGGTTACGGTGCCGAAGCAAGGAGTGTGGGCCAGGAACATGAGCTTGGGGTGGGAGCGTTCTTGCTTCGTTGGGGAATCCTGGCGTCATGTGAACATGGAAGCCGCAGTTCTTTACCTGCCCGATAGGCAGCGACCATGAGAACATAGTTTCCACATCGGCTTCTCACCATTTGGAGCTGCGCCATTACTTCTTACGATTGCTAGAAGATGTAATCGACTGGTCGGCACGTCTCCGTGAAGGACGTCTTGCCTCCGAGGGACTGCTGCGAAACGGTCTGCAATTTCCGGTTCAGGAGGTCTATCTCGGGACCCTGAGAATCCAGGATCGCCCACGATTTGAAGACGGTTCGGTCTACATTCCCGTCCTTGTACTCCACGGTGACGTTGCGGATGTCTCCGAACTGGGAGAAACTGAGAAGTACGCGGTCGGTTTTCTCAAAACCGTGCTCGTTTTCCGGGCGAATCTCCACTGAGAGCACGTCGTCGTGTTTCTCTGTGCTCACTACCAAGGAATTTCGTAACCTGCCCCGCGCAATGTTGTCGATGAGGAGCATGAGCGGATCCGACACCTGAACCAAGTCTCGATCTCCCCGGATCGGATAGATCTCCTCGTGAGTCCCGTCATGGATCACTTTCACGTACTCTCCATCCGACAAGATCTCGACGCGTAGGTCACCGGTCAAAGTCATCCAGAAGCGCCGCGGCTTCTGGAATATGAGTCTTCCCTCAGCCGTCAGTTCCTGGTTGAAACACCATAGGCGCCGGGTCTTGACAAAATCGGCCTGGAATTGGTTCACCAGACGTCCCTTCTTTTCCGCATCTTGAATGGTCGCCTCTAGGTCCAGAGAGGTGATGGGGACGGTGGAGGCACACGCCCCCAGTGTCATGATCGCCGCAAGATAAGGGCACAGGATCTTGAGCCATTTTACAGACGATTGAGCCATGGGCACACCGAAACGACTAGATGTGTCAAAAATACCAATTAGAAGCGATGATCGCAACCCGGTAAAATGGGCCGGCCTAATCAAGGCCCCCCGAGTTGATCTCCCATCTGCGCCCGGAGCCCCTGTGGTGGCTCTACGAATCTTCTTTTCGTCTCAAGCATCTAAGTACTACAGATGGAGTATGGAATCCGGTTGAAGGGTTTTGCTGTGTCTGGTATGGTTTGCAGCGTGGCAACGAGAATTTTTGAGCGAGGTTTTCCATGTGGGAATACAGCGACAAACTGAAGGAGCATTTCTTTCATCCGAGAAATGTGGGGGAAATAGAGAATTACGATGCTGTAGGGGAGGTTGGGTCTCTGGCGTGTGGGGACGCTCTGAAGCTGTACCTCAAGATCGATCCCGAAACCGAAGTGATCTCAGATGCACGGTTCCAGACCTTCGGCTGCGGGAGCGCGATTGCATCCAGCAGCGCTCTGACTGAAATGATCAAGGGAAAGACGATCGAAGAGGCTCTCAAGATTACCAACAAGGATATTGCCGAGTATCTGGGTGGATTACCTGAACAGAAGATGCATTGCTCAGTGATGGGCAGGGATGCTTTTCACGCTGCAGTCGCATGTTATCGGGGCCAGCCCGCTCCGCGAGAGCTGATCGAGGGTAACCTCGTGTGTGAATGTTTTGGAGTGACTGATGAGCAAATCCGCAAAGAAGTGCGAGAAAATAACCTGACCACGGTCGAACAGGTGACCAACTTCACCAAGGCCGGAGGTGGGTGCGGACTGTGCCACGAGAGAATCGAAGAGCTCATCGCAGAGGTGCGGGGTGAGCTTAAAGAGATCCAAAAAAAGGCTGCTGCTCCGAAACCGATGACCAATATCCGGAAGATCGCCAAAGTGCAGGAGGTTATAGAAAAGGAAATTCGCCCCACGCTCCAGCAGGACGGCGGCGATCTGGAGCTAGTCGACGTGGACGGCAACCGGGTGTTCATCGCGCTGAGAGGCTTGTGTACCTCCTGTCCTAGCGCGGGATTGACCAAGTCGGGGATAGAATCGAAGTTGAGGGAACTGGTCCATCCTGATCTTGTGGTAGAGGAGGTCTCTGCATGAAGACCGTATACCTGGACAATAACGCGACTACCATGGTGGCTCCAGAAGTGTTTGAAGCCATGCGTCCTTACTTCGTCGAGCGGTATGGGAACCCTTCGAGCATGCATTCGTTCGGTGGCAAACTGGCTTCTCAGGTCGCTGTCGGCCGTGAACAGCTTGCCTCGCTTCTCGGTGCTTCCCTCTCGGAAATAGTGTTCACATCCGGCGGAACCGAGTCAGATTCCACCGCCATCTGGAGTGCCTTGTCAACGATGCCGGAGCGCCGGGAGATCGTGACCACCAGGGTTGAGCATCCAGCGGTCCTAAACCTTTGCAAGCACCTCGCGAGGTTCAAAGGATATACGGTGCGGTGGCTTTCCGTCGACAAAGAGGGCTTGCTTGACCTAGATGAAGTTCGCGAGAAGGTCACTGACAACACCGCTATTGTTTCGGTCATGTGGGCGAACAACGAAACGGGAGTCATCTTCCCGATAGCCGAGATAGCAGAGATAGCGGCCGAGCACGGAGCGATTATGCACACGGACGCCGTCCAGGTCATAGGAAAGATCCCGGTGGATCTGTCTGAAACGCAAATTAACTTCCTTTCCCTTTCTGGCCACAAGCTCCACGGACCTAAAGGAATAGGGGCACTCTACGTCAAGAAGGGGACTCGATTTGCTCCTTTTATCATAGGGGGACACCAGGAATCCGATAGACGAGGAGGAACTGAGAATGTTCCCGGCATAGTCGGCCTAGGAGAGGCTGCTAGACTCGCAGGGCTACACATCAGAGAAGAGAATGAGCGGGTCAAGCACATGCGGGACCGTCTTGAGAAAGGACTCCTCGATAGGATCCCCATGGCTAGGCGAAACGGTCACAAGGATCACCGGCTCCCCAACACTCTCAACATCGGCTTCGAGTTTGTGGAAGGCGAAGCGATTCTCATGCGCATGGACGACAAGGGTATCTGTGCATCTTCCGGTTCCGCGTGCACGTCGGGATCTCTGGAGCCATCTCACGTCCTCAGAGCC
Organism: Thermodesulfobacteriota bacterium; assembly: GCA_040753915.1. Taxonomy (GTDB): domain Bacteria; phylum Desulfobacterota; class Desulfomonilia; order Desulfomonilales; family Desulfomonilaceae; genus JBFMDN01. The sequence goes on along the minus strand of JBFMDN010000001.1, from coordinate 176,262 downwards.
ATGGGAGTGCCGTTCACCTGCGTGCACGGATCCATACGCTTTTCTCTCTCGCGTTACAACACGGATGAGGAGATAGACTACGTCTTGGAAGAGCTTCCCGGCATCATTCAATTTCTCAGAGAAATGTCTCCCTTTGGACGGGAATATTTGAACGCTGCCTGCAAAGCTCAGTAGGGGTGAAATCCTCGCCGATGGGTGTGGCTGTGCTGTCGCCCCTAGTCCCTCTCAGAGGCGACAGCTCATGACCTGCGGTCAATACTGCATCTGCCTGAGCTTGAGGGTGAAGAATCGGCACAAATTGATACCAATCTGAGGATACACGCGCATGATTTCCTGGAACTGATGATGCCGCAAGACGTAAGCCACAGTGTTCTCTGCCGCCACACAGGTTGCGTTCGGGGGAAGTCTCGTGAACAGGCTCAGCTCTCCCAGGAACGATCCTTCTCCAATGGTGACCTTCTCTTTCTGTTGATCGGTTTCATATCCTTCTAGTATTTTCACCTTGCCGCTGACAACCAAATAGATGGAGGAGTTCTCTTCGCCCTCCCGAATCATCACGTCTCCGGGTTTAAAGTGTTCCTCCGTCACCACGGATGCAATGGCGTGAAGCTCCCTGATTCCCATTCCGTCGAATATATTAAATGTCTTCAGAGTATTGATCTTTTCGATGACAACCGGCATCTGGGCCTCCTTCTTCAGGGCGCGATTCATTGCGTACTGGGCAGATTCGCGAACATAGGGAACCGGATCGCTGAGACGCTGCTCCACAATGGGAATGAAGGATTCGGCGTTATCGTTGTGCCCGATCACGAAAAGAGCCAGCATGCGCACCAGGGGATCTTCCGCGTCAGCGAGCAAGGTCAAGATCCGTTCGTCCGTTTCGTTTCGTATAAGAGGAAAAACGATTTTCCCTTTCTCAATCTTCTCGTCCAGCGGGATCTCTTCAATGAGGGGGATAAGGTAGGGAGCCATTTCTCTCGAAATTGAATTCTCGACGAGCTCCACTGCAATTGATGCTGTTTCTGACTTAAGGGCCTGATACATGAGTCTCATGTCCGCTACCGACACCCACAGGGCATAGAAAATCAAGCTCAAGGTCTCTTCATTCAGCTCTCGAAGGTGCCTGCATAACATCTCGACGCTCTCCGAGTCCTTCCTCGAATCCAGCCACCTGATCGCAACAAGATTCGAGTACGCCAAAGCGAGCTCCTTGCCCAGGAACGGCACCATTTCGAAGGACTTCAGCCCGGCCAGACGTATGACTTCCAGAATGCCCTGCTTGGCCCGAGGCGATGCCCCAATGAGCGATACCTCGAGAAACGGCAAAATCCTCTCCCCAAACCCCATGAGCGCTTCCATCGCTGCTTGCCGCACGTAGTCGTCGGTGTCGTCGAGGCAGTCCACCAGCTTGGCAACTCCCCGGATGTCCTGGGAGACAGCAAATGATGCCGCTGCATCGGCTCGCGTCGAGGGATTCGGGTCATTGAGTAATTTCAGTGCCACATCAGGATCGATCTCAGGAATTTTCTTCGCCAGGACCGGCACCTTCCTGTCTTCCCGATCCTCAACTGAGACCGGCCCCATCTCCATGGCCGCGCCGCCACTGTCAAAGGTCCGAACTGATTCAACCTGGTCGAAGTCAATCTCTCTCTCTACAATGACCTGCTTGAGAATGCGCTTGTAGTGCTTGCGGAAAATCAGCGTTTCAGAAACCCAGTACACTGCGATTGCCAGCGCGATGTAGGAGAAATGCTGAGCGGTCATCACTGGCTTGAGGACGATCATCATGACCGACCCCGCCAACATTCCTACCTTCAAGACCGTTCCGCGAACGAATGTTCGACTCCATGCCATGAGCTCGGACGGAATAATGTTGAACAAGACTTTGTTTACCGGCCCCGCTATCGCTCTTTGAATCAGAATTACCGTAAACTGGCCGTAGCAGGCTACGTAGATGTTAAAGAAACCAGTCAATGACGCGAAGATGACAGAAAAGTTTATGGGATGCACGAGGGAAGAGTTCGTCAGCCCGAGCGTCTGGTACATACGTCCAACAAAAAACAGCAGAATGAATGTGGTGAGAGTCGTTGCGCCCCTGAATATGCTCAAGAAGGAGATAAGTGCTGATTCAGACGTGAACGTGTTGTTCGCTATTATGCTGAATTGATAAAAGAATATGGGCAACAAGAAATTCGGAGCTATGCCGGTGACAATGAGGTACCGTATTATCGGATACTTGGCCATGAGCCCCGGAACTTCTCTCAGCTTCTTCGTGGCTGCCTTGGCTGTTGTTCCCTTGGGGATTTCGCGTTTGACGAATTGAGGACCCGTCTTCCCCAAGAAAATCGCGCTGCCGAGGCAAACCACAGCGAACAGCAGAAGGGTTGGATCATCGCCCAGTATCGAGGTGACTGGCTTTGTGGAGAAGCTTCCTATGGTCGTCCCGAGCACCTGGCTCGACGTGATCAGGGGAAACACTCTCTTTCCCTGCCGAGCATCAAAGAGATCACCGGCAATGTTCCAGAGATACACGAGAAGAATGGAGTCAAGGAGATACAGGAGCTGATAGAGAATTGGGTACGCCAGTGAAACGTTTGCCTTGACCAGAAAGAACGAGATAGTTACCGAAGCAGCGTAAAAGAACAGGAAGCCGGTGAGAATGAAATGATCGAGGAAGCGACGGCCGAGCCTTTCCGCAACGGCGAAGACCACGAAAGTCAGCACCGAGTTGATTACAAGCATCCACGGGATATACTGGGGGCCGTAACGCTTAAGAAAGGCTGCGTCAACGTAGTTCCTGAAAACAGCGGTAACCAGGAAAATCACGAAGAAGAGTGAGGCCATCCACAGGAACGGTTCCGCCTCGTGTACATAAATCTTCAGGTATTTTTCGAGAAATCGCTTCATTCCGGTGTCTGGGGCTAAGAAAGACGTAGAATGGCGCGGCCTACTATACAAGATCCGGGTCGGTCCTTCAAGGAAGGAATTCTCGGCAGCCAGATCATAGTTGGACCAAGGAGGCGAATGGTTTCTTTGTCTTCTCCCCCTCGCCTTTACGGACTCTATTTGACACTCAGTATCATTTTTTTTCGGAGGCGATCGAAGTACTCCGACTCATCAGGAGCAGCTATCACCTTGCCGTCTTCGGAGCTTGTCAGCAAGCTCTTTCCCCACACGTGCAACGCGTACGCGTTGAAAGCCTCTCTTCCCCTTGCCTTGTCCCAGTGGGGCTCGATGAGGAGTATCACGTCCTTGTCGACTGTCAATCCTTGGCCATCTTGATAGGGACCTCTGACAGGCCCCACGGAGTAGTACCTTCCGTGAGATTGAAAGAACTTCTCTTGGGATACGACTGCATTCCGGAGTGTTTGTCCAGCCAATGCATCTTTCTCGGCGACTTTTGTTGTAAGAAAATAATCGAACGCAAGATGGATGACGAAGTATGCCAATAGCGCGTTTATGCAAAAGGTTGTGACCGCAATTCTTAACGCTCCCGCCCTCCGAATCTTGACTCTTCTACTCACGATGTAAAGCCAAACTGCATAAATCGAAGGTGAGAAGATGACGATTAGCAAACAGAAATACACGAGAGCCAGCACGCAGTAAATCACGATTTCCTGAAGCACGTTTCCGCTCCGTGATTATCTTCGACGGGAACTTTCTCCCTCCTGGGAGTCATCGGAATCCTTGAAGGCCCTTTCCATGTCGGTTATAGTGGAGCGCATTGAGATCGGGTCGGAACTTGATTCGCAAATTGAGTCATTAACGACAGCGTCAAGGCAACGGCCGCGCTCCACTATCGTGTTGGCCATAAGCCAGGAGCTCCTTAGGCACTGACGGGAATTCTCGACATCCATTATGACCACATGTAGACCGAAGGCTCATTGGCTTTCAACTGCAATGACTGCCACGCATATCCAACGCGTGGCAGTGTAGTAGCCGACAAAGGCCCCGGCAGGATCATCGTTCACTCCAGATGATACTCGCTATCCAATCCCGGTGATTTCTTCATTAGCAGTTTTTGCGCCTCGCAGCGAACTGTTTCGCTCACCTCCGCCAGAGAGCAGAGCAATTCCAGATCTTGCACGTTCAAGTAGGTCAAGAGCCGCAAAGCGAGCGAGAGAGGCGCGTAGGGGTTGAAGACAATGGTCTTCTTCACCCTGTAACGGCTTACCCACCGAGGGTGTCGCGAGATGACTTCCAGGACCTTGGGTGAGGTAGGCCTGGTTGCGCCAATCTTGATGACCTCATTCTCTGTCATTCTAGGATTATCCAGCAGATGCTCGATCACGCGATGATCCTGGTCCTTGGCTATACGCTGCAAGAGCTTGAAGTCGGGTCTGCGGGCCAAGGCCTTTCTTACTCCGAGAGGAGTCTCTCTCAGCGTGCCATCGAGGAAAGGCTGCAGAAAGCAATCGTGCCGCGCTGCAGCGGGCAGGTCCTCGAGAATAGCTACCGTTTGGTGATCCCCTCTTAATCGGGCAGCGTTGACGACATCGCTCAACTTCTCGTCTCCCAGTGTCTCCCGAAGCGGACCGTACACCACCAAGGCATTGTAGAGGCGCAAGAAATTGACCTCTCCCTCGAGAGATCTCTCACAGATCATCTTGATGGCATCGACAATGAGATCGGCATCAAGGTCATTAAGACGTTCAGCGAGAGCGTAGGCGCGCTGTCTGGCGTCCGCAATCCCGGAGAGGGTAACGAAAAGATCGAGAAATGGCTGTCCTAGGCTCTCCTCAAACATGGAAGTCTGTCTCCGGTGCCCTACAAGTGCCTTACCGTCGGCCCCTATCTCCCTCATCTTCGGGTTATCACACTTCTTCCCGCACGAAGATGCAACCCCGCTCAGCGCTCCAGATACCCTTCCTGGACCAGCAGAGAGCGGACTTTTCCAGCCGTACCCTTTGGAACTCGCAAGGGGTACCCGGAGGGGTTTCTCTTGTCGGTCTTCGGGAGCAGGCCGGCAGAAGGGTCTACTCCTGGGTTCAGTTCCCAGATTGCCCTCGGGTTAGTTCCGCACCACTTTGCCACCACGTGGAGTGGAAGGTCTTTCGTGAGCTTGAGCTGGTGGAAGTAGTCATAGGCTAGCGGGGCAAGCGGCGGAACGTCGACGGCATAAAAGTCGCGGTGCGTGTCTATGAGCTTGAGCGCAATCAGTCGCGGGATCGCCACATCCGAATAGGGGGGCATAGCTATGGCCCAATAGGAGAACCCCTCGGCCTGCCGGCTCAAAGTCTCGATCGGCTCCGGCCCTTCCAGGAACGCCGCGATAGCCATGAGCCAATCGCCCTTTTTTCCGCGCGCCAAGTCCTTGAGGATCTTGGCAGCAATCTCGGTGGAAATCACTGGGTCCCGACGATCATCCCACTCATTGGTAGATAGCCAACTGTTCGAGGGGTTACTCTTGTGCTTCACTGTTCCCAACGCCCACCAGCCCACGCCTCCGGACCGGGTTGTCGCGTTGGGCAGCAAATCGCTCACAAGGGCAGCGAGATACAAGAGATCCTCGGGGGCGTCCTGACTGGCAAGCACTCTTCGAATTATGGGACCGGACACTGCCATACGGTCCAGCCATTCCATCAGAACTGCCCGCCGATCCATCAATAGGAAGTTGATTTGATCGACAATTCTCTCTGACACCTCAGCGCGATCTGTCGGTATCTTGATACCAGCAAAGGAAATTCCATTCTGTTTCACGTCTGGAGGAAAGACGTACCCGGCCCGGGAATAGCCACCTGGCTTTCCGTCCACACCGGAGGCCGTGCCAACAATAGCCAACAGCAGGCAAAGTGACAGGGCCGGTACGGAAGCCCAGTGACAATTCAGGTGTTTCAGTTTGCCCAAACGATTCTTCACCATCTTCTCATGGATTATAGCCCGAGTATTCTTGAGGACGCCGAGGACGAGTCCCTCTATACTGGAGGTACGCCTCGTCCAGTAGGAGGTCGTCCAGCCTCACAAGAAGCTGTTGACGCTGCCCTGCAACCACTCGCGGATCCACTGACCCAGAAACAGCCTTGCGCAAGCCGCTGCTCGCATGACAAGAGCTCCAGCTTCTAAATGCCCTCTCCTCGGCATCTGCCAGGGCACGAACCTCGCGCTCTGCTGCGTCCACTCTGCGTTTCCTCTCCAGGAGAGCCGACTGCACAGCCTTTGCGATACTCACTGGCGGGGAGCCTGATGCTAGTTCCCTGTAGATGCTTGGTGCAACGGAATCTTCTTTCTGACGGCGAAGATTTTCTATCCCGGCCTGGAGTGAAGAAAGCGCCGCGGCCCATTGCTCGCGGAGAGAATCACACGTCCCATCTTGTGCTTCTGTTTCTATTCCGGGCCCAAAGAGGACGACCACTGCCGCTGCCAGTATCACTCTGCCCATCACGATGCCCCCCCTCTGGCATTTCTGAGGAAGAACGCAAAAAAATCACTCGCGTAGCTACTTCCCACGTATCGGGTCAGCGTGTGATTATTCTGATCGGGCGACAACTTGGCTTTCTTGTAGAGGTTGCCTCCTTGGTCGACGTAATACAAATTGCCAAGAACATTGAAGGGATTGGCATCCCCGTGGATTCCTCTGACGCATCCAGCAAGGACGAGCGCCTTTGCCAGATCCTTGGTACTGATATGATGCCCGACCGCAAAGACCAGGTTGCCGTCCGGCCGTATTCCGAACGCGCTCCTGGTGGCAAGGAACCATTCAGCGCCTGACGTGTGCACAGGGCCTGGGTTGCCGTACCCTCCCCAATATCCCCAATACCCGCCCCACTGACCCCCGCGGTCACTGGGCTGCTCTTCCACGAGCAGATAACCCAACCCAATTTCGGAGTCGGTAGTCTGGCCGCCTTGGACCACAGATCCTACCACCTGACCGTCCTTCACTATCAGGTGTCTCAGTTGTTTGGCATGATTCACCAAGGATACCGGTATGGTATTGTTCCACTCCAAAATGTCCACTGACCCGTCTTTGTACGCTACCAGCGTTGCCACACCCTGCGCCAATTCACGAATTACTTTGCCCCGGTAAATGCTGCCGGCGTTCCCGGAGTGACGATGTTTCCAGAGGGCATTTGTTATGGCCACGAGATCGGCCTTTCTGTCAGGCTCGATTTTTGCCGTGCTTTCGGAGCCGCCTGGTTCTGTTGATCCCAGGTACAATTCCAGGGTCAGATGTTTCATATCCAAGAGGAGCATGTGGACCGTCGCATTGGGATATTCGGCGCTCGGTCTGTATGTGGTCCGATACAGGATCGGCCAACCGTCTCGCCCTGTCGGCATGTCTTTCCATTCCCACACGCCTTCACCGGGAATCACCGGGCTTGTGTAGAGAGGGGGAATGTTTCTCAGGGAGAGCACTCTATAGGGCAGTCTTTGAAAGACATCCTCGTGCTCGACGGCCAGAGTGGGGACGGTCCATCGGGGTGGAGGAGGAGAAAACCGTGGAGCACTCGGCCGAGAGGCCCGTTCGAGGGGGTCGCCAATATCGTCTTGAACCTGCGGTGGCTGGGCTTGCAGATCTACGGTTGTTCGGCTCGGTTCGGAGGCGATGGCTCCACCCCACAACAGAGGCTCCCACAGAGGCGGAGATTCAGCAAAGATGTCGGCCGACGCCGGCCGAATCAGGAAGAAAGACAGGATCAGGAAAGCTACGCATGTTGCCCGGGTCCGTCCGAAACGGGTAGCCTTCCGGTCCTCAAGAAACCTATTCTGCCGGGCGGCCGTTTCACGGCAGGCAGTGCCAATTCCACAGCACCCTCGCGTGCGGTAACCTTCAAAGAACGTCTTTTCATGCCCTTCCGTGACAGTTGACAACCACGTGCTCATCAGTTATTGATACCCCCGATTTTCGGCAAAAAAATGAGCATTATCTCTCATAAAAGCACTCCCGTGGAGCGTCGGTGTCAAAGCCTTTGCGCCCGCGGGTAATTGATCTAACTAGGAGCTTTAGCAATTCTCTACCACCTCGTCAAGGTTGGTCGCATGTGTAATTGAGGAAGAGGAGAACCGAGCATGCACAGCCACAGGGCTCGACGTGGGAACTTCTCAGGAACATGGCTTCAGTTGCTAACGGGGGAACACTCATGAGATGGTGCGCGCTACTCGTTATCTGCATTGTTTATACGCTTATGGCTCAGCCATTGGTATGGGGCGAGCATGCAGAGACTCTGTTCATGAGAGCCGTGGAGGCTGAGAGGGCAGGGGATCTGAACAGGGCAATCGATTTGTTCAACGAGGTTGCCGGCCTTGATCCGCAGAGCGTCGCAACACTCAACAATCGAGGGGTCGTGTACGCGAAAATGAATGAATTGGACCGAGCCATCGAAGACTTCACGTCCGCGTTGCAGCTCGACCCCGACAATATCAGTGTCCTATCCAACCGAGCCTCTGCTTACCTGAAAAAAGGAGAGCCGGATCAGGCTCTGAAAGATTTGAACACCATGCTCAAGATCGACAGTGGCAGCGATTCTGTCCTGTTGAATCGAGCCCAAGTGTGGCTGAAGATGGGCAATCCGGAAAAAGCTGAGGACGACATCAAGACGATTCTCAGGCACGAAGAGCGGCACACGGGCGCTCTGGTCTTTCTTGGACAATGCCTGATCGCCCAAGGCCGCATGGATGAAGCCGCCAAGACGTTCCTTCGCGCGCTCCGGATTGATCCGGATTCGGAGGCCGCTTCCCGCGGGCTGGGGGATGCCTATTTTGCAGGCCGCAAGCTGGACAAGGCTCTGGAGGTGTACACCAAAGCTCTCCAGAAGGACCCACGAAACCCCACCTTGCTTCTCAAACGGTGCACTGCGCACCTCTGGAGCCAGAATTACAAACAAGCCGTCATTGATTGCCAAGCTTCCCTGCGCCTCGAAGCCATGAATCCCGATGCCCATTTTGCATTGGGCAATGCAATGGCCGGACAGGGGATGCTGACAGAGGCGGTCGACGCCTTCAGCAAGGCTATAGAGCTCAGTCCGAACAGCGGAGCGTACTTCTATAATCGCGGCCTTGCTCTCCACCAGACGCACGAAACGACTAGAGCGCTTGATGACTTCAACCGAGCCATAGAAATTGACCCCGGTCACGTCGATGCTCTTATCGCTCGAGGAGGGATCTATTGGTCCCTCGGGCAAACAGAAAAGGCTTTGGCAGATTTTGCCCGTGCTTACCAGTTGGATGGCAATAACGTCGGAGCCCTCAAGAATCTTGGCAGTGCACTCCTGGCCCTCGAGAAGCAGGAGGCAGGAATCCGGGCTCTCGAGGAAGCGAGGAAGATCGCTCCCGAAGATTCTCAGGTGCTGGCTGCTCTCGGCGACGCCTTTCTTTCCAAAAGAGAGATGGATTCTGCTATCGCCTACTACAAGCAGGCATTCAGGCACGAACCCGACGAAATCGAGAAGACCCGCGTTCTTATTCGGCTTGGACTTGCTTACGAACGCGCGGGTAAACAGTCGCAGGCCCTCAAGACCTACGAAAAGGCTGTGGGCTCCTTGAAGAACCCGGATATGAAGCAGCCCCTCGTGGAGAAGATTCAGGAGCTCAGAGGCGGGAAAAGGTAAGATTAGGAGGGAGAGAGTGATTTACTTCGCAGACCTTCACGTCCACTCCAGGTTTTCCATTGCCACGTCTAAGGACTGCAATTTGCCCGAGTTAGCTCGGTGGGCAGCTTTGAAGGGCATCAAGGTCCTGGCCACCGGAGATTTTACCCACCCCGGCTGGAGCGCTGAGATTCACGAAATGCTCCAGGAGGCTGAAGAAGGTCTGTACAAGCTCAAGGCCGAGTACGTGCCGCCAAGCGTCGATCTCCCCGGCGGGTTCGGCCCCGCGGATGTCAGGTTTGTCCTCAACGTGGAAATCAGCTCCATATACAAAAGGGACGGAGCGGTAAGAAAGGTGCACAACCTCGTGTTCATGCCGGACTTTGACTCTATGGATCGATTCAATGCCCGCTTGGACAAAATCGGCAACATCCGCTCAGACGGACGACCGATTCTGGGGCTGGATGCTCGGTACCTACTCGAGATCGCCCTCGAAACCGCAGCCGATTCTTATGTGATCCCAGCCCATGTTTGGACACCGTGGTTTTCCATTCTGGGATCCCGATCCGGCTTCGATTCCGTTGAGGAATGCTTTGGAGATCTCGCATCTCACATCTTCGCCCTTGAGACAGGACTGTCTTCGGACCCCGAAATGAATTTCCGAATTCGCGCTCTCGATCGATTCACGCTCGTGTCCAACTCGGACATTCACTCTCCCTCCAAATTGGGGAGAGAAGCCAACATCCTGACGGGAACCCCGGGTTACCTCCGGATTCGCGACGCAATTCGAAGAGGCGGCTCGTCTGTGCGAGGGCGCAGCCACGGAGTACTACGTGCCGGATCTCCTGAATTCCCCGGAATCCTGGACGACGGATCGGACGCATTCGTAGGAACGATAGAGTTTTTTCCGGAAGAGGGCAAATACCACTTAGACGGCCACCGAAAATGCGCTGCAAGATTGTGGCCGCAGGAGACGGTGGAGCTGAATGGAAAATGCCCTGTGTGTGGCAGTCTCGTCACCGTTGGAGTCATGAATCGGGTAAACGAGCTGGCAGACCGCGCCCCTGGGATAGTCCCCGACGGCGCTGCTCTTTTCTGGCGACTGGTTCCGCTAGTCGAGATCATCGCTCAAGCCAGAGGAACAGGCCCCCAGTCCAAGAAGGTCGGAGCCGAGTATTTGGAGTTGCTCAAGAGGCTCGGTCCCGAGCTGAGGATACTCTGGAGCATCCCGCTCGACGAGATTCGCCCTCACGTTCATCCAGTCCTTCATGAGGCGATCCGAAGAGCTCGAATGGGGGAGCTCTCCATTGAGGCCGGATTCGATGGTCAATATGGGAAGGTCGAGCTCTTCGGGCCCGGCGAGCGTGATCAATTCGAAGGGCAGAGCTCTCTGGTCTCTCCTGCGGCACCCGTCAGGAGACGAGTCGCCGCAAAGACTCCTCACGCCTCCAAGGCCAAAAGGGGACCGAAGACCTCAAGAAACGACAGCTCGGCAGGGAGCAGAACACTGTTCAACGAAGACCAAGAGCTCGCCGCCAGAACTTTCGATGCCCCGGTGCTTGTTCAGGCCGGACCAGGTACGGGAAAGACTCGCACTCTCACTCACCGAATTGGCCTCCTGATGCGTAAAGTCGGGGTTCCGCCCGAGAAAATACTTGCGGTCACCTTCACGCGCAAGGCTGCAGCGGAGATGCAAGAGCGCGTTCGGCATCTCCTGGGTGAAGGAAGTGAGAGCGAATGCTGGGTGGGAACTTTTCACCAATTGGGAAGGCGGATTCTCGATCTGGCGGGAGAGGATCGACGAACCTTGATCCAGGAGGCTGAATCTCGCGAAAGGGTTCGAGTCGCGGTCCTGGAGTCCTCCGGATCGGCGGGAAGAAGCTCTTCGTTTGCAGAGCAAATAAGCCTGCTGAAACAAAATCTCATTTTACCGACTGACACTATTCACGATGCGGAGCTGGCGCGTGTCTATGCGGCCTACGAGGATGGGCTGGAGAGAGATCGCGTGATGGATTTGGATGATCTCATCGCGCGTCCTGTCAGGCTCCTCCGTCGGGATTCTCAATTGGCCGAGACCATCCGAGACTCCTGGGCGAGCCACGTGCTTGTGGACGAGTTTCAGGACGTCAATGCAGCTCAGTATGAGCTTGTACGCCTCCTCTCTTCTTCTGACGGATCGAATCTTTTTGTTATTGGTGACCCGGATCAGGCCATCTACGGATTCAGGGGCTCTGACAGCAAATTCTTTTTCCAGTTCATGCGGGATTATCCTTCAGTCAGCCATGTTCGGCTCAAGAGAAACTACCGATCCCAACCGCACGTTCTCTCGGCCTCCGCTCAAGTCCTCGAAGGCAAGACAGATGCGACCCCTCTGATCGGGGGAACAGGGACCGCCAGTCCGGTCAAAATAGTCTCCCTACCGAACCCGGCACTGGAAGGCAAGTTCATTGTGAGGACCATAGAGCAACTTCTCGGTGGGGCATCTTTTTTTGCTCTGGATTCGGGAAAGGTGTCCGGAAGGTCTGAACCCCTCGGACTCGGAGATTTTGCAGTCTTGTACAGGCTCAATGCGCTGGGAGACGTGATCGAGCAACAATTTGCCGCTTCCGGCCTGCCGTACCAGAGATCCAAGAAGCGAAAGCCTGACGAGGAAACCGATGACCTGGACCCCCGTGCTCAGGCAGTGACCCTGTTAACGATGCATGCGGCGAAGGGGCTGGAGTTCCCTGTTGTCTTTGTTGCTGGCTGCGAGGATGGCGTGATCCCGTACGATTTACTGCTCGAAGCTCAGAACCGATCCTGCGATCTTGAGGAAGAGCGCCGGCTCCTGTACGTGGCCTTGACTCGATCGTGCCAGGAGCTTTTCATAACCCATTGTAAGCAAAGATCTCTGTTCGGCCGAAACATGCAGATGTCTGCTTCCCGCTTCTTGGAGAGCCTGAGCCCATCGCTCTGCTCGTTTATGGATCCTTTTTCCGGACGGGGCAGCAGTGCTGAGGTTTCTCCCGTTCAGGTGGAGCTCTTTTCCTGAGAAAAGTGATGCTGACAGAGTGGTAGATGCGAGCGTTGGACAATTGCTATTGACAACAACACAATATTCAGATATTCAGATATTGACACCCAATGGAGGTTGCGCCCCACGTGACTCGGAAATCCTTCAAGTGCGTTCTTGCTGCTCTCACGGTCTGGCTCAGCACGGTTCCTTCCTCAGCTAGCATGGGGGGAACCCAGTTTCACGTGTTTTCCCCTCCCCCGCCGGCGAGCGATTTCCCGATGCGGACTCTCGACGGGAAAGTCTTCGCGCTTTCCCATCTGAAAGGGAAAGTCGTCTTGCTGAATTTCTGGAGGCAGAACTGCCCTTACTGCGTTCTGGAGAAGAAGGGATTGAAGACAATGCTGCGCGGAGTGGGTAGGGCAGATCTCGAGGCAATTTGCGTCAACCTCTGGGACAACCCTTCCTGGGTTTCAAAGCGATACGGAGGGGAAAATGGCGAGGAAGTGGTGTACGCGGTCCGATCTGACGAGCGATCACCTGTGGTGAAGAACTCGGTAAGAGGCCGATTGATGGGGTACTACATCGTCAACGATCAAAACGAGGCAATTTACGAGGTAAAGGGCTTTCCTTCTACCTATGTCATAGACAAGCAGGGGAGGGTGGTGGCTTCCCACATGGGCATGGTCGATTGGACGGACCGATCCGTCCGGGGATGGCTGCTGAGCCTGCTCGGACCCCAAGGCGAGACCGGATCTGTGGAATTGGAGAAGGGCATTGAGTACGTTTTGCCGGAATGGATGGAGCGTCTGCTCACAAATCCGGTGTCGATCGCGCGGCCGCGTTTTTCAGGAAGCCAATTTGGGGCTCGAGTTGTCCCCCCTCATTAGTGCTTGGTGATGCTTTACTCAGCAGAGGGAGGCTGGTCGATCCATTGCACGACAGAACACGGAAGACTGTTCCAAGGAGTGAGAAATACGATGGAAGTCATAATTCTGATCGGCATAGTTGTCGGGTGGTTCGCTCTGAACCGATGGATCCTCCCGCGGTACGGGGTGTCCACGTGAATGTCACCGGCTTGCGCTCCCCTGGATCGGGGAGGGAAAGAGTCGTCCAAGGAATCGACACGCACACACGATCAAAGGTGAGAAGATGAAAACGCAGCCCCAATTCAACGAAGACGATCCTCAGGATCTCGACAAGATCTTTGATATGATAAAGCAGAAGGATTTCACGCGACAAGCGGAAATATTCAAGGCCCTTGGTCACCCTATTCGCATGAAAATCGTCTATGGTCTTCTCCGGGTAGGGGGGTGTAACGTGAAAAACATGCAGGAGTGTCTCGGGCTTCATCAGGCCACGGTGTCTCAGCACTTGATCCACCTCAAGAGTCGAGGAGTCATCGCCTCGAACCGTCAAGGGCTGGAGATGATCTACCATGTGACGGAACCGTGGGCGAAACGTATCGTGGACATGATCGATGCCACGGAAGGGGCTCAGTAGGCCGAGGAGCGAGTCGCCGGCAGTTCTTGTACGTGTTGCAGGCCTGGTCCTGCTCATTCCTGTAGCGCTCTCTTGTACCCCATACTCCAAGAACCTCCTTGTCCCGAATCCCTCGTGTTTGCTTTTCGCTTGATTTTCTCGCTCCAGCCATGCAATTGTTTTTTCGTCACAGATGTCTATAGTGGAGCGCAGCAAGGACAGGTCCAAGCCCAATTCGTAAACCGAGTCATAGATGACCGCGCGAATGCACTGTCCGGGCTCCACTGTTGATTTGGCCATAAGTCAGGAGTTCCGCAGGCACTGTTCGGAAATCTCGCCCCCCGTTATTACCACATGTCCATCGTAGGGGCTCACTGGCTTCCAACTGTGATGAATGCCACGCATAATCGACGTGTGGCAGGATAACCGCATGAGAGGAAGGATACAGCAATGGCCGATCTCTTACGGTTCGGGGTCTCGATTCCGGAAGACCTCCTCGAAAGGTTCGATCACCTCATAGCCCAGAAAGGCTACACAAACCGATCGGAGGCGATTCGGGATTTGATTCGGGACCGTCTGGTAGAAAGCCAGTGGGCCGAGTCCGAACACGAGGTGGTTGGGACGGTAACCGTAGTGTATGACCATGAACGAAGTGAGCTTGCCCAGAAGCTGACGGAGATCCAGCACAAACAACACCATCTCATCATATCAGCAGTCCACGTGCACCTGGATGCACACAATTGTCTGGAGGTGCTCATCGTGAGGGGCAGCTCGGAAGACGTGAGGAGAGCAGGAGAGACGCTCATAGCTACCCGAGGCGTCAAGCACGGAAAGATTACGATGACCACTACCGGCAGTGAAATCCCCTGAGCATCTTCGGCCTCTGGTCGGGCTTCAGGGGAATGACTATTCTCTGGTGCGGTGGGAGATGAGGTCAGGCATAGACCTTTGATAGCGGAATCGGCCGTACGTCCCCGCTGGAGGGGGGGGGCACAAGGAGTTGCAGGTCGACATTCAGCCACTGATAATCGGGATTGAGCTCCCTGAGCTTTCCGTCAGGCGGGGGAAGGGAATGCTCGTTGCGCGCGTACGTTACAAGGAAAATTCCTACTCCATATTCGGCAGTGCGGTCGATCAGGTAGGACTTGACGAAATCCGATTCACTCATCTCCCTACTTTGGGCGATCTCTTCAATTTCTTTGTTTCCGAGCCGGATAAGCACGTACTTGGCGATACCTTGCTCGGAGAGACGGACTAGAGTACGCGCCTCGCATGATGCGACGTAAACTGTTGATATGAAGCCAAAACGGGCGGCGTACCGAGCCGCGACAAGGCCTGCTGTTCGTCGTCCTCCCACCATGTGATGGAATCCATAGTATTCGTAAAGCTTTTGCTGCAAGATCTCGCCGACCTTCTCTCCTCGTTCGTACAGATCCTTTGAAATGTATCGTAGATAACGACCCAAGTCTTCCGCCGCGTGCGCTATAGGCCAGTCTATCCGCACATGGAAGTGGGAGATTCCGTACCTGTACTTCGAACGTATCGTCGGATCCCGCTGGATCAGAACCGCGTAATCAGCTTTGCCTAATGCTCTTAACAGGTTAGGAAAATTAGAGTCCTCGAAATAGCGCATGCGGTGCCGGAACAGCTCTTTAATGTCAAACACTGCCAGAGAGCTCAGATTTTCCTTTGTCACCTTGTTCGAGTCAAAGAATCGAATGTGGATTTTTGCTTCGGGAGGGAGGACGTCTTCACTGAAAATGACTATGAAATGGCGGTGCTCGCTGTATTCCGGGCCGAGAATTTTTGCCCTGGGCTTGAGTAGCTTGGTCTCGACGAACGGATACTCCCAGCCGTTTTCCTTGAAGTGGAAATACGATTCTATTAGCCCTTCGTTGATGAGAACGCAGTCGAGCTCGTCCCTCACGTAGAAGTAGATGCAGCGCCGAAAGCGTTCATTCCATCCAATTTCGTTGCGTTTAAGATGGGTCATGATGCGCAGAGGTCCCGAATATCAATACGAATTAGAATATCTGAATTTCATTTCCACATCAACATCTGACTTGCTCCTGAAAGTACTTAGCTCCGGCGGCTTTGTCTTGTCCCACTTTCGTGTTCTGGCATGCATCGCGGTATCGTGCCACGCTCGGGTTCCCTTGCAACAATAGAGAAAAAAAGGTAACAAGAGACTGATCATGATTCGAGAAGGTACGCGTGATGGATAATCATATATTTGATGAAAACGGGGTCAGGGAAACAGAAGGGAACGAAGAAGATTTTGCTGCATTGCTCCAAAGCACTGAGGTTCCTCGTGAAGCGCAGATACGTCGCGATGCGAAGGTCGAGGGCACTGTTGTTTCCGTGAGCCAGGACTGGATCTTTGTGGACATCGGGGGCAAGAGCGAGGGTGCCATAGCCCGTGATGAGCTGTTGGATCACGAGGGTAACACCGCCGTAAAGGTTGGCGACAAGCTCAGCGCATACGTGGTATCTGCACGGCCCGGGGAAATTCAACTCAGCGTGAAAATGACCAGCGCTGCATCGGAAGAAGCGGTTCGGGGAGCCTTCCAGAGCGGAGTGCCCGTGGAAGGGTTGGTACAGGCGGAACGAAAAGGTGGGTACACTGTGGCAGTGTTCGGGAAACCTGCTTTCTGTCCCCATTCGCAGATTGACTTGCCTCCGGCCGCTGCTCCGGAGAATTACGTTGGAAAACGCTTCACTTTCCGGATCGTCGAATACTCCGAACGCGGTCGCAACATAGTGATCTCGCGGCGCGAAATCTTGGAAGAAGAGCGCTTGAAGAAGCGCGAAGATCTGAAGCGAACTCTGAAACCGGGCGACGTTGTTACCGGTACTGTCCAGAAGACAGCTCCTTTCGGAGCCTTTGTGGAGCTTGGGGGAGTCGACGGGTTGATTCCTATGTCGGAGCTCGCGTGGTACCGGGTTAGTGACGCCGCAGACGTGGTCAGCCCTGGCCAGCAAGTCTCCGTGCGCGTCCTGGATTTGGATTGGGCCAACAACAGGATTTCTTTGAGTCTCAAGCAGACGGGTGAAGATCCGTGGGTGTCGGCGGTGAGCCGCTTTCCGGAGCAATCCATTGTCTCGGGGACGGTCACAAAGCTCATGCAGTACGGGGCATTCGTGGAGCTGGAGCCCGGGATCGAGGGGCTTATTCATGTATCTAACCTCGGCACAGGCAGGCGGATAAGTCATCCGCGAGAACTAGTGTCGGTCGGAGATTCAGTGGACGTTCGGGTTCTCTCTGTGGATAGCTCGGCGCGACGAATCGGGCTCGAGCTCCTGTCCTCGGAGGCCGAGGAGGGAGCTCCTGAGCTCAATGAGGGGCAGGTCGTTTCGGGAGTTGTGGATTCCGTCAAGGATTACGGAGTGTTCGTGAGTCTACCCGGCGGGAAATCCGGACTGCTCCACCTATCGGAAATCGCGGGAGCGAAAGCAGGAGGCGATCTTCGTCAACGGTTCGCACCAGGCGGGACTATCGATGTCGAAATCATTGGAATAGACCCGGAATCAAAAAAGATTTCGCTCAGCACGAAGCGATTGAGCAGGAAGATCGAGGATTCTCACTTCAGGAGCTATTCCGAGTCAGCGACGCAACGCAGCTCGTTCGGCACGCTGGGTGACCTATTGAAGGACAAATTGAGCAAATAGGCTGTCCGGTTCACTCGTGCGGCAGATGTCTTTGGAGCGCTATGCGTGAGGAAGTGGAGCTATCCACCATTGGCAAAGACGTGACGCGATCGCGGAGAGCCCCCGTGTGAGTAATCCGACAGCTTGGTCGACCGGTTTCCCTTTGATGGATGATCGCGGGAGGGGGCTCCGATCTGCTCTCTGTGCCGGCGTGATAGCGTCGAACATGAGCGTGCCGACAAATGTCCATTTCCTTGACCACTCAAGACACCGCCACCATTGCCGTGAGAAGGCTGTCCAAGGATTTCGGAAGGATCAAGGCCTTGGCCGACGTCAGTCTCGTCATAGGCAAGGGCGAGCTCTTCGGGCTCCTGGGACCGAACGGAGCTGGCAAAACAACGCTAATATCTATACTCTCCACGATCCTTCCTCCCTCTCGGGGAGAAGCCCTGGTCTGTGGATGGAACGTGGCAACACAACAAGAGGCGGTTCGCCGATCAATCGGTGTCGTGTTTCAAGATCCGAGTCTCGACACCGAGCTCACGGGAGAGGAGAA
This sequence comes from Thermodesulfobacteriota bacterium, assembly GCA_040753915.1. Taxonomy (GTDB): domain Bacteria; phylum Desulfobacterota; class Desulfomonilia; order Desulfomonilales; family Desulfomonilaceae; genus JBFMDN01. Next base: position 158,060 of record JBFMDN010000001.1, on the reverse strand, counting down.
TCTGGATTTTCATGGAAGGTTGTACGGGCTCGACACCCGGACTCGTCGCAACCGCGTGAATGAAGTGCTTGCGCTAGTGGATCTGGAGGAACGACGACATGACTTGGTGAATACCTATTCTGGGGGAATGCGCAGAAGACTCGAGATCGCCCGGGGGCTGATGCACCAGCCTCAAGTCCTTTTCCTGGACGAGCCTACTCTGGGGCTTGACCCACAGACGAGGAGACGCATCTGGAATTACATCAGGTCCCTTAAGGACTCGTTCGGCATGACAATCATTCTTACGACCCATTATATGGAGGAAGCGGATCAATTGTGCTCCCGCATTGCAATCATTGACAGTGGGGTTATCGTTGGGTTGGGAAGTCCGGATGAGCTCAAGTCTACTCTTGGAGGAGATGTCCTGGAATTGGCAGTGCCTCGTCCGACGGAGGAGTTTGTTCAAAGCCTTCGGAGCCACGCGAGCGTGCGAAGCCTCCTCCTTCAGAACGGGAGCCTCATGCTCACGGTCGATGACGGCGAGTCATTTATCCCGAGGACCTTCGATTTGGCCCACGATATGGGCATCAGGATATCTGGCGTTTCCGTACGCAAACCAAACCTTGAGGATGTTTTCATCAAGATGACCGGTCGAGAGATCCGTGACGAGGGGATAAAGGAGCCAAAGGAGCGGATGCGGATCTACCGCTGGGGAATGCGCAAGTGAATCTGTTCTTCGGCACGGTGTACACACTCTGGCTCCGAGAAGTGAAACGCTTTATGCGCAACAAGAGCAGGCTCATAGGTTCCATGGCAATGCCCGCCCTGTTCCTTGTCGTCCTTGGCAGTGGCTTCTCAGGGGTCTTTCGATATCAGAGCGACGTCTCTTACGTTGAGTTCATCGGCCCAGGGATCGTGGCTATGTCCTTGTTGTTCTCGTCTATGTTCGGGGGGCTGAACGTCTTGTGGGACAAGCAGTTCGGATTTTTGAAGGAGATCTTGGTAGCACCGGTGAGCAGGACCGGTATCATGGCCGGAAAGACGCTTGGGACCGTAACGACATCAATGGTCAAGGCGGGCGTTTTTCTGGTAGCACTCCTGGCTCTGAGACTTGCGCGACCGGATCCCGCCGGGGTTTTGATGGCCCTGATTTTCATGTTTCTCATTTCCGCTTCGTTTACGAGTCTCGGCATTGCGTTTGCCTCCCAGATGAAGGATCCGCACGGCTTTCAGTTGATCATGAACTTTCTCATCATGCCTGTATTCTTTCTCTCCGGAGCCCTCTTCCCCTTGGAGGGGCAGCCACAGTGGTTGACACTTCTCACGTACCTGAACCCGCTCACCTATGGGGTCGACGGAATGCGGTACGCCCTCGGTGCCTCCCACGCATTCTCTCCCACCTTGAGCATGGGGGCCCTGGTGCTCTTCTGGGCGTGCGCTACGGTTGTGGGGACAGTGCTCTTCGGAAGAATGGCCGCATAAAAGAACAAATCTAAGGAAGGCCAGCTCTGTACGGAAAAGGTTCGGCCTCGTTCTCGTCGCTTTTGCGCGGAACGATGTGAAGGTAGTCTGCTATGGGCTGGCGGATAAATTTGAGATCCTGATGGGTGACCTCGACCGGAATGGCTTGGCGTTTCTCTGCTTCTGAAAGGACCAACTCTCCGCTCTCGCTCGGCAGAACAATCCTGTACGGTACATCCAGCTCTTTTTCCACCCGAGCTGGAATACCGAATCCGTAATTGATATGCCCGGTTCCAGCCACGACCAAAACCGAGCGATCCCGTCCCCGGTCTGAAGTGAGAAACCGAAGGAGTGCTCGCGCCATGGTTTGGTCTCGGACCGCCTGAGCGATCACGATGTTGTCGAGGCTCTTGCCCTGGAAAGCCTTGTGAACGTGGAGTCTTAGCCTGAGCAGTCGCTCGTACTGCGGGTCGATAGGCAGTATCCCTGAGGGAAGCCGTTCCTTCTCTGCAGCGGAGAGCGCATCTAGCCCGTTGCGGGCCACCGAGCGAACAAGATGATCGTCCGCATTGAGGCAGAGGATGGGTACCTCTCTCTCTCGGGCTGCCAGAAGCAGCGCTTCGTAATCGAGTAGGTTTGTCCAATGCCCGCTCCCCAAATTCTTGATGAGGTCAGCGACACTCTCAGTCCCGCTTTGCCACTGATCCAAAATCGCCTGCTGGTGCTCGCCGAACATTTCCATGCCGAGCGCGAGCTTCATACCTCGCTGAGCCAGTTTCTCCAGGATTTCAGCCTGCACGGAGTGATGCCGGGCTATGGTGTGGACCTCTCCCAGGTATACGATTCTTGCAGTGAAGAGGTCGTCGATCATCATTTCCATGGAAATTGGTTCCCCGAAAAGCACGTCAACAATCAACGGACCGCACCTTTCCCTGGACTGACCCTCCGCAGAAATCGTCAAACAGAAAAGAATGGCAAGGATTCGCAAAAAACTTGCACCAAGGTCAAGAAATGTCGTCACCAGAAGCTCCCCCGTGAGAATGCGATCTCGAAGCCGTCAAACTCCCCTGTCGGCTGCTCCTCGCGAATTTGGACATCGTCGACCCGGCCAGAAGGCGGTCCTTTTTTTAGCCACTCGACCATGCGAGCCACCCGGACGGGGTCCCCCTCGACCAGAGCCTCCACCCGTCCGTCAGGGAGATTCTTGACCCAGCCACTCACTCCAATTCTCCGCGCTGCGTCTCTGGCCGAGTAGCGGAATGCCACACCTTGAACCAGCCCTGACACAACTACTCTGCGACGAATTGCGTTGCCCATTCTGCACTCTCCCTCAAGCTCGTTTACAATGCCCCCCGTGCAGGACTCCCTATCATGCAATCCCCGCCAGGGCTCGGAACTCCTCTTCGGTCAACACACGGACCCCCAGTTGCCTCGCCTTATCCAGTTTCGAGCCGGGCTGGTCCCCGGCCACCACGTAGTCAGTTTTTCGGCTTACGGAGCCACTTACGGAGCCACCCCCCTGTTCTACGATCTTCTTGGCTTCATTTCGAGGCATAGAAATGGTACCGGTGAAGACAACCGTCTTTCCCGTAAACGGGGTTCCGATTTCTTGCCGCGGCAGTTGCAGAGGCACGGGCGTGACATTCGCATCCAAAAGCCGCCTGAGGATTTCACGGTTGTGGGGCTCCGCGAAGAAAGCGGTAACACTCTGAGCAACTTCCGGGCCTATGCCATGGACCCGTTGAATCTCATCCGCAGTTCGGGATGCAAGAGTCTCCACATCCCCGAACTCCATCATGAGCAATCGTGCGACATGCTCGCCCACCAGAGGAATTCCCAAGGCAAAGAGGAATCGATCGGCAGGCACTCTCTTGGAGCGGGCCAATGCATCGAGAATGTTCGAAGCTGATTTCTCTGCCATGCGATCCAGGGAGATAAGGTCTTGCAAGCTGAGGAAGTAGAGATCGGCCGGGTTGGAAACAAGTCCGCGGTCGACCAATTGATCGATAAGTTTCGTGCCCAATCCCTCAATGTCCATCGCTCCACGCGACGCGAAATGCCGGATGGTTTCCTTGAGTCGGGCAGGGCACGAGACGTTAACACATCGTTTAGCGGCCTGACCCTGCAGTCGAATTGCTTCCGAATCGCAGACGGGGCACCTGTCGGGGATCCTGTACGGCTTGCTTTCTCGCGGCCGGTCGTCCAGCAGAACTCTTACCACTTCTGGAATCACATCCCCAGCACGTTGAATGACAACCGTGTCACCTTCCCTCACATCTTTGCGGTCAATTTCGTCCTGGTTATGGAGAGTGGCCCTGCTGACGGTCACGCCCCCCACTGTCACGGGCTCCATGATTGCTACCGGGGTCAGTGTGCCGGTGCGTCCCACACCGACTTCGATTCGAAGAATACGTGTGGTTGCCTGAACTGGCTCGAATTTGAAGGCTACCGCCCAGCGGGGAGACCGCATCTTAAGACCCAAAGCCTCTTGCTGGGCAAGGGAATTGACTTTGACCACAGCTCCATCAATTTCGTACGGCAACGTGTGCCGAATCTTTGCCAGGTGTTCATAATGCTTGAGGACCGCGTCCACATCGTGGCACACAGTCGTATGGGCGAGATTAGCTGGTAGGCCCAGCTCTTGGAGTCCGAAGAGGAGTTCTTGTTGGCTATCCACTGAGGCACCAACAATCCGGCCCACTCCATGAGCGGCGAATCTCAGGGGTCTGCTGGCAGTGATCTGAGGATCGAGCTGTCTGATCGAGCCTGCGGCGGCATTGCGGGGATTGGCAAACGCGCTTTCCCCCTGCTCGTCCCGGACGCGGTTGAGGCGGTCGAACTCGGCTCTTTCCATGAAGATCTCGCCTCTGACATCGATCAGAGACGCTGAACCGAGAGCACCCCGCGGAAGAAGTCTCAAGGGAATGGCTCGTATCGTCCGTACGTTGGCAGTGACGTCCTCCCCCACGAATCCATCGCCTCGCGTGGATGCCGACGCGAGGAACCCGCCGTCGTATGTGAGCTCGATTGCTACGCCATCCAGCTTAGGCTCGACCACGTACGAAACACCCGACCAAACGCCGAGCGTCCGCTTCACTCGCAGGTCAAATTCACGAACTTCCGATGCCTCGAACACGTTGGAGAGCGAGAGCATGGGCACGGCGTGCTCCACCTGCCCGAACTTTTCCAGGGGCTCTCCGCCAACTCGTTGCGTTGGGGAGTCAGGGGTTACCAGTTGCGGATACGCCTGCTCGAGCTCCGCCAGTCGCCTGAATAGGGCGTCATATTCGGCGTCGGAGATCTCAGGACTGTCGAGAACATAATAGAGATGGTCATGGTGACGGATCTGTTCGCGCAATCGCCCGATCTCGTTGACGACATCGAAAGGAACTGCATCAGGTGCTGCCATGCTCAGCCTCGAACGCGATATGGTCTACGCTTACGGCAAGAGAGAAGTCTCCATTGCCGTGCAATCACGGTCTCCAACGGTGAGTTTATGATTCATCATGCTACAGGAGCATACGATTGGCAAGGGATAGTGGGGGACGGGTCGTGGAGGGGTCCGTGGGTGCGGAAGAAATCCGGAACCGGCTCACTGTGTCTAGGGAGCAGGGGCAGCCTCGATGCTGCCCCTGAAATGGATGGCTGGCTCAAAATCATCTGCCAACCACGGGTCGCTGGTAAGCTCCTTTGGAAGCAGGAATGTTTCTTAGAGCCATCCCTGTACTATTTCTCTTTCTTTTCAGCGGGCTTCTCTTCCGCCGCCGCTTCCTGCTTCTTTTGCCAGGTGGCCGTAAAGGTGCTCCTTATTTCCTTCCCTTTTTCATCCTTGAAGAGAGCTGTGCCATTTGTGATTCCGATGGGGAAGGCAAAATCGGAGATGGTCTCGAACCACTTCTTCACCAATCCCCCCGCGTTGGCTTTCATCTCTTGCATACGCGCAACATTGCCAGCCCCTACGCTGAGACTCACTATGGTGGGAAATGCTTCGTTTGAGGTGATCACCCTGAGCTGATTCGTCTTTCCTCCAGGGATCCAGGAATCTTCGTAGGCAAGGGCAGTATTGACCTCGAAGCCCTCGAACTCTGCCGTGAACTGGATCTCATCAAGCATCACTGGGGCCTTATTCGGGTTCTTTATGTTGAAAATGTAGGCAAGATTGAGCGTGCTGCTGTACCCGTAGGTCATCTCCTTGCCAGGATCCTTTTCGTCCTTGTATCCGATCCTGGGTTTTACGAAGAAGGGTTGAATACTGGCCACCTCAATTCGTTCCAGCGTGACTATTGGAGCCTCCAAGGCCAACGCGGGGAGAACGTTGAATGCAAATATCGCGAGGAGTGTTGCGATCATCGTTACCGGCTTCTTCATTTTCCCTCCTTTACCCGAACGGGTATTTTAGGTCAGCCACCGTTTGCGCCGCTTGTAATGCTTGACTTCCCGAAAGCTTTTGCGGCCTCCCACATCGGTCAGCCCGAGGTAGAAGTCCCGAATATCAGGGTTTTCCTTGAGCTTCTCCGACGTGTCATCCATCACAATGCGGCCATTCTCCATGACATACGCGTACGGTGCTACGGTGAGAGCGAGCTTCACGTTTTGTTCCACCAGGAGAATGGGAATCTTCTCTTCTCGGTTGAGCCGCTGAATTATCTCGAAGATCTCCTTTATCAGTAGCGGTGCCAGGCCCATAGAAGGTTCGTCCAGAAGCATGAGCTTCGGAAGAGCCATCATAGCCCTGCCGATTACGCACATCTGCTGCTCCCCTCCACTGACGAATCCTGCCAACACTGACCGCCGCTCCTTCAGGCGCGGAAAGTAGTGGTACACCATGTCAAGCCGCTCCTTGAGACCGGAGGGCCTTAGATGTCCACCGACCGTGAGATTCTCCTCCACGGTGAGGTGCTCAAAGACACGCCTCCCCTCGATAATCTGAAAGATTCCCTTCTTGGAAATACTTTCCGCGGGGAGTCGGTGGATCTGCTCGCCCAAGAACTCGATGCTGCCGTCTGTGACCTGACCATCTTCGTGATTGAGCAGGCCGGAGACTGCCTTGAGCGTCGTGCTCTTGCCGGCCCCGTTGGCGCCGAGCAGTGCGACTATTCCCCCCTCGGAAACCTCAATGGAGACGCCCTTGAGGACAAGGATTACCTCATGGTACCTGACCTCTATGTTATTGATCTTTAAGATGCTGTTATTCGCGGCCACAACCTTCTCCCCTTTTGCCTGGATTCATCCGAGAAAGATTGACAGGAGCAAGGACGACCAAGGTTGGTCGCCCCTGACACCACGCCTACCAACCGAGCCAGGTCGGCCACTCCTTCGGAAACGCTTCCTTCATGTTCATCGTCTTGAGCAACACGATCTTGCCATCTTTGATCGTGTAGAGCAGCGCGTCCGGAGTAGGCCTATGGTCCGTAGCAGTGATCGTGTACGGACCTCTTCCCAGGGCGTTCTTGGTGTTGAAGGGATACCAGTCCTTGAGAGATTCAAGGGCTGCTTTGATGGTGGGTCCGTCAAGCTTGCCCTGTTTGAGAGCTCCTTCCAGACCTGCCTTGGCCAATGAGACTTTTAACCATGCCTGGACCGTTCGGATATCGCGCTTTTCCAGAGGCACACCGGGGTTCACTTTCTTGCAATACTCGAGGACCTTGTCCATGTACGGAACTTTGTCTCCAAGAAAGGCGCTCGCTGCCGCTCCAATGACACCTTCCCCGGCGGCTCCGGTCATCCTCACCAGGTTCAGGTCAAACCCCCAGTTGTTGACGATGTGGTCAGCTTCCAGTTTAAGGGCATACGCGTCTTTGACGGCTGTGGCAACCGACATAGTCGTGTTGCCGTGCCATATGACTGTCGGCTTTTCTCCCTTGGCTCCCAGGACCTGGCTCTTGGCATCGAGAGCTGTCAGGGAGACGTCCTGGTCGTCTCCAACTTCGATACCCAGGAGCTTTGCCTGATCCTTGATCGCTTTGATTGGGGCACTGCTGTAGGGTGAAGCAAACATGTAGAAGCAAACCAGTTTCGGTTTTCTGCCTTCTTCCCGGGCTTTCTTCCACTTGTCGCTCTTCTTCCACACTTCCTCGAACCAGACAGTCAGTGCTGCCCGCGCGTTTGTGGAGTAGTCCGTACTATAGATGAAATTGTACGGCGTTTTCTTCGGATCGCAGAGATGGCCGGACAAGGAATCCGATATCGTAACCATCTTGTCCCTGTTTACCGTTGGAGACAAAGCCTCAGTGTCTCCGGTCCCCCACTGCAACAAGATATTGATCTTGTCGTAGTCGCGGAACCGTTTGTAGATGGTGATCGCCTCCGGAACTCTGTACCCGTAGTCGTACAGAAACAATTTGATCTTCTTGCCGTTGATTCCCCCGCTATCATTGATATAGGTGACGGCCTCCCTGATACCTAAGGCGGCATCCTTGCCTACGTCAGACGTGGCACCGGTCAAGTCGTTGATTGAGCCGACACGAACTTCCTCTGCGGCGAACGCTGTAGCACCGACCAAAAGGAGTGCCAACCCGAGCAGCAGAATTCTTTTACGCATATGATACCTCCCTGGTGTAACGCTTTAGAATGGTTGATCGTCCTCCGGTCTCCCTCGTTTTTCCGTCACCCCCTTTCGCTCGTCGAGGGACCTGTTTGACATCACTTACCGGTGTACGAAAACGGCCAGAGGTTGAAGTAGTTCTTCAACTGCCAGTATCGATAGCTCAACCCGTTCGGCTCGTAAATGAGGAAGAAAATGATAGCGAGACCGAATGCTGCCTCTTTAAAGAATATTATCTTGGTGGTCATCCATCCCAGCTGAGGATAGGAAGCCATCAGGAGGTCGCTACTGCCCATAACCGCTATTTCTAGCAGCTTGAAAACCATGACTACGAATATCGAACCGAAGACCAGCCCTTGAATGCTGCCAACTCCTCCGATCAGGATGATGCCCACCCACAGGAGGGAGAAGAACCACTCGTAGTGCTCAGGACTCACAAAAAACAGGGCACTGATGTAGAACGCTCCTGCTATTCCGGCGAAAAAGCCCGCAACGAAGAATGCGAGGAGCTTGTATCCCACGATATTGACCCCCATGGTTTCCGCGGCAATATCGTTGTCCCTGATCGCTATCCAGGCTCGACCCAGCTTGGACCTGACCATGTTCCCCATTGCGACGAGACAGACCGCAACCAGGATCACGGAGAAGTAGTAGATCTTGGTGTCCGAGTCTATGCTGAACGGGCCTATCTTTATCATTTCCGTCGGAATCGAAAACGCCTGACCGCGGCCACCGATTTGCGCTACGTACTGGGTGATGACCAGTGGCACGGTGATCCACTGCGCGGCCATAGTCGTCATGATCAGATAGAACCCTTTGACCCGAGCCGAAGGGAGCCCAAAGAGCACAGACCATATGGCAGCCAGAAACCCTGCACAAATGATGCAGATCGGATAAACAAGCCCACCGTCGATCATGGACTGCGGCCACGGAACATTCAGCATCATCAGTGCAGTGGTATATCCGCCCACCGCGACGAAGGCCGCATGCCCCAGAGTGATCTGCCCGCAGTAGCCGATGAGCAGTTGGACGCCCAAAGCAGCGAGGATGTAATAGTTGATTGTGTACGCTACGCTTAACCACTGGGAATCCACCAGAAGGGGAAGAGTCGCCAGCAGCACGACCATGAGGATCATCTTGCCTTTGATGAAGCGAGTCCGCCACCATTTCTGATCGTCAGCGTAGTCCTCGAAATAATAACCGCACGGCAGGTAGCTCATGGATCACACCCTTTCTATCCGTTCCCAGCCCCACAAACCATAGGGTTTGAACAGCAGGAAGATGACCATGAAGACGAATGGAGCTATCTCTTTGATCCCTCCCGGGAAAAACCTGTCCAGATAGCCTCCGGACAAATTCTGGAGGATGCCTATCGTTATTCCGCCTACAATGGCCCCGGGAATCGAATTAAGACCTCCGAACACTACCACGGGGAGGACCAAAAGTCCCAACAGGCTGACAGAGTAATTCAGTCCGTTAATGTTTCCCAGGAGCGTCCCTCCGACTCCTGCTGCCATGAATGCGATTGCCCACGCAAGAGCATAGACGAACTTGGCGCTCACCCCGAGGGAAAGTGCTGCCATTTCGTCATCAGCACACGCCTGCATGGATAGGCCCCAGCGCGTGTACTTGAAAAAGCTGACAAAGATGACCATGAGGATCAGTGCAGCTACAAAGCTCCAGATATAGACCTGCCCGATCGCTACTCCCGCAATGACCGCCGGCTCAATAGGGAAAACTCTGGGGAGGAAAACCTGGGTATCCGTGTCCCAGATGATGAACACCATGCCTTTGAAGAAGAAAGACAGTCCCACGGTGACCATAATGACCGCAAGGATGGGCTCGCCGATCATCTTCCTCAGGAATATGCGTTCGGTCAGCAGGCCGAGAAACAGCCCCACGAAAATCGTTCCAATCAACGCGAGCAGAAATGCATACTCGATGGGCATGGTGGTGACAAAGCGCTGGTAGAGCCCCAAACACACATAGCCCCCGATCATCGTGAGCTCGCCCATCGCCAGATTGAGCACGCCAGAGCACTTGTAGATCAGCACCCAACCGAGAGCAACGAGGGCAAATATCGATCCAAGCATGATTCCTGTGATCAAAAGTTGCAGGAAGAGGTCCATTCTTTACTTCCTCCCTCCGTCTTTGACATCCTGGAGCCGAATGTCCGCCTTGATCTTCGCCACACGACCATCTTCGTATGTGATGCTCGTATCCATATGAAGCATGTGTTTGTCCCCGTACATGGAATCAATGATGTCCTTGTAGCGATTTTCCACGAAGGCCCTTCGGATTTTCCTCGTTCGGGTCAGCTCGTCGTCGTCTGCGTCGAATTCCTTGTAAAGATTGGCGAATTTGCGAATCTTGGCCACATCCGGCAGGCCACGGTTCACCTCCGTGATCTGGCTCTCCACGAGATCGTACACTTGCGGTATTTGTGAAAGCTCCGTATAGCTCGTATAGTTGATTCCGTGATCCTCGGCCCATTTTCCGACCGTGTTATAGTCAATGCAAACGATGGACGTCACGTAGGGTCTCTTGTCGCCCACTACGAGCGCGTCCTTCACGTAGGGGCTGAATTTGAGTCTGGCCTCCAGGAATTGCGGAGAGAATTTCCGGCCGTCGCTGAGAATCATAATGTCTTTCGAGCGATCGAACACCACTAGGTGCCCGTCTTCGTCGATGAACCCTGTGTCGCCGGAGTGGAGCCAACCGTCCTTCAACGTTTTCGCTGTCTCCTCTGGCATCTTGTAGTAGCCGACGAAAACGGAAGGGCTCTTGGACAGAATCTCGTCATTCTCTCCGATCTTGACTTCCGTCTCTGGAATAGGCTTGCCCACAGTATCGAATTTGATGTCGTCGTCTCGGTGAACCACCGATATCCCCGCTATCTCGGTCTGTCCGTAAATCTGTTTGAGGTTTACGCCGATAGCGTGGAAGAAACGAAAATGGTCAGGTCCCATCGCAGCGCCTCCCGTATAGGCATGGCGCACTCTGGACAGTCCTAAGTGATCGCGGATCTTCGAGAAAAGAAAAAGCTCCGCGAACCATCGCAGGATCTTCCAATGAATCGGTATTGGCTCCTTGGCGAATTTCAGGTCAGCGGTGTGGTACCCGATTTTCATTCCCAACCTGTATAGCACTCGCTTGAGCCAAGTCGCATCCAGGTGCTTGACCTGCACGGACCTCGTGTATTGCTCGTAGAGCCGCGGGGGAGCAAACATGACGTGCGGGCCGATTTCCCGCACATTGTGCTGGGCTGTCTCTGGTTCTTCGGGGAAATTGATGGTGTACCCTATCTGGAGTCCGCAGGATATTGACATCATCTGCTCGCCGATCCATGCGAAGGGAAGGTAGGAGACGAAATCGTCCGATGGCTTGCATGGGTCCACCCTCATGAGATTCCGACCCATCGTAAGCATGTTGTAGTGGGTCAATAGGGCACCCTTGGGCAAGGAGGTGGTTCCAGAGGTATAGAACAGAAGGCAAATGTCTTTTCCTTGACCGCGATTGACGAGATTATCGAACAGATCCGGCTCCTTCTGAATTCTTTCTCGCCCAATCCTCATGACCTCGTCGAGGCTGATGAGCATCGGGTCCTCGTAGTGCCGCATTCCTTTCGGATCATCCCAAATGATCTTCTTAAGCTTCGGGCACCTGTCCCGAATCGCCAGAGCCTTGTCCACTTCTTCTTGGCCCTCAGCCACATAGAATTTCGCGTCCGAGTGATCGACGATATATTGCACCTCATCCATGAGGCAATCCTGAAACAGCCATACACCGATTCCTCCGGCGCACATTGCCGCCATCTCAGACCATAGTGCCTCGGGGCGGTTGTCTCCGATCATGATCACCTTGTCCCCAGGCTCGAGGCCAAGTTCGACAAAACCAAGAGTGATTTCTTTGACGTATTGAAGGTACTGCGCCCAGGTGACGGGACGCCAAATCCCGTATTCCTTCTCCCGCATGGCAACCCTCTGCTCGCCAAATGTGGTGCACTGTCTGACCAGGAGCTTGGGCAGAGTCAAATCCTCGGTAATCTCTATTTCTCCGATGCGTCGTTCATCTGCGGCTGACATACAGATCCTCCACCTCACCGAGATAAGCCTTGATCACTTCCGGATTCTCTTGAATTTCCGACGGAGTTCCATCTGCAATCTTGACGCCGAAGTTGAGAACCATGACTCGATCGGAAAGATCCATCACAACCCCCATGTCGTGCTCAACTAGGACGCATGTGACCTTCCAGCGCTCATCCTCATTGATATCCACGATGAAGCGTGCCATGTCTTCCACTTCTTCCAGGTTGAGGCCGGCCAGAGGTTCGTCCAGCAGGATAACTTCCGGCTGGACTGCCAGCGCGCGGGCGAGCTCGATGCGCTTTTGCATGCCGTACGGGAGCATTCCCGTCACTTCGTTGCGTACGGCTTCGATCTCGAGGAGGTCAATTATCTCTTCTTCAATGAATTTCCGGGCTTCGATTTCCTCCCTGGAGGTCTTCCCCCAGTAAATCGCGGAGCCCAGTATGCCGGAACGCAGATGCAGGTGTCGTCCAAGACGGATATTGTCCAGCACGGTCATGCCGCTGAACAGCTCGATCTTCTGAAAAGTGCGAGACAATCCCAAGGCGGCCCTGCGGTGTGGGGTCAAGCCGGTGATCTCTGTCCCGTTGAAGAACAGGTTGCCTCGTTGCGGATGGTAGAGCCCGTTGATGCAGTTCATCATACAGGTTTTTCCCGCTCCGTTCGGGCCAATAATCGAGAAGATCTCTCCCTTCCTAACCTCGAAGCTCACGTTCGTGAGAGCTGCCACCCCGTGGAACGAGAGAAAGATCCCCTTCGCCTCCAGTATGACTTGTGACATTCGGCATCCCCTTTTGCGTGATCAGCGGCCGAAATACCCCTGTCGGCCATTATACAGCCGTATGAGAGCTTGGACGGTCGTAAGACCTTCGTTACAGATGAGTGATCTTCAGGAAATACCCGCCTATCGAGAGGAGGACCAACCATAGCAAATGCCCAGACCAAGGTCAAGCTTTACTCCGTGGCTGAACGGGCCCTCTGGTCGCACCGGAAGATGGACACTCAGGAGCGGAATAACAACATCCGTTCTTCAAGAGATTGGTCCTCAACCGGTTTCGCTCACCGACAGGGTAAGGCTCGTGATTGCTGCGCGGTCCATGTTCAGATCCGCGGCCTGCTCCTTCCTCAATGGAACCGTACAATGAGGGACTAAGCTGGTAAGGATCTCTGCGCTGCACGCGCAGACGCGTTTGGCGCACATAATGCTCAGTCCCGTTCGTGCCACCTGTATCCAAAGTCCAATCTCTGGGTGTGGGCTTTCGCACCATTTTCCGCCAGTTGAGGCCCCTGGGGTCCGCGAGTTTGATAAGAGGATGCGAGAGACGTGATTCACTTCGATATCTTAAGATCATAAGGGATTGCCGGATAACCCTCCCGTGAATGGACTTATCATGAAGAAACTCGTGTTGAAAAGTCAAGACGAAAAATGGTATAGAAGATCCGTTCGCGAACTGCACTCGTACTCCACGCACATGACATCGTCATACGGGAAGCACACCCCGGATGACACTTAGCTGAGCGATCTTGAGATCTTCCTGCAGGTGTCCTAACCGGCGCGAGAGGGCCCGGTCCCCCGGAGGCCTCTGACGAAGACGAGCGAATCCTTGTGCGTTTGGGAGATATGGGAGGTGCTCAACATGAGCAATGAGACTTTGCTGAAAGAGATGCGCGACGGGATCATGGTACTTACCATCAATCGACCGGAAGCGCTCAACTGCTTTGATATGCCTCTCCTGAAGGCATTTGGGGACGCCCTTGCGGAGATAGCGTTCGACCGCGAAATTCATGTCGTGATTGTCACGGGATCTCGAGAAGGCAAGAACGCGTTTAGTACTGGCGCAGACCTGAAGGAACGCGCCGGAATGACACCCGATCAGGTGAAGAGGTACATTCAAACCATTCGTAACCTCTTCACTGCGGTGGAGGAGCTCCCCCAACCGGTTATCGCCGCGGTGAACGGGTACGCCTTTGGGGGGGGGCTTGAGCTCGCATTGGCGTGCGACATCCGAATAGCCGCGAAGACCGCTGTGGTGGGGCTCACCGAGACGAGCCTCGCTGTTATCCCTGGCGCGGGCGGGACTCAGCGCCTCCCCCGCATAGTGGGGATTGCACGAGCCAAGGAAATGATATTTCGCGCCAGGAGGATCAGCGCTGACGAAGGGGTTCAGTATGGTCTCTTTCTCGAGGCGGTGGATCCTGATGAGCTCATGGACCGGGCGCGGCAGATAGCTTCCGAGGTAGCAGCGAATGGCCCCGTGGCCCTGGCACAGGCCAAGTACGCTATCAACAAAGGAATAGAAGTGAGCTTGCCAGTCGGGCTGGCAATCGAATCCAACGCCTACGCCGTGACCATACCGACAAAGGACCGAATTGAAGGGCTTACGGCTTTTCGTGAGAAACGAAAACCAGTATACATTGGCGAGTGACCCAGGGAAGGAGACGTGCATGGTCAATCACCTGCTCAATTACCCCAAGAAAGTCCAGATCAACGACATTACCGTTCGGGACGGATTTCAGCATGAGGAAATATGGATTCCTACGGACGCAAAGCTCTTCTACCTCGAGGAGTTGATTTTGTGTGGGATAAAACACCTGGAAGTTACGAATTTCGGGAATCCCCAGCTCATGCCTCAATTCAAAGACGCGGACGAGCTCTTGAAAAGACTGAGGGATTCCAAGAAGCTCTCGCGCGCCGGGGTTAACTGGGATGACATTACCCTGACCGTGATCACCATCCGCGAGAAATCCGTAGACCGTGCCATCGCGGCGAAAAAGGATGGCTATGGTCCCGATCGAGTCCTCATGATGGTCTCGACGGACGAGGAGCATCATTTCGCGAATTCCGGGACGACGCTCCCCGATTATTGGGCAGAGGCAAAGCGCTGTATCGAAAAGACGACCGCAGCAGGAATTAAGATGTGCGGAACGGTTTCCACCATCTGGGGGTCCCCGATATCGGGTCCGACTCGACTGGAAGAAGCTGTCGAATTTACGAAACGGTGGCTCGAAATTGGCGCATCGGATATCGAGCACGCCGACCATGATGGCAGTGCGCCTCCTGACCAGGTCTACAAGTACTTCTCCATGATTCTCGATGAAATCCCGGACAGAAAGCTTCACATAGCGCACTTCCACGTCACCCGAGGATGGGGAACAGCCAATTGTTTGGCAGCCCTTTTGGCTGGTATTGAGATCTTTGAAGGAACCCTCGGCGGCCTGGGCGGCCAGCCGGCAAATTTCATGGACCGAGTGCCGGTGGGCGGGACAGGAGCATATTATTACCGAGATCCTAATGTGGTAGGGTTGCAGTCAATCGAAGACATGGTAGTCATGATGGACGAGATGGGAATCGAGACAGGCATAGACGTCGATCGTCTGCTCGATCTCGGCAGCATGATGGAGAAAACAATCGGACGCCGGCTGAGGTCCGAATCGATACTGAACAGACGCATCCCCAAAGTTCCTCGAGAAGAATTCAAGCGAAAGGGCCTGGAAAAACTGAAAGAGAAGTTGGGAGAGAAGCCGGGCCAGAAGTTTCCCGCTGATTGGAGTGAAGTCTCCACGTACAAGCACGCGCCACGTTGAGCCAACCGTTGCTGAGTGTCGCGCGGCAGTCTCGTGCTGAAATCACCGTCCTAAGTACCGGCTGCCCGCGCTGAGAGACGAGACGAGAAAAACCAAGAGCCAGGAGTTGGGCATGAAACCGTTATGGGTACCGTCGGAAGAACGCAGGCGTAACGCAAACATCACGAGATTTATCGATACGATCAATGGGAAGTTCTCTCTTGACATATCGGACTATCACGGGCTCTGGAGATGGTCTATCGAAAATCGCGAGGATTTCTGGGCGTCTGTCTGGGATTTCGGTAACATTATCGCATCCCAGCCATACAGCAAGGTGCTGGAGGATTCGCCCACTATGATCGGTGCAAAATGGTTTGAGGGGGCCCGGCTCAATTTTGCCGAAAATCTGTTGCGATTTCGTGACGACCGAACGGCACTTGTGTTCAAAGGCGAGGGCCAAGTTCCCGTCCGCATGACCTATGCCCAACTCTATGACGAAGTCTCGCAAGTGGCAAATGCACTGAGAGATGCGGGAGTCGTGACCGGAGACCGAGTGGCCGGATACGTTCCAAACATGATACAGAGCGTTGTCGCCATGCTTGCCGCGACCAGCATCGGAGCCATATGGTCGTCCTGCTCCCCGGATTTTGGGATAAAGGGCGTGCTGGACCGCTTCGGTCAGATCGAGCCGAAAATTCTCTTCACAGCCAACGGATACCGGTACAACGGGAAGGCTCACGATTCCCTCGAGAGAATAGCCGGAATCATCAGGGAGCTGCCGAGCATAAACCAGATAGTCGTCATTCCCTATACAGAAGAGCGGGCAGACCTGAAGGGCCTTCCCAAGGCAATCCACTATCAGGATTTTATCTCAAAGGCACCTGCTGGAGAGATCCGGTTTGAGCAACTCCCCTTCAACCACCCTGTGTACATCATGTACTCGTCAGGAACAACGGGATTGCCCAAATGCATGGTTCACGGTGCCGGAGGGACGCTCATCCAGCACCTTAAGGAGCTCGTCCTTCACTGCGATCTGAAGCGAGAAGACAACATCTACTATTTCACCACCTGTGGATGGATGATGTGGAACTGGCTGGTAAGCTCACTGGCCGTGGGGGCTACTATACTCCTGTACGACGGTTCCCCGTTTTACCCCGAAGCGGGAGCAATGTTTCAATTCGCTGAGGACGAGAAGATGACTATCTTCGGGACCAGTGCCCGCTACATAGCCGCGGTAGAAAAGGAAGGGCTTCGTCCCAAAGAGCAGTTCGATCTGTCGAGCCTCAAGACCATGTGCTCTACGGGATCTCCGCTCTCGGAGGAGAGCTTCCGGTTTGTTTACCGCGAGATAAAGGAGGACATAGATCTTGCCTCTATTTCTGGTGGTACCGACATAATATCCTGCTTTGCTCTCGGCTGTCCGATCCTCCCCGTTTACGAGGGCGAGCTGCAGTGCCGCGGCCTGGGGATGGCAGTGGAGTCCTTCGGGCCGGATGGCAAGCCGGTAAGGGGAGAGCAGGGCGAGCTCGTCTGCGTCAAGACCTTTCCCTCTCAACCCATCTATTTCTGGAACGACCCCGACAACTCGAAGTACAAGGCTGCCTACTTCTCGGTGTTCGAGAACGTCTGGCACCATGGAGACTATATCGAGATCACCGAGCACGAAGGAGTCAAAATCTTCGGGCGTTCCGACGCCACGCTGAACCCATCGGGGGTCCGTATCGGAACCGCTGAAATCTACCGGGTCGTGGAAGCAATGGATGAGATTTCGGACAGCATCGTAGTTGGCCAAGACTGGGAGGGAGATGTTCGAGTTATTCTCTTCGTCAAGCTGGCTGCAGGGGCAGAATTGTCCGACGATCTCGTCAAGAAGATCAAGAGGAATATCAGAGAAAACACCACTCCGAGGCATGTGCCTGCCAAGATTCTCCCGATAGCGGACATTCCTGTCACGCTTAACGGGAAAAAGGTGGAGCTGGCGGTGCGCAACGTGATCGAAGGGCGGCCGGTCACGAACAAAGACGCATTGGCTAATCCGGAGGCCTTGGACCTGTATGCTAATTTGCCTGAGTTACAGTCCTGAACCTCGCGACAGGTCTCGGAAACGGCCTATGCTGCCACGCATTGACTATGCGTGGCATTCAGTGCAGTTGAAAGCCAATGAGCCTTCGGTCGACATGTGGTCATAATTGAGGTCGAGATATCCCATCAGTGGCTGGAGAGCTCCTCGCTCATGGCCATCACGATAGTGCAGCGTTGCCGTTGCTTTCACGCTGTCGTCAATGAGTCGGTTTGCTAATCGGCTTCCGACCTGTTCTTAATGCGCTCCACTATCGCACCTCAGCCGAAACACCACTTTGTTTTCACGAAGAGAATGCTCCACCCGAAGCATCCGAAAAACAAACCCCTCGATTTCCTCTTCGTACGGAGGAGGTAAATCGAGGGCTTGTCAAGTCTCGGTGAGTCTGGTCACGCCACTGGCTTCGATGGGCTGGTTGAGACGCAGGTCGTGCCTCTACGCGGCCGGGCCGGGACATATTTCTCGACGACCGCAGTGGGTGCAGTGAGCTCCCATCCACACCGAGTCGAAATACTCCGCGAACGGACGGACTTCCTGCTCCCCTTCGACAAAGAAAGCGAGCTCGAAATTGCGGTTTTGCTGCCCTTTGGCACCAATTCCTGCACCCGTCAAGTTGGCACTTCCGATGAGCGCCACCTTCCCGTCCACTATAAAGATCTTGGCGTGCATCCGTATACAGTGCAGAAACTCGACGCCCGCGCTCAGCGAGCCACGAGAGTCGAGTGCTTCGTACCGCTGCCGAAAGGGTCCCGAAGGTAGCTCAGCATGAATAATGCGGAATGACACTCCTCGGTTGACAAGAATAGCAACGAGATCGACGAAGGAAATGAAGCGGCGCTGAAACCGCAGGCCCGTGCTCTTGATGTTTGCCGTAGCAATCCAGACGTACTGATGCGCCTTGGTGAGGTAGCTCTCCGTGAATTCCTCATAGATTTCCCTATCTCGCAAGAGCTTCATTCTTCAGGCTGAATCCTCACTGCTTCGGCCCAAGCTCCCCTTTCTTCAAGATCTTTGTCCAATTCCAGGTCGGGTCTCGCTGCAGCGAGAAGCTCTTCCCCCTTGTCTCTTATGATGAGCTTCCAAAGCAAGAGCTTTCCTTCTCGTGCGAGCTTTTTCATGACTGCTTCGACCTGGCGGTGCTCTTCGGTATCCAATTTTCCTGCGGGGTCTAGAAGAATTCCTCGCGTAGAAACCCAGCCGGGTCGCTCGATCCGTTCCATAATGAGCTCTTCGATGCTCTTTTCCATTGATTGCAACTCCTCCCACGATAAGTCGGCACCAATTGTCTCACACTTTGTTGTATCTGATAAGGTTGAATTGTCCGGTGAGCCATGCCAATTTCTGGAAGACTGGCATGCCCCGCGACCCGTCGGTGCGCCTGAAGAGGAGTTCAGTGAGATGAATCTCGTGTCAAGATCTTCTTGACACCTCATTCTCATAGTATTATGGTACATGATCTTTGACGTGATACTTTGAAATCTGAGCGGACCGCCCTCCGGTGCGGGTGTAGCCCCTTACATCTCGACCACAGTGAGTTGATACCAAGGTTCTTTAGCAACTCGTCACCAGTTGCGGATGTAGCGTTGCGATTGGGGCGTGGGAAGCTGGACCTTCGAAGTCTATAGCAGTGAGAAGAGGAATCATGGCCCAACCAACTTTTCCCAAAGGCGGGATTCATCCCGCAGAACACAAGGAACTGACCGAACATCTGGCGATTGAGGAGATGCCGGCGCCTTCGCTGGTGGTGCTGCCTCTTTCGATGCACTTCGGCGCTATTGCCCAGCCGGTCGTGAAGAAGAAACAGGAAATTCAGGAAGGCGACGTCATCGCGACTGTAGAGAAGGCCCTTGGAGCCACAATTCATAGCAGCGTAACTGGAACGGTCAAATCGATCGAGGCAAGACCTCACCCCACGATGGTGCGATGTGACGCCGTTGTGATCGAAACCACCCCAGATGCGCCGCGGCGCACCTACGAGAAGGAAGACTGGCGAAAGCTCTCCAGGGAGCAGCTTCTGGCTCGAGTCAAGGATGCAGGGATTGTCGGACTCGGAGGAGCTGGCTTTCCGACTCACGTCAAGCTGTCGCCGCCTCCCACTGCGAAGGTGGACACCCTCATACTCAACGGCGCAGAGTGTGAGCCGTATTTGACAACTGACCACCGGATTATGCTGGAGAGCTCGGATGAATTGGTGGAAGGTATCAAGATTATTCTCAAGATACTCGGCATCAAACGGGCCATAGTGGGGATTGAGCTCAACAAGCCCGACGCGATCAACGCAATGAGCAAGGCGGCGGAGCGCTCTGCCGGCGCTGACGACGTGAGCGTGAACGTTCAGGGACTTCGCGTGAAGTATCCGCAGGGATCCGAAAAACAACTCATCCAGTCCCTGACTGGTCGAGCAGTCCCGGGCGGCGGGCTTCCTTTCGATGTTGGTGTCATTGTTCAGAATGTCTCCACCACATTAGCAATTTTCGAAGCTGCCACAATGCGCAAGCCGCTTTACGAGAAGGTTGTAACGGTCTCAGGACGTGCCATTAACCGCCCAGCGAACCTCAGAGTCCGGGTCGGCACGCTCGTGTCGGACATTGTGGACTACCTTGGAGGGACCAGGGATCTGCTCAAGATTGTTTCCGGAGGTCCTATGATGGGATTCGCCATGTCCACACTGGACGTGCCCATCACGAAGACATCTTCCGGTGTGCTATTTCTCAACAGTAGTGAGACCGACACAGGCCTCCATGGTCCCTGTATCCATTGCGGTTGGTGCTTGGAGGCGTGCCCTATGGGCCTGCTGCCAAAAGAAGTGGGAATATATGTCGAGGCGGGCAAAGGGCATTTGACCGAGAAATTCGGTGTATTTGATTGCTTTGAATGTGGGAGCTGCGCGTACGTCTGTCCCGCGAAGCGCCCCTTGGTCCAGTTCGTTAGACTGGCCAAGATCCAGATCAAGAAACGCGGGTAGCTATTCTGTCCCTCGGGACCACGGCAGCGGTCGAGAAGGGTCAAGCCCGTGAAACGGCTTCTTCTCCGCCTAACCGCTGCACGATATGGGTCTCAGAGTGAAGAAAGCGAAAAAACTATGGTTTTGGGGAGGATGGAACCATCGAAACGCTAGACAAGAAACAATCGAGCTCAGAGCCGACCTGGTCGGTGTCGGTTTCTCCCCATATTCGGATGGGGAAAACGACCGCGGGTATTATGTGGACGGTCTCTGCGTCGCTTATTCCGGCGATGCTCCTGTCCATTTATGTATTTGGATTCAGAGGTCTCATCATCACGCTTGTGAGCGTGATATCGTGCGTAGTTGTCGAGGCTATCTCCCAAAAAGCGTTGGGACGACCGATATCGGTGACGGACGGCAGCGCTGTCATCACCGGTATCCTCATGGCCTTTGTCATTCCACCCGGTGTACCGTACTGGTTGCCAATGATCGGAGCGGTAGGTGCAATCTTCATCAACAAGGAGCTCATGGGCGGTCTTGGTTTCAACGTGTGGAACCCTGCCTTGGTAGGAAGAGCTCTTCTCATGGCTGCTTTCCCCGTGTATATGACCGCGGCATGGATACCTCCGGTGGACTGGAGCCAATCGCCGCTGGGGGTCTTTCTTGGCGCGGGAGCCGTGGACACGGTCTCTACAGCCACCCCCCTTTATGTGCTGAAGCATTACGGGCTCGGAGCCCTTACGAAGCAGTTCGGCGAATTAAACACCATCTATAGGAATTTTTTCATAGGGATTCGTCCAGGATGTATAGGAGAGACCTCTGCGGTTCTTATTCTTCTGGGGGGCCTCTTCTTGATGGTCAGGGGTATCATCACCTGGCACATTCCTGTCTCAACAATCGCTTCGGTTGCGATTCTCTCCTGGATTTTCGGAGGAGAAACTTGGTTCGGCGGTCAACCGCTGGTCCATGTCCTATCCGGAGGCGTGATGCTCGGGGCCTTCTACATGGCCACGGATTACGCGACGTCTCCCTCTGTCAAGAGCGCCCAGATCATATTCGGCGTCGGCGTTGGGGCGCTGACTGTGATCATCCGGCTCAAGGGAGGCTATCCGGAGGGGGTTTGCTATGCAATTCTCTTGATGAATTGCTTGACGCCCGCGCTTGACGAGTGGTTCCAACCAAAGAGATTCGCACCGCCGAAGCAGGCCCCCGTGGCTTCCGCCAAATAGGGACCGAATTCGGGTTGAGAGGGATACATGAAAGAAATCTTTAAGATAACCATAAGCTTGACGGCCGTATGTATCGGCGCTGCGATAATATTGGGGGCCGTTTTCACTCAAACCGAGCACATCCGCAAGGAACAGGAGGAAAAGACCAAAAAGCAGACGATCGAGGCGCTCCTTGGGTACGGACCTGGGAAACAGGCTCCTCCCAGTCTCCACGTCTTTTCCGTGTATCGGTACGTGATAGCCACTCCCAACAAGGAGCGCATGCTCGCTTACGTCCTTCCTGTGAAGGATGGCGGTCACGTGATATTGGAAATCGATCTGACGGGTGAGCCCCGCAGGGTTATTCCACTCAAAGCGAAAGAAGCAGAGTTGGCGGAAGAGGGGCTTCGAGACCGTGTCGTGAAAGAAGCGATCGGGAAGGATTACCAGGTGACGTTTGCCCAAGCACTCTACATCGCTGACGAGGAAGGCAAGAGGCTCGGGTATGTGATACCTTCCGTAACCCAAGGGTTCAAGACCTTCATCCATATGATGGTTTCACTCAATCCCCAACTGACGCTCAACGGCATTGCCATAACGGAATCGGAAGAAGATCCAGGTCTCGGCGCCGAAATAGAGCAACCATATTTCAAGAATCAGTTCGAAGGTAAGACCCTGGAGCAGTTGAAAAACTTGAAAGTGGTCAAGGAGCCCCTTCCCCAAGATTACTTCACTGTTCTCGAACCTGAGAAGGCAAAGTTGGCGGGCCTCAGTGCTGCCCAGGTTAAAGAAATCAGGGACAAATTCAAGGACGCGGACATTTTTGCTCTGACCGGCGCGACCATATCCAGTCGCGCGGTCCTCAACGGAGTTCAGGACGCAGTGAGGAAGTTCGCATACCGCTTGGGAGTCCTTCAGGCGGCCATTCAGAAAAAGAACATCCAAACTGCATTCTAGCGGAGGTATATTTTGAACAGGAATCTGCAACTTCTCTGGAACGGGTTTATCCCCGAGAATCCCATATTCCGTCTTGCGCTGAGCTTGTGTCCGGCTGTGGCGGTTACCACCTCCGTGAAAAACGGCCTCATGCTTGGCCTGGCGGTCGTATTCGTTCAGGTGTTTTCTAGTTGCACCGTCGCGATCTTCCGGTCATTCATTCATCCCCGCATTCGAATTCCGGCCTACGTCATCGTGATCGCCTTATGGGTGTCTGTGATAGACATGGTCCTGCCGGTGATTTCTCCCGAAGTGTATAAGCAAGTCGCTCTATTCGTGAAGTTGATCGTGGTGTTCGCCATCATCATTTCTCGACTGGAGCTTTTCGCATCGAAGGAGCCTCTCGTGCCGTCATTCTTTGATGGCCTCGGCATGGGGATCGGGTTCCTTTTTGGCTTGTGCCTGATTGGCGCGATCCGGGAGTTTTTTGGCGCGGGACAACTATTCGGACTCGATGTTTTGGGCTTCAAGCCCCTACTCGTCATGATACTTCCGGCTGGCGGTTTCTTCGTGATCGGGTTCATCATGGCAACCTTCAATTACATCGAATACAAGCTCACCGGCAAAATACCAGCGTCAGGAGGAGGTCACTGATATGAGGGCTTGCAAGCACGCGTTGGCGACTATCCTGACGGCGCTGGTATGTTTTGCTGTTGCCGCGCCGGTGTGGGCACAGGACTCGGGCTCTTTCAAGAAGGACAAGGCAATCGAGATATCCTTCGGTCTGCCCGTGGATGAGTCCTGGGGAAAAAATCCATCAAACTACACCGTGTTCGAGAGACCCGATCCTGACATCAGGATTCCGGTGGAATCCGTTGAGCTCAACCCCGCGAAAACGGCAGCCACCCTGAATTTCAAGGACGCTTTGAACACCGGTGGTGAGTACATCGTCGAAGTAAAAGATGTCACTTCAGACGGCAAGGTGATCGGGAGCCGAACGTACTTCGTGAAGAAGAGCGAATTTCAGGTTCTCATGGCCATTATCTTGGGGGCGATGCTCATCAACAATTTCGTCTTCACCAAGTACCTGGGGTTGTGCATCTTCTTCGGGGTCTCTCAGAAGAAGGAGACGGCAATCGGTATGGGAATCACGTTCACTATCGTGATGGTGCTCACTGCCATCTTTGCCTGGCTCCTGTACACTTATGTTCTCGAGGTTCTCCATCTGGACTTCCTCAAAATCATTGTTTTCATTGGCACAACAGCGATTTTCGTCCAGTTTGTGGACACAATTCTCAGGAAAGTGAACCCGTACCTGTTCAAAAAGCTCGGGGTGTACCTCGTGCTCATAGTGACCAACTGCATCATCCTGGCTGTTCCCCTGATCAATGCCGACAGCGGACACGGTCCGTTTGAGAGCATCAGTCTCGGTGTAGGAGCTGGAGTCGGGTTCGCGATAGCTCTCTTTCTCATGGCATGTGTGAGAGAAAAGCTTGAAGTATGCCGGGTCCCCCCAACGTTCGCGGGGTTGCCCATAGCGTTTATCGTAACCGGATTATTCGCGCTGGCTTTCCTCGGTTTTTCGGGGCTTTCGATCTTCTAGATTGGGAACCGGCTGGAGGGCTCGATGGTCCAAGTAAGAGATACTTTTGGGCGGCATCGTGAGCTCGCTCTGCTCTCTTGATCCTGATCCCCGAAACGATTATCATTACGGAACGGTTGGCTGCGGCGGATACCCCCAGTTTTTGTGTAGAGGCGGGAGGGGACCGCGACCGGCCACAGACGATAGAGGTGTTAACGATGGAAGATGTTTGGACAACTGCCGTGTACGGGTTGCTATTCTTCGTCGCGTTTGGCGTTGTCTGCGGAGTGGCCCTTGCCTACGCAGCCAAGCGCTTCGCTGTGAAGGTCGATCCGAAGATAGAGGCGGTCAGGGCATGTCTGCCAGGTGCCAACTGCGGCGCTTGCGGGTTTGCCGGTTGTGAGTCTTATGCCGAAGCTGTGGTTACCGATCCCAGCGTTCCTCCCAGCAAATGCGCTCCCGGAAAGCAGGCGGTCGCAGAACAGGTCGCAGCGATTACCGGCAAATCGGCCGGAGCGGCGAGCGAGGTTGTGGCATTCCTTCGATGTTCTCGAAACGAGGGAGAGGTAAAGAAGAAGCATTCCTACGTGGGATTCGACTCCTGTCAGGCAGCGACCATTGCCTTTGGTGGACCGTATGAATGCAATTTTGCGTGCATCGGGTACGGCGATTGTGAAGCAGCTTGTCCGTTCCACGCGATTCATATGGAAGACGGAATGCCGGTAATAGATCGCGATGCGTGCACCGGTTGCGGTGTATGCGTCAACACCTGCCCAAAGAACGTGCTTCAGCTCTTGCCCAAGGATGCTCCTTGCTACGTCCCATGCAGCAGCAAAGACTCCGGAAAGGCCGTGACTAACGTGTGCAAAGCAGGATGCATACACTGTCTTGCGTGCACGAGAAAGGCCAAGGATTCGGTAAGCCTGGTGAATGACCGGATCGAGATCGACTATGAGAAATGTGACGAAGAACAGGCCAAGGCAGGGGTTTGGGCCTGCAATCGCCAGTTTATCTTTCGCTATACAGACCCGGCAAGACAAGCAGAAGCTGTTCGCCAGATAAAGGCGGAGCAGGAAGCGAAGAAGGCGGCCGCTGCCGCAAAGAAAGCGAAGGAAGTCGACCAAGCCGCTGAAGCCTGAGAGAGCTCGCTCGCTTTGACACACAAAGCAGAAGCTTCGACTCCAGAACCACTCGTGTGTGCGTGAGAGCCTGGGACCCGCGTACCGTTCGGCCATGACTCGAATGGAGGGGACTCGGGTTCTCGCTCGTCAGTTCTGGTACCAGCACGTCATATTACCCATTGTTGACAGATCTCTAACGCAGGTGCTAATCTGCAAACGGGTACTCTAGGGGGGGGCCACCTTCGACGCGAGTTCTTGGTCAAGTCGTGTTGCCGGTCATTGAAATGTCGGAGGGAGGATAAACGGTAAGGGTCTAACCTAGCATGCTTGTGTGCCTTTCCACGCGGTTGCATGCGAAAGAAACTTCAGAGGTTATTATGAAACGCGACAAGAAGTTCAAAGAGATGACGATCCTCGGTATTGCTTCCGACAGCCGAAACATGCAACCAGTGGTAATACTCAAAGAGAAGACTGGCGAGCGAGAGCTCTACATCTGGATCGGACCGGTGGAGGCCATGGCCCTCCAAAGAGCCATGAACAAGGAAGTGTTTCAGCGGCCTCTTACCCATGAATTAATGCGCAATATTATTGATAAAACCGGAGTGTCCATCGAGCATATCGAGATCGACGATTTGCGGGACCACACGTACTTCGCCACGCTCTACCTCAAGAGCGCGGATGCAAAGCTCGTAACCGTTGACGCGAGACCCTCAGACTCACTCGTACTGGCCACGTGGACGGGAGTTCCTATCTTCGTGAGTGAAAAGGTAATTGAGGGGATGACGCAGACCGAGGGTGAGGAGACTGCCGGGATCAAGATGATACTCACTCAGGAAGATGTGGAACGAACGGACGAAGAGCTGACCAAAATCCTCGAGAGAATGAATCCCGACGACCTTGGGAATGCCTGACAGTTATAGTGGAGCGCATTAAGAACATGTCGGAACCTGATTAGCAAACCGAGTCATTGACGACAGGGTGGAGGCAACGGCCGCGCTCCACTCGTGTTGACCATAAGCCAGGAGCTCCCCAGGCACGGAGAGGAAATCTCAACCTCTCCTGTGACCACATGTCGAGCGAAGGCTTCTTGGCCTTCACCTGCAACGAATGCCACGCATATTCAATGCGTGACAGTACAGGGTTCTCATCACCGAGTGTTGTTTGGTCGTCGCAGGAGCCGCACCCCCCCTCCGACGGCGAGGGACCGCCCAACGGACTCCCGTTCGGTGAGGCAGCTTGCAGCGCGGGACTGTGTACCTCCGTGCTGTCTTGTTTCATTTAGGCTGCCGCTCCCTTGTCGGAGAGGAATCGCTCCTTGGGCTGTCTGACAGGCAGGAGCCCCCAGCCGCGGAGGGCTTTCCCTTTACCTTCTGATCTCTGAATGCTAGAGTCTTGCGAGAGAGATTCGAGTGTGCTGGGGAACCTCTTGATGTACTGGAAACGGCACTCCAACGGGTCGCGTGGCGGACCCTTCAGGCTTTTCAAATACTTTATCATCTCAGGGTGCGTGGTTATCGTAGCTGTCACATTCTTGCTGGCCGCGTTCCTCTATTCTACCAGCGTCAATACCCTTCTCAGAAGCGCTGAGAATTATGGACGGCTCCTGGCGGAAAATCTGAATTACAACATTTTTGTGGGATTCTACGGACCCCTTAAGGCACGCGGGCTCTCCATGGACTTGAAGAAATGGGATCAGTTCGGGGCGCTCGACTCGCTCATCAAGGACTTCACGTACGGGCTGAAGATCCCCAGGATCAAGGTCCTCGACCGGCAAGGCAAAATCGTCTACAGCACGAATTACGACCTCATCGGGCAGTATGAGCCTCAGAATCCTTACGTCGAGAGGGCTGTCAACGGAGAGGATCGCACCGCTATCCGGAAGGATCAAGGCCCCTCAGGGCGGTGGCATTCTGTGTGGTTGGCCGACACTTACTACCCTTTACGGGAAGGCGCGGGAAACTACTGGATGCTGGGTAATATATGGGGAGTCATTCAGATCACGCAGGATGTGACGGACCAGTACGTGACGGTCCAGCGGTCCATCATGGTGGTCATGTCGGTGGCCGCCGGGTTGATGGCTTTTCTTTTCGTGATGTTGGCCCTCATCGTCCGCCGAGGGGAACGAATCCTTTTGGAGCGTGCCCAGGAGCAGAAGAAGCTCGAGGAACAGCTTCAGCAGTCTGAGAAACTCGCTTCTATTGGGCAGATGGTGGCCACGATTGCACATGAGATTCGAAACCCGCTGGGAATAATACGGTCATCTGCGGAGGTGCTGTCCAAGAAGACTCATCCCGATCCCGCCCGTCTTCAGAAGCTGTCCGGGGTGATCATGGAGGAGGCAACGAGGTTAAGCAATATTCTGAAGGATTTTTTGGACTTCGCCCGTCCAAAGCCTCCGCGGCTTAGTTTGATAGATGTTCGCGATGTGATAACGAGAGTCAGGAACAATATGGAACAGGAGATACAGCGCCGTGGCATCCGTTGGACAGACGTCCCAACCAACGGGAGCGAACCGTTGGTCCTCGGCGATGCAGACCTGCTCTACCAGGCGTTCCTGAACATGACTATCAATGCCTTTGACGCTATGAACGCTGGTGGATCCCTTACCGTATCCATTTGCGAAGAGGATTCCATGGTTCGCATTGACTTCGCGGACACGGGCTGCGGAATCAGCGAGCAGAATTTGCAGAAGATTTTTGCCCCCTTCTTTACCACCCACCAGATGGGTACTGGCTTGGGACTTTCTGTTGTGCACAATATCATCACTGCACACAAAGGGGATGTCACGGCGCTGAGTAGTGAAGGACAGGGAACTGTGTTTTCCGTGCGGTTACCTCGCGGCGATCGACCGGACACTTGGGAGGCTGATAAGGCGAATGGCTAGAGTGTTGGTAGTGGACGATGAGAAAAACTATCTGGTCGTTCTCGAGGATCTTCTTATGGAAGATGGCTACGAGGTCGTGACCGCATCGTCCGGCGATGAGGCATTGGAAATACTCAGGGAAAACATTGTGGATGCAGTCTTGTCGGACATCAAGATGCCGGGTATGAACGGGATTGAGCTCTTGGAAAAGATCTCGGAATTCGATCCGGACCTTCCTGTGATTCTCATGACTGCATTCGCAGAGGTTGATCAAGCGGTCGACGCGATGAAGAAGGGTGCCCTGGATCATATCCAGAAGCCTTTTGACAACGCAGACGTGAAGCGGGCCCTGGCGAGAGGAGTGGAGAAACGTCATCTAATCAAGAATATCAGACACCTGGAGACCGAGCTAGGCAGTCTGTGGGGAAACATAATCGGCACGTCGAAGGCCATGGAAAAGGTCTTCAGCATGATGAAACGGGTGGCTGATACTCCGACCACGGTGCTGGTAGTTGGGGAATCGGGTACCGGCAAGGAACTTATTGCTCGAGGTCTCCACAAAGGCTCGTCCCGTCAGAATGCACCTTTCGTATCCATAAACTGCGGAGCGATTCCGGAGTCTTTGCTGGAATCCGAACTGTTCGGCTATGAAAAGGGGGCATTTACCGGGGCAACGAGCGTGAAGCAAGGGCGATTCGAGTTCGCAAATGGAGGGACTGTATTTCTGGATGAAGTGGGAGAGATGGCCCTTGGACTTCAAGTGAAGTTGCTTCGAGTTCTCCAAGAGCAGGAGTTTCAGCGGGTGGGCGGCAACACAGACATCAAGGTTGACGTGAGAATTATTGCGGCCACGAACAAGGACCTGAAGGAAGAAGTCGAAGCCGGTCGGTTCCGGGAGGACCTATATTTCAGACTCAATGTGGTGCGTGTCGATGTGCCTCCGTTGCGAGAAAGGC
Source organism: Thermodesulfobacteriota bacterium (assembly GCA_040753915.1). Classification (GTDB taxonomy): domain Bacteria; phylum Desulfobacterota; class Desulfomonilia; order Desulfomonilales; family Desulfomonilaceae; genus JBFMDN01. The sequence continues at coordinate 128,734 of JBFMDN010000001.1, read as the reverse complement.
GTTCTGACATACCGTTTCTCGTCGCCCATTTCCTGAAGAAATTCGCCGAAAAGCTGGGCCGTCACGTGCCGGAAGTCGATCCCGAGGTCACCCGCGCTCTTTACTCCTATTCGTGGCCTGGCAATGTGCGAGAGCTGGAAAACGTGGTGGAACGGGCGATGGTGTTGAGCAGTGGGCGCATTATTACAGCAGAGGATCTGCCTCCGGAAATCCGGGAGCTCCAGGGCACCGAAGGGGATCTGGGAAACCTGATTTCCTGGGAGAAAGGACTCGCCGAAACGCTTGAGGCCATTGAAGAGCGGCTGATTCGCCACGCTTTGCAGCGAACGGACAACGTTCAGGCTCAGGCAGCCAAGATACTGGGAGTCTCTCGAAGCAATCTGCAATACAAGATGAAAAAATACGGTCTCTTGTAGCACGTGATGGTACTAGCACGGAAGATGTGCGTTGGAAGAGGAGAAGAGGGCAGGAAGTTCGGGAGATCGCGTGCCAAAAGGCGTTCCAGTCCAAAAAACGTTTTGTCCCGGAGGCTGGCGGTTGACAGGGAAAGGGTTTTACACTATAGATGGATGCAATTTCAGCCCAATGAGGGTTTTTTTCTCAGCTTTTTGAGAGAATAAAGGCATAAGCATGCGCAATATAACACAGAGTCTGCTAGGTGTGCTCCTGGCCGGGGCAGTGTGTTTTTCCGCTAACGCACAATACTATCCGGAAGGGTACTATTCCCCGTACCAGTATGGAACATGGGATAATGTTTCGCCTCAAGGTCAAGGGCAGTGGAGGCAGCCCAGCGGTGCGCATCCGATGGCCAATCTGCAATACGATCAACGGGATGCAGAACGTATTCTCCGGGATCAGGTGGCTCGGACACAAGGGCAGGGCAGGGAGTACAACTCGCCACAGACCGCTCAGCAGTCCATGTACGAGAGCTATTATGGGCATCGCATTCAGGACGAGGGACAGGTGCACCACGTCATGGCGGAAGCCCGCAACATAGCTCATCTGGTGACCAAGAGAAATGGAAAAGCCTTTGTAGTCATCGACAAGCGCAACTTCCAGTTCTATCTGTATGACAGAAACGGAAAGCTCTTGCGCATAGGACCTGTGGCTGTAGGAAAGGGCCGTACCAGCGTGGGAGCATTCGAAACCCCAGTGGGGGTCTTTCCTATTCAAAGGAAAGTGCCTGTCGATGATTGGATTCGGCCGGATTGGTATTTTGTGGAAGAGGGGGAGCCGATACCGCAGAGATGGGAGGACCGCCGCGTCCCGGGTTTCTTCCGGTACAAGCTGGTGGTTGACGGAACTCGCTACATCCATTATGCTGAAGCGACGGGCGGTCGCCTTACGCATGGCTGCCTTGGATTGGATTGGGAGGATGCCGAGGCTGTGTATCACACGCTGGAAGTCGGCTCATATTGCATCGTAGTTGACGGCCCCTTCCTGTCGAGGCTTGCAAGGGGAGAATTTCCAATCAGAACCGCATCGAAGCCCAAGAGTCCGGAGGGAGTGGCCGTTGCGGCAAACGAGCCCGGCGGCGAAAGAAGCGGGGAATCTCCATCCCAAGGCTCTCGATCTCAGGAGCGGGTCTTCCAGAGCTTATGGTAAGACATAAGGGAATTCGCCCGCCAGAGGGCGAGAAATCTGGTGCAACAATGAATGCGGTGAAGGGAATTGCGAACGGATTAGTATGGGTCATGGTCTGCGTGGCTCCCTTCCTTTGTGCGTCCTGCCTCAGCATGTCTCTGCCCAAGAGTGCGAAGGTCCAGTCGCCGACCGATGCTTCCGAGACCGCTTCCAACCACGGACCAGGACCCACGGTGGACAAAGGTCTGGTGGACACGTGGGAGCTCTTGTACCAGAAAAATGACGAAGGCATGGAACAACGCCCCAGAGAATCTACGAGAACACTGATCGAATTCACCGAACGAGGTCACGTAATATTTAACAGTATGGACAGAGACAATTCGGACAAGGTGAAGAGTCGTTCCGGAAAATACTCGGTCAACGGGGAGCGGATCAACATCACCGATGACGTGGGGAACACGGTGTCTTGGCCGTATCAGTTGGCCGGCGATACTCTCGTTCTCGTCATGCCCGAAGAGAAGAAGAAATTCTATTGGAGGCGATTTCGTTGACCGTGGGGCGCTCGGTCGAACTGCTCGACGCGAAGTCTCCCCAATTCTCAGCTCGGCGGTCGGGGCGCTGGCGCTTTCAGGGTGCTTCCTGCTGCAAAGCGAGCATTGTGTAGGGGAAGGGTCATGAGGAGGGGGTTATTTTTCTTCGCTATACCGATATGCTTTTGCTGGCTGGCCGTCCCGGCTACGGAGGGGCTGGCCCAGGAACGGCCCGAAATCCTTCGGTTCGAGGTGACGTGGAACGGCAGCAAAGCCGGCCATGGAGACATAACCACCAAGAGGGGACCTCAGCATATCGAGGTCGTGGCCCAAGCCGTATCTGATGGTGTGCTCAAGGCCCTGTGCGAGATTTGGAGCCAAGTTCACGCCACCTTTGCGTCGCGCTCTTACGAGCCCAGAGCCTACAGGTTTTCGCTCAAGTCGAATCTGTTACGTCGGGAGGTCGTTGACGTTAAGTTCGACCACCAGACGAGGACTGTCCAAATAGACAAGTTGCTAGGGGACGAACGGGAAGTTCATTCCGAAAAGCTGGGCAACGGGGCAGTGTACGATCCTATCACTGCCGCATTCTTGCTCAGAAGCCAGAAAGATTTCACTCGACCGATGTTCGTGGACATCTTTGATGGCAAGGACAAGGCAAGGCTTTTGGTGACCCCGCTTGGTCATGAGCAACTCAAGATTCGAACCGGAGTTCATCCGGCTGTCAGGCTCAATCTGAAGCTGATAAAACTGAGCGGAAACGAAGAGCTTGCCACAGGTCAACTATGGATTTCCAATGATCAGTACCGCTTACCCCTCCTCCTCACGTCTTCTCACGTAGTCGGCACCGTGCGATTCGAGCTTGTGCAAGCGCAGCTCTGAACCAGAGTGGAGCGCATAAGAATCAAGTCCGAACCGTATGCGTAGGCTGAGTCATGGGCCACGGCGCGAAAGCACAGCCCCGCTCCACTATCGCGTCGGCCACAAGTCAGGAGATTCGCAGGCACTGCGGCTAAATGTCGATCTCTGGTATGGGCACCTGTCCGGCGAAGGCTCATTGGCTTTAAACGGCGATGACTGACACGCATATGCAATGCGAGGCAGCATAGGTGCTCCCTGATTCTGCCCTCGTTGGACGGAGGAGAGCCTCATAGCGATGTCGTCTTATGTACACCGGCCCGAACGCGTTGAGCACGATCCAAGGTTGAAAAGAGTGATCGAAATCCTCGACGCTCGCAGTGAGGAATCGTACGTCGTGGGGGGCATTCTTCGGAGTCGTTTGTGCGGCTTGCCCGATGCAGCAGATCTGGATGTGGCAGTTCGGGGGGACGGACTCCGGATAGCCCAGGAGATTGCGGAAGCATTGGGAAAGGGCGCCACCTTTGTGCCGCTTGATAGGGGCAGGGGGACCGGCCGCGTCGTCTTGACGGCTCAACCGAGAATGTCCGTTGATATCTCGTCCTTTAGAGGCAATTCAATCGAGGAGGACCTGCGCCACAGAGATTTCACGATAAACGCCTTGGCCCTTGATGTTTCGAGCTTCCGCGATGGGGAGATGACTCACATTTTGGATCCCACCGGAGGCCGCCAGGACCTGCGGGACGGTGTCGTGAGGGCGTGCTCTTCCGCCGCTTTTCTCGAAGACCCCCTGAGAATTCTGAGAGCATTTCGATTTGGAGCCTGTCTGGGGCTTTCAATTTGCGAAGAGACCAAATCAGCCATTGCCAATCATGTGGAGCTGCTGCCGTCGGTGGCCGCCGAGCGAATTCGCGACGAGCTCTTCGACATTCTGGGACGTCCATGCGCTGCGTCAGCGCTCGGAGAAATGGAGGAGCTCGGCGTTGTAACCGCTGTGTTCCCGGAGCTCAAGCCGATGAAGGAGTGCAGCCAGAATTGGTATCATCACCTTGGAGTCTGGGAGCACACGGTGGAAGCCATTCGGAATGTTGATAGGATCGTCAGCGAGGCTGAAGACATATTTGGCTCTCTGGGAGAAACGGTGCGAGCATACCTGGGGGAGGAAATCGTGGTGGGTAGACCACGAGCAGCTCTCGTAAAGCTGGCAATGTTATTTCATGATTCCGGTAAGCCTGCGACCCGAACCGTCGACCCGGACGGACGCATTCGGTTCTTTGGCCATGAGAGAATTTCCACGGAGATAGCAGAAAACGCATGGAGACAGTTGCACTTAGCGACGCGTGAAATCCGTATCGCGCTGGGGTGGATCGCTGGACACATGAGACCGGGAATACTTCTCCATCCGGATGTGACTCGCCGAGCAATCTACCGACTCTGTCACCACTTTGGCAAAGAAGTGATCGGCTTGTTCGTGCTGTTTCTTGCTGACCTCGCAGCGTCGCAGGGACCCGAACGGCGTCCCGGGGAGGACAAACAGGCGGAACAGGGCGTGAAACGGGCTCTGGACTACTGCTTCACGGAGAATGCCCGGACTCCCCGCCTGCTTGGCGGTCGGGATCTCATAACAATTTTCGGACTCCAAGAGGGACCCGAGATCGGTTATATTCTCAGAAGACTCGCGGAATTGCAGGGCTCGGGTGAAATCACTACGCGAGATGAAGCTTTGGCCGCCGTCCGCCATCTCTTGAGCGACCGGACTCAAGACGATCGAGTCAGAGTTCCACCCAGAGGGGCCTCCACAGATCGGCAATAAGCGCTACTCTTTCCCAAAAGAGCTCCCCAGGTTCTCTTTGAGCAGATCCCCGAGATTGGAAGCGACCACCTCCTGGCTATGCATGTAGCTCTTCACCTGGTCGTAATCACCGGCCTTCTCTAGGCTCTTGATCGACAAGGCGATCTTCTTGTCCTTCTTGTTGACCTTGAGAACCATGGCCGTCAGCTCTTCACCCTCACGTGTGAAATCCGCTGGAGAGCTGACCCGCTCCTTTGACAACTCTGATACGTGAATCATTCCCTCGATGCCTTCCTCGATCTCGAGAAACACGCCGAAGTCGGTCACCGAGGTCACCTTTCCCGTCACCTTGGTTCCAGACGGATACCTCTCGGGAATGGATTCCCACGGATCTGCATGGATTTGCTTGATCCCGAGGGAGAAGCGCTCATTCTCCTTGTCGATATTGAGAACCACTGCCTGGACGGTCTGCCCTTTCTTGTAGAGCTCGCCCGGATGCTTGATCCGTTGAGTCCAGGAAATGTCTGAGATGTGAACTAGTCCGTCGATTCCCTCGTCAATTCCCACAAAGATTCCGAAGTCGGTGACGTTTCTGATCTTGCCTTCGATTTTCGTGCCTTCCGGATAGCGCTCAGCAATCACATCCCACGGATTAGGCTTAAGCTGCTTCATCCCAAGTGAGATTCTCTTCTGACCCTTGTCCACATTCAGCACCACCACATCCACTTCTTCGCCGACCTGGACGATCTTGGAAGGATGACGCGGCTTCTTGGTCCATGCCATTTCCGACACATGGACAAGTCCTTCGACACCCTTTTCCAGCTCCACGAAGACACCGTAGTCAGTGATGCTCACGATCGTGCCCACGCACTTGGCACCGATTGGGTAGGTCTCTTCCACCCGTTCCCAAGGATCCGGCTGAATCTGCTTGAGGCCAAGGGATACTCGTTCTTTGTCTTGATCGAACTTGAGAATCTTAACTTCCAGCTCGTCGCCGACCTTCAAAATGTCCGAAGGATGGTTGATCCTGCCCCATGACATGTCGGTGATGTGAAGGAGACCGTCGATTCCGCCCAAATCTATGAACGCTCCGTAATCCGTGATGTTCTTCACTACACCCTTGCAGAGGCCCGACCCTTCCATGGCGCTCAGAATAAAATTCTTCTTCTCCTCTTTGGTCTTTTCCAGCACGGGTTTTCTGGAGAGGACAATGTTTCCTCGTTTGCGATTGTATTTCAGGACACTGAAATCGAAAGTTTCCCCGATGTACTTCTCGAAATTTCGGACTGGTCTGAGGTCGACCTGCGATCCCGGAAGAAACGCAGGCACTCCGATATCGACCTGGAGGCCTCCCTTCACCCGGGAGACGACCCTGCCTGGGATAGTCTTTTCGCTATCGCAAATCTGCGCGATGTGTTCCCAGATTCGGATCTTGTCGGCTTTTGCTTTGGAGAGTCTCACTTGACCGGAGGTCTCTTCGGTGTCTTCCAGGTAAACTCTCACCTCGTCGCCCACCCTAACGGAGAGCTCACCCTCCTCAGTGGTAAACTCTTCGACAGGGATCTGACCTTCGGATTTCGATCCCACGTCGACCATGACAAAATCCGGGGTGATCTGAACCACTACGCCGGTTACCACCTCCCCTTCTTGTACCTTGTGGAAGCTGCTTTCAACTAGTTCGGCAAAATCTTCTTCCTTTGTAATTTCCTGTCCTTCTTCATCGACAGGAGGATTGTTGTTGGTTTGGGTTTCCAAGTTTTCCATCCAGTTGCCACCCCCAGACTCTTTTGTCCCGCGTCAGGCTTTTCACCACCAGGATAATTCTCTATATATAATCAGTTTTCACTCTTATGACAAGCAAAAGTTTCCTCTCCACCTTTGATTTTACCATCTCCTGGCCCAGTTGACAAACCTCCGTGTCTCCCATCACGTCTCTTTTTCACGTGTCCAATCAACATCTCTACCACTGACTCAGCGTCAAGCGACGATGTATCAATGATAATGGAGTCATCAGCCGGCTTGAGCGGAGCTTCCGCACGTCGTTCATCCCGTGCGTCCCGCTCAACCATGTCGTTCAGGACAGTTCCGAAGTCTGTATTATCGCCTCGATTTCTCAATTCGTCGTAACGACGGCGGGCTCGAACTTCCAGTGTTGCTGTGAGGAAGAACTTTATGGAGGCGTCAGGAAACACTACAGTGCCCATGTCCCGCCCTTCTGCGACGAGATCCCATTTCGCGGCCGCAGCTCGTTGGACCCCAATGAGGGCCTTTCGCACTTCAGGTTTGGCCGAAAACCGTGAGGCAAGATCCCCGATGCGCTCTGTCCTGATTTCCTTGGTAACCTCGCGATCACGAAGGAACAGCCGCATAGAGCCTATTCCCGGCTCAAGCTGCACATCCAGCCTATCAAGGGCCTCAGCCGGAACATGGTCGCATTCACCAGATATCCCCGACTGCATCAAGTGCAGAGCCACGACGCGGTACAAGGCTCCGCTGTCCAACAGGAAATATCCGAGACGCCCTGCCAACATCCTCGCTGCAGTGGATTTTCCCGCACCGGCAGGACCGTCTATGGTTATAACGTGCGCGCTTGAACGCATGTGACAAACTCCGACTCAGTCAGATATCGGCACGAATTCTCATTTCCTCGGGCGAAAGATCAAGTTCGACAACCGTTACGACGAAGAGCACACTTTGAGGAAATTGTCTCAGTACCTGTCTCGCATGGGGGCATATCTGAAGGAATGTCTCGAGAAACAGCCTGATCTTGGGCCGTTCACAATCCGTCCCCCCAGTGGTGCCTCTCGATCCAGGCCTACCGCTCAATTGTGAGACAGTTTCTCAGCTTGTCTCAGACCCCTCTGTGACCGACGGACATTTCTCCAGGGCTGGTCTTGCTCTCCTATTGCGAAGAACACCAGGGCGCCGAAACGCTAGTCGGCGCCGACTTCCTCAACGACCGCTCGCAGAGCGTTCAGGAAGCGCAAATTCTGAGCCTCGGTCCCAACGGTGACCCGAATGCAGCGGTCCATTCCGAACGAAGCAAGATGCCGCACAATAACTCCGTATCTCAAGAGGCCATCGTAAACGGATCGCGCGTTCCCGGCAAGACAGAAAGTGACAAAATTCGCCTGTGAACGGATGACCCGCAAACCGAGACCTTCCAGGCTCGTTGTGAGAAAGTCGATACCCTGCCTCGTCATTCTTACAGAGCGCTGAACGTGTTCCGTGTCGTTCAATGCCGCCATGGCCGCCTTCTGTGCCATGGAGTTCACATTAAAAGGAGGCCGAACCCGATTGAGTAGGTCTATCAGCCACGGACTTGCCATGCCATATCCTACGCGAAGTCCAGCAAGCCCGTAAACCTTCGAGAAAGTGCGCAATACCAGGATCGGAAGATCGGAGCTCAGAAATTCCAGTCCGTTAGGGCAATCGGAATCCACCACGTACTCCCGATATGCTTCATCTATGACGAGAATCATCTTGCGGCCTGCAACACCCCGCAGAAAATGCTCGAATTCAGCCCGAGATACAATTGTGCCTGTAGGGCTGTTTGGAATTGCAAGAAAGGCGAGCCTCGTCCGATCCGAAATGGCACGTGACATGGCAGGAAGATCGAACCGGTAATCCTCGGTCAAGGGAATTCTTATCGCTTCTCCGCCAAAAGCCTCCGTGACTATCCGGTACATGGAAAAGCAATGGGCCCCCATAACAGCATCCTGGCCGGGCCCCATGAAAACATGCGCAACCAGAGCCATAATCTCATCGGATCCGTTTCCCAGGATCACCATATCGGGAGAGATCCCATTGCGCTCCGCTATGGCCTCCCTCAGCTCCGGTGCCGAAGATTCAGGATAAATGTGCACGCTCTGAGCATGCTGTTTCATCGCCTTCACCGCAAGAGGCGAGGGGCCAAGCGGGTTTTCGTTGGAGGCCATTTTCGTAGCCTCGTGAATTCCCGATTCCCTTTGAAGCTCCTCCACAGGCTTGCCGGGGACGTAAGGGGGTATTGAGAAAACGTGTCGAGGAATTACCGTCTCAATCCAGGGGGGCATGTTGCGTTCCATAGGTTACCAGGCCTCTACACCTTCCGACTCTCGAATAAGGGACATGTGGGCACTCGATCCCGAGCCCACGGCGCCTCAATATAACTTTGCCGAATGACCCAGTCAACTCGGCTCCCTCAACACGCGCGGACGTAAAGGCCAGAATCGCGGGTAAGTCCATTGAAAGCTCTTGACAGGGGGACCAAAAGATTATAGCGTCTAAATAGCTTTTAGATCCGAGCTATTATGAAGAAAACCTTATGTAAAATATCAATATTTCTCTCCCCCGCGCTCTTGGCCATCTTGTCCTTGGGGGGGCTCTGCCTTTTTCTCCCCCTGACTATCCATGGCCAGCCCTCACTCCCGGGTATTTTCCAACCGGAATACAACTCCGCTGTGCAAGAAATTCTCTGGCCCGAGCAGTACCTTGATCCCACGGTGAAATACGGACTGAACTTCGTTCTGCCGGATACGATTCGAGAAAAGCTCGTTGTTGATACCGGATATGATCGATGGTCACGGGTACCGACCCTGAAATTGGATTATTTCGTGCCTATCAAGGCCTGGCCTGACAGGACCCTGTTCGTAAGCCCCCGCGTCTCTTTGAGCGGGAACAGAGAGAGTTATTCCGTGGGGGCTGGCATGAGAAAAATGCTAGGGTCTGATACCCTTGTGGGAGTACACGCGTTTCATGACTGGGTTCGCGCGAGAGGCACGAAGGGCGGCTTTCTTCAAGAAATTGGCATGGGCCTGGAATTATCCACCCTCCCGGGAAAGCATTCGGACCTTAGTCTGAGTGTCAACGGCTATCTTCCGATCAACGAGCAGCAGGAAGTCGTGAGAGAGGGAAGGGCGCTCGCAAAAGAACGGCTGCCCTACGGAGCCGATGGCCAGGTTAGTTTTCTCTTTCCGGCCATCTCTGATGCGGTCGACATGCGTCTGGACGCTAAGATCCACGCCTATGGCGGGCAGACCAGCAATTGGTGGGGACACTCAGCGGGACTGACGGTGAGCTCTCGAAACGGGATGCTGACTGCATCGGTCGAGAGGAGTACTGACAGTCTAACAGGGGACAACTTTCAGGCGCGCGCAGGGCTGAGCCTTGCGTTCGATTGGACCGACATGGTTGCAGGGAAAAACCCATTTTCCTCACCGTACGAGGCATCTCCTCATCGTTTTGATAGGAAGATTCGCAACAGCATGTACGCACGGCCCGTACGCCAACATGAGCTTCCTATGGAGCGAACGGAGCGATTGATCACTCTTGTGTCTGCCGTGCACGAGGACACGGTTGTCTTCCGCGGTGCGTTTCCGGATCACCCTAACTCACGGGTCACTGTGCAGGTTGCCCAGAGTCCATGGCGTGACATCATGGAGCTCAACACGGACTCAAAAGGCGCGTTCTCCGGCAAGGTAAAGCTCCCGGCAGGCGAATACCGAGTAAGGCTAATTCACAAGCCGAGTGGCCTCGTCACCACCGGTGCGCGAATCGTGGTCGAGGACAGTCGTTCCCCAGATTGGAGCACTGACGCCGCGCAAGGCAATCATAGAGGGGACCACTAAGAAGTTACATATTTCTCCTGTACTGCCCTCCCGCTCTGAACAGGGTTTCCGATATCTGGCCCAGAGAACAGTATTTGACCGTTTCCATCAGTTCCTCGAAGATGTTTCCTCCTGATTGTGCTGTGCTGAAAAGCCTGTCCAGCGCCTGCGGAGCCTTGTCCTTATTCCGCTCTTTGAATGCGGCCAACCTGGAAAGCTGAGATTGCTTTTCTTCCTCCGTGCCGCGTGCAAGCTCCACGGCGCACTGTTCCGAATAGTCGGCGTGCGGGTTCAGGAATGTATTGACTCCAACGATAGGGAGCTCTCCCAGGGACTTTAGAGTCTCGTAATGGATCGATTCGTCTTGGATCTTGGTCCGCTGATACCCGGTTTCCATGGCTCCGAGCACGCCCCCTCTTTTGGAAAGGCTATCGAATTCAGCGAGCACTGCTTCTTCCACGAGATCCGTCAATTGCTCCAGAATGAAGCTTCCCTGATTGACGTTGTCGATTTTGCTCATTCCCCATTCTTTGTTGATGATCAACTGGATGGCGAGCGCTCTTCGCACGGATTCCTCGCTTGGCGTGGTGATGGCCTCATCATAAGAATTGGTGTGGAGGGAGTTGCAGTTGTCATAGATAGCAATAAGTGCCTGCAAGGTGGTGCGTATGTCGTTGAACTGAATCTCCTGAGCATGGAGCGATCGTCCGCTGGTTTGAATGTGATATTTCAGCTTCTGGGAACGCTCGTTGGCGCCGTATCTTTCCCTCATCGCTATGGCCCAGATTTTCCTGGCTACACGGCCTATTACGCTGTACTCGGCTTCCAATCCGTTGGAGAAGAAGAAGGAGAGGTTGGGGGCAAAGTCGTCGATGTGCATCCCTCTGGACAGATAATATTCCACGTACGTGAAGCCGTTGGCCAGAGTAAACGCGAGTTGCGTGATGGGGTTGGCTCCTGCCTCTGCGATGTGATAGCCGGAAATAGAAACGGAATAGAAATTCCGTACCTTATGCCGAATGAAGTACTCCTGCACGTCGCCCATCATTTTCAGCGAGAAGTCTGTAGAGAAGATGCACGTGTTCTGACCTTGATCCTCCTTCAAGATGTCTGCCTGAATGGTGCCGCGTACGTTGCTCAATACGTGAGCCTTTATTCTGGCAGCCTGTTCGGGGGAAGGTGGGCCTCCGTGCTCCTCTCGGTATTTTTCCATCTGTTGCTCGATCGCAGCGTTGAAGAACATAGCGAGCATAATGGGTGCAGGTCCGTTGATCGTCATGGATACCGAAGTGTTGGGAGCACACAGGTCGAATCCGGAGTAAAGCTCCTTCACATCGTCCACTGTGCAGATCGAGACACCGGAGGTTCCTATCTTTCCGTAGATGTCAGGGCGCTCTTCGGGGTCTCTGCCGTACAAGGTGACGGAATCGAAAGCGGTTGAGAGGCGCTTGGCTGGATAGCCCTCAGAGAGATACTTGAATCTTCGGTTTGTCCTGAAGGGGTCTCCCTCGCCAGCAAACATCCGAGTCGGATCCTCATCCGTCCTCTTGAAGGGGAAAACTCCCGCGGTATAGGGAAACATACCGGGCAGGTTTTCATGGAGTCTCCAGCGCAATATTTCTCCAGGGTCGCAGTACGGGGGGAGAGCAATTTTTGGAAGCATGCTTCCGCTAAGTGTTTTCACTTTCAAAGGTGTCCGAAACTCTTTGTCTCGGACTGTGTACACATATTCTTGGCCCGAATAGGCCTCTTTCATCTCCTCCCATTCCCCCACGAGTCGAAGAGCACGCGGGTCGAGGTTGTGCTCGATTTCCTCCTGCAGATGCTTGATCGCCTTGATTGGCTCAGACTCCTCAGAAAATCCCTGCCGCCGCAGTGCCTGGGCAGTGGAATCAAGATGCCAGAGGTTTCGGACCAGCTCGATTTGTCCTTCTCCCCAGGCACGGTAGCGCCGTATTGTATCAGCAATCTCCGACAGGTACCCCGACCTTTCTGGAGGAATGATAATTGTCTTTGAAGACGGCTTCTTCTCGGGATTCCCCTTGAGGGAAGTCTTCCACTGAATCCCGGTCTTCTCATTGATTTTTTCGAGGATTCCCCCGTACAGGGCGGTCACACCATCATCGTTAAAGCGAGAGGCTATGGTCCCGTACACGGGAAAGTCTTCGAGTCTCATGTGGAACGCAGCCCAGTTCCGCTGCATCTGCTTGCGAACATCGTGGATGGCGTCTTCGGATCCTTTGCGGTCGTACTTGTTGATGACCACCAGGTCCGCAAAGTCCAGCATGTCTATCTTTTCGAGCTGGCTCTGGGCTCCAAAATCAGAGGTCATCACGTATAGCGAGATATCGCAGAGGGGAACGATTGCGGCATCGCCCTGTCCGATTCCGGCAGTTTCCACGATGATGAGGTCGAAGCCGGAGGCCTTCAGTATTTCGATAGCTTCTTCCAGGTGGTGGGGGATTTCCATGCCGTGGCTTCTTGTGGCCATGGATCTGTAGAACACCCGGTCAGAATGAATCGAGTTCATCCTGATACGGTCGCCGAGAAGGGCGCCCCCTGTTTTCCGCCTCGTCGGGTCTACGGAGATGATGCCAACAGTCTTGTCCTTCTGATCGTTGAGAAATCTGAGAACCAGCTCGTCGGTGAGCGACGACTTACCCGCGCCTCCGGTTCCGGTAATGCCCAACACAGGAACCTTTCGATCCCCGATCTTTTCGCGCAAGAGCGAGCGCATCATCGGCAAATCGCCATTTCCGCATTCCTTGGCAACTTCTGCCGCGGTGATCGTCTGAGCGATGAGTCGCCAGTTCTTGGGATTGAGCTGTGAAAGATCTCCGTTGAGCTTGCCATCCGAGGTGGGGAAGTCAGATTCTTTGAGGAAGTGGTTAATGATACCCTGAAGGCCCATCTTCTGACCATCCGCGGGGCTGAAGATCTTCGTCACTCCGTAAGCTTCCAGTTCTCGGATCTCTTCGGGGACGATTACTCCGCCCCCCCCTCCGAAGATTTTCACATGGTCGGCTCCGTACTCTCTGATCAAATCCACCATGTACTTGAAGAATTCCATGTGTCCGCCCTGGTAGCAGCTCACTCCAATGGCTTGGGCATCCTCCTGAACCGCTGCTATGACGATTTCCGAGACTGAGCGGTCGTGCCCCAGGTGTATGACTTCCGCACCGGAAGCCTGCAGAATTCTTCTCATGATATTAATCGCCGCATCGTGTCCATCAAAGAGAGAAGCCGCTGTGACAACCCGTACGTGATGCATCGGCCGGTACGGCTGGCTTGCCGAAGTCATGAGGACCTCCTCGTGTGCTGCTATGGCGCAAGCGCCCCAGACTGTCGGGAGACTCAGATGGGAACAGTGCACGGTCCGCGCGTGCCACCCTTGTTCTGAGTCGTCCCACAGGTAGTACTCCAGAGTGATGATCCACCATTGGTTGTAAGAGAGGCCCATTTGGGGGCAGGGTGGTTAAACCAACAATCAATGAGCGCGTGCGTGCTCGCCCCTCCCTGAGGCTCAGGGGGAAGCGGCTTGATGCCGCTCTTCCAGGAGCTCTTTCAGATATCGAGCAGGCGCGTCGATGTCCGACCCGCCGGGAAAGACTTCTGCGACGCCCATTTCCTTCAGGACCGGGATGTCTTTGCCGGGAATCACTCCTCCCACCAAGACCAGGATATCGGAAAGTCCCTTTGCTGCTAGAAGGTTCAAGAGTTTCCGGCAGATGGGAATGTGGGCTCCTGACATGATGGAAAGCCCGATAGCGTCCACATCCTCTTGCATGGCCGCCTGAACGATCATCTCCACCGTCTGATGAAGCCCTGTATAGATGACCTCGAATCCGGCATCCTTGAGAGCATGGGCTATCACTTTGGCTCCTCGGTCGTGCCCGTCGAGCCCTGGCTTGGCCAAGAGAATTCTGGGAGTTCTCGCGTACGCCAAGTCCACCTCCCTGATGTTGTGAAAGCATGCGAGATGAAACGCTACTTTTCCACCATAATATAATAATTTCCCTGGTTCAACACAATTGGGGTGAGCAAATGGAGGTTTGCAGGACGACTAAATCCTTGACACTGCAAGCGAATATGCTGTATATTCGACTGAAATCTAATGTCGTTCCGGGGGCTTGGCTGTGCCGGGCCGGTTGAGAGGTATGGTTTGAAAAGAAAATTCCGCGTCTGGGCTGCGGTAATCCCGCTCCTGCTCTGGGGTCTCATGGTTTCCCCGGCGGCGGACGCTCAGGGTATCTCCTCGTGGATCGGTACCTCGCCGTGGTGGGATTGGTCCGACTTCAGAGGTACTGCCGGGTACCGAATCTTCATGCCTACCGTCTCGGGACAAGTGGAAGTAGGAGGTCAAACCCGCGATTTCTCTGACTTCTACGGCATCTCCGGCGACCCCCAGCTCTTCAAATCCCTGTACGCCATCTTCTATATTGATCGACTCGGCATACGCGTTGAAGTGGAGGAGGACCACAAGTTCCGGGGGCGGTCCACAGAAGTGGGCACTAATATCCACACAATCTCTCAGTTAAACATGAGCGGCAATAAGATCGGATTGGATCTGGACATTATCCGAACTCCCTTCGCAAGAGCAGGAATCAATTACACGTTCCACACGGAAGATGTGGAGTTCGAGATAAGAAGAATTCTACCCAAAACCTATGACCAGGATACCAGGCGCTGGAGCCCTCCCGATGAATGGACCAAGTACGCGGGCGACAACGCCATGACCATCGGTGTCCACGGCCGAGTCATTCCCTTTCGGATCCGAGAGGTTCCGTTCACTATGCAGGGACGCTTTCGGTTCCCCATCCCGTTCTACAAACAGGATGAAGAGACAAGAGTCACAGAGTGGGAAGTTTCTGGCGGAATGCGCCCCGCCGTATGGGAGACCAGCCTGTTGGCCCACTCGACCTTTTCGCTAGCCATAGAAGGCGGTTTTCGCCAAACCTATCTCCGTATGAATGCAGAGCCCCAGTGGTCCAATTTGTCTTCCCGCCCCGGAGAAGCCACAATATCAGCCAAGTGGAGCGGCGCATTCATTCAAGTGAATGTAGTGTACTAAAGCCGGCACACCACTCGTGTAGATGAACTCTCTCCAACCGCCCCTGGTTGGGAGTGGCTCAAGACCCGCCAGGTACTCAGGGTCAGTTCACAACAAGAATACCGGCGATACGCGGGCGCCACGGGAGATCCGTGCAAAAGTTCCTGCGGTATGGGCGACCGGCGGTCGCGCTCGGGCGAAGGAGAAATATCCTTCGCCCTCGCTCATATCATCGAATTTCCTGCAGTTCGAGGGGCCTGCTGTTGGTGAGACCGACATTCTTGTTCGTGGGACGGGCATCTGAAAGAGCCTCAAAACTCGGGAAACACCAAAAAATCGTAGCACGATTGAGCGTCGATGCGTGGAAAGGCACCCTCGCTCCAACCCTCTCCCAGAGGAGAGGGAGCCCGAGGAATCCCCTCTCGCCCGCTTCGGGGGAAAGGGGCAGGGTGAGGGGTGTGCCACGATTATCACGGACTGCAGGCTTTTGAGACACTTTCATCTTGCCCGTCGTCCTTTCAATTAACGGGCGAGACGCCCGTCAGTCCTGAAAAGGAGAAACGGAAATTATTATTCGCAAACGCTATAACGGGGGGAAGGACTCCCTCCCCGTCAACGGGGAGGGTTGGGGTGGGGTCTCCCGATTCGGCACCGAACCTACGAAAGGTGGTACTCAGTCCTCCGTGCCGTGCAGTCGCAAACCCAGCAGGTGGCGCCGAAGCAGATCGAGCGCTTGCATGGCGGCCAATGTTCGCACCCATTCCCTGGTTCCCGGCAGGAGGAATCTTCTGGTCAGCGTGGCTTCCGGCGATGCCAGTCCCACATAGAAGGTTCCGACAGGTTTTTCGGGCGAGCCCCCCTCCGGTCCTGCTATGCCTGTCACAGAAATTCCTATATCCGCCTGTCCTGCACGCTTCGCACCTAAGGCCATCTCCAAAGCGCATTGATGGGAAACCGCCCCATAGCTTGAAAGAGTCTCCCTGGATACACCGAGCAGGCTCGACTTCATGTCGTTCGAGTAGCTCACCACAGATCCGAGGAACGACCGTGAGGCACCGGGAACGCGCGTGAGCATCTCTCCTATCATGCCTCCGGTAATGGATTCCGCGAGGGCCAAGGTGAGCCTGCGTTGTTGCACGAGACTGGTTACCACAAATTCCATGGATTGGCCGTCATACGAGATGATGTTCTCCCGGATACGCTCATCGAGAATTCGGCGCCTGGATTCGAGGATTGCCTCAGCCTCCTCCTCGGTTGCCCCCTTTGCGTCCATGCGAAGACGGATAATGGGGAAGCGAGGTAGAAAGGCGAGATGGTAGTTCTCCTCATCAATCGCAATGTCCGACAGAATTTCGCCGAGCTTGGATTCTGAAAGGCCGTATACCGTAAACGTTTGGGTCTTGAAGACCTGTCGGGGGGTCCCGAACCGCTTCTGTATTGCTGGGACACCCTGTTCACGCAGCATTTTCACCAGTTCTCGCGGAATTCCCGGAAAAAACAGTGCGATGCGTCCATCTTTCTCGATCAGAAATCCGGGTGCAGTGCCGTAATCGTTGGACAGTGGCTGCGATCCGGCAGGAAACATCGCTTGCTTCCTGTTGCTGACTGACATGGGCCTGCCCCACTGCCGAAACCGCTGCTCGATTCTGGCCAATTGGGCTTCGTCAAGTTGCAGCTTGGTTCCCAAGAGCCTTGCCGCTGCCTCGGACGTCTTGTCGTCTTCCGTTGGCCCCAGGCCGCCAGAAACCACTGTGATGTGAGCCATGCTCATGGCATAGGCCAGAGTGTCCGCGATGAGTGCCACATCGTCACCGACAGAGGACATTCCTTTGGTCCCAATGCCCACAGACCTCAGCTCGCGGGATATGGTCTCCCGGTTCGTGTCGGTTATCACTCCATTGATTATTTCATTCCCTATGGTAACAATCCACGCTTCCACATTATCCATCAGTGTGCCTCATCCCAGTTCTTTCCGACTGCTGTGTCCACAACCAGAGGAACAGTCAGAGGGTACGCCCCCTCCATATGCTCTTTGAGCAAAGCAACCGCTTCCTCTGCCACATCTTCCCTTGCTTCGAGAATAAGCTCGTCGTGCACTTGGAGAATCATGCTCGCAGGCAGCTTGCTCGCCTTCAAAGCTTCATGCACCTTGATCATGGCAAGCTTCATAAGGTCTGCAGCGCTTCCCTGAATCGTGGTGTTGACTGCAACCCTTCGAGCAGCCTGCTGAGCGATCTTGTTGGGATTCTTCAGGTCCGGCAGAAACCGCTTTCTCCCGAGGATCGTCGTCACAAAACCGTCCTTGGCAGCTTTCTCGGGGAGCTCTTCCATGTACCGCTTCACTCCGCTGTAGGTTTCGTAATACTCTTCCAGGTACGTCTTGGCCATCTTCAGCCCCACGCCGATCTGCTCCGCAAGCTTGAACGGACCCATGCCATACATGATCCCAAAGTTGATTGCTTTTGCTCGTCGCCTCATTTCCGGGGTGACCATGGCTGGGGGAACATCGAACACGCTTGCTGCGGTAATGGCGTGAATATCCTCGCCCGATGAGAAGGCATCTCGAAGCCGCTCATCGTTTGAGAGGTGCGCCATCACGCGGAGCTCTATCTGAGAATAGTCCGCGGCCGCGAACACGTACCCGTCGCGCGGGATGAACGCGCGGCGGATTTTGCGGCCTTCCGCAGTTCGCACCGGAATATTCTGAAGATTGGGATCGGATGACGACAGTCGTCCTGTCGCTGCGACAGCCTGGTTAAAGGAGGTATGGATTCGGCCGGTCGCAGGATTTACCAGAGTTCTCAATGCGTCCGCGTACGTCGATTTAAGCTTGAAGATCGATCGATATTCGAGGATCTTCCTGGGCAGCGCGTGCTCGAGGGCAAGCTGCTCGAGCACTTCGAGGGATGTGGAACGACCGGTCTTGGTCTTCTTGGTCGCTTTGAGGCCCAGTGTATCGAAGAGCATCTCCCCAAGCTGTTTCGGTGAGTTAATGTTAAATGGCTTTCCAGCCATCTCGTAGATTTCCGCTTCGGTTCGTTCCAGGACGCTGCCAAACTCGGAGGAAAGCTCATCGAGGTAATCGATATCGATCCGGACCCCCGCAAGCTCCATATCGGCAAGCACCGGGATCAACGGAAGCTCGATTTCCCTGAACAGGTCTCCCAATCCTTCGCTCTCCACTCTCGGGCAAAGTATCTCCGCCACTCGAAACGTGACGTCCGCGTCCTCACAGGCATATTGAGATGCGGAGTCGATGTCTACTTGCGAAAATATGACCTGATTCTTACCGGAGCCGATGAGATCCTTTATTGGTATGGTGGCGTGGTGGAGAAACACTTGGGCAAGGTCGTCGAGGGAGTGTCCTCTGCGGGTGGGATCCAGGAGATACGAGGCCAGCATCGTGTCGCACCCTATGCCACGGATTTCGATCCCCTCTTTCCGAAGCACGATGTAGTCGTACTTGATGTTCTGCCCGATCTTTTCAATCTTCTCGTCTTCCAGCACCGGCTTGAGAGCCCGGATTACTTCGGCCTTGTCCAGTTGTTCTCCCCGGATATGTCCCACGGGGATATAGCAGGCCTGCCCTTGCCGGGCACTTAACGATACCCCTACGAGGTCGGCCCTGACAGGCTGCTCCGACGTGGTCTCCACATCCACTGCAAATCGGCCAACCCGTCCGATGTCTTCCACCCACTCGCTGAGTGCTTCCCGCGTGCGCACCGTCGTGTATCCGGAAAAGCTCAGCGCTCGTTCAGGAGGAAGGTCTTCGAGCAGCCGCTTGAACTCCAACTCACGGAATATTTGTCTGAGACGAGAAACATCCTGTTGACCGGGACGGATCTTCTCCACATCCACGTCCAGGGGAACCTCTTCCTCGAGCTTGACAAGATCGCGGCTTAGCAAGGCCTTGTCTTGATTCTCGATCACACTTTGCCTCAGTTTCGGCTTCCGGATCTCGTTCGCCCGTGCGAGGATCCCATCAAGGGACCCAAATTCCTCGATGAGCAACGCTGCAGTTTTCTGTCCGACTCCCGGCACTCCGGGAATATTGTCCGAGGTATCGCCCATGAGCGCCAGAAAGTCGCGCATACGGCTCGGGGGAACTCCGAATTTCTTTTCAACTGTCTTGCTGTCATACACGATATCCCGCTGCGGGTCCCACATGATGACATCGTCTCCCACGAGCTGCATGAGGTCTTTGTCCCCGGAGACAATTACCACGTTCCACCCTTTCTCCCTTGCCTGCCGGGTTAGGGTGGCAATGACGTCGTCAGCCTCAAATCCTTCAACAGAGAGAGAAGGAAGCCGGTACGCGGCGACAACCTCGTGAATCCTCGGGATTTGAGAGCGAAGATCCTCTGGCATTTCCGGCCGATTCGCCTTGTACTCCGAGTACTTTTTGTGCCGGAATGTCGGTCCTTTTGCGTCAAACACCACGGCAATGTGTGTCGGAGATTTCTCACGGAGGGTTTTCACGATCATGTTCGTGAATCCGAATACGGCCCCGGTGGGCACGCCCTTGGAGCTGGAGAGCGTTCCCGTCGTGTGATAGGCCCGATAAATGTAACTGCTTCCGTCTATGAGATAGATTGTCTCTTTCTTGTTGGCCATGTGCTTGCCTTTTCGCCCTGCGGGCTGGGAGCTGACCGACAGGCGACTCTGTCAACCGCCGGCCGTCATAGTGATCCGTTCGAGACCATCGAGGATGGAAGCAAACAGAGGATGTCCCTCGAGCACTGGGCCATGCCCCAGAAGGATGAGCTTGGATCGCGCCCTGCTCAAAGAGACGTTCAGACGTTTGCGATCGGCAAGAAACGAGGTGACCTCGTCCGATCGGCACAGTGAAAGGATAATGACTTCTCGTTCGCCCCCTTGAAATCTGTCCACCGTATCGACCGTCAGCCGCGGAAACTCGTTTCCCGTTCTCACAAGTCTCTTGCGAATCAAGGTCTGTTGAGCCCTGTACGGGGTGATTATGCCGATTTCATGAGAAGGCACCCCGGACGCGACGAGGCTTTCTACTATCTTGCACGCTGCCTCCGCTTCTTCAGGTCTGGCTGTGCTACCAGTCGTTCCCTGCACGTCCACGAACACTACCGGAGGCTCAGGATCGATGACTTTGTTGACCGTGCCGTCGTGCGACACCCCCGGACGTAGGCTCAGCCTACGGGACCGTGCCTCCGGGGACGGGACAAGCGACCCATCATAGAACAGTCGCGACGGAATATCTTGCACTTCCTGGTTCATACGGTACTGCGTTCTGAGTCGGGACACGGCAGTATCAGGGGCACTGAGGAAAAGGCGCTCGAACAAAGATTGCTCCAGGCAGGCCCCCTCATCCTGGGGTACCCGTCCCGGCCTCGACTGGACCACGGGCGGCAACTGAAGGTGATCCCCTCCAAGGATGAATTTGGCCCCTACGGTCAGAGGTGCAAGCGTTGAAGGTTCGTCGAGTTGTCCGGCTTCGTCCACGATGACTCGATCGAAGCGCTGCCGAAGGAAGAACGGGTGCGACGCACATTGGTACGCAGTTGCAGCTACAAGTTTCTTGTCCCGAACGAGCTTTCGGAAGCTGACGAGATCCATGTCCAGTGCACAGAGGTCTCCCAGCAGAACCTGTGAGCACCCTGTTCGCTCGATAGCATCCAAGAAAGATGTGGAAACGTGTGATCTCAGTGCCACTCTGATGAAATCGCGCACTCCGAGGGCCAATACAGCGATGAGCAAAGCATCGAGAGCCACATTGGTCGGGCAGGCAACGAGGACCCTCTCGCCCTTGTCGAGACATTTGCCGATCAACCTGGCCAGAACTCTCGTCTTTCCGGTTCCCGGCGGACCGTGAATCAAATGGTACGTCGAGCAGTCCAGGGCACTCTGAATTGCCCTTTCTTGTTCCTCGGTCAGCTCGGCTCTGAGTCCTTCCGAAAAGCAAAGGTCGTCGCTGGGGGTGGGAGAAGACGGGGCAGGGGGCTTTTCCCGAGGCCGTCCGAGGGGCCTTTCGTCGGGACGCTCCGGACGCGGCTCATCAGACCCAGGTTGCTCCCGCCTGGAGTACTCGGAAACAACCGCCTGTATCACAGCCCTATCCGCGGACCAGAGGAAATGTAACAAGGCCCTTCGGGAAGCTTCGCGTGCCCGGGTGAACGGAATCCTATCGACGTACCAGCCATCCGTTTGGGTCAATGCCTCAGTTTGGGGGCAGGGCCGATCCTGTGCGTAGAGCACGGGAAGGCGGACCTGCAGATGAAGGCCTGCCTCATCCGAGCCGACAATTCGTCCTCGAAAGCAGGATCTTGACACGGGATTTCCCCGATGGAGCAGAACTTCTTCTCCCGTGCCGAGGTCTTCAGCAGGAGACTCCGCACAAAGAACGGCTCGCACAAGCACGCTCCTCTGCGCCGTCTGTTCGCTCTCAGGCTGCTCGCCGCTCCTGTCGGAAGAGGCAGCGGGAAGTGGCCCCAAGACCTCGACCTCGACCGAGGAGACCGGTATGGTAATCCCTTCCGCAACTCGCTGAGAAAGGGTTGAGGGATCGAAGATTTTGGCGAAGTCTCCTTCCATCGTCCACAGCTCGCGGGAAAGGGCGCGGAACCATCGGTTGTAGTAATCGCGCTCTCTGCCTCCCCATGTGGCTGCCCGACGTGCAGGAGTCCCGAATATTCTGTGGCAGGAGCGTCGGGAAAAGCATTCCTCCCTTCGGCACTCCGTAGCGCCATCCAGCCATAACGAGATGTCCTGTAATGCTCCCGTATGCGATCGCATCAGAGCTATGGTCCTGTTGCGACCTGTCAGGATTGAGCGCCTCAGCCTTTCGACGTCAGCAGGGAGACCTTCGGCTCTACCTGTAGCGGAATAGAGCACACAGCCCTCGGACAAAGCGCCGACTTCAGGGGCGAAGAGCAGGCAATAGGCAACCAATTGCACCAGATGATCCGTGGCAACGGTCTTTCCCGACTTGAGCTCCACCACCGCTGGCGATGCCTCCGCGTAGAAAACAGCGTCAGCGCGTCCGCGCAACCCCATCCGCGTGGAGTAACGATCGGCCTCAACTTCCACCTGGTCGAAGCGACTTCGGTTGCTCTCCAACCATGAAGCGAGATGAGAAAAATGGACCCGAGCTTCTTCTTCAAGTTCTTCGTCAGTGACAGAAATACCCGAGCCCGGAAGAATCTCTCTGAACCGCGCTAGGGATTGATAGAAGGCGTCAGAAAAGATCGTCCCTACGACCCCGTGGCTCGAGAAGATGAGCCGATCGAACAGGGTGTGGATCATTCGGCCCTTGGCCATCCAGAAGGGCTCTGAGAAGCCCACCCGGAGATGCACGTCAGCGGATCTTATGCACCGGGCAGCTTCCACTGCCTCGGTGACGGAAATGAGACGATGCGGTTCGAGTACAAGGTCAGTGTCAGGAGTGGCGTGGTATATGAGGGTTCCATCGTCGAGACGGTTGTTGAGCTCCAGATCGAAGCCGGCAACACAAGCGCCCTCCCAACACAGCAGGGGAAACTCGTAGAGATGCTCCCCGGAGAGCTCCGGACACAGTACAAATATCCTCACGTCGTCGGTGCTCGTCCGCAATTCCAACCCCCGAAATGGATAGCCGCCCCGAGCTGCTACCCTGGGCTCCTTCGTTGAACGAACAACGACACCGACAACAGATCCGGTCTTCTCCGACGGCTGCATGGAGCGTAATCTAGCACACGAGCGGAACAGGAACAACCACGTGGGAAGAGCGTGTCAACCGCGGGCCTGTGGAACCTGCCCCTCAAACAGGGTGACGATCCCGCCGGTCATATGCCCATATTTGCGATTGATGAACCCCACTTCTCCCATCAGACGCAAGATGTCATGCGGATTCGGGAAGTCAGCCATGGAATCCGTGAGGTACTTGTACGCGGACCGAGAAGAGAGAATCGTAGTGAGCCCGGGCATGAATACTTTACCGTAGAATCGGAACAGGGGCCTCATGATGGGCCCCTGCGGCTCGGTCAGCTCGAGAATCACCAGCAGGCCCCCCGGTCGAACCACCCGGAATATTTCCGACAGGCCCCGCTTGCGATCGGTCACGTTTCGGATGCAGAATGCTGTAATTGCACCGTCAAAGGTGTCATCGGAGAATTGGAGGTCGAGAACGTCTCCCTTGAGAAGGATAATTGACTGATCCAATCCCTGGGTCGCGATCTTCTCGCGTCCCACTTCGAGCATTCCTTCAGACGGGTCGATGCCGATCACTCTGCTTCCCGGTGCTCGCTTGACAATTTCCATGGCCATGTCGCCGGTGCCGCATCCTACATCGAGGTACGTGCTCCCCATCATCAAGGCCAATCGGGAAATGGCACGGCGTCTCCACAGCGAATCAAGGCCAAAGGACAGTATGCGATTCGTAGTGTCATAGTACCGGGCTATGTGGTCGAACATCGATCGATTATCTTCCGCACTGATCAAAGAATCCTGCCTCCGCTGCCGGTCCGCACGGTCGACCATGCTTGCGCCTCCAAACGAGCCGGGGATCTTAGGACGAAGTATACAGCACTTGGCCCGGGAAATGTCCGATTTCTTGTCAGGGATCTCTTCACCGCACCGTGACGAGCCAGAGGCCAACGGCACGCACCGACCTGCCTCCCAATGAGGACGGAGGAGGAGGAGAGACGTGCAGGGAAAACGTTGGAGACCTATCCGACCCTGCAGTTCGTCCGGGTTGGTATTTGCACGCTATGAGAAAGGGCTCAAGTGCGCTGCGCTCATGGAACGTTCCGCGACGAGATTCGCGAGGGCCTTTTTCTTTTTGTGGCGGGACTATCCCACCTGGGCCTTCTGGTCCGCGTCCCACACAGAATCATCTGTCTCGGGAATAAGGGTGAGCACGGCAAGCGGCACAGCTTCCACTTTCCGGTACACTTCCCGGGGGGTGCGGCGAACGCCGTCCACGGTAAGCAATTCTTCCACTTTTATGCCAAAATGGCGTTCATTCTCCTGGAGGTAAGGGTGGATAAGGTTCCAATCTTCCACGGATAGTTCCGCGAACCGACCACCATTCAGTTGTTCGTCCACAAGAACACGGTGGGGATCACGCACATACAGGGCCCCTCCGGAAGCCAGGGAGAAAAGGTTCGAGCCGGGGTAGGGCCTGTCAAGGAATTCTATGACGCCATCCTCGTTCATGGTCATCCCGTTCACGATGACGAACCCTCCTCCGTTGAGAGGGTCGCCTGCCATGAAGCTCTCTCCAAGAAAGTCCAGAGCGGTGCCGTTGATGACGACCCGCGGACGCCCGGCAGCGTTGATCAACGGCCTGCCGGCCGCGTTTCCCAAGACAAAGGTCGAGCCACCTTTGGCCCCGTAGAGGAAGCACTGGCCTACGTCGCCGTGGACAACCAGCACCCCGCGCTTCATTATCTGGCCTATCTGATCCTGGGCGTTTCCGTGGACGACCACCTCCATTCCATCGATGCCGCTGGCAACGTAATCGCCGGAAGACCCGTACAGATCGATACGCACTGCATCGGTCATCGGACCGAAGCCACAGCCCTCGAACCGCTGCCCCCTCAAGTCGAATACGATGAATCTCTTCCATCCCATCTGGAACGCGTGTACCAGGAGCACCGAGTCACAGTCCTCGCCTTCTGGAGGAAAGTCCGAAGCATCAACCACGAGGCACTGTTCGACTGCTATGGGCGGTCGCAACGCTTCTCGAGACCCAAAATCCACCCTGGAGTACCGGCCGATTTTGACGACTTCAGTGATCGGGGGAAGCGATCGGAAAATTTCGTTCAGTTCCTCCGTGACGATTCTAACCAGCGCAGACCTTTTCTTCGTCCCCATCGGAAATTTTCGATCCAGAAGAAGCGTGAGCGCTTCGATTACCGGTTCGAGCGCGTCTTTTTTCGAGCGGGCTCTGCGCCCCAGATCACGTACCACAAGCCGTAGTGTCGTGTAATCCCATTCTGCTGCTCTCATCCGGAAGAGCTCGAAGATCTTCCGGGGGTCACCCTGATTCAGGACTCCGCTCAGAAGAGGAGCGATCTCGGCATCATAGAGCGGGGGTTTCACGACGGAAACCGTCATGTCCAGGGGTTCCCGGGCATCCACCGTGACCTGGCGTCCGAACTTGTCATAACAGGACAGCCTTCGGCCCCCATTCCCGTCAGGGGACACATTGAACGCGAACGCTCCGCCATCCGAAGAGGAACCGCCTCGCGCGTTCCAGTACTTGTCCGCCACGGTACTGAATCGAGGATCTTCGGCTGCCAACGACCTCAGAGTGGCGTCGATAGCCTGTTTCTCAGAGCAAATGAGGCCCACCTGAGCTTCACCGTCGTAAAGCGAGAAGACCTGAGGACGAAGCATAGCCGTGTCGGTGATCCCGATAAGCTGATAGGTATTCTCCTCCGGGATGTTTCGTGCAATGATGAAGAACCACGGCCCGTCTGGGGCCGCATGAATGTGAGTGGACTGGATAGCGTCGTAGAGCGCCTGCTTCTCGGGAGGAAGCAAATCGAAGTCCAACTCTCCGGTGGGAGCGAGAGCTTCGATAATGACTTCAAGGGGATACCCGTACACCCGGTTCCACAGATCGAACAGCATGACACTCACTTCTGTGTCAGTCATGAAGAGGGGTTCCATGCCCCTCTGCTTTAGATAATCGCAGGTCGCGTGATAGTTCGCAAAGTCGCCGTTGTGTACAAGGGCCTCATTGAGTCCGGTAAAAGGGTGCGCACCGCCAGGATGCCAGACTCGACCTCGAGTGGGATACCGCTGATGGGCGATCCAGACGTGAGCTCGGAAATCTTCGAGCCTGTAGTAGCGAACAACGTTTTCCGCGTACCCCACGATCTTCAGGATCATAACGTTCCGGCCGTGGGACATGACGAATGCTTGCTTTTCCCCAAGGGAGCTGTAAAGCTTCTTGTTCAACCGAAAGCTATTGCGGCTCACGAACTCGTCTTCTGCGAATCGATCGGGCATCCCGTGGAAGCCGTTTTCCCGCTTAAAAGAATCCAGCACGTCAGGCTTCACACGAACGAACGCCTGCCAGATTTCCGGGGGCTTGACCTCGAGGCCTTCGAGATCCCGGAAATCTTTTATGTGGTCGAGCTTGTGCTCCTCAGCGATGTGGAAAAAGGGCTTTACAAAAGACTCTTTGACTTCCGACAGGCTTGCGGGATCCAATAGCGCGACGTTGAGAAGATAGTGAGAATCGAGCACCTCGCGGCTCACGCCCATCGCCTCCGGATCGACCCCGACCGCGGCAATTCCTCCCCCTTTCCCATTGCCTCGGTTGTGCATTCGAACAGAGGGCTCGAATATGTGCTTTCCCGCGACGGGAACGTTTGCGGCAAACCCGGTGACGCCGCACCCGCCTTCGTCTTCACGCTTGAGGTTAGAAGAAAATACGCTCCTCCCACGTTCGCGCAAGCGCGAGGATATGATCTGGTCTGCGAACTGAGAATTTCGTTTCATTTCCAACCTCACTGTTGCGGAACACGAATGTCGTCGTCAGGTACGTCCGTGTTGTAATCCAGATGGGCAAGAATATCCGTCCGGCCGACCAATTCCCTGACGCTCTCCATGCCGAAACGGAAGAGAATTTCCTGCAATTGGTTTTTCCAGCAGGACAGCATGTTGATAATCCGTTGAGATCCCCAGGTGAGATCCATGAGCCCCACAAGCTCCAAGTCTGTCGTTGCTATCCCTCGAGCACATCCGCGGCCGCTCTCGCAGTTGTGACACCTGACGCACTCGAGGGCCACGAGATCGGAGGTCCCTGTCACAACACCATCCGCCCCCAGGGCGATAGCCTTTGCCACGTCGTACGCGGTCCGGATGCCTCCTGAAGCAATTAGGGTGATTTGGTCCCTCACGCCTTCGTTTCTCAAGAAATTGTGGACCTTCGGGATAGCGTATTCGATGGGCATGGCGATATTCTTTTTCGCAACGTCCGGCGCTGCTCCCGTGCCACCGTAGGAACCGTCGATGTGAATGATATGCGCCCCCGCGTAATAGGATCCAACCGCCACCATGTCCACATCCGTGGGCGTAGAAACCTTGACCGACACGAGTCCCTTGGGGTTCGTAGCCTTGATCCAGTCGACGTGCTTCTTGTGGTCTTCCACGGAATAGACGGAATGGAAGGGGAAGGGACTGAATAAGGACGAGCCGGGAACCGTTTCGCGTATCCTCGCAACTGCCTCGGTTACCTTGGGGCCAAGAAGGTGCCCCCCTAATCCGGGCTTGGCTCCCTGGGCGTACTTGAATTCAACGATCTTCACTCTCTGGATTGTTTCTTCCCGTACGCCGAATAGCCCTGTGGCAACCTGGGTTATGATGAAATCGTCAAATGGATAGAGGGCTTCCGGATACCCACCCTCGCCGGTGCAGGTGAAGGAATTCCACGCCGCAAACGCCCTGATTCGACTTAACATCGTGATCTGGCTGATAGATCCGAAGGACATGCCGCCGCCGTACACGGGAATTCCTATGTCGATCTTCAACCGTCCGTCGTCACGCTTGTTCAGACTGATGGAAGTATCGATGCACTTCTTGTCTAGAGTCGGCCTTGGAGGCTGCTTCGGGAAGAGGAAACGGAGCTTGTCAAAGCCGCCGCCCGATCCACCTACCCGATATTCCACGTCGTTCTCCGGCAGGCTCCCTG
Organism: Thermodesulfobacteriota bacterium; assembly: GCA_040753915.1. Taxonomy (GTDB): domain Bacteria; phylum Desulfobacterota; class Desulfomonilia; order Desulfomonilales; family Desulfomonilaceae; genus JBFMDN01. Next base: position 100,677 of record JBFMDN010000001.1, on the reverse strand, counting down.
TTTCTGCCATGTACCACGTGCTGATAAGAAGATCCGGGGTCCATCGCTTGTCACCGAGCGCCGAGCAACTTGGGTTCAACGAAACTCGAATTGCGTCCTCGGGACAGTTCCGGACACAACGATCAGATTTTTTTGCGCACTCGACTCCGAGACACCGGTGATCCAACGGAGGAACAAGCTTTCCTCCCCGAGCCTGAAACACTCCGGTAGGACAGACGGCGACACACTTCAAACAATCAGTGCACGCGTCCGATACGGCCACAACATACTTGCCGATGGCACGCCCGAATCGTGACGGGGTGTTCACCACGACCGCGGAGGGAACTTCAGTCCAGACGTTTCTGTAATGCATGTCCACTTCTTCCTTACTTCCCTATCAATCGCGACCGCCGAAGAGTTGAGCAAACGTGTCCGTTTCGAGGTCCTCCATGAACATCACTCGTCCTTGCTCACCGCGCAGCCGCCGCGCTTCTCGAATCCCCATGGCTCCCATCATTTCGAGCAATTGGTTGTGCCAGGCGCCCACCAGATTCACGATTCGCCGGCTTCCCCATTGAGGATCAATTTTTTCCATACGTACGGGGCATTCCCCACCCTCCCGACAGTTTCGGCACACCCGGCATTCCAGAGCAATCAAGAGCGGCACGTCTACCCCAACGAGGTTGGCCCCGCAAAGCATCGATTTGATAACGTGCTCCGCCATGCCCAAGCCGCCCGAGCACATGAAGGTGATCTCGTCCCGTAAACCCTCGGTCATGAGGACCCGATGGACCTCTCGAATTATGTCCTTAACGTGTAGCCCATTTTCCACTCCCGGCTCGCGGCCGCGCTCGTCCGCGACGTAGTGGATCATGTCTGCTCCTGCTTCGTGAAGCTCCAGTACTCGGCCGATTTGCTCAGCGCTTGAATAGGCCTTCATCCGTACGGAAACCAGGAGATCGGGCCTGGCACGCTTGAAGGTAGCCATTCTCAGCAGAGCGTCTTCGCTGTCAGCGATCTCAACCATCCGGTATCCCTTCATCGATACAGGATCGACGCGGTCTGTACCCAAGTAGGGGACAAGATTGGCTGCGAGGTCATCGAGATTACTGGCTTCTGCTCGAGGCACAATTGCCAGGGTCCCGAGGCGAGCAGCGGCTTGAGCTACTGCTCTCCATAACGCTGACGACAGTCTCCCAAAGGGAAAGAGGTCGAAGATGATGGGAATGGGGATTCGGATAGACGGGGCCAATTGGGTAAGAAGCCGATCGCCATCGAATTCCAGTCTCATCGGGCGCCTGCCAATGTCAACCACCGTGGATATGTACTCTCTGCCGTGGATTCCGTCACGAGTCGGCCGAACGATCTCACTCATGTCCGTCCACATGGAATCGAAGCCATCGCCTGCAAACGCTCCACCGTAGCCGGCGCCAGAGACGGGGATCTTGCCGGACTGAGCCTGGTTCCATGTTATGGTAATGACTTCGGGAGTGTACACGTCGTCGCCAAGGGCTTCCCATTCAGGATTGACAGTCTTGTGAATCAATCGCTTTGGGCACCCTTGAACGCAGCGGAAGCAGCTCTTGCACAATTCGTCGATCGTGTCTCCGAAGATATCAGAGGAGAAGAAACGGTCCCGGTAGGCCTGATAAATGCACGCATGCTTCACGCATTGAGCACACTTGAGGCATCCTTCGCCCCAATCCACGATTCCCGATCGTCCTATTGTGGGGAATCTGCTCGCGGTGGGATGCACGTCTATGTGGTACTTCGTGGGCATTGTTTTTCCTATGCTGAAATGAATCGCCAAGCGGGACAAGGCAAACAGGCCCGACCCCGTTGTCGCATCAAACCTCGGGTCTTTGGCTGAGACCCGCCGCGTCAAGTATTTCGGGAACCTTGTGCTCCCACTCAATTGCCATCAAGTGTATTCCTGCCACGCCTTTGATCTGGCGCACTTGCTCGATGGTCTCCACCGCTATCTTGATCCCTTCATCGGCCTGCTTTTCCTTGGGCAAAGAGGCGATCCTGTCGATCAGCTTTTCCGGTACTTCTATCCCCGCAACCTTCGTGGCCATGTATCGGGCCATACCAGCATTCTTCAGCGGAGTAATTCCGGCAAGAACGAAAGCCTGCTCCGTCAGACCCATGTCATAAGCCTGTTGCATAAAATTCTTGAAGCGTTCCATGTTGTAAATGCATTGGGTCTGAATGAAATCCGCGCCCGCTTCGATCTTCTTTGCGAGACGTACCACTCGCCAGTTCACGGGATCTGCAAAAGGATTCGCCGCTGCCCCAATGAACATGCGGGGCGGAACCTGTATTTCCTCGCCTCCGATGATCGTGCCTTTGTCGCGCATGTCCCGCACTGTCCGAATGAGCTGGATGGAATCGAGATCGAATACGCCCGCAGCCTGCTTCTGATTTCCGAAGCTCTGATGATCGCCGGTGAGGCACAGCACATTGTTGATGCCGAGCGCATAAGCCCCGAAAAGATCGCTCTGCAGTGCAATACGGTTTCGGTCTCGCGTCACCATTTGCAGAACGGGTTCCAGCCCGATTCCCTTGAGAATGGCGCTGGCAGCCACGGACGACATCCGAACGATAGCAGTCTGATTGTCCGTAACATTGACCGCATCGACCCGGCCCCGCAAGAATTCCGCCTTCTTCTTGAGCGCTTCGACATCAGCACCCTTGGAAGGTCCGCACTCTGCCGTAACTGCGAAATGCCCGCCCTTTAAGACTTTTTCCAAACGACTTTCGGTCTTCACGGTTTTTGATCCTCCCTGATAACTCTGCGTGGACCCCCGGCATGAGAGGTAGACCAATCAACCGGGGCAACATATTCTTTCAGTCTATCAAGTTCGCCGAGAGCCTCAAGTCGTTTGATGATCATGTCCCATCCGCAAGGGATGTCCGGACGAACTTCACACCTGCCTTGAATCGATCCTCCGCACGGACCGTTCATCAACTTTTTCGAGCAGCGCGTCACCGGACAGACGGCGCCGAAGTATCCCAGCTTACAGTTTCCGCAGCCGAGACAATTCTCCTGCCACACGCCCCTCATTTCAGTCTCCCCAATAAAGAGCGTGTTGAGAGCAGGAACCACCGGCTTGTCCGCGTACACCCTGGCCAAAGCCTGCACTCCTGCACCGCAGCCCAGGGACAAAATAGCCTCGTGGTCTGGCACTAGATGGGCAATGCCTTCAATGAAGTCGTCAACACATTGCCTGTCGAGGCAGGCCTCGGTGATCTTTGGATTCCTGTTGTCCTTCGCGTATGAGAGCTTCAGCGCGGCTGCCAGGAGCATGGTTTCCCGGTGCCCCCCCGACGCGCATTCCGCCACGCAGGAATCGCATCCCACTACGAGGATTGTTGAATATCGATCAATCATCTCCCTGATGGCATCAATTGCCTTAATCTCTGCAACGATCACAGATTTCCTCCTTGGCCGCCTGACCCGCTGAAATTCTTACGTCCGGCATGGAATGCCGTGCCGCATGCACCCCGCGCTATCGTGTGTATCGAAGGTCGTCGACGTCCTTAGATGTTAGCAGCGGCCGGTATCTTCTCGAAAGATTCCAATGTGCTCGTAAATTCCTCGAGGACTTTGTCCAGCTCGGAGAGATCCATTGGCGGTAGGTGAATAAATGCCAAGCGGTCGGGCTCCATCCCGATTCTTTGCAGCCACGCTCGAGCATAGGCTACCCGCTTGTGAGATCGCTTGGATCCTTCCAGATACTGGCAGGCCTTTTCAGCGCAGGCAAGCACCAACGCGCCGTCAGTTCCTCCTGCCAGCGTCTTGAGGAGGTGGTGGGCCTCCACCTTGCCGGAGCAGGGCACAGCCACCAGCTTCAAACCTGGTCTTGACCTTTCGTATATCTTCTGTCCACCACCATTGAACAATCGGAGATTCCGGCAGTAATATACGACTATTTTCCTAGGGTTTGTTTCCATGTCCAACTATGAGGAACCTTTCCGTCATAATGCCGCAACATCTGATTATGAGCTTCATGACTCCGAAATTCAAGTCTTTTGTACCCGTGATGACGTCAAAAGGCAAGGTGCGGCTCAACTCGCCTACGGTACCAGCGGCGCTCGCACCGTGCCATCGGGTCCGTAAGCGGCGAGACTTTCCCGATTAATCCGATGAACTCCTCCGTCGTATTAGTTTAGCTAACACCTGTAGTTCTTCTGTTACCGCGCTTACAGATCTACACCCCTATGCCGTCAAACCTCCTGCCAAACCCCAGGCGGGAAAACGACACACCCAACGGTGTGCTTCACCGAGAGCCCTGGCGTGCCCAACAGGGACCGCAACAACAAGTCCCTCTCCGAAGCTCTTGCACGTTTCCCCCATGCAAAATCTCCCTTCCCCTCGAAGAGGAAAGAGGAGCCTGGTCCCCCCTTTCTCCCTGCTTTCTGAAAGGTCATGGCCGGTACTCGAACCTGGAGGGCTCCGCTGGGGGCACACGCCGAGAACGGCGGCGGGAGCGACGATTCTGACGTTGCGGACGAATGGAATCTCTGCCCCGGTCAGCTTCTCCCGCGCTACTCAATGCACAGCATCGAATGGGAAAACCCGCAAGGGTACGGCGTCGAATCTGCCACTGAGTAGCCCAGCAGGAAGTTGCTGGGCAGGGCCTGCATTCGAAACGGAGAGGCCGTGCATCCACTCGGGAGACAGCTTATACCAGAGAGCGGTGGTGTCCGAATCCGTCCCCCCTTTTTCTTAACCGCTTCTCGGCCGCCACGCTGCCAGCTCCGCTTGGAGAATCTCATTGACGAGACTAGGATTAGCCTTCCCTTTCGTGGCCTTCATGACCTGTCCCACAAAGAATCCGAGGAGCTTCGTCTTTCCCTCGAGGTACTTAGACACTTCACGAGGGTTCTGCTCTAAAATGTCCTTGATCACCGCCAAGAGAGCGTCCCTGTCCGATACTTGGACCAGCCCCCTCTCTTTGATAATGGACGGGGCATCTTTCCCGGACTCACACATCTCGTCGAATACCGTTTTGGCGATCTTGCCTGAGACAGTCCCGTCTTCCACCAAGCAAAGAAGCTCAGCGAGCTGGCTCGGGGTTACGAGGCACGAGGAGAGCCCTGCATCTTCCCCCTTAATCTGTCTCATCAATTCCGTCATGATCCAGTTGCTCACCGCCTTGGGATTCGGACACAGCCTGACCGTTTCTTCAAAGTACAGCGACAATTCTCGGGACGCAGTGAGGACTCCTGCATCATAGGGAGGAATGCCGAGCTCTCGAATGAAGCGATCCTTCTTTTGGTCGGGCAACTCCGGCAGTGTAGCACGCATTCGCTCGACCAGTTGAGGATCTACCCGCAGCGGAAGAAGGTCTGGGTCGGGGAAGTAGCGATAATCATGGGCCATTTCCTTTGAACGCATGGATGCGGTCATTCCTGTGGAAGGATCGAACAGTCGCGTTTCTTGCACAATTCTCCCGCCGCCATTCAAGACCTCGATCTGCCTGTCAATCTCGTACTGGAGCGCCCTCTGGACATAGCGGAAGGAGTTCATGTTCTTCAACTCTGTCTTCACGCCCAACTCCTGCGTGCCCGCTGGCCGCACAGAGACATTGGCATCGCACCGAAAACTCCCTTCTTCCATGTTTCCGTCACAGATTTCAAGGTACACGAGTATGGCTCTGAGCGATCTCAGGTATGCTGCTGCCTCCTCAGGAGACCGTATGTCGGGTTCCGATACTATCTCGATGAGAGGGACGCCGGTCCTGTTAAGATCAACATACGAGACGGGCTTTGTATCATCATGAATGAGCTTGCCCGCGTCTTCTTCCATATGAATGCGAGTGATTCCGATCCGCTTCCTTCCGTCTGCCGTGTCGATCTCGATCCATCCGTGTTCTGCGACCGGCAATTCATACTGAGAAATCTGATAATTCTTGGGCAAGTCCGGATAGTAGTAATTCTTACGAGCGAACCTGCTGAGCTCATTGATGGTGCAGTGGCACGCGAGAGCCATCTTCACCGTGTATTCCAGCGCCTTCCGATTCAGTACAGGGAGGACTCCCGGCATTCCCTGGCAGACAGGACAGGTGTTCATGTTGGGCTCGGCTCCGAAGCGCGTGGAGCATCCGCAAAACGCCTTTGATTCGGTAAGCAACTGCGCGTGAATTTCAAGTCCTATTACAGGTTCGTATTCCATGACTTTTTCCTACAGCGGGGGTCTCTTGAGATGGTAATCCGTATGGTTTTGGAATTCCGAAGCCAACTGCACCAAACGCCCTTCCTCGAAATGGGGGGCAATGAGTTGGAATCCTACGGGCAATCCCTGGTCGGAGAAGCCGCCGGGCAGTGACATTCCCGGCAAGCCCGCCATGTTGACGGGAATGGTGAATACGTCCGTCAGATACATTTGAATAGGGTCATCGATCTTCTCTCCGATAGCGAAAGCGGGGGTAGGCCCTGTAGGGCAGAAAATGGCGTCACATCGACTGAAGGCTCTCTTGAAATCCTCGGTGATGAGCGTGCGGACTTTTGCCGCCTTGAGGTAATAGGCATCGTAATATCCAGAAGATAGGGCGTAAGTGCCTAACATGATCCGCCTTTTGACCTCCGGGCCGAAGCCTTCCGCCCGGGTCCGACAGTACATATCGATCATACCGTCGTATTTCTCTGCCCTGTGGCCGTATTTCACTCCATCATATCGGGCCAGGTTAGACGATGCCTCACTGGGGGCTATGATATAGTACGCGGCTATTCCATAATCGAGATGGGGGAGGGAAAGGTCCACAAAGGTAACTCCGAGATCTTCCAAAACCTTGCGGGCTTCTTCCATCACTCTGACAACATCATGATTTTCGAGCTTCCCGAAAAACTCCCGCGGCATACCGAGAGTCATGCCCCGAATCGACTTGTTCATGAACGTGGTGAAGTCGGGATACTCGCGAGGTACGGAAGTGGAGTCGAGAGGGTCGTGGCCGCACAGGAGGTTCAGCATGAGCGCAATATCAGTTGCATCCCGTGCGATGGGTCCTATCTGATCCAGGCTTGATGCGTATGCCACGAGGCCATATCTGGAGACCGCCCCGTAGGTCGGCTTGATGCCGGTAACACCGCAGAAGGCAGCAGGCAACCGTATGGAGCCCCCGGTGTCCGAGCCAAGAGCTACCACAGCTTCGGACGCTGCCACGGCTGCGACGGACCCACCGCTGGATCCACCGGCAATCATGTTGAAATCCCAGGGATTGTGTGTCGGCCCCCACCACGAAGTCTCGGTAGAAGACCCCATCGCGAACTCATCCATGTTGGCTTTTCCGACGATTACCATACCCTGGTTTTTGATGCGCTGCACCACCGTCGCGTCGTAAGGGGGGACATAGTTGTGAAGGATGCGGGAGCCGCACGTTGTCTTGAAGCCTCGCACGCACATGTTGTCCTTGACTGCGATAGGAATGCCCGTCAAAGGTTGTGCTTCTCCTGCAGCCAACATCCGGTCCGCATCTGCGGCCATTTCCAAAGCAAGGTCCGGGGTCACCGTAATGTAGGCTCGGACCTTCTCTTCCACCGATTCTATTCTGGCCAGTACCGATCGGGTGACTTCTACAGCGGACGCCTTCTTGTCTCTGAGGATCTCCGCCAATTGGGAAGCTGACATTTCGTAGAGATCTGGCACTGCTTCGTCCTTTTTTTTCTATAGGGTTAAGCCCGCAACACCTTTCCGGGAGAGTCCTTAGCCTATCTCGTTCTATTCGATGATCTTAGGCACTTTAAATGAGGTTCCGGATCTCGCCGGCGCATTTGCCAGGGCATCTTCAGGTGGAAGGGAGGGTTGGACCACGTCTTCTCTGAGAGGCGTGTAGAGCTCAACCGGGCCTGCCATGGGCTCTACTCCCTCGGTGTCCACCTCCGACAACATTTCCATGTACTTCAAAATATCGTCCAGTTGCCCCAGGTATTTTTCCTTTTCCTCAGGCTCCAGTCTCAGACGGCCGAGCAGAGCCACATAATCGACTTGTTCCGGAGTGATTTTCATTCACGCGTCTCCCTGATACCTCGAGACGGTCTCTTTGGCCGCATGCCTGCAAGTATTTGAAGGTAGACCCTGCGAAAGCGCCTGTCAATAGCTCCGAAGAAGGTCCCGCTTCAGGTACAGGGACCATGCTGCCCGATGTGTATCTGACGGGTTGAGCAGACGTCTGATTGTTTCCTGATCCAAGGGTCGTGCGCCCGGATGGCTGCTCCGTTGGACCACAGCCCCTTTTTCATCCACAAGGGCGTCCCAGCGGAACCGATGCCCCGGTATCTGAGTCTCTTGGGACCATACAGCAGTGGAGGTTGGCTTCTCGAAACCGCGCAGAAGATTACCTAGGCCCAGGACCTTGGGATTCCCATGGCAATCATGACAGGCTCGCCCCTTCTTTCCTATCGTGTGGGGAGAATAAGGATTGAACAACAGAGCGGGGAATCCTCCGCCGGTCGTGGGGACAACCCGGTCCAGCAGGAGCTTACCTTCCTTGTCCACGTGGGAGACCACGTACTGATGCATGGGACGCATAATGGAGACTCTGCCTCGCCCATCAAGCCCCAGAGGGGGCTTCTCCCATCTCCGCGCTGTGTATCCCCGATACCATGCACCGAGCCTTTTCTCACCAGTCAGCCAATCTTGCGTCACCGGCAGCTCCCATTGATCTTCAGGCACTGGAGCCACAGTGCCGCTGGCAGGAGGAACGAAATTTACGAATGTGCCAACGTATCGCATGAGGAGCCCCTGGACCTGAGGATCGTTCTGTTGCGCGGTGGGAGCCCACTTCCAGTAATCGGCACGTTCTTCCAGCATAAGGTGAAATCCGTAGTCCTGGAACGACCAGGCAGCGTGGCAAGCAGAGCATTTCAACCTCTGTCTATGAGCGCTCACCTTGTGGGGTAATGAATCCGGCCTCCAGGATGGCACGGTTCGTCCACCAGCCCGTAGCAGCATTGCCGTTCCGTCGGATGCTTTCAGTACTGCAGGATGATCTGCCCGGACATGGCAGCTCTCGCACGAGATCGTCACCTCCCGTTCAGAGGAGGATCGGGACGTTCCCGTGCCATGGATCTCGTCCAGAGTGTGGCAGTCCGCGCAACTCATTCCTGCCTGAAAGTGCAGATCTGAGCTCAGTCTATGCTGTTCTCCACCGTAGATCCTTGGAGGCAACGCTCCATCCACGTATGGGGCCTGGAATCCTCGATGAAAATCTCTTTCATAGAGTCCTACATAGTCTGCGCCCACATGATTCCCATTGTGACACTTGAGACAGGCTGTGACGCCCAATGAGCGAACGATCGCATGGCCAATGGGTTTTCCGTCACCACTGTTGGGGTAGGGGACGTGACACGCAGAGCAACCCTTGCCTCTATGTTCCCCCCACCGTTTCGAGCCCTGGGTATAGAGGTGGCATCTGAGACAAGACCTTCGCAGGAGATCGTCTCCCAAATTTGACGAGCGCGACGGGTGCGGCACTCGGGTGAGCCCGTTCGAGTCCACCGTCCCGTGAATGGTTACGGGTTCTCTTTGAGCCCCGAAAGCAAATCTGGTAAGCGCTATCATTCGCTGGGAAAGTGCCATTGGGGAAGCTTTGACACGTCGTACTTCTTCGGGATGGCAGCTCCCGCAGGTGCTTTCGACCACGTTCAAGTCCCCGGGGTCTCGAACGAGCCCTTTGTGAGCCTGCTCGGACTGGTCGGCCGCCGAATCTCCGTGGTGACATCGAGTGCAAGCGAAAGCGTGGGAAGCATCCATGGTGGCGTGGGCTTCATGGCAGGAAACACAGGATCCCGGCTCCTTGCACGGAATTATTCCTGTCAATTGTGGCTTCTCTTCCCACCACTCGGGGAACCAGGGCGCGGCGGGTGCAGGCCCTTCGGTCGAGCTTGAAGGAATAAGACTTTGAGAATGACCTGAAGTAACGATCTCTTGGGAGGCGGAAAATGACTCCGCCACAACAACCATCAACGTTATACCGGCCATTAGGGTTACCACACGCATCATGTCAGATTTCAATTTTTCTTTGACTCTTCCAATAATCATTTGTAGGCGTATGTAGCACGCGTATATCGCAGGGGGGTGCCCTGTATTACCCGACGGCCGATTATCTCAGGGAAAAGACCGCTCTCATTTCCATATCAAAGGCGGCACGATCAGCGGTACTGTCTAATGACCCGTTCAAGCTGTGCAGTGGGCAATCGGCCTCCTGAGGGATTCCGCCTGACGAAGTCTGTGAGGATTGCCTCCATTGCTTGGAGTGCCTGTGCGGCATTGGGGTGTTGAGGAGTAATCCCATTGAGGGCTAGGATTTGAGCCGCGGTTTCCCATTCACTTCCCGGCACGAGGTTGACGGAGTCGGGCCACCGGAATTCCGCTCTGCGCTTTCGGGGCGCGGCTTCCTCTTCCTCTGCTGGGGGACGAGCGGGCCTGGCCTCCTGCCTCCCGCCCACACAGTGATCGGGATCACGGAAGCATCTCAGTTTGCACTGCTCCAGAAAATACTCGTCATATCCCTTACCTTCGCAGCATTTCCGGCACTCTTCCTTTGATTGAGCGGCTCGAGCATGTTCTGTGTGGTCTGGAGCCGTCAACACGAGCGTGAATCCTATGATGAATATCCCCAAGACCAATGCCCGAATTCTGGCCGCAGGCCTTCCACGTCGCCGTCTCACTGTCCTTGACACTCTTTGACCTCCATGGTGAAAGAATCGCCCTGATTACCGCGTCTCATCTGCGCGCATGCCCATGGGAAGCCGGGGTGGAAATGGGTGATAGAAAACCGCTCTCTCGTTTGCGCAGCGTGTCTCTTCGAATGAGCGGGTCACCGTGAGGGGCACAAAGCGCTCAGAATGACTGCAGCCATGGCCCTCGTGGATATGTCGGACGGGACCATTGGCCCAAGAAGTGAGAAGCCTCGGTAAGGCTTTCTCTCGCTGCTTTCCTCATTACCATATCTTTGCCTGAGATTGAAAGCTCTTGTGGACGGATGAGAAACAACAAGTGGAGCTTGTTGGGAAACTACCTGAGGTCTTCTCCTTTGAGAATCGAGCACTCCTTGTCCTGGTCCGCATACTGCAGGTGCTCTTTCCAGCGCGATATCGGTACCTTCTCCGCGCTGAAGATCTCCTTCATCTCCTGGTCAACATCATCCCATTCATAGTAGGTAAACGAATAGCTTTTCTGTCTCTTGAAGTAGATGGTTAGGGAGCGGCGCTCGGTGACTCGATCCGTGCAGAAGATTGCTTGGGTGGAGTTTGGTTGTTTGTTAAGCACGTCAATAGCCTTGTTCTTTATGGTCTTAACGTACTGGGCATGGTCGTGCTTCTTGAACTCTGGTTCCGACTGAGACGAGCCATCTGACGAGGAAGCTTGCTCTTTCCCTTGGGATCGGGGTTCCGTGGGGTTGGTATCTGTTTTGTCCCCTCCTGAAGTTTTCTTCTGAGTTGTCAGATCGTTAGGCGCTCCCTCCGATTTCCTTCCTGCTACAGAGACGGGATCAACCCCCGCTCGTTCTGCCTGCGTCACGCTTTTCCGGGCCAGGGGCCAGAAAGTACATCCGGAAATGAAAATGCAGCATAGGATGCCGACGAGTGGGCGAACCGTTCCAGCAAACCAAAGGATGGAGAAGCGGTGGCGTCCGGATTCTTCGCCACTCTGTGTCAATATGACATAGGTCTGCCCGACTGTGTTAGCGCTCAAACGCGCTCCAGTTTGGGAAGCAGAACGACGCTCATAGCATCCCACTTCATCGAGGGCCGTCATGACAGGTGCATCGAAATCCAGCGTTGCGTCCTCACACCTCTGGTTCGCCCTATCGAGAGTTTGTGCCAATCCGGGGTTCGATTGCCACAACTTCTTGAGACATAATTGGTAGCGGTTTTTGCTTCGAAAGGCAACTGAACGCGTAACCGGAATTGCTGCGCGTTTTCAAGAACTGCAACAGATTCTTTGCGGCGCGTTCACGGATGAGCTATAATCCTAAGTTTGTCGGCAAGGTTTCCGGGCGAGGTCAGTCTCAAAAGCGCGACAAGCCCGAAGTGTACTCGTCGGACCAGCGCCCAGCCGATGGTCTGCTTCACGGAAAAAATGGATCGTTCCCGGGAGAATGTTGAATGACGAACAACAGTCAGTTGAAAGCATTTGTGGAAGAGGCGGCACGCATGTGTCAACCGGACTCCGTTCACTGGTGTGATGGGTCCGAGGAAGAGTATCAGCTCATGATCCGAATCATGATCCAGAGCGGAACCGCTATTCCCATGAATCCTTCACAACGCCCGAACAGCGTTTTTGTCAGATCGGATCCGGCTGACGTGGCGCGAGTGGAAGACAGAACGTTTATCTGCTCCCAATACAGGGAGGACGCGGGACCGACCAACAACTGGGCAGATCCGGCTGAAATGAAAGCCACGCTGAGCAAGCTGTTTACTGGCTCCATGAGAGGCAGGATCATGTATGTGATTCCGTACAGCATGGGACCAACCGGTTCACCAATAGCGAAAATAGGGGTGGAATTGACGGACTCGCCCTATGTGGTGGCCAACATGCATATCATGACGAGAGTGGGCAAAGATGTCCTGGACGTGCTTGGGTCAGACGGCGAATTCGTCGCAGGGCTCCATTCGGTGGGGGCGCCCCTCAAGAACGGAAGCTCGCCTGACGTGCCTTGGCCGTGCAACGCAGACAACAAGTATATTTGTCACTTCCCCGAGACAAGAGAGATCTGGTCGTTTGGCTCCGGTTACGGCGGAAACGCATTGCTGGGGAAGAAATGCCACGCGTTGCGAATCGCATCGGTGCAAGCTCGCGACGAGGGGTGGCTCGCAGAACACATGCTCATCGTCAAGCTCACGAGCCCGGAAGGGGAGGTCCGCTACCTGACGGGAGCATTCCCTTCTGCATGCGGAAAGACCAACCTGGCCATGCTGATCCCCACCATACCTGGATGGAAAGTCGAAACCATCGGTGACGACATAGCGTGGATGCGGTTCGGAGAAGATGGTCGACTTTACGCCATCAATCCCGAATCGGGGTTTTTCGGAGTGGCTCCTGGAACTAGCATGCAGTCGAATCCCAACGCCCTGCTCACGGCTGGGATGAACTCCATATTCACCAATTGTGCGATGACTGTGACAAACGACGTCTGGTGGGAAGGTATGACGGACACACCTCCCGACGAGCTTAGCGACTGGCTGCGCAGGCTGTGGAATCCCGGGTGCGGTCGTTTCGCCGCACATCCCAATGCACGATTCACCACACCTGCGAGGCAGTGTCCGTCCATTGCGCCTGAGTGGGAGGACCCCCGAGGAGTTCCCATCGATGCTATCCTCTTCGGCGGTCGCCGTGGCTCGGTTGTACCGTTAGTGGTGGAGGCTTTCAACTGGCAGCATGGGACGTTCCTGGGAGCCACTGCAAGCAGCGAGACAACCGCTGCAGCAGACGGGGCAGTCGGGCAGCTACGCAGGGATCCGATGGCCATGCTCCCCTTCTGCGCTTACCACATGGGGGACTACTTCAGGCATTGGTTGAATATCGGTTCTCGTGCAGAAGCAGACAAGCTCCCGAAGATATTCTACGTAAATTGGTTCAGGAGGAATGCCCAGGGCAAGTTCCTTTGGCCGGGGTTCGGAGACAACTCGAGAGTGCTGAAGTGGATTTTCGAGAGGACCGGCGGTTTGGGAAAGGTTGTAGATACGCCGATCGGCAGAATGCCCTCTCCCGACGCCCTGGACCTTTCCGGACTCGATCTCGCGCCGGAGGTCCTCGAAGAGCTACTGCAGGTGGACCTCCCCGGATGGAAAGCAGAAGTCCCGCTCATTCGTGAGTACTTCGAGCAATTCGGTGATAGGCTTCCCCAGGAGTTGTGGGATGAGTTGAAGAATCTGGAACAACGCCTCGACAAAGCCTAGGTCAGGGCGATCGCTCAACAAAATGTCCGCCTGTGTGCGTACTGAAACGCGTCTAAGCGGCGACAACGGTGTCGCCGCTCTTCAAACACCAGAGTGCTATAACATGAGGCCGTGGTCGAGCTCCAAATCCTTGCCGCTTCTCTCTTGAAAACGGGAGGAAGGGGATTTGTCCAGCTTGCGGAAATGGCTACCACCTGTGCCGCCACATCAGTGTCCGTGCTCCAACATGCCCCTATGGTCACAAAAGCTCTGTCCGCTTCCCGTGTTTCGAGGAGAACCATAGGGGGATCGACCGGTGGGACGGGCGTGTGAAACTGTCTCAAAACTCGGGACACACCAAACATCGTAGCACGATTTGGCGTCGATGCGTGGAAAGGCACCCTCACCCCACCCCTCTGCCAGAGGGAAAGGGAGCCGGAAGAATCCCCTCCCCCGAGTTCGGGGGAGAGGGGCAGGGTGAGGGGGTGTGCCACGATTATCACGGACTGCCGGCTCTTGAGACAGTTTCTTCTCGCCCATCACCGCCGAACAGGAGGCACGGACAGTATTATTGACAATCTCCATCACGATCCCACGCTCGCCTCATCCCTTGTCTTGTTGCGAGCCGGATTCTTCACCTGGCTTGTTTTCAGAAGGGGACGGAGGCGGCGTTGCCGAGGTGTTCCCAGGGGGTGCAGGTGCGTACGCTGGCGCTTCCATGGGTTGACGAGACCGAGCAGGACCACTCAGCCCCACTTTTTCGTAGAGACCGAGAAGAATGTTTCCGGTGGACTCATTCGGTAGTATCTTTTCTGTCACCCAAACGAGCACGAACACGATTGCTGCTATGATTCCTGCCACAATGAGGAATGCAATCAGGAAGATCAGCCCCGTCAGAATCAGAACAAAATAGATCGGAAACAGGAAGCCGTAGAAGAAGCCTCTACCGACTCGTCTGGCAGTATTTTCCTCTTGATCCCGACCGAGAATGTCGTCAAAGAGTCTGACGTAATAGTTCTTGTTGTAGTAGCTGAGAACTCCGCTCAATATCCCGAGCACAATCATTCCGATCAACTTGAGAATCATAATCTCCTCCGTTCAGATTCCTGCTGCAGGACAGGATTAGGATTGCGCGACCCGGCGTGACCCCGGGATTAGTTTTCTCGCAACGTCTCAGGCCTCGGTCACGGCATACG
The DNA here is from genome assembly GCA_040753915.1 of Thermodesulfobacteriota bacterium. GTDB lineage: Bacteria > Desulfobacterota > Desulfomonilia > Desulfomonilales > Desulfomonilaceae > JBFMDN01. Next base: position 85,615 of record JBFMDN010000001.1, on the reverse strand, counting down.
GTTGGGTGGGCAGCCCGTGGACCCCTTACCGCTTCTTCGCCTTCTTTCTCGCCTGTCGTGCTTGTTTGCTCTTTTTCCTCTGCTTTTCTAAAGTTTTCTTCGAGACCTGTTTACCCCGTCGCATTTCGGGAAGGCCGAATGGGGCCTGGGCTCCTTCCTCCGGACCCGTAACCCCGCCGAAGAGATTCCCACCGAGCATGCGCTGGAGTCCCTTGAGCTTTTTCCATCTTCCCCGGACCTTCCCTCCGCCCATGGCGTACATGAGGTCCCTCATGTCTTTGAACTTCACCAGAAGATCGCGTACCTCGCTCTCGGTTCGGCCCGATCCCTGGGCAACACGCCGGATCCGGCTCTCATTGAGCAAGTTCGGTCGGTGACGCTCCTTGGGGGTCATGGAGTTTATGATCGATTCTATCCGCACTAGCTCGTAATCGTCCACCGATACGGATGAAGGCAGTCCTCCGGGGAAGAACGGAAGCTTCTCGACAATCTCCTGGAGGGGGCCCATTTTCTTTATCGTCTTGATCTGACTAAGGAAGTCCTTCAGGGTGAAATCCCCCTGGAGCATTCTGAGTGCGTCTTCCTCAGCCTTCTTCTCGTCGACGACCTCCTCGAAATCCTTGACCAGCCCAACCACATCGCCGAACCCGAGGATTCGAGAAGCCAGCCCCTCAGGACGAAATTCTTCGAGACGGTCCAGGCTTTCGCCCATTCCAACGAACTTGATAGGAACCCCGGTGGCCTCCTTGATGGAGATGGCCGCCCCTCCGCGCGCATCACCGTCGAGTTTTGTGAGGATGAAACCGGTAAGCTGAATTCGTTCGTTGAAGGCCCGTGCGATGTTCACGGATTCTTGACCGATCATGGCGTCGCATACCAGCAACACGTCGTCGGGATGGGTGAGGCTCTGGATGTTCCGCAATTCCTCCATGAGGGCCTCATCCACGGTGAGACGGCCGGCGGTATCGAAAATAGCAACATTGCAGCCCAAGGCCACAGCCTCATTGAGAGCGCTGGAGCAAATCTCAGGAGGAGCCGCCCCTCCATTCGAGTAGACGGGCACATTGAGGTCGCTTCCCAGCTTTTTCAGTTGGTCTACCGCTGCGGGCCGATAGATGTCAGCGGCCACGAGCAAGGGGCGTCTTCCTGACTTGATGAGAAAACGGGCTAGCTTTGCTGCAGTGGTTGTCTTGCCGGACCCTTGGAGCCCGACCATCATGATCGCGCTTACCGCCTTTGTCCCGAGGTTCAATGACGTGTTGCCGGCGCCCATGAGCTTGACCAGCTCCTCGTGGCAAAGGTTGATGAAATAATCGCCCGGCGATATTTTGAGCTTTCTCTCTTTGTGCTTGACGGAAGTTTGGACTATCTGTCCGAGGGCCTGCTCTTTGACTCGATCGAGGAATGAGCGCGTCACCTGAAACTCCACATCTGCTTCCAAGAGCGAGACGCGAATCATCTTGAGCGCTTCGCCGAGATTCTCCTCATCAAGTGTGCGCATTCCCTGGAGATATTGCCGAACATCGCGGAATCCCCGGGTGAGGACTTCGAGCACTTCTTAGGCCTCCTGAAAAACCGGTTGTCTTAAAACGTTTTCAATTACCATAACGTTCTTCAAAATGTAAGCACTTTCTTTTCTTGCCGGCAAGAGGCTTTTCTGTTATAAACGTGCAACTTTTTCCGGCACGGGCCGCTGCCGGCCGAGGATATGACGATGAGCGCACTCAAACAGTTCCACGTGAAGACGAAAATTTTCTTCGGACGCGAAAGTATCCGCTCTCTTGGCGCAGTGGCTCGAGAATTGGGAGCCCAGAGATTCGTTCTCGTCGCGGACCCGGCCATGGAAACGACCGGGATACTGAGCGTGGCCCTCTCGAGCCTTTCCCAGGAAGGGTTGGAAGGCCTAACCTTTACTGGCCTGGAGCCGGAACCGTATCTGGATAGTGCTGACGAGGCGGCGAAGATAGGGCGCGAAATCGGGGCAGACCTCGTGGTGGGGCTCGGTGGGGGCTCTACCATGGACACTGCCAAGGCTGCATCAATCCTGATAACGAATGCAGGGGCAGCCGAAGACTACGTGGGTCTCAACAAGGTAGAGGCTCCCGGGACGTCCACCATCATGATTCCTACGACAGCAGGTACCGGAGCCGAAGTCACGTTTACCGCGGTTTTCACCAATAGGGAAACCAACGTGAAAGGCGGAATAAACAGTCCGTTCCTCTACCCGGACGCAGCCGTCCTGGACCCCGAGCTCACTGTTTCGATGCCGCCGGAAGTAACCGCAGCAACAGGCATGGATGCTCTCACTCACGCGATTGAGTCCGTGACCAGTAGGTCGTCAACCGTTTTCACGGAAGCTTTGGCTTTCCGTTCGATCGGCTTGATAAGCGAAAACCTCAGGCGAGCTGTGTTTCACGGGGAAGACATTCAGGCGAGAGAGAGCATGCTGCTCGGAAGTCTCCTTGGGGGAATGGCTCTGGCCGATGCGGGAGTAGGAGCAGCACACGCATTAGCCTATCCCTTGGGCGGCCACTACAGGATTCCTCACGGGTTGGCGAATGCCATGATGATCCCTCATGTCATGGAATTCAATCTTCCTGCGGCAGAGAGGTCGCTGGCAAACGTTGCTCGATGCATGGGGGAGTCCGTGGAGGGGAAGTCCCTTCGGGCTGCAGCGGCCGCAGCGGTAAATGCTGTTCGAACGCTTTGCGAGGACATTGGAATACCGTCTTCCCTGCTGGACGTCGGTCTTCCCCGAGCAGACATTCCGATGCTTGTTGATGGAGCTCTCAAAGTTACTCGACCGGTCGAGAACAACCCGAGGACGCTGAGCAAAGAGGCTGCAGCACAGATATATCGGCGAGCCTTCGGTGATCGGACGGAGATAACAAAGACTTGAGCGGACTTCGATTCAATTACGTTCCCCTGTCAGCAATTTGAAATACCAACTGTTCCCTTCAGGCCTCGCGATATATGCGGTGGAGGATCTTCATAGGAGGAATGCATGCCGGGATATGAATGGCTCGGAGAAGCGGAAAAAGAGCAAGTGAACGAGGTCTTTGAAACGGGGATTCTTTTCCGCTACGAATTCGACAACGTCCGGAAGGGCGTGTACAAGGTTCAGGAATTCGAGGAAAAATTCGCGAAATACACGGGAGCTGTCTACGCTCATGCCGTTACGTCTGGCACGGCTGCTCTCAAGGTCGCTCTCGCTGCACTCGGGGTCGGACCAGGCGACGAGGTTATTACCCAGGGATTTACGTTCGTGGCTACGTTCGAGTCAATCATCGAAGCCGGTGCAGTTCCGATTCCGGCTGAAATCGATGAGACCCTGAATATGGATCCCCAGGATTTCGAGAAGAAGATTACCGAGAAGACGAGGGCCGTCATCCCGGTCCACATGCTCGGCTCCCCTGCCCGGATTCAAGAGATCATTCAAATTGCCAAGAAGCACGACCTGCGAGTCATCGAAGATACTGCTCAAGCTCTCGGTGCAGCCGTAGGAGGCAAGAAACTGGGGACTTGGGGAGACATGGGTACGTTTTCCTTCGATTTCTACAAGACCTTGACCACCGGCGAAGGCGGAATGGTGATCACAAACGACCGTGACCTCTACGTGAGGGCATCTGAATACGCAGACCACGGACATGATCATAACCCTGAAGTCGGCAGGGCCCTCGAGGGACGGAATTTCATCGGATTCAATTACCGGATGAGCGAGCTCCAGGGGGCTGTCGGGTTGGCCCAGCTCGGCAAGCTGGAAGACATGATCGAGCGCCAACACGAGAATCAGGCCCTTATTCGGGAGGCACTTGAAAGCTTCGAGGCCATAACAATGCGAGCTCTTCCGGAAAATGGGAAGGATAGTTACACGCATGTTTGCTTCTTCCTCCCCGATGCCGAAAAGGCGGCTGCGTTTCATCGCAACATCACGGAGAGAGGCGTCTCGGCAATATACTTCCGGAACAACCTTTGGCACTTTCTCCCAAACTGGGAGCACGTGATCGGGCGCAAGACCGCCTGGCCAGGGCCTTACCCGTTCGGCGGCCAGCCGTACGGAAAGGAAATGCGATATTCGGCAGACATGCTTCCGAGAAGCTCTGAGATTCTCTCTCGGCTTGTGACGATTCCGGTGTTTCTTCAGATGGATGAGGAGAGGATCAGAAACATAGTTATGGATTTGCAGGCAGCAGCAGAGGAAATTCTCTGACCCGGAGGAATCCCGTGGCGAGGATATGTGAAGTCTGGGGGTGCTCCTGCGCTCAATTGTCTCGATGAGCCAACACAATCCAAAGATAGTGGCATTCATCCCTGCCCGGATGGAGTCTTCCCGTTTTCCGGGCAAACCAGTCGCTGATCTGCATGGCAAGCCCATGGTCGTGCGGGTGCTTCAGAGGACAGAACAGTCACCTCTCGTGGACGAGGTCTACGTGGTGACGGATTCTCGGATAATCCTCGATGCTGTGGAGAAGAACGGAGGCCATGCGATCCTGACATCGAAAGACCACCCCAGTGGTACAGATCGTATCGCAGAGGCAGCCTCGAATATCGGGTTGGCTTTCGATGCGATCGTTGTCAATGTACAGGGAGATCAGCCGTTGATAGATCCTTCCATGGTAGAGGAAGTGGTACGTCCGCTGCTGAAGGATCCAACGATCCCAATGAGTACCCTGATTTACCGGATAATCCGCGAGCAAGAGATTCACGATCCCAATGCCGTGAAGGTGGTCGCGGATTCCGAGGGGTACGCTATTTACTTTTCCCGGGCGACTATTCCTTTTTTTCGGGAAAAAGATAGGGAAGCAGTCTATTTCAAGCATCATGGCATCTACGCGTATAGAAACGATTTTCTCCAGCGTTTCGTACGTCTCCCCCAGGGATATCTGGAAAAAGCGGAGCACTTGGAACAACTCCGCGCTATCGAGCACGGGTACCGGATCATGACCGTGACAACGGACAAGGATTCGATCGAAGTCGATACCCCCCAGGACCTTGAACGAGTGAAGAAAACCTGGGGAGAGATCGATTGACAAGGGTGAACGAGTGATGATACTTCTTACAAGTTCGCTTCGTCGGTCTTGATCGAGGAAGAGGCGGTCTTGTCTTAGATGTCTGCGAGCTTGGCTCTCAGAGATCCTAGCAAAGGAGTTAACGTGGCGCGGGACGATAACGTCAAAGTCGAAGGAACAGTAGTAAAGGTGCATTCTGGGGGAATGTATCAGGTGGAAACGGATGACGGTAGAAGTATCCGAACGAAGCTCTCCGGTCGAATGTCGCGATTCAGAATCAAGGTTCTCCTCGGGGACCGAGTCACTGTAGCACTTTCCCCTTACGATCTTACCCACGGCCTTATTGTGTACCGGGGCAAGTGACGCCCAAGAGGCTACTTAAGGCTACCCCTTTTTGATGCACAGCAGAAGCAGAGATGTGACAATCGTTTGGGGTAAGCGATTGGCGCCGCAGGGATACGTTTGTCTTCGTGACACAGCGTGGTGTGTGGTATGTTTCTGGGCATCTGCCCACATGCCAGCGTGGGCCGCGCACAAGGACTCAGCGTAGAACGAGCTCGTAGACCGGTTTAGACGAATGCTGGATGCAAGGATCTTCTTGGACCAGAACTCAAACGAGGCAGGAGCATGGAAATAGTCTTCCTTGGCACAGGGGCAGCGTGGAGCCTTCCAGAGTACTCGTGCCGATGCCAAGCGTGCACCAAAATGCTGGAGCTCGGCGAAGAACGAACGAGAACCTCGATCCTTTTTCGCGGAAGCGAGTCCGTTCTCATCGATTGCAGCCCGGACATCCGCAGCCAGATGTGGCGCAACAACGTAGAACGGCCGGACCTTATACTGATCACGCACGAACACGGCGATCATTACCTCGGTTTGGACGATTTGCTGGTTTTCCGCCGGTCAATGCCAAAAGATTTATGGCGCCCTATTCCCGTATACGCTACGGAAGATTCTTGGGGCACTATCGAGACGAGATTCGGTTATCTCCTGGGATCACTGATCGAGAAGCGTATGGTGCTTCCCGGAAAACCGTTTGAACGGGATCATATGAAAATTACGCCGTTTAAGACCTTTCATGGCCCTACTGCAAAGGGTTCGGTGGGATACGTATTGGAGGAGACGAATCAAGACCATTTCAAGCTGGTCTATACATCTGATTTCATGACCGTGGTCGACGAGCCGGCGATTCTCATGAAACCGGACGTACTGATTATCCAATCTCACTGGCTCAACGAGCCCGAGATCAATCGGCCCCACCACATGAGCTTCCAGAAGGCCATGGATTATATCAATCGTTGGAGTCCCAAACGCTCATATCTCGTCCATATTTCTGACGGCGACCAGATTCCCGATGATCCAGCCAATAGCTTTTTGAAGAAATACGTCCCAGCAAAGAGGATCGCCCACCCGATCTCCGGGAAACCATATGCTATTCCGAGATGTCAAGAAGAATGGCAGGAAATCGTAAATGCGATCAGTAGCGACTACAACCTTCCAGGCAGGATAATAGTCGCCCGGGACGGGCTGCGGATATCGTTCGATTCATGAGCTCCCGGAATTCCGGCTGGAAACAAGGGAAAGATGCGTCTGCGGGCGTGCGAAGACTTGGTGTTGGATCACTCATTGTCCGCTGGCGTCACCCCAGGAAACAGACAGGCACCGGCCTACTCCAGTCAACTTTTTCAACATGATCGAGGAAAACATGGAAGAGGATCTCAAGAGCAAGACTTCTCGAGTAGCAAAACTCTATTTCGACGGATACCCGGACGAGCGCCCCTTCGACCTGTGGCGTTCGTTTGACAAGGGATTGGCAAAGGACCTCTCCCTATTTATCACGGGCCAGATGTACGCGCGCGAGCGTATTCCTCACACGACACGGCAAATGATCACCGTGGCAGCGCTGACCGTGCTTGAACGAACTGAGGAGCTCAAGCTTCACCTCTATGGGGCGCTCAATGTGGGATGCGATCCCCACGACGTTGCAGAGGTGATTTTTCAGAGCGGGATCTATGGAGGAATGCCGGCAGTCAACAAGGCCCTAAAGGTCTTCCGGGAAGTCCTTCAGGAGAGGAACGAATGGCCGTTGGAGCAGCGGTCGGAATAGAGTCGCTACCAGCCGCCCGTTCCAGGTGTGAACGCATGAGAAGACTGGCTGTGCCGCTGAAGATTCTGTGAAGCAATCAGTGGCAGGAGAGATGCCGGCCCCCACCTGCGCTCTAAGCCAACCGTCTGGCGACGACGCATAGGGGAATGCATCGTAACGTGACGACACTAGTCGTCGAGGGTGAATTCAAATTCGTCTCCGACAGAATCGAGATCGAGCTCCGTTTCTTGTGCCGCGGGACCAACCTTTGTCGCGGCCGTTCGGGAACCGGCCGCGAAGGAGCCGGTCTGCCCGGTGAAGAGCTCATCGAAGTCCACTTCAGGAGGGTCGTAAAGAATTCCCAGCCGGCTGCGAACAGCCGCCAGGTCCTTGCCGCACTTCGGACAATCGTGGTTGTAGTCGAAACTGATGTAGTCGCACTTATCGCACCTCAATGTACACCTCCGGGATGCTGTTGGATCTCAAGCAGCTAACCATAGATTACCATGAAGTACTTGATTAATCAAGTTATACGCTCTGAGAAGCTCCACAGAACACCGCTGTTCCGCTCGTCTCTAGGCTTTGCGGTGGTATGCCTCCTCGTTTTCACAGCGTGCGCCACCGTTCCCCATACGGGGCGCAGGCAATTCAACATGCTGTCCGACACCCAAATGAACGCGCTTGGATTAAAGGTGTTCAATGAAATCATGGCCAGGGAACGAGAAATCCAAGACGATCGTATCAGGGGAATCGTGAAGCGGGTTACCGAAAGGGTAAGTGGGGCTGCCGAGGCCCTCGATAGTCCCAAATTTCAGTGGGATGTGAAAGTCGTAGAGAGTGATGAGCCGAACGCGGTCTGTTTGCCCGGCGGGAAGATCGTGGTGTTTTCCGGCATTCTTCCGTACGCGCGAAACGAAGCGGGATTGGCCGCCGTCATTAGCCATGAAATTGCCCATGCGGTTGCGCGCCATGGTGGTGAGAGGTTAAGTCAGCAGCTAACCTTGAGAGGAGCCATCGCCATGGGTAGCGAGATTCTCAAAGAGAAAGACGGAAAGCTCGACGCGAAGTCTCGGGCTATCCTCGGCGCGCTCGGCTTGGGCGGCACTCTGGGGGTGATCCTGCCGTACAGTAGGACTCATGAGCTTGAGGCAGACCGGATTGGCCAATTGTACATGGCACGGGCAGGATACGATCCCTCGGAAGGGGTCAATTTGTGGACGAGAATGGCTCAGATCAAGAAGCCTCCTCTACCGGAATGGCTTTCGACCCACCCTGCGGATGGCGAGCGCGTGAGAAGACTGAAGGAGACATTGCCACAGGCGAACGCGCAATACGCTCAAGCACCGGTCAAGTACGGCAAAGGCACTCCGCTTTGACAAGTCAGAGGTTGGAGGCGATATTCTGCTACATGGTCACACCCGGCCGGACATTCATCCGTCCAGGAGATTCGGAGTGGGTAAAACAATGAGCTCAGACGATACGATCAGAGCATTCGTGGCTCTAGAGTTGTCGGAAGATGGAAAAGCTTTCTTGGAATCGGTCAGCGATTCCCTTCGCCGGACGCGAGCGGACGTCAAGTGGGTTCGCCCGGAAGCAATACACATCACCCTAAAGTTCCTGGGAGAGATCGCGAAAGATTTGATCTCGGACATCGAGCAGGATTTGACTCCCGTGTTTGCTCAGCAACCCCCCTTCAGGCTTACTGTTCGAGGGCTCGGGGCATTTCCGAACCTGTCCAGACCGCGGGTAATCTGGGCGGGTATTCATGAAGAGAATCCATGCCTCTCGCGCGTGGCCGGACGAGTGGAGACCGTCCTGGAGCCCCGTGGCTTTGCCCGAGAAAAGCGTCCTTTCAGCCCACACCTTACGCTTGGTCGAGTCCGGTCGGGCAAAGGAATAGGAGAGCTCGTGGACACAATCAGGCAGAAGCTTGATCTCACGGGACCATCTTTCGTGGCCCGGCGTGCGGTTCTGTTTCAGAGTATTCTGAAGCCGACAGGGGCTGAATATCATGCGCTGCGCCATTTCCCGTTTTCTGACCGCTGAGCCGTCAGGCCGCGGGACCCTTGACTTTTCATGCTCTCTTTCAGTACATAGCCACTCGACAGGATTGACCCGGAGACGGAACAGCTATTTTGTCCGAGAACCCGCCACATGCCATCCTAGCAACCGTTTTGTTACTCGCTGGAATTGTGCTGTTTCACGCCGGTTCCCTCCGTGCAGAGCCACCCGAAGTCGTGGCTCCCCCAGTTGCAGCTCCTTCCGATCAGACGTCGCCAGACTCCACCTCCTCCGTTGCCTCGGTTCAACAATCGGCCGGAGCCGAAGCCAGTCCCGAGATCGCGGATCTGTGGATAGATCCTGACCCCCCTCCTGATGACCCCTGTCTTCCGCCCCTCTATAGAAATTGGCGCGAATTCGCCCTTGATTGCAGAGAAATCCGGGAAAGTCATCTCCAATCCGTACGTATCGTGATCAACTCTTCACATTTCCAATTGGCCGTGGAGGTGATCGGAAAAGATGGGTCCGTGGAGTGTGTGTATGAAACTCCAGTGGCACTGGGCGGCCCACGCACGCCAACTCCTGAAGGAAGATTCGTTATCAACCACCTGTACTGCTACCCGGACGTGATGTACTTTGACAAGACCTTCGGGGAAATCCCAGGTCTGTACAAGGCATTTTTCGCTCCGGTGCTTCTCTGCGACGAAGTGGGACGCTGCCGTCGCTATCGGGATCTCGGTCTGCACGGCTACGACGCGCGAGCATATCCTAGCTCTGTACCACAGATTACGTACGGGCCTGCTTCTGCAGGGTGCATCCGTGTGCCAGACCCGTGCAAGCTCAAGACACTCCTAATCCGTCTCGTCGGAGTAGGGCCCCTGAGAAGAGATGACAGGGGCTGCTATCACTGGTTTAACCGGCCCATAGAGGTTGTCATTGGAGGAGAGTACCCCTGGATTGACGAAGCGTCTTCTGTGCAGGCTGCCGTACACGAGGGCCTGAAGAAAGTTCAGAGCGGTCTCGAATACCTGATAGGAATACTAGCGCCATGAAATGGCATGAGACCCATGCCGCCACCTATTGAATTCACGTGGCATCCCTCACGGTTGAACTCTGTCGCATCCCATTGCTACTCCCGTGAACGGGCCGAAATCACTGGCAGACCACTTGTTATACAGGAAGGCCTCTTGCGGAGACAGAGCGGGGGGGAGAATCTCTCACCAGGAAACCGCCACCACAGGGACCTCTATGAGTAGATCTGGGCTATCCATCGCAAGAAGATTATGCACCCGATCACGAACAAGGCTTTGGTAATCCAGGAAATACTGTCTAGCAACATTTCATGCCTCTCCACGCGGGTGGCTGACCGACATGGGGCCTCTGTCCCGCAAGCCTCTTACCTCTCGCACTCTATCATGCCCGCGAGAATACGAACAAGCCTAAAGGTCGAACCCTCGGCGATCGAGATCGTGGAAGCAAAGAGAGAGCGAACCCAAGCCAGCGGAAGTGGAGGCAATGGAAGACCGGGAGCGAGCGATAATTCCAGTACGACGTAAAGTCACCTTATACGCGACAGCAGCGACCGTTTCGCGGTCGCTGCCTTGGGATAGGGAATATGATGGGCCCAATGATGAAGCCCGATGATTCAAAGGACCTCAAATCCCTGGATGGGGGGGTTATGGGGGAGGGAGGGTGTCCATCCAGGGCAGAGGTCAAAACCAGCACTTTCGGCTACCGCCGAAGTGCCTCTTTACGGTTGAGGAATATAGGAGAAGCCTTGAGAAAAGTCAAGAAAATACTTTAAGAAATAATTATAACATATTGAGGCTATTAATAATAATTGCTGCATATCCTGTGCCACGACTCGAGCCTCGTCCCCCTCGCGAAACCACATATAAATGTAACGCATCCTCTTCGTTTGCGAAGAGTAGGGTGGGGGTATTGAAAGTGCCTCAAGACTCGGGAAACAGCAGAAAGAGTGGTACGGTGCGGGAGGATACTGCCCATGGAGCCCTCACCCCACCCTCTCCCACAGAGAGGGCTTTGTCATTCCGGGCGGTTGCAAGTCTCCTCTCCCTGCGGAAGACGGCTAGGGTGAAGGTGCAAGAAAAGAAGCGTGCCACGATCTTAACATTTGCCGCGATTCCGAGACAGATTCTGCTTGTGTTCCCGCACCCACAGGAGCCGAAGGCCGGTTTCGTTTGAAAGACCGGGAATTACGTCCTACAATACCGTACATGGAGTCCCCGGATGGAACGGAGGTTCCTTGCAGGAAGAGGAGAAGCAGAAGATCGCACTGTTGGTGGCTCGTTGCAATCGAGGGGAGCGGCGCGCATGGGAGGAATTGTATTCTCGATACCATGGGTTAGTTGCCAGGGTTGTGTCTCAATACGACCCTTCGGGACACGGTGATCACGAGGACGCAGTTCAGGAAGTGTTCTTCAATTTATTCAAGGCTCTGCAGCGCTACGACCCGAACCGACCGCTGGAAGCATACATAGTAGAGATTGCTCGGCGCGTGCGCGTCAGCACGTACAGGAGATTCACTGCATCGAAAAGGCGAGGGGGGACCGGCTCGACCATTTCCCTGGATGTTCGCAATTTCGCAGAAGGGGGATACGTCTCGGTGGTCGGACGAGACAAAGATCAAGAATCGTTATTGGGCGACCTGCAGGAGGCGAGGCTGCTGCGGAAAGCTCTTGGGGCGATCTCTGAAGCCTGCCGCGAGTTGCTTGCATTGCGGTACGACCGCGGGCTCCCGTACAAGGAGATGGCTGAGATCCTCGGGGAGAGAGAGGGAACCCTTCGTGTCAAAGTGCAGCGGTGCCTCGCGTCCCTGGGCCGTAGCTTTAGGGATCTGACATCGGATGGGGTGAATGTCCCGTGACCGAAAGAGACGATACATGTCCGCAGGGCAGGGATGCCGGACAGCTCCTGGCTTATTTGGAAGGGGATCTGGACGATGGAACCCGACTAGAGTTGGAGCGCCACATCGGCGAGTGCCCTGTTTGCTCTTCGGAGATTGAGATCCTCCGTCAGGCGGACCTTGTTCTCAAGAGGCATCCGGAAGTCTTCCATCCGGACGAAGCGGACCTCTTTCGATTTGCCTCCGAAGGGGTCAGTCCCGAACCTGCCATCGAGGCCCACCTAAGATCTTGTGATGAATGTGGGAAGGCAGCGCGAGCGATTGCCGACTGGACCGCGTCGGATGCGCATCAGATAACACATACGGTCCGCATTCCCGACGCTCTTACTCGTCGTCTTGATCGCTTGTACGCGAAGGGGGCCGGACGCCGAAGCTTCAGCGAGCTCATCGCCGAGCTCGTGCGCGTGCCGTTCAGGGTGCCTGCCCTGGCATTGAGCACAGTGGCAGCGCTTGTGGTCGTGGCAGTTTTTGCTGTTCCTGTCTGGAGATCATTTGAGACGGGGTCCCTGATGAAGGTTTCACTGAAGGACTCAACCGTCTCGATGCCAGGGGAGGGGACCCTTCGGGAAGAATCGAGCGCAGTGAAATCTGAGGACAAGGATTCCCGTCAGGACCAGGAGCCTTCTCAGCAGGCAGCAGCGCGTACACCGATTCAGCGCGAACCGAAATTAAAGCGCGGCATTGGCCCCGCGGCCCCCCTGTTGTATGGCGAGCATCCCTTGTCAGAGAGTGATGAAATCCGCGGTGTCCGAAAACCGGCCGGCGAGCCTGCTCCATCACCCGAGATGCCTCTCGACGACTCCCCGACGGAGCCTTCGTTGAGTGTAGCTCGGCAGGTCGCACCTCAGGAGTTGCCAGAGGGGGCCGGTGAGATCGCTCCCGTTCGCGAGCGCGCCAAATTTCGAGATGTCCCTCATGCAGGTCGAGAGAGAGAAGAGGGCAGGGCACGGGTGGAAGTGAGGATTACCGATCCGAAAGGGAATCCCGTGCCGTGGATCCGGTTCGAGGCGCCAGAGGCCTTGAGAAAAAGGTATACGTTTCTCATGCCCACGATTGCGTCGAAAGAACGAAAGGAATCGGCTCCAGCGTCTGCGGACATGCGTGGAATAGTAGTCGCTCCGGGAGCGCAGACTTCCGCCGACCTTGTGGTAAGGATCGTGGTGGAGAGAACGGGTGAGGGCTACCACCTCACGGCGGTGCTTAGTGGCGGCCCTTCAGGAGAACCGAGCACAACGCAGGACGTCTCGAATGTCTCTCGCGAACGCATTGGAGCAGCGATTTCATCCCTGGTCACGTCGCTTTTGGCCCAACAATGACTCACCATGTCACCGGGAGGTCCATGCTTCGGCTGCCGTCCGCATCCTGGCCAGGGCTTCTTCCACGAGACTCCGTGGTGACCCGAAGCTGAGTCTGACAAACCCGGGCATTCCGAACAGATCCCCCGAGCCTAGGCCCACCCCGGCTCTCTCAAAGAACTGGGCCGGATCGGCCAACCCCATTGAGCGCGCATCCAGCCAGGCAAGGTATGTGGCTTCCACGTGGCTCATGGATAATCCAGGGATCTTTCCTACGACTTCTTGCACGAAGTCCCTATTTCTTCTCAGGTAAGACAGTAGTGCTTCGAGCCATTCGGCCCCGTCACGGTATGCTGCAAGAGCAGCAGTGAAAGCTAGGGCGTTTACGCCGGGAACGATGCCGGCCATGGCCCTCTTGAACCGGGCTCGGAGCTCCCGATCGGAGATGATTGCGAAGCCGATCCCCAGGCCGGGCAGGTTGTACGTCTTGCTGGGCGCCATGAGCGTTATCGTACGGGATGCAATTTCGGGCGCTAGGGTCGCGGTGGGAATATGTCGCGCGGTCTGATCCAGCACGAGGTCGCAATGGATTTCGTCTGAGCAAATGACCGCTCCCTTGCGCTCACAAAGCTCGGCCAGATCAAGCAGCTCTTCACGCGTGAACACGCGGCCGCAAGGATTGTGGGGACTGCACAGCAAGAACAGGCTGGTACGAGGGGGGAGCGAGCTGTTCAACCCGTCCATGTCGAATCTCCACCGCCCCGAATCCTGAATCATGGGAACGGTGACGATCTGTTTCCTGGAGTAGCGGGGCGCCGAAAGAAAAGGAGGATATACGGGAACACTGGTGGCCACGAGGTCGCCATCTGCCCCCACGGCGCGGCACGCCACATTCAGGCCGGTCACAAGCCCAGGTAGCCAGACGATCCACTCCGGCTCTATCGCCCATCCGTAGGAGCGCAAGAGGGATTCCTGTAGCACGTCAACGAGCTCACTTGGCGCTCGAGTGTACCCGAAGACCCCGTGATCCACACGCCTGTGCAAGGCGGCTAATACCGGGCTCGGTGATTTGAAATCCATGTCAGCAAGCCAAAGAGGTATGACGTTTCGTCCACCGTACCTTTCCCACTTTTCACTGGCTGTGCCGTATCGATCAATGGGTGCGTCGAAAAGAGAAGATTCGACCCGTTCCATCACGCGACTCTCCAAAGGGGGAAAATTGACATCCTGCCTCAGAGCCGCCACGGCATCAATTCCAGGGCGGAGAAGAACACTGCGGCCACGTTGAGAAGGATCAATGCCGCCACCGATCCCCACGACACAATGTTGAGCACGAGGCCGCCGGCATGGTCACCCATCAGGGATCGATCGTTCACAAGGAGGACCATGAAGACAAGTACCGCGGGAAGGACGAGCCCCTGAAGAACCTGCGAGACGTACATGATTTTAACGAGCGGAAGACCGGGTATCAGAATAATCAGACCAGACAAGAAAATAGTAAAGCAATACAGGCCGTAAAACTGGGGCGCTTCAGAGAATTTCTTGTCGAGGCTCGACTCCCACCCGAAAGCCTCACATACCGTGTAAGCCGTGGAAAGGGGCAGAATGGATGCAGCGAACATTGAAGCATTGAATAATCCGAACGCGAACAGCCACTTGGAATAATCCCCGGCCAGCGGAGCCAGCGCAAGGGCTGCTTCACTGGCTTCGGTGATCTGTATGCCGGCCTTGTGCAAGGTGAACGCGCATGTAAGCATGATGAAAGTCGCCACTACGCATACGACGACCGATCCGAAAATTACATCGATCCGCGACACCGTCAGATCCTTTTTCATTCCCGTGCCCTTGTCCACGATGGATGCTTGGAGATAGAACAACATCCACGGGGACACCGTGGTCCCGACGAGACCCACCATCATGACGAGGTAGGGAGGATCAGTTCGGATCGTTGGAGAGACGAGAGCATGAAACACCTCGGTCCAGTCAGGGCTGACGAGAAATCCCGTGACCACATACGAGACGAAGAGAAAACAGGCTGCCAGGAAGACCTTCTCTACCGATCCGTAGGTTCCCTTTACCACGAGCCACATCAAGAAGAGAATGCTGAAGGGAACTGATAGGTAGCGGGAGATTTTGAAGAGCTCCAGCGCCGCCGCAATGCCCGCGAATTCAGCGAGCGTTGTCCCGAGATTGGCGATGACGAGGACAACCATGGTGTAGAAAGTATACTTGACGCCGAACCGCTCTCGTATGAGGTCCGACAGCCCCTTTCCGGAAACCACGGCCATCCGTGCACACATCTCCTGAATAATGATGAGCAGCAGTGCGGTCGGCAGCATGAGCCAGATCATGGACAGACCGTATTCAGCTCCGGCCAGAGAATACGTTGCGATCCCGCCCGCGTCGTTGTCCGCACTCGAGGTGATGATCCCGGGTCCCATAATGAGGAGCAGAACCCACAGACCTCTGAGACGGCGCCGGAAAAATCCGCCGGCGGCAGCACGCGACTCTTCAGCACGATGTCCCACCGCAGTCCTCCCTCAGAAAAACCCTCACTCTCTTGCCTGTACTTTCAGAATCTTGCGGCTCCATCATAATCAGCCCTATTTGCCCAGGTACGGCGCTAGTACTTCCAGAATGGCTTTGAATCGAATCACTCCTTTCATTCTCCCTTCTTCGTCTACAACGGGAAGCCCCCTGAATCCGTACTTTGCGAACAGATTCGCTATGTCTTTGGCGTGGTCGTCGATGCGGGCAGTTATCATACGGGTAGTCATGATTCTCTCAACCGGCGTGAAGATCTCGTTGGACAAGAGCTCTCGCAAGTTCACGACCCCCAGCAGCTTTCCCTGATCATCCACTACGTAAATGTAATAAATCACATCTGCTTCGTCGGCGTGAGACCGGATGTGCGCAAGCGCATCAATGATGGGAGTGGCGGGGGTAACGGTCAGGTATTGGGTTGTCATGAGGCCGCCTGCCTCGTCTTCATCGTGAACGAGCAAGCCTTTGACTTTTTCCTCGTAATCATTGTCCATCTCGCGAAAGATACCGTCGACTGTATCCCTCGGGAGATCGGCGATCAGATCCGCAGCCTCATCAGGCGCCATTTCCTCAATGATGTCCGCGGCCTTTTCGGGCCGCAGCGCGCGCATTATCGCAACCTGCACTTTCGGGTCCATTTCCTCGAGCGCGTCGGCGAGGATCTCCTCATTCAGAGCTTCTACCATGGCCGTCCTCTCATGAACGTCCATATCTTCGATAATGTCGGCCAGATCCGCAGGATGAAGCTTCGACAATTCGCCCATCGGAACTTGGAGACGCAGCCTACGAAGATCCGCCAAGGGCTGGACGAAGTGCCAGGAGATGAAAAGCTCCTTTAGCTGATAGTCGAAGAACCACTCACAGAATCTCACTACGTGGTCCTCAAATCCGAGGCGTCTGAGAAGGCCCCGAATTCCTACATCCACGGCGACGAGCACAAGCTTCCCATTGGATTGGACGAACTGGAGGTCATTTACCCGTTCGACCTTTGCTCCGTGCACGTCGACGATCTGTTTGTCCAGGAGGAACTCCTTCAAGCGGACGTGAGAAGGCGACAGAACTTGCTCAGACAGGGGGATTGGAACGGTTCGATTGGGCTTGAGGATGATTCCCGAGGGGTCGACTTTGTCGACATCCGTCCACGGCAGGCACGAGAGCTTAGTCGACCACAACGGTCGAAAAATGAGAGTGACCACTTCGGGATGTGGAGCATCTAAGCTCACCACCAGATCGCGCAGTTTGCCCAACACGGTGCCCTCGATGCCGGAGAGTACTTTCCGAGAGAGAAGATTGCTCAGGTACAGCCATGCTGGCCGGGAATTGTCCAAGAGTGCCTCCAGCGAGGGTGAACATCACTACTGACTGACCTGACGGTGGTCGGTATTCCACGTGTTCCATCAAGCTCGCGGCTCCGAGCGGCGTCGTCGATAGTGCCTTGCGAAATGACGATTATAGCTCCAAAGCAGTTCCGTTGAAAGCGGAACTGAGGCATAATAGGTTTGGTCTTTGAAAAAAAACCTGGAGAAAACGATGCCGGTCAGAAAGCAGCTTGAAGTCATGCTCGCGGACGCACCTGGCGAATTGGCCAAGTTCACTGCCATCCTTAAGGACGAGCACATCAACATCGAAGCGATGAGCATTCAGGATGCGAACGAATACCTCTTGGCCCTCTATGATGTGCGAAACCAAACTGGGAGGCGAGTCGCTCCGCGGGATTATTATGAGGCGATCCTTAAGGAATCGGCCAAGTACTCGATGATTCGCCTGATTACCGACAATCCTGCCAAGTCGTTGGAAGTCCTAGGGAAATCCGGCTACAAGGTAAAAGTTCAGGATGTTATCGGCCTCGTCCTGGAGAACAAGCCGGGCATCCTCAACAAGGTGTCGCGGATGCTGGGAGACGCGGGAATAAACATAGCCTACACCTATGGTGCTGGATTCTCCGACACGGAGGCCGCGCTGTTCATATTCAAGGTATCCGATATGGAGGGTGCTTTGAAGCTCTTTCCCAACGGCACCCCCTGACCGAGGTCGGCAAGATCTCTTATCTTCGGAATTGGCGGGCCCTAGAGGTACCAGGAAAGATGACCGAGTGCGCTCCACGTGGGCAAGGAAGCGAGACGGTCCATTCGGATAGAGGATCGACTGTCTCCCGGGAGGATTCCTATGGACTCATCACCCGAATTTGCCGCGGGGAGGAGCCTGGCGTCGGTCCACGTCCCTCGAATGACAATGGACGGAGCTTGAGCGGCAGAAGCTCTCTCTGCGCCATCACCGTTATGCCCGAAAGGGGAAGCGGTGAAGAGATCTGGTGCTATACCAGCAAACGATTCTCTCCTCTGATATTGGACTCGTGGTCCGAAAGCGATGAATCCGATGACAGAGAGAACCTCCACGAAGTCCGAATCATAGACAACGATTACAACACGTACCGGGAAGTGATGGACATAACCATGCTTGTTTTGAGAATCACGGAAGAGCAAGCATTTGCCGTGGCATGGGAAGTAGACCACCTTGGGTCCTGTGTCGTGGCGATCGGACCACGTCAAGAGGCTGAAGCGATAGCGAGCGTGATCCGAACAATCGGGATAGAAGTTCGGGTGAGTCCGGTTGATGGCAAGCGGGGCATGGCTTGAGAGTGCCTGGTGGTCGGTGTCCGATAAGGGATATTATGTTAACTCACGGAATCGCATCCTCCAGACGCCCCTCCGCTTTGCCAGGCATTGCTCCATTGAAGAAATCACTCATCCCCGACTCGGAACTTCCCTGAACCACCTTTTGTGAAAGACCGATTGACACGCGTGTGCCTCACCCATAAGATTGCCCCATGGAATCCTCGCCTCGGCCCAGCCATTCTCCTCGTCTCAGCGTCGCGGTGATTACCAAGAACGAGGCCGATCGTATACCTACGCTCTTCGAGAGCATAGCAGTTGCCGACGAAATCGTTGTGGTCGACTCCGGCAGCAGCGATCGGACGGTGGAGCTCTGTCAGCAGAGAGGAGCGAAAGTCATTTATCGAGAGTGGGCAGGCTATGCGGCGCAGAAACAATTCGCCCTAGAGGCCGCTACTGGGGAATGGGTGTTGAATCTCGATGCAGATGAGGCACTTTCCCCGGAATCTGCACGAGAGATTGCTCGTGCGCTGGAAGACGCCCCCCCTGCTGTAGCCGGGTTCTCCATGCCACGTCTGAGTCGATATTTGAACCGCTGGATTCGCCACGGAGGATGGTATCCGGACAGAAAGGTACGTCTCGTCCGCAGAGGAAGAGGCCGCTGGATTGGCGAAGGATTGCACGAGCGCCTGGAAGTCAACGGAGAAGTGCGTGATCTGGAACGCCCACTCCTCCATTACGTGTACCGGGACATTTCCGATCAGGTTCGGACGATCAACACGTTTTCTTCAGTGTTTGCCGATCACAGAGCCCGTCCCGGGTCCGGTGCTTATCTGCTTCTGGGCGTTGTTCATGCATTGGGAAAGTTCTTTGAATGTGCAGTCTGGAAGCGAGGTTTGCTGGACGGCCTGCCCGGACTTGTGATAGCGGTCAATAGCGCATTTTATGTGTTCTTGAAGCACGCAAAGGCCTGGGAGAAAGGATTGCCCGGGACCAGCCACAGCGGAGTCAAGACATGATTGCCTCTCCGCTCCCTCAGGCCGGCCGGAATATTTCCCGACGCTTGTGTCGAGTCGCGACCGGGCGACATACCCTATGAAGATAGCACTTGCCATAGAGAATTTCAGCACCCACGCTGGAGGGGCGGAGCGTTACGCGGTGGATCTTGCCGGAAAGCTCGTTGCCGAAGGCTGGCAAGTGCACCTGTTTGGCTATTCGTGGGATGGCTATCCCCGAGAAGCTGTCTTTCACCCCATTCGCAAACCTCCCAAGTGGGTCCCGCCCTCGCTCCGCGTGATTGACTTTGCCCTTCAACACCGCAAGCTCGTCTCGCAGGAGCATTTCGACATAGTCCTGGGATTCGGCAACACCATCGTCATGAACGTTTACCAAAGCCACGGCGGCGTCCATCACATCAGCTCGGTGAAGAAACTGGGAGCAGTACGAAATCCTCTACACAGGCTCCTGAAGATGCTACTCCTTTTCGGAAGCCCGAAATATCATGCCAGAGCCTGGGTCGAATCAGCTCCTTTCAGGATGCCCCACCGCCCCCTCATCATAGCCATATCAGAAATGCTGCGCGAGGACATAAGCCGATATTTCCAGGTTTCGAAAGAGGAAATCGCTCTCGTTTACAACGGGATCGACGTCGAGCGTTTCCGTCAGATAGGCCTCGAAGAAGAGGCAAAAGAGCTCCGCCACAAGCTGGGATTCGACAAACAGGTGCTCTTTGTGTTCATGGCATTTGACTTCCGTAAGAAGGGAGTCTCATTTCTCCTGGAAGCAGCCGCGAGCTTGCGAGATCAAGTCCCAGCGGACAGCTTTGGGGTGGTAGTGGTAGGTGGCCCCCCCTCCCCTTCCCTGACGAAACGGGTTCGGAGCCTAGATCTATCTGATATCGTTGTGTTTCCTGGAAAGACCCACACTCCAGAGCTTTTTTATCAGGCTTGTGACGCGTTCGTTCTCCCAACCTTCTACGACGCCTGCTCCCTTGTGGTCTTCGAGGCAATGGCGGCTGGGTTGCCTGCCATCACGTCCGTGTACAATGGTGCTGCCGGAATCATAGAGGACGGGGTAGACGGCAGGATCCTTCAGGATCCGGCAGACGTCGATGAGCTTGCGGCTGCCATGCGTTGGCTGTTGGAACCTCAAGCTCTGAAAATGGCATCGGAAGCCGCCCGAAACAAGGCATCACAGTATACACTCGAGCGCAACCACCAGCAAATCCTGGCGATTCTTAACAAGGCACTCCAAGAAAAAAACACTGAGTGAGGAGGATCAATCCTTTAGGGCCTGGAAATGCTTAACCAGCGCGGTGACTAGTCCCTCGACGGTGAACTTGGAGGCCTCTACGTGGACTGGGAGGTCCATTTCTCGGATCGTCTGAGAGGTGACGGGTCCGATGGATGCGATAACCGTTGCCCCAAGTATCTTGGCGAGGTCCGGCTCGTCGAGCATACGGGCAAAGTGTCTCACCGTGGACGATGAAGTAAACGTGACAGCGTCCACCGCCCCCTCTTGGAGCCACCGTCTGATGGTTGTCACATCAGAATCACTAGGAATGCCAGTCTTGTACGTAGCGACAACGGTAACCTGTCCCCCCATTTCAGCGAGGCCTTCGGGAAGGACTTCTCGAGCCTCCTGCGCTCTGGGAATGAGGAAGCGTTTGCCACGCACCTCGCGCTCCGGGAATTGGGCCAGGACACCTTCGGCAACGAACTCTTTGGCAAGAATGTCAACCCGCAATCCCCTCTTGTGCAGGGCTTGTGCGGTCATCGGACCTATGGCCGCTATACGCGGACCAGCCAGGCTCCGGATGTCGTCCTGAATCTGGAAGAATCTCTCGAAGAATTTTTCGACGCCGTTCACCGAGGTGAAGATGATCCAATCAAAGGATCCGGCCGTTCGGATGCTCGCATCCAGCTCGGAGAAGTCGTCAGGCGGCCCAATGACAATAGTGGGAAAGAGGATGGGATCTCCTCCCAGCTCTGAAATAGCATCGGCCATTCTCGTGGACTGACCCCGAGTGCGAGTGATAATGATCCGCTTGCCGAACAACGGTTTCTTCTCGAACCAGGACAGCTTCTCGTGAAGCTGCGCTACTGAGCCCACGATGAGTACTGCAGGAGCCTTCATGTGACGACGGTCAGCTTCTGCCGCGATCTCGCGGAGGGTGGTAGCAAAGGATCCTTGTTTGGGAGTTGTTCCCCACCGTACGAGCGCTGCTGGAGTGTTCGGATCCATTCCATGATCCATGAGTGAGCCTGCAATATAACCGAGGTTTTTCACACCCATCAGGAAAACGAGGGTTCCAGGGTTGTGAGCGAGATTCCCCCAGTTTATAGAGGACATCTCCTTGTTCGGGTTCTCGTGGCCCGTTATGAACGTGACAAGAGATGCATGATCCCGGTGGGTGACAGGTATGCCCGCATAGGCCGGCGCCGCAACTGCTGAAGTAACGCCGGGAACCACCTCAAAGGGAATGCCGGCAGCGACGAGGTCTTCGGCCTCTTCTCCTCCTCTCCCAAAGACGTACGGATCGCCTCCCTTGAGCCGCACCACGCTCTTGCCTTCTCGTGCCTTGGACACGATGAGATCGTTGATATCGGTTTGTTCGAGAGTATGGTCCGATCCCTTTTTCCCCACATATATCAGCTCAGCATCTGGCCTGGATTCCTGCGAGAACCACTCACCTGCGAGGTAGTCGTATACGATGACGTCCGCCCGCCTGATTAACTCCAGCCCTCGCACCGTGATGAGGCCCGGGGCGCCCGGCCCTGCCCCTACGAGGTACACAGTTCCAACCATTCCGGCAGACGCATATTCGTTCGGCATCCCATGGGACATTGTCAACTCCGCAATTCATTTGCCATTCAGCAGCTACCGACCTCACTCCTCGCTTCCCACTGCGCACCGAGGACGCTCTTGAGAATGCTGGCGCCTCCCTTATCGAGGAGACGTTCTGCAATCTGGGCTCCGATAGAGACGTCCTGCACAGGACCTTCCCATGAGTCTCTCAAGACGGGATCTCCTTCTGGGTGAGCCACTGCGGCAACGAGCGACGCCCGATCCCCCAGCATGGTGCAGTGCGCTGCTAAAGGCACCTGGCAGCCGCCTCCCATCCTTTTCAGAAAGGAGCGTTCCACAGCCACACACCAAGCGGTTCCCGGGTCGTTCAGGCTGGAGACAAGCTCATTGACGCGCGAGTCGTCCTCCCGCGTTTCTATGGCGAGCACACCCTGCCCCACCGCGGGAACCATGAAACTGGGCTCCAGACATTGAGTTATTCGATCACCATATCCCATGCGCCTGATTCCTGCTGCTGCCAGCACGACCCCTGCCAGTCCGTCACTTTCGATCTTCCTGAGACGTGTGTCCACGTTCCCCCTCAGGGGAACCGCCTCCAGCCCAGGAAAGCCGTGCAGAAGAAAAGCCCTCCTCCGGAGACTCGACGTGCCGATCCGGGCCCCTTCTTTCAGGTCCTCCAGGCGGCGACCGTCTCGGGACACGAAGACATCGCGAGCATCTTCCCGTTTCATTGCTGCAGCCAGGTGAAGTCCGTCAGGAAGATCCGTGGGTACGTCTTTCATGGAGTGGACAGCGAGGTCTATGCTGCCGTCGATCAGAGCTTCCTCAATTTCCTTCGTGAAGAGGCCCTTGCTACCAATTTTCGCCAACGGAACATCCAGGAGCTTGTCACCACTGGTCTTTATGGTGACCAACTCCACATCGGCCACCTCCGGACACGCCATCTGTATGGATTTGGCTACGAACCGCGACTGCCAGAGAGCCAGTGCGCTGCCTCTGGTACCTATAATGAGCTTCATGTATCTGTGGATTCTCCTTCGTGTGCATCCAGGTCGACCTCGGTCCCGTCGAGATTGAAGAGTCTTTGGGTGATGTCCAGGTACACCTTGCTCCGAGACCTCTTTCCCACCTTTTTCAAAAAGGAAATGGGGTCATGTGCGATCTTGTTGATTATCGCTCTGGTGATCATCTCCACCGTCTCCCTGTCCTCGGGGGTCAACCTGGACAGCTTGCCATTCAGTCGCGCCAATTCGGAAGCACGAACGGTCTCGAGTTTCCTGCGAACAGCGACAATTGTAGGGATTGCGCTCAGGGTTCGCGTCCACTCCATGAACTTGGAGACCTCCTGCGCGACGATCGCCTCACCCCGGAGCGCTTCCTGACGGCGTTCACCGACATTCTCTTCGACAACGGCTTGCAGGTCGTCAATATTGTACAAATAGACTCCGTCCAAATCGTTGACCGTGATTTCCACGTCCCTGGGAATGGCTATATCGATGAGGAATACCGGGCGGTACCGGCGCTTCCGCATGACCTCCTTCATGTGACGATACGTGATGACCGGTTCGCACGAGCCGGTGGAAGTAATGACCACGTCCGCGGAAATAAGGCCTTCCTCAATCTGTTCCATGGGCATCGCCGAGCCCTTGAACTGACAGGCCAACCCGCACGCGGTCTGGTAAGTCCTGTTGACCACTAGGAGCGGCTTCTCCACCTGACTGACTAGGTGTCGAGCAGCCATCTCAGCCATCTCTCCCGCGCCTACCAGCAGCACGGACTTGTCTTTCAGATTTCCGAGGATTTTTTCGGCAAGCTCCACGGCAACGTAGGCCACCGAAACCGCGGAAAGCCCAATGCCGGTCTCGCTTCGCACCCGTTTTGCAGTAAAGAAAGACCTGTGCATGAGACGGTTCAAGATGGGGCCAGTAGTGCCCGCGCGCGAGGCTCTCCGGTATGCTTCCTTCACCTGTCCGAGAATCTGGGGCTCGCCGAGCACCATGGAATCGAGACTGGAAGCGACTCTGAAAACGTGCCGCACCGCTTCCGGCCCTTCCTTCACGTACAGGTGTGTCCGGAAGAGCTCAGGCGCCAGACCGTGGATCGAGCCTGTGGTAGCTATGAGCCTCTCTGCAGTAGCCTCCGGATCTTCCACAAGACCTATGATTTCCGCTCTGTTGCAAGTAGAAAGAATTACCGCCTCTTCGACGCCTTCAACGTCTAGCATACTGCGGGCTACGCGGCCCTCCTCATTGCCTGGGAAGGTGATCTTCTCGCGAATCTCTACTGGGGCAGTCGCATGATTGAGCCCTATGACCAGTATGGAGGAGATCATGTGCGCCCTCCCCCGATGGTCACCCTAAACGCGTGATGCCCGCCCAGCAGTGCGTTTACTCCCACGAAGGTGAACATCACGAGACAGAACCCGAAGATCGCCATCAATGCGGCGCGTCGTCCACGCCAGCCGAGGGCGACCCGCTGGTGCACCATAACCGCGTATACAAACCAGGTAATAAGGCTCCACGTCTCTTTCGGGTCCCAGCTCCAGTAAAACCCCCACGCGCTGCCTGCCCAGAGAGCACCTGAAATTATCCCCAACGTCAGGAGAAAGAAGCCTAGCAGCAATCCCCTCCTGTTGATTAAGTCCAAGACTTCCAGGGATGGCAGAAGGCGGTGAAGCCTGTTGATCCGTTTGGTTTTGATGAGGCGCTCCTGAAAAATGTACATCAGGCCGCCGATGGCCATGAGAGCGAAAACCGCGTTGCCGACCACAGCGAGTGCCACATGTATGGGAAGCCACCAGCTCCGAAGAACCGGGACGAGGGGCTCGTTGATTTGGTACGAGAGTGTCGAGCCCACGAGCATCAATGCCGATGCCAGGGGAGCTGCCACGGCCCCGAACACGGGACTGGGGACGCGGCAACGAACAACGAGGAACAGTCCGATTATCGACCAGGAGAGGAACGAGAGAGCGTCAAAGGTAGTCCCAAGAGGGACGAATCCCGAGAAAATTGCCCTGTGAAGAAGAGACAGCGAGTGCGCCACGAATCCTGCCACTGTGCTCCAAAAACCCACGGTGGCTTGACTCGATGAAGCCACGAGCAAGAAGATAAGATATCCCACCGACGCGCCGAGATAGAGGATCAACGCGATTTTGAAGAAAACAAGATCCACCAATGGTTCCCTTTTGCTTCGTCCCGGATCACCGCTGTGTGTTCCAGCGCCGTGTCCGGCCCTTGCTGACATCGTCGACGAACGCACCCACCTACGGCGTCGCCTGCGTCGGCTTCTCTAAAGGAAAAGCTTAATATATCAGGTCCATATAAGCAAGCCCGTCCGGACGCGACCGCATTCGTCCTCGTTGGCAGTACGATTCCTTTCCCGCAGGAGGTCACATGGCATTCTCTCGGAGAGCTTCCTCCAGATTGAACGTCTCGGGCAGAATACCCTTGAGGATGCCTAGTGCCCGTTTCTTGTCATTATCGCGCAAAGCTGAAAGAATTTCCGAATTCACGAGCTCGAGAAACAGTTTTTTGTTTTCGTCGGAAGAGCTTCCTGTGCTCAAAACCTGTTTTCGTATTTCCGCCATGAGACGCGTGAGTGACGCGTATTCCGGACCGAACGACTTTTCCAGATCTTCCCGAATTCTCCGGGCAAGAGCGGGAGAGGAACCACCGGTGCTCACCGCTATCATGAGATCCCCCTGGCTTATCACTGCCGGCACCATGAAGGTGCACAGATCGGGTACATCAGCGATATTGCATGGAATTCTTCGCTTCGTCGATGCCTCGTAAATTGCCACGTTGGTAGCGCGAGAGCTTGTGGTTCCAAAGATAAGCTGAGCGCCCGGATAGGAATCGAGCAGGTGCTCGTGAAAATTCTCCGGAATCCAGTGGACGTCTCCCGAATCGACCAGCTTTTTCAAGTCTGCCACCAACTCGGGCGATATCACCACTACACGCGCACCACTCTCCAGGAGTCCCAAGACTTTCCGAAAGCCTACACGCCCTCCCCCGATCACAATGGCCACTTTTCCTTCAAGATTCATCATTACGGGGTACGGTCTCACTCTTGTACCTCCTTATCCGCATTTTACCCGCTTTCCGTGCCTGCGGCGAAATAATTGATCTGGGGAAATCTGACGCGAGCGCACCGGCCCTCGGGTGGCCGGGAAATAAATCCCACTCTGACGATGAGGCATTCTGTGGCGGTCTGCCATCCAAAACGCGGCGATTTGGGCTCTCTAGTCCGAGCTTCATGAGGCCATCTCTTCGCCAAGCAGGTCCACAGTCGGGGATCGCCGTATCCGTTCGCTCAATTCATTGGTCTCCACTGTTCGGCCTGCACGATGAAATCACAATCAAGACTCGAAGAACTTCTCAGGGGCCGCCAGAAATTCGCTGTAGAATCGAAACGGTTCTGTTTGTCGATAATCGATAGTTCGAATCGAAGAATCGTCGAAGCTCAGAATCTGTGAGCCCGGGCATCCCAGGAGGATAGGCGAATGCGTGGCAACAATGTACTGCTTCTTCCCTTTTTGAATGCCGTGCAGCAGGATACGCACGAATTCGACCTGATTTCGAGGAGAGAGAGCAGACTCAGGCTCGTCGAGCAAATAGAGACCGTCCAACTGGAAGCCGTAACTCCTGAAAAACGTCAGAAATGACTCTCCGTGCGACACGGTATTCAGAGAGCATCCTCCGAAATATCGGTCCCTTCCAGGGTCCGTTATGAGGATGTCATCCAGGGAAGCGGCGAAATTGAAAAAGGACTCGGCTCTGAAGTGGAACCCGTAGGGACGCCTGGGATTCAGATCCAGGGTGACGCAGTTAGCGAGCCTCGTCTCATAGGGATTGCCATGAGCCTTGTGGATTTTGCTCCCTCCCCACGGCAGGAATCCACTTTTTCTCGCTATCGCGTCAAGCAAGGCTGACTTCCCCGATCCATTCGCGCCGCACAGGAACGTGACGGGCGCCGAAAAATCGACGCGGCGGGTCTTTTGGAACACAGAAATGTCAAAAGGGTAACACTCTCGGGTGGGAAATGATTCGTGATTTATTGTCAACGATGTCAAATACATAGTGCGTGACGGCTCTGTCGCTACAAATCTTTCCTGGAGCAACTCAGCGTGGTCTGGGCACGGCCAACTGCGTGCGCGGCTTTTGAGACGGCACTTTCGTTGTCGTTCGATCCTATCCTCGTGGTGTCGGAGGATCAAAGCTTGAATATGCCGGTGTCGAGCAAGGTACCGAACATGTCCTCAGCTTTGGCAAAACCTCGAAATTCTTTGCTGTATTCTTCTTCAGTCTTGAAGCCTACTTCCACGAACTTGTTGATGGTTATAAAGAAAGCATACTGGATCGTAGGCGCGGATTCTCCCGCGGAATCCCTGTTCTTGTCCACATGCAGATTGATGATATCAATCTGCGGAAGATCGGGAATTTCCTTGCCTTTGTCGCTCAGGTTCAACCTCTCGTGGAGGTTCTTCGTAGCCACCCAGTCTTTGGACAAGACCATGGCGACATCCAAATCGTACTCGAGGTCTCCTCCTCCTACACAGTTGTGCATGGTAGGTCTGGCGTAAAGTGTGGTCGAAAACTCATCATATGACGGTGGCTTCTCGTCCAGCTTGCACCCTTCTTTGTCCATAGCTGATATCGCGAAGACCGGACACTCCAACTCCAGGCTTAAGTCCGCCAATTGGGCCGACGCCTCATTTACCTGGCCTCGAATATCCTCGTACTGTCTCTGCAGCGGGATCTTCTGAAGGTAGTCGAAGAATATTGCGATCTCATTGGAGCGAAACTCGTGCATGATATTGTAGGCCTGAGCCTTGATCCGTTCGATAGTGTCTTGGCGCCCCGCTTCAAAAACAAAGAGATTCCCACTGTAGGATTCCGACCGGGCGATTACTTTCTGGACGAGGGCGTAGCGTTGCGACTCTTCGGGGGATACTTCAGTGAGGAGCTTCACCGGATTAATATAGCATTCACGTCCCAAGAGCCTGGCTGCCAGGGTACGCCTCGTCTGCTCCCATGTGTAGAACAGCACTGGGAACTTATGGTTTTCAGCGAGCTTTGCTGCGAGATCGAGGCAAAATGTCGTTTTTCCACGACGGGGGGGACCGGCAATGCCGTAGTAAAATCCCCTACGAATACCGGAAAGCAGGTGCTCCAACCTGTCAAAAGGTGTAATCCGGTATCCGAGGACGCTCTTCGTCCCGTCCCGCGGACGTTTGGTCAGGTCCTGGATCTCGCGAATGGTTTCCTTGAGAGGAGCCGATCGCTTCTTCACCTTCTGCTTCTGCATTTCGATCAGAGTTTGAATGATGCGGCTACTGAATTCGAGGTAATCCTGGTCCTTGTATGGGCCCTTGTGCTGGCAATAGTTTGTTATCACCTTGGAGAGCTTGAGCATTTTCTCACGCAGGCTCGCGTCCTTCAGGATCTCTACGTACGCGAAAAGCTGGTCGGCAACGGGAGGCTCTTCCGATTTGATGAGGTCGAGAGCCTGTCCTACCTCCGGTGTGTACCACTGTTTCCGATTCAGGGTGTCCTCGATGGTTATCCAATCGATCACCTGACCCGGAACCTGGCTCATTTCCCAAGCGGTCTTGAAAATTGTGCGAATATTGGAGTCTGAGAAGAGTTCCGCGCTGAATCCGTCGGACATCACTCGGCTCAGGAGATAGCGGTCGCTAAGAAGGGCCCCTAGGACCTTGGCTTCGATTTCTCTCAACATGGCTCAACAATGCCTCGTTGTGGGAAGAGCGGCATTCCCCTGCCGCCTCTAATAGGACGTCATTATTGCTTAAGTCAGAAGCGGCACCACGCTCACCACGTGCTCTATTCTGCTGTTATCACGAGTGCAAAATATCATCCAGCCGATCCGCGTGTCAAGCGGCGGGCTGCTGAAGATCAGGGTGAAACCGTGAACCTCCATTGGCAGAACCGGTCCGGGGGATGCGGGTCGAGGGGCGCGTGCACGCACTCAACCTGAATGGCGGGGTCGATCTCTCTTGCGAAGCTCTGGAATTCACCACGATGCATTTCTTTGCACGCGTACTCCCCGAGGTTCCGGTCCAGGCGGGCCCGCTGGGTAGGACATTCGGGAACCGTTATGATCACTTCTTGTCCGCGGTGATCGATATTGTAACCCACAATAATGGCCCACGGAAATAACCGTAGTGCTTTGACAAAGCCGTCGAGCCCCTTTTCACTGATCTCGAACCTCTTTCTTATGTCTCTGGCGGCCAAGGCGGCCACGCGAGACCAGACCTTTTCATTGAATTGGTTGGCCACATCGGCACCGTGGGTTTCTTCTATGTTGATGTACCAAAACGCGTCGACAACCCGGTAGTGCCACAGGAGAAAATCCAGGTATTTTCTCAATTCGTCCGGTCGCTTGTCGTCAAATTTCATGGGTGATCGTCTCCTTGTTTTCAATGTTGAGAGGGCCTCTGCGCCTGAACACTCTTGCATTTGGGTCGTTAGCTCAGCTCACCGGGAGTACGGATGCTGTATCGTGCTGCTTGACTGCCAGCCCTGCTGGGCCTGATGAAACAGGCCGTAGCCTCCTGGACCATCTCCATTCAACGATGGCCAGAGTCGGGAAAGACCGACAAAGAGCCCTCAATGGGAGTCGGCGTCGCAACGATAGATTTGGCGTCGAAGAGACAGTCCGGTCGAATCGAAGGCACTTCAAATACCTTGCCTCTCCTGTCGGAACAGACGAGTCTCAGATCCCGCTGGTGCAACTGAAATGCACACGTGCTGCGCATCGTTGCAGGATCGATTCCGAACCCACTTACCGTAACATCTTTCTCCGGATAACCAACGGGTGTGCCTACATACAGGAGGACTTTATCCGCTGTCACCCCCGAGATTTGGAAATCGTCGGCCGCAAGGTGCACCATCCGAGCAAGCACTGCATAGCCCAAGCCACCGGACTGCGCTGCATACCGGAGGAAGAAGGCCGGGCGATTCGTCTTTTCAGTGCTTTTGTCGATTCCTTTGATCAGTACCGGGCCTTCCACCGCCTGCCACACCACGGTATACCTCAGCGGCACGGATTCATCGCCACGACCGTTGTCGAACTTGTACAGATTGGTCGCTCCACTCACCGCGTGTGGCCGAAAGGCATTTCGCACCCTGGAATTCGCCAGATGTATGTCAGGAGAGAACCCTTCAGGTCTCACTACGTCGAGGGCCAATCCGGAATGCATGCCGAAAAACGATGGGCTGTCCCAACTTCGGATGGGTTGATCGCAGAGGAGAAAGGAGCCTGGAGGCACCGAACGGAAAAAACCGCACTGCAGGGCGTTCTCCATTAGCGTCCTTTGATATTGCTCCGCATATCCGTATCGCTGGATCACAATCCGATTACCGGAGTACACTGTTCCGAAAATCCCTGCACCGACGACGCCAAGAGCGACGCCAGTCGTCATAAAGGCTTTGTCTCGGAGCCTGCGACTGAAATCGCCAACCAAGAGGATCCCTGCAACCGCGAGTGACATTATTCCGAAACCCGAAACGTACACGGGAAGATAGCCCAAGCCCCACGTCAGCTCGCGCTGGTATTTGCAGGAGAGCGACACGAGGGTTCCGGGGACAAGCCACAATGCGAGCCCTACCGCAGCGACCGGTACGACACCCTGGTGGCCTGTCTTCCCCGAGTCGTGGCTGCTGAGCTCCCAGGTCATCAACCACGTCACAAGCCAGAGACCGCATGCCACGAACAGATCACTCCCGAAATATTCGCGCGCGTACAGCGTTCCATTCTCGATAGCGCCGGATGTCAGTACGTAACTCATGGGGATAGCTGCAAACGCCTGCTTCGAAAATGCAATAATCCAATTTATGGGGGAGAAGTTGAGAGTTATTCCTTCGTACTGGGCTGCGAAGAGGAAGCGGACGAGAACGGTCAAACCAGCGTTCACCAAGGCGGCCCCAAGAAAAGGAGCCGTGATCTTGCATGCGCGTTTTGGAGATTCTTTCCGTAAGAGCAACAAAGCTATCAGCCCGTGAACTACCCAGACTGCGTAAAAGGCCTCATACACGAGCAGGCAAAGAGTATAAGCTCCGACGCTCAACCACAGGAGCGTACGGTTCCACGTGCGCACGTACCATACGAGAAGTATCAGAGAAAGCAGGATGAGAGAGAACTCTACCTGCATAAGATAATAATACGACATGATAGGGTCGTGATAAAGGCGAAACTGGAAGGAAAGAGGCGCCAGCAGCATAGAGAGTAAGCCGGCTCGGGCTGACCCAGCGAGGAGGTTGACGAAGTATCCGAACAGAATCACATTGCACACGACGAACGCTATGGCCACAATCTTGTACGCGTACCTGTCGAGGTAATAGAATATGGGATAGTAATAGATGATTCCCGGATACCACCTCCCGCTTTTCACGTAATCGACAACCGTGTTTGCGCAAATGGCTCCCAGGCTCTTTCCGGACAACTGAGCAGTGCCCCTGATGGTCGATTCGCACCAAGAGTCGTCCCCAAGATACGGACTGTCCAAGACCGGGAGGAGAAAGACCACGTTTGCGAGGATTGCGAGAATGACCAAGTACGGGATCGAGTTATTTTTAGTCATGTCTCTCTAGTCTCATCAGGCAATTTCACATCCCCATGGAAACACGACCAAACGGGGGGAGGGCTCTGAAACAGGCTGAAGAGCGACGGGATCCCGAATAAACAGGGCCTTACCCTCCCCCGATCACCTTCCCGAAACTCAACGATTTCCCTGACGCACGTACAATGGTGCAAAATCAAAGGATTGCCTGTCCAACTGTACCAGCGCCCACACCTGGGCTTCTCCCACAAACCTGATGGAAACGTCTAGGTCGCCGGAAAAGGTCTGCGGACAAGACCTGGTGTGGATGACGACCCGCATGCGATTCCCCGGGTGCTTCATGTTGAGCCAAGACTTGATGCTATAGTGCTGCAAATAGGTTACCTCCCTCGCGTGAGGAACCCTCTCCAAATGAGACAAAATCCGATCGGGTAAGTTGTAAATGTGGATCGCGTTGCTTCCGGACAAGGTGGCTGTGCCCTCGCTCAGCCTCTCGAGGAATAGCCTCGATATTCTCGCACTGTCAGCCCAATGCTCGTACTGTTGGAACAGAGGCGAGAACGCTATCAAGGACACAGGAAGAGCGAGACCGAGTACCACGATCCCGGTGGAGGCGTGGACACTGGCACGAATTCCCGCCAGCATCCCGTCTGCTCTTTTTCGATGCCTCCGCCTAGATGCAACCCAGGTCGACAGCCGCTCGATCCCGTCCACCACAGGCAGGACGGCCAGAGCGCAAAACGGCGCTGCGGGAAGATACATGCTCCTGTGGGCGAACGTCATGGTCCCGAGGAAGACAGCTAGCGGAGCTAGAGTCCAAACGACGAGGAACAGCACCAACTTGCCGTCGCCTGTTCGCCAGGTCTTGAGGCATCGCACATAAGCGAGAGAGTAAGCGGCTGCGTAGAGAATGACGCAAGGAGTCAGATTGTACGGGCCGTCATCTCCGAGGAGGTTCAAGAAATCGACTGGGTAAACGAGATCCCGGCCATATGCCTGCACCACGTTCGCCATGTAGCAGAGCAGTTCCCATAGAGTGGCAGGATGAGGATCGTGATATCCGCCGAGCCCTCCCAAAACGTACACCCGCCAGACGAGGTACAAAAGAGTGCTCACAGCGAACGGCAAGAAAGCCCTGACGCTTGCTGAAAACCGGTTTCGCACGTCACCCGTCTCGAACACAAGTGCATAACAAAATATGAGACCGGGCAACACGATGGCGGTCTCTTTGGCTCCGAGGGCAATGAGGTATGACAGAACTGAGAGCCCCAGCAAGAACCGCGGGCGTGTCGTGTTCGACCTCCCCATCAGGAACGCAATGAGCGAAGCGAGGAGAAAGAATGTTGCCAAGATGTCGTGCCTTCGATCAATGGCTGGCACACTTTCGATGAGAACGGGATGAGCCGCAAACAGGGCAGCGCTCAGCCAAGAGAAAAGCGTGTTCCTTCCAGAAAGCTCCCTCATCAGCACGAAGACAAGGATGCTTGTGAGCATGTGCATTAACACGTTGCTCAATTGAAAGCCGAAGGGGTCCAGGCCCCATATCACATTGTCGATGCTGTACGAAAACGAGGATACAGGACGATAGAATTTCGCCACTTCGAGAAACTTGCTGCTTCCCATGAGCGGTTCGGCAAGAATACGCCCGATGTCTCCAATGCTCTCGATTCTGCTCGTTTCTATAAGGGTGAGAGAGTCCGTACCTGTGAAAAAGTTTCCGAGCATGAAGGCATATCCAATCAGAACAATCGCTGCTATGGACAGAATGGCAACCCACACCGGGGCGCTGCGACCTTGGACGGAGCTCGCGCTCATCAAGTGACCCTCAAGCAAAACGGACTTCAGCAATTGTTGCAACGGCGAGACCCTTTCGACACGGTATACGTTCAGACCTCCGCTACACGCGACGCTGTGCTCCGACATCTCTCACATGATGGATGTACGTGGACTGCACGTACTCCAATTTTGGGGTGGCAACCCGTGGCTACGTCGACAAAGGGTGCGATATTATGGCCTTCTTGCACCGATCCGCTTGGCCGCCACGGACTGACGATGATAGCTTCACCCCTTCATTATTGTCAAGTTTGGAATCGATTCAGTGTGTCCCCGTACGAGCCCCACGGTCCGACCGGGTCCAGGGTTCAACCTACGATTCTGCGGGTGGCCGGTACTGGTGTTGCACATCGTTCTTGCTCACGATCTAACTCCCTATGAGCTGATACCGGGGGGCCTGTTCTGGGAGCACGATTCGTTGGGTCTCTGGTCCCTTCCCGAGTGCCCTCCTCTCTCCAAGGCCCCTTCATGTCATGATCAACCGCGGGGACGCTGTTTCGCCACCACTTGTGCCCCGTCACGGGATCTGTTATAGAGGTGCAACCTGTCAACCTTGGCGTGTGGAGAAGAAATCCCATGGTGAAATGCATGGTCCTTGTTTCGTGCGCTATGCTTCTAATATCCCCTACTTTTGCAGTCCATGCCCAGCAGGGATATCGCTTGCCTGACATCCGGTCCCTCAAACACCTGACCACCAAACAGACGGATCGTGCCCGAGACATTCCCGGGAGTGAGACGACGGTAGATTATTATTCCGCGGCTGACGGCAGTGTGGTGACCATCTATACATACATGGGCAAACCAGTCGCGTTCAGTACTCATTCAAACAGCAATTACCAGGGCACGTATAGACTTTTCATGGATTTAACAGGCACCGGCTTCTTTCAGGAGGTCAGTGGGGCAATCAAGTGGGAGCTACCTCCCTGGGTGCGCAGGTGAGCAATTTTCCGGCGAAAGACCGTCGCCACGAGTCACGCCTCCCTTGGATACGGAGCAGATGAGAACTGTGCCAGGACGCGAAGGGCCCTTTGAAAAAGCGACCTGCAGTGTTATTTTTTTGATGGTACGTCTTTGTTCCGAATGTCCTGCGAGAGGGTGTTCCCGATTGAGTCGACCATGCATGAGATGGGAATCGTTCAGAATATTATAGAGATAGTAGAGGAACAGGCGAGAATCCACGACGCCAAGAAAGTCGTGGGCATTAGGCTCGAGTTCGGAACCCTTACCGCAGTGCTTCCCGCTGCGGTCTCCTTTGCCTTCGAAATCCTCTCCAAGGGAAGCGTCGCAGAGGGCGCTGACTTGAATATACGGATCATTCCCGTGAAGGCGTTCTGCCATTCGTGCTCCAAGGAACTAATACTGGATGATTACGACCCATTCTGTCCGGTCTGCAAGTCCCCTGCTCTGGAGATCATCGAGGGAAGAGACGAGATGCGGATAGCCGAACTGGTCGTGGAATAGCAGTAAGAGAAACGGTATCAATCGCAGTCCTATGAATAGGCTGACTTGAGGTACGCAGGAGGTGAGCCATGAGACTGAACGGGAAACGAGCAGCCATACTTGTGGAGGACATCTACAATGACCTCGAGTTGTGGATCCCCTATTACAGGCTCAAAGAGGAAGGAGTGGTAGTGACCATCGTGGGGACCGGAACATCCTCCACGTACAAGGGAAAATATGGGATTCCCGTGGCAGTGGATCGCATTGCTTCCGAAGTCACATCGGCTGATTTTGATGCAGTTGTGATTCCAGGTGGTTACGCCCCAGATAAAATGCGACTAGACTCTCGTATGGTGTCTCTGGTTCGAGACATGTTCAACGAAGGAAAGGTTGTGGCTTCTATCTGCCACGGTGGCTGGATGCTGGCGAGTGCCGGCATTCTCGGCGGTAAGAGAGCTACCTCTTACGTGGCCATCAGAGATGACATGGTGAACGCTGGAGCACGTTGGGAGGATGCTGAACTGGTACGGGACGGTAATCTCATAACATCAAGGAAACCTGAGGACTTGCCCGCTTTCTGCAGAGCGGTAATCCAGGCAATGGGAGAATCGTGAGAAAATACTGTTGGCTCAGTTAGCGGCTCCTCTTCACGGGAGTCTGGACCGGTAGCCTCTTTGGGCGGAACGCCCTGCCACGTAAGGACAACATGTCGATGAGCTCCATGTCTTATCGGAGAGGGCAATGAGCTACGAAGTCTCGGGCCGTGTTGTGCTTCCCAACGGTGTGCACAACGCCTCCCTTACCACCAACGCCGGTGTCATCACCGCTGTGCAAGTTGAAAGGAAGGTGGAGAGCGATTCGATCCTCATATTCCCCGGCTTTATCGATGCCCATGTGCACGCAAGAGAATACCCTCGACCGAGCAATGGGGAAGCCGTTCTCAAATGGAAATCGACACTCGAGAAGGAAACTTTTGCGTCCGCCGGGAAAGCTGCCATCAATGGAGGCGTGACCCTCTTTGCCGCAATGCCAAACGACGCGACACCGCCGGCTACCCCTCAGACGTATGCCGCCAAAGTCTCTATTGCTTCTGAATGTCCGTGTCCTACCATACTGCTGGCCGCTGTCACTCGAGATTCTGAACCGTGGGCCGACCTACCCTACAAGGTGTATCTGGATTCACATCCTTCGCCTTTCACTCTCACGTCCTGGAAAGAGACAGAGGTCGTCCTCCGGCGGTACAAGGGATGTCGTCTCTTTTTCCATGCAGAGGATCCGGAATGCTTGATGCGCGCGGCAGGCGAAGGCCCCCGCTGGTTGGTTCGTCCGCCTGCGGCAGAAATCAGGGCGGTGGACAAGGTTCTCAATCTTGCTGCAAAGTTTGAGATACGTGCTCACATTTGTCATGTATCCACCGCCTCAGCAGTGCACCTCATCAACGAGTTCAATCGCTCCAGCTCAGTTCGGGCAACTAGTGAAGTAACACCGCACCATCTCTTCTTCTGTGTGCGTCGGGGCGAAGTAATAAGTCCTTCGGGACAACGGCCGGAAGCCAAGAGTTTGCTCGAATGCAATCCTCCGCTCCGGTCGGAGGACGACCGTCGATTTCTCCTGGAAGCTCTGCGGGAGGGATCGATCGACATTCTGGCCTCCGATCACGCGCCCCATACCTTGCAGGACAAAATGGGAGGAGCGCCAGGCATGCCCCATCTGGATACTTTGGGAGCGTTTGCTGGATGGCTGCTCAAGGAGTGCGCCTTTTCCCCAACACGGATTGCCCAGATTCTTGCGGAAACTCCAGGTACCATCTTCCGCCCAGACTTGGAGAGACCTCAGGGCCGCATTGAAGTAGGTGCCTGCGCGTCGTTCACGGTCCTGGATCTCGATGGCGAGACCTACGTCGATGAATTTGGAATTCGTGATCGCGGACCACTGGAAACGCTCTGCGGCTGGTCTCCCTTCTCGGGTACAGGTCTACCGGCGTCTGTGAAGGCCACGGTGATCCACGGCGTGGAGCATTCTTTCGAGGTGCGCTCCTCTCTTCGGTGACACGGGTCGGGTGCGGTCGGGAAGACGAACAGAAGCAACACAGCAACCAAAAGGTGAATGTCATGACATTTCAAGGACGTGACCTCATTTCCATGAACGATCTGACCCGCGAGGAAATTGACGGGCTGTTGGAAAGCGTGGACCTGGTGCGGAATCATCCCGAGAAGAAGCGCCTATGCCATGAGAAGGTCTCTGCCATGCTTTTCTTTGAGCCTTCCACGCGAACTAGGACTTCGTTTGAAGTGGCGATGCGCAATCTTGGCGGAGAGTCGAGCGGTTTCTATGATGCGAACATCACCTCCACCGTCAAAGAGGAATCCCTGTGGGATACAGTCAAGATGCACGACGGGTACGGCTTTGATGTGATCGTAATCCGCCACCCCCTGAAAGGCGCAGCCAGACTGGCAGCAGAAGCTGCCTCGATCCCGGTGATCAACGCCGGAGATGGTCCCAACCAACATCCGACGCAAACGCTGCTAGACTTGTACTCGATCAAAGAGACGCAGGGCACCCTCGACGGCCTTACCGTGGCAATGGTGGGTGACCTGGCCAACGGCCGTACGGTGCATTCTCTCACAGAAGCGCTGCTAAAGTACAACAATTGCAAGCTAATCTTTATTTCTCCTCGCGATCTCGTCATGCCCGGATACCTGATCGACAAGTGCAAGAAGGCTGGGCAGATCAGCGGCACCTCTTTCGTCGAGGGACGACGCATCGAGGACTACATTGGAGCCGTGGACATTCTCTATATGACGAGAATTCAAAAAGAGCGGTTGCTGGAAAAGACAGCCCTTGAAGAGAAGTTTCGGAGCATCTATCGTCTCGAGCCCGAAATGCTCAGGGATGCGAAGCCCACCATGAAAGTGATGCATCCACTGCCCCGAGTCACCGAGATCGCTCAGAGCGTGGATAGCACACCGTACGCCTATTACTTTCAGCAAGCCCGAAACGGTTTGTTCGTCCGGGAGACCTTGCTGGCACTCATTCTTGGAGCAGTCCTATGAGCGAACGAAAGATCACTATTGCCAAGATCTCCAAAGGGATCGTCATTGATCACATACCTGCGGGGAAGGCGTACATCATCTCGAATGTGCTTCATCTCAATGCGTTGGCCCGTGAGACCGGAGACATCATTGCGATCGGCATAAATTTCGAGTCTCCTTCCATGGGGAAGAAGGATATCATTAAAGTGGAAAACCTGAATCTTACCAGGGACATGCTAAACGTGGTTGCTCTGATAGCTCCCATGGCAACGATCAGCAGGATTGAGGGCGGGAAGGTTACGGAGAAGCATAAGGTAGAGATTCCGAACGCTGTAGGAGACATTGTGCTCTGTCCGGACCGTTTCTGCATCACAAATCACGAGGAGGTCCCCGGCAAGTTCGTCGTTGTAGACAGAGACCCTCTCACCCTGAAGTGCTTCTATTGTGAAACAGAGTTTTTCGGGCCGCTTATACGATATAAAGAGAAGAGATAAGAAGGCGCCGCAGGAGCACAAAAGGCCTGTTGACCAGGCCTTCTGTGCTTTGCAACACCCAATAGGTCGTTGCAATGCGAAATCAGTACATGCCACCCGGCGGCATGCCTCCACCCGGCATGGGAGGCTCTTTTTCCTTCGGCTTCTCTGCCACCATTACCTCAGTGGTCAGCATCAAGCCAGCGACTGAAGCAGCGTTCTGGAGTGCAAGCCTCGTGACTTTCGCTGGATCGATGACGCCGTTTTCGAACAGGTCTTCGTAGGTCTCAGTATGCGCGTTGAAGCCGAATGATCCCTCACCCGACTTGACCTTGTCCACCACGATGGATCCATCAAAACCGGCGTTGTTAGCGATTTGCCGAATCGGCTCCTCCAGCGCACGGAGAATGATGTTCGCACCCGTCCTCTGATCGCCTTCCAGGTCGAGTTTGCGAACAGCGTCAAGGCAGCG
Organism: Thermodesulfobacteriota bacterium; assembly: GCA_040753915.1. GTDB lineage: Bacteria > Desulfobacterota > Desulfomonilia > Desulfomonilales > Desulfomonilaceae > JBFMDN01. The sequence goes on along the minus strand of JBFMDN010000001.1, from coordinate 46,508 downwards.
CACGTATGCCACCCCTCCACCGGGGACGACACCTTCCTCCACCGCGGCACGGGTCGCATTGAGAGCGTCTTCAACGCGGGCCTTCTTCTCCTTCATCTCGGTCTCGGTCGCAGCGCCGACATTGATAACTGCTACACCGCCGACGAGCTTCGCCAGCCGTTCTTGCAGCTTCTCCCGGTCGTAATCGGAAGTGGTTTCCTCGATCTGGGTTCGAATCTGACGTACCCGACCTTCGATCTTTTCCTTGGCACCCGCGCCGTCGACTATGGTGGTGTTGTCCTTATCAACCGTCACGCGCTTGCATCGCCCAAGATCATTGAGGGTAACGTTCTCAAGCTTCAAACCGAGATCTTCAGATATGGCCTGACCACCGGTAAGGATTGCAATGTCTTCAAGCATTGCCTTGCGTCGATCGCCGAAGCCGGGGGCTTTCACTGCACAAGCAGTCAGAGTGCCTCTCAGTTTGTTGACCACCAGCGTGGCCAGCGCTTCGCCTTCCACGTCCTCCGCCACGATGAGAAGCGGTCGGCCCATTTTCGCCACTTGCTCGAGCAACGGGAGCATGTCGCGCATGTTCGAGATCTTCTTTTCGTGTATGAGGATGTACGGCTCCTCCAGGACTACTTCCATACGCTCGGGGTCGGTCACGAAATACGGGGAGAGGTAACCACGATCGAACTGCATGCCTTCCACAACTTCCAGGGTGGTTTCCATTGCCTTGGCTTCCTCGACCGTGATGACGCCTTCCTTGCCAACCTTTTCCATGGCCTCGGCAATGATATTACCGATCGTGGGATCGTTATTGGCGGATATCGTTCCTACCTGAGCTATTTCCCTCTTGTCTTTGGTGGGTTTTGCCAGTTCTTTGAGTTGTGCAACCACGGCATCCACCGCAGCGTCAATACCTCGCTTCAGCTCCATGGGGGACGCCCCAGCGGCAACCATCCTGATTCCTTCACGATAAATGGCCTGTGCCAATACCGTGGCTGTCGTGGTGCCGTCTCCAGCCACGTCGGAGGTCTTGGAGGCTACCTCTTTAAGCATTTGCGCACCAAGGTTCTCAAATTTGTCCTCAAGCTCAATTTCCTTGGCCACGGTTACGCCATCCTTGGTCACGTTAGGAGACCCCCAGGACTTCTCGAGAATAGCATTCCGTCCTTTCGGACCCAACGTGGCCTTCACCGCGTCTGCCATGATATTGACGCCTCGGAGAATCTTGTCCCTCGCCTGCTGTTCGAACATAATTATTTTTGCAGCCATGTATGGTAACTCCTTCTTTTGCGTGTGATTCGATCCCGGTCACCCCTAGATGAATAGCGGTGCGGGTTAGCTTTCGACGATCCCCAAGACGTCATCCTCTCTCATGATGAGATACTCGTTGCCTTCCATCTTGATTTCGGAACCTGAATATTTCCCGAAGAGGATCGTGTCTCCCTCTTTGACATCCATCGGAACGAGCTTCCCGTCTTCGGTCTTCTTCCCGGGACCAACGGCGATGACTTTACCTTGCTGGGGTTTTTCCTTTGCGGTGTCCGGCAAGATGATACCACCCTTGGTCACCTCTTCGGACTCAACCCTCTCCACGAGGATTCGGTCATGCAGAGGACGAAATTTCATTCTCAAAACCTCCTGGTACAACGTTCATACAGACACGGCTACACGCCGCGTGTGTTAGCACTCACATCCATTGAGTGCCAACAGCCATTCCTCTTGTCAAGTCCCGCTCAAAAAAAAATCATGTGCCACTCACCTTTTTGTGCTTTTCTCATACCTGACGCATCCGGGTAGCAACTCGGCCCACTTTCACAGAAAGGACCTTTCATGAAAGCATCCGTACCCTGTCCCCACTGCGGAAAAGAAGTGCCCCTGTATAGGAATCCACTGCCTACGGTCGACATCATAATCTTCGTCGACCGCGGAATTGTTCTCATAGAGCGAGCCAATCCGCCCTACGGATGGGCACTTCCCGGCGGGTTCATCGATTACGGCGAATCCGCAGAGAGCGCCGCGGTGCGAGAAGCGAGAGAAGAGACATCTCTCGAGGTTCTCAATCTCAGGCAATTCCGCGTCTATTCCGACCCTCACAGAGATCCTCGCCACCATACCCTCAGCGTTGTCTTCACAGCGGAAGGTAGGGGAGTACCAAAAGCTGCGGACGATGCAAAAGGAATCGGTGTTTTCGCGTTCGAGTCGCTGCCCACCCCGCTCGCATTCGATCACAGCAGAATTATCGAGGACTATTTCGCTTCAGAATCGGAAAGCTCACTGGCGCTTTCTCCCAGAGAATAGGGGCCGACCATCAGGGATGTCACACCCGGTTGGCAACAGAGCTCCCGACGTCGGGCAACCAATGTGAGGCTTTTCCACGCGGCAATACTTTCCAATCCCGTTGGCTCGGTTGCAACGCGGGGCAAATCGGGGTATGGTTTCGGTAGTGACTTTCAAACGGAGCCCCAGATGATTGGTATCTCGAAACTGTATTGCGGAGCGGTCGAGGCTTCCGATCCCTTGCGGTATGGAAGGCAATCGGAAAATCTCCCCTCCCACCTCCTGCAATTTTCTCACGACAAGAAACCCGTGATAGTCTGGAATGTCACGCGCCGGTGCAATCTGAAGTGTGTACATTGCTACTCTCGCTCTGAAGATATTGGATATAAGGACGAATTGCCGTTTGACGAGGCACGAGCTCTCATTGACGATCTGGCACGATTCGGGTCTCCGGTGATTCTCTTCTCTGGTGGAGAGCCACTCCTACGGACCGATATTCTGGACCTGATCCGCTACGCCGTAACTACCGGCAGGAGGGCAGTGGTCTCCACCAATGGGACCCTCATCACCAGCTCTCTCGCCAAGAGCCTGAAGAAGATCGGTCTATCGTATGTGGGAATCAGCGTCGATGGCCTCGAGCACGTACACGACTCGTTTCGTGGAATTCCCGGCTCATTCACCAGAGCGATGGAAGCGATCAAGCATTGCCAAGACGTTGGCCTCAAAGTCGGTCTAAGGTTTACGATCAATAAACGGAACTTCCAGGATATCCCAGGTATCTTCGACCTGGTTGAACAACGGAATATACCCAGAATATGCTTCTATCATCTCGTGTACGCTGGCAGGGGCACGGATCTTGTCAACGAAGACCTAGACCATGAGCAGACCCGAGATGTGGTGGATCTCATAATGAACAGGACCAAAGATCTGCACGACAAGGGTCTCCCCGTGGAAGTGCTTACCGTGGACAATCACGCTGACGGTCCGTACGTCTACCTGCGGCTGTTGAGGGAGGACCCCGCTCGTGCTAAGGAAGTCTTGACCTTGCTTAAGATGAACGAGGGAAACAACTCGGGAAGAGGGATCGGCTGTGTTTCATGGGACGGTACGGTCCATCCTGATCAGTTCTGGCGGCACCACAGTCTTGGAAATGTGCTCGTGCGACCATTCAGCGAGATATGGACAGACCAGCGTAACGATTTTCTCATGATGTTGAAGGAAAAGAGGAAGTTCGTGAAGGGCCGATGCTCCAAATGCCGGTGGCTGGATATCTGTGGAGGCAACTTTCGGGTTCGAGCGGAGGCTGTCCACGGAGACGTATGGGCTCCGGATCCTGCTTGTTACTTGACTGATGAGGAGATAGGTCTGACCGGCACTCCGGAATGATCGTTGGGACCCCTTTTTTTGCGGCCTGGCACACCGGGCGTCGATCTATGGCAAGGAGACATCTGTCATGATCTTCGGAGGCCAGGTAAGGTCTGTCGAAGACATAGATTTCCTCGAGAGGGCAGGCTTCTCGGTTGGCGAAGTCGCGCTCACGAGCAAGCAAGCATGTGAGTACTGGCTCCGTTCCGGAGTGAGAAACGGCCTGGGGCAGGGTCTTCCTCTGATAGCCCATGGTCCGGGAGAAGGGCCTCCCAATGACATCAAGAACTTATGGACCAAAGTCATTCCCGCGCTGGAAGACACGGTTGTCACCTGTGCGGCGATGGCGATACGCTTTCTGACTATACACCTCTGGACCGATTCCCGGTTCGTCAAACACCAGATCGTTGACCATAAGATCGTTGCAATCGGCCATATCACGACATTCGCGAACGATCTTGGCGTCGAGATAGGGATCGAAAACCTTTCGGAAAACGCCGATGACTTGGAACGAGCTCTTGCCGGCGCGCCGCATCTGAGCATCACGCTGGATGTTGGACACGGTCAATTATTGTGCACACGGAACACCTCGTTCGAGATCATCGAACGGTTAAGCGGCCGCATCGCTCATGTACACCTTCACGACAATCTCGGAGGGAACGAAGTTCGGGACGATCTCCATCTCCCCATAGGTGAAGGGATCGTTGATTTTCGGCGCATACTGGGGGCTCTCATGCGAAAAGGCTACAAACGTACTGCTACCCTCGAGGTGAAGCGACACGAGCTCATCTCCTCCAAGGCCAGACTGGAAAAGATTCTTGAGGCTGTTCGCGGGGAAGCCGCAGCAAGCTACAGTGCAGCACAGCAACAATTGCGCTAGTCCTGGCCGCTGTATCGATGAACCCTCCGGACCCTGCTGCTGCAAACGGCAGTGCTCGTCTTTTTCACCGTGACAACTGGAAACAATAGGCATGGGCTCGGGCAGGCACGAGCTCTGAATGTGCAACGTGCCGATCAAAGGCTCGGTGGTGGTCGGCTGGTACAATGACGCTGATTTCAGTTCGCGCGACCATGATGTCGTCTTTCCGCCTGTCCGTACCTGCCGGGACCTTCGAGCTCGGGATGGGCTGAGTGAGGTCTTGCCGTGGCATGGCATCGGTGCGTTAGCCCGGAGAACGTGATTGGGGACCGCCTTGTTGTTGAAGGACGCGATAGAGTCTCCACCTACCGGTCCGGGTCACCGGCGACAATCTGGAAAGCTTCGCCCACCTCTCGTGGATCTCCTCCGGACCGAAGACCAAAAGGAAGTCGAAATGGTCGAGATCCGATAGCTGCACCCGTTCGGGAAACCACTCCAGCCCCCCGGTCCAGGGCCTCCGGAACGGAACTTTGTGGACAACAAGGCACGGTGACCATTCTGCGAAGGAGAAGTTCAGGGTCCCTCCCTTGAGCACCTGTGCGTACGCGAATGCCTGTATGAACGGCCAGCCTTTCACGGATTCACTGTGGCGCATGAACGCCAAGCCCATGACGCGAGACGAATTGGGGAGCGCCTCCAAGGATTGCTTCAGTCCTGACATGTCCGTACGCTCGAAGGAGAGCCACGCGAATGCAACGGCCGTGCAGAAAGCCCCAACGACTGTCAGTGCCATCGCGTGTCCGAGGATGGGACGAAGCGCTGGGGCCGGAAACGCGAGAACCAGCATGATCCATGCCGGGGGCATCCATCGCTGGCCGAATCTGATCGTGTTCATATACTTGTCAGGAAGAAAGACGGCAAGGGAGAAGAACATGAGTCCGGCAAGGAGGAAGCTCCAGTCAATTGTGTCTCTGAGGTTAGACCGGTTTTGGTACAGTCCCACCACTATCCATGCGGCAATCAGTCCGAAGACTGCCAGCTCCGCTGGCCCTTTGATTCCACCGAGCGCGCTGTCGGTCAGCTCGGAGAGTGTAAGGCGGTCCAATGGACCGGTGGCCCACAGGGGGGGGGTGGCCATGCTGGATTCGGAGAACATGGGATACCAAAACCAGACTGCCACGAACAGCGGGGCAAGACACGAGAGAGCGACAACAGTCCCCTTCGGGTCCCTATGGAGAAGCAGACCGCTGAGTGCCAGCCAAAGTAATCCGACAGCGAGCCAGAGAACGTGGCTCGTGTAGAGAAGCAATCCCACACCTAGGAGAACAGTTGCTCGACCAGGTCGAAATTGGAGCCATTGCTTCTCTGCTGTCAAGGCGAGCCACAGACAGAATATGGGGAATCCTACGCCAAAGCTGTAGAATCCCCAGTTCACTATATGATTGAGAACAAATGCGGAAGCTAAGCACGCACTGGCGGCAGCCCGGTTCCTTCCGGACGCAACCCCATGAATTGCTATGACCCAGAGCAGCACAATGGTGAGCATCGCCAGTCTTCCCGCGTCCATGGGACCGAAAACAGCCCATGAAGCTCCCATAATGAGGTAGGATAGACTATACGGTGTAAGCCATTGAATCCTGTATGGTGATCCCTCGGGATTAGCGATCGTGTCCAAGAACAGACGAATCTGAGCGCTGTGTTGGGGCAGATCGGTGATGGGGGGATAGGAGACGGCGAGGAACGGTGCGGCAGCGAACAGGCAGCAGAGAAATGCCAGGCCACGCCGGCTCAGTAAGAAGCTCTGGATCATGGTGCAGCGAAATTTCCAAAAAGCGCGTGATTGCGTCCCCCAAGAAGGAAAGCGTCCCGCGATCCCTCTCGTTGTGCCGTAGAGTGCCCTTTCCTGAAGGTCTTGTCAACGCCGTCGGTCTCTGATAGATGAATCGGGCTTGCGGCAGACCATTTATGGCGATTGTGAGAGCAGAGAAAAGATGTTCTTGAGAGCGAATCGACCAAAGAGGGTATCGGCAAGAGGCCGGCCATTCTCTCGTGCTTCAGCTCATTTGGGGAGGAACTGTCCCGGCAGAGCCTGAGCGCTGATGACTTGGCGAGGCCCCTTGAAACGCGGCGTCACTCGCCAAGACACCTCATAGTGTTCGCCGCTGTACTTGGGGAAAACACATGAGCGAAGTGGCACCACCTCTCGTTGACATAGCGATCCCGCTTCCGCTCGCCGGCGTCTTCACGTACCGGGTGCCCGATGCGTTCAAGAATCGTTTGCAGGTCGGGCGACGGGTAATCGTTCCCTTTCGCAAGAAGATATGTGCAGGCTTCGTGGTCGACTACCCCTCATCTTCGAACCCCGGTGGTGAGCTCAAGGAAATCACCGATGTGCCTGAGGAAGAACCATACCTAACGCGAAACCTGTGGGGTTTTTTGCAGTGGATCGCTGACTATTACTTGCTTCCGGTGGGGCTGGTCCTGAAGACAGCTCTTCCACCAGGTTCCGAGAGACGATCCCAGCCCTGGGCCCTGTTCACCCCTGAGGGAAGAAAATGGTTTGCCGCACTACAGGCGGCATCAGGGAATCCTGTACGAGACAGGGTGCTCCGGACTGGAACAATTTCGTGCAAGGATCTCGCTAAGGTCGTGGGAAAGAAAGGGCTGGAGGAAGCCCAGCGACGCCAGTGGATCCGCGTGGAAGAGAGAATTGCCCGCCCGAGAACCAATGTTCGGAGCAACCACATTCCTGAGTTGCTCAACCCTATCGGGACGGAGTGGCCATCGGGCGAGAATCCTCCGGACTTGACCCCCCATCAACAAGAGGCCTTCAGGCAGATAGACGAAGCTCTTCAGGCCGGGGGCTTTCATCCCTTCCTCCTGTTTGGAGTAACTGGTTCGGGAAAGACCGAAGTGTACCTTCGTGCCATCGCCCGGGCTCGGGAACACGGGAAAACCTCACTCGTTCTCGTACCGGAGATTGCGCTAACTCCCCAGTTAGCCCGCCGATTTCTCCGTCGCCTGGGCGGAGGGATTGCCCTTTTTCACAGCGGACTGACTCGCGCCCAGAGACTCGACGAATGGCGGAGAATCAGCTCAGGAAAGGTGAATGTGGTCATCGCAGCGCGCTCGGGAATATTTGTCCCCCTGGAAAACCTGGGGCTCATCGTCGTGGACGAGGAGCATGACCCATCGTACAAGCAGGAAGACAGTTGCCCGTACAATGCCAAAGACATGGCCTTGGTAAGAGGAAAGCTTGAAGGGGGAACTGTCATCCTCGGCAGCGCCACTCCTTCATTCGAGACGTTTGTCAACGCTCAGCGGGGAAGGATAACGAGGCTCGACCTTCCCGTGCGTTCCCATGGCGGCCTCTTGCCGACCGTCGAGCTCGTGGACTTGAGGGGGACCATGGCCAAGGACAGCAAAGGAGCCTTTCTCACGCCTGTGCTCCTTACGAACATCCGGGAGGCGCTCGCGAAGCGTGAACAGGTGGTGATTTTCATAAATCGGCGAGGATTCGACACCTTCGCGCAGTGTCGTTCGTGCGGCCATGTGTTTGTATGCCCCAATTGTGATGTGAGCCTGACCCATCATAAGAAGGCTCGGGCGCTGAGATGTCACCTCTGCGGCTTCTCACGGGCTGCGCCACCGCTGTGCCCCCAGTGTTCGGGAGCCAGACTGTTTTTCGGAGGAGTGGGAACTCAGAAGGTGGAAGAAGAGCTATCGATGCACTTCCCCGATGCGCGCATCGAACGACTCGACCGTGATTCCACCAGAAAGCGAGATGAGCTGGAGAAAATCCTCGATCGGTTCAGGAAAAGGCAGATCGACATCCTGACGGGAACTCAGATGATAGTCAAGGGGCATGACTTCCCGGGGATTTCCCTGGTCGGAATCCTGTGCGGGGACTTGTCTCTCCATTTTCCTGACTTCAGGGCCGGCGAAAGAACTTTTCAGATGCTCACCCAGGTGGCTGGAAGGACCGGCAGAGCCTCGGATTCGGGAAGAGTAATCCTGCAAACCTTCGACCCCCATCACCCGGCGATTCAACATGCGGCAGTTCATGAGTATGAGGCATTCCTCGAAAAAGACTCCGTAGCGCGTCAGGAGCTCTTCTACCCTCCATTCGGGCACCTGATTCTTCTGAGGGTCGAGGGAAACAATGAAAACCGTGTTGAAAGCCATGCTGCCAAGATTGCTCGCGCAGCGCGGCTCCTCAAGGGACAGTCGAACGAGCCGGCCGTTCTGGGGGCCGCTCCCTGTCCCCGCAAGAAGCTGGTAGGCAAATTCCGATGGCAAGTCCTCCTTAAAGGAAGGGAGCGCAGCTGCGTGCGAGATCTTGCCAAGGCCTTGCGCGCAGAAGGTCATCTCAAGGGCTACGGGGTTAAGGTGGTCATCGACGTTGACCCAATAGACCTGATGTAGAAGCTTTCCCTCACCTTTTAGAGCGTTCGACATCTCTTTTCGCCGCGTCAACGGTTAACATTGGCAATGTCAGGAAAAGTGGTTACAATAGAAAAAGGTTTCCTACCTTTCTGGAGGATAGATGAAGAGGTCTCGTATCGCTATCGTGACAACCGTTTCTCTCTGTTTTGTTGCTGGTTCGATTATCGTGTGGGCGGCTTATCAGAACCGAGGGACGGCCGAAAAACAGGGGTATGTGAAGAGTTTCACTGATGAGAACTTTGAGAAGGAAGTGGTAGAAGCATCCATGGTGCGCCCGGTAGTAGTAGACTTCTACGCCGAGTGGTGCTCCCCGTGCAAAATGCTGGATCCCATCATGAGGGAGCTTGCCGACGATCTCAAAGACCGTGTGATCGTGGGAAAACTTGATACAGACAAGAACCTCATCGCTCGGAGATTCGGCATTAGTAGAATTCCCACTATCTTCATTATTCGCAACGGTGAGATCAAGAACGCTTTTTTCGGACCTGTTCCCAAGGAGATGCTAATCAGGGCTCTTGCCGAATATGGCTCATAAGTGGACACGGAGGTCCCGAACTTCGTCCCTTTTCCGGGGTCCCGCATCAGGTGGATTCTTATTGGGGGAAAGATGGTTACCCGAGAGTTACCGGAGCGTGATCATTCGTGCATCCCGCAGCGGAGAACGGTCGGGCCTTCAGTGGCCACCACGGCTTAATCAGGCAGAGATGGTTACAGATTATGCAGTCCAGCTCTTGCGCTGGAGCACGGGACGCGCTTTCTCCTCACATATCCCTCCAACATGAGCGTCCGACGAGGTCCTCAGAGGGTTCCGGTTGAAATTTTTCGCATTCTGCGGTATAAGAACTGAACGCTGGGATGAGCTCCTCTGAGGAGATTCGTTTACGAAAATTGTTGAGGGTGGTTTCCTTTGTTTAGAGGCATACTGTGTACGGCGGTAGCAGCCCTCGTGGGATGGTCGGCGCTCAACCTCCACGCGGATTCACGAACGGAAATCGACGGATTCCCCACGGAGCCTGCTTGTGCATCCTCGCAACAGATGGAAAAGAGCGAAGAGTCCAATGCGGACGGAGGGGTAGTTTTGCAGGAAGACGACCCTGATCTCCTCGCTCGGGATTCTCTCGATCTCCTTAGTCTCGATAACATTAAGCCTCTTTACACGTCTCCCGCCCTTCCTGGAGAAGGGGTTTGGGAATCGGCGGGCTCGCCACGAGATCCTAAGGGCCGGCCGGTCGTGTATCGCACTTTCTACCGGCCCAGTGTGGATTTTCCGAATGCCATCGTCTACATGATGATCATTGATATGAATAAGGCTTTTCTCCAGTATTACGTTGGGTCACAGGAACCCGGGGCTGCAAAGGCCTTCTCAGAAGTCGAGCCCACCCTGACACCCAGGGTGCTGGCAATAACGAACGCGATGTGGCAGCAGAGACATTCCCAGGGTGCAGGTGCAATCTTTCGAGGCAAGGTCATCTATCCGATGGTCGACGGCATGGCCACGTTGATCTCCTACAAGGATGGCTCTGTAGACATTCAGGAATGGACCCCCGATATTCCCCAGGATCTCGTGCGGGACGCACGACAACTACGGCACCTGATCGTGAAGGACGGTATGGTGGTCCAGACCATAACCAAGAATGGCAAGACGGAAGATTCCGAGATCGGTCTTGGATTCCTCCTCGGCGGAGGCGGCAAAGATGTAGACGGAAAGCAGCACTGGTTTGTTGCTCACAGGAGTGCTTTCGGAATACGTCCCGACGGAAATCTTGTTTTCGCCATAGGCCATCATATTGGGAGCAAGGACCTCGCCAAGGCTCTGGTGCTGGCGGGCTGCTCGAGAGGTATGCATGCGGATGCCAACCCTGCAAATATCGTGGGCAATCTCTACTTGAGGGACACGTACGGCAGTCTTGTTACCAAGGCAAAGCTCTCTCCCGAGCAATCCAAGTATACGCTGAATCGATATGAAGACGGTTACACAAAGGACTTCTTTGTGTTTTTCATGCGCGGAACCCCTTCTGCCGCCCAAAAGGCCATCTCTCGTAACACATCCAAAAGGACCAAACGATAGAAAGACATGTGACTCACCGCGGCCTCGAGGCCAAGCTTCTCATCATACCGTGTGTGGTCCTCTCCTGTCTTCCACTGGTGTATGCCAAGCCGGGGGCGTCGGACAAAGGTATTCCCGTCTCACCCCGGAAAGGAATAGCAGGGGAACGTCGCAGACGGCTTCAAGAGGAGATCCAAGAATTGGAGCGCAGGGTAAAGCTCCAGTAGGTGTTGTACGGGGTACCCTGCTCCCGCCATCCTCAATGGCTCGGGCTAAAGCCGCCACCCTTGGCTCTATACTCCCACGCATTGAATATGCGTGGCATTCATTGCAGTTGAAAGCCAATGAGCCTTCGGGCGGCAGGTGATTACAATAGAGGTCGAGATTTCGCTTCAGTGCCTGAGGAGCTCCTGACTTATGGCCGACACGATAGTGGAGCACGGCTTTTGGTTGCCTTCACGCTGTGGTTAGTGACTCGGTTTGCGAATCAGGTTCGCACCTGGTCTTAATGCGCTCCACGATACGTGGCCGGGGTATGTCGAACCGACACGATTCTTGACTGGGTTGAGGAAAAGTGTTAGGTTGCCATCTTAACTTCTGTGCTTTTCATGAGTTATTCGACAGGCAGACCCAGCATAGCGGCTAGGGCACAGTGCTTCCGATAACTCCTGGTATGTTTTCTCGAGAGGTGTGGAGGGAAGTTCATTGAGAGGCTTTCCGGCTGCCCAATATATGGGTCTCGTATGTTTGGTCCTTTTCCTCATTTGGCTCCCCTCACCTTCCCTCGGATATAGCTTCCGCGTGCACATTCCGCTGCCGAGTGGCAGTCACCTTCCCGGGTTCTGCTTTCTCCCAGACTATGCAGTCCAGCGGCCTCTGCCGGCGGTAATCGTGGGGGTAGGGGTCGGATCGCATCTCATACCGCAGTACCATGAACATTGCCAGCACCTGGCGAGCTATGGCTTCGTAGTCCTCCTCGTCGACCCGTCAAACTATCCTGAAAGCCTCTTTCCTGGCCCATTCACCTGGGATAAGGGACTCGGCTACGCCCAGGTGAGCGTCAACCAGGGGGTTGTGGCGGCGCGGTTGTTACTCGATATTGAGTGGTACCTGAATTCAATTCGGGCATGTGTCGATTTTCTCTGCAGATGGCCATTGGTGGACGCGAGCCGCATTGCGCTTTCAGGCCATTCGCAGCCCGCCAACGCTGCCCTCACCTACGCGTCGAGAGACCTGCGCATAAAAGCGGTGATCTGGAACTACGGCGGTTCTCCCTGGGTTATGCCTTACGACCCCATGCGACTCCCGCCGGTACAAATCTTTCATGGCGACGAGGACGAGGTGTACGACGTCAAGTATGCCATGCGTTTGGCCCTGGATCTCAAGTCCCACATGCGTTGCTGCGACCTTAACATCTATCCAGGCCAGAAACACCTTTTCAACGTGTATTACGACCTCAACAAAGGAGAGAGCCGGTACTCAAATCCGGTAATAATGGACGCGTTCGCCCGAATGCTGCATTTTCTCCGTGACACTCTGCTCCTTCATAATCGGTGACAACCAGCCCCAAAGCCACGTGAGAGCTGCTACCCCCCCTTTGAGAGCAGCGCTGGAGAGATTACAGCGCACAATGACCGCGATTCCCTTCTGTCGAAAATCGGTGCTAATGGGCCGATCAACGGAACAGTCAGGAACCGCAGGCAATGCTCACAGGCTGTACAGCTCTTCCCCGTAAACCGGAATCCACTCCCTATTCAACGCGTCGTGAGCCGCAGCTACATCACTCACGCCGAGGAGAAGTATGACACGGTCTCCTGCGAAATTCGAATTGATGCAGGTGTATAGGTATTCAATGTTCACGTCGGCAGCCTTGAGCGCTCTGAGTACCGCACTAAATCCTCCCGGATGCTGAGGAGCTTCCGCGGCTATGATGTCCGTGAGGGTCGCCTTGTAACCGGCGCCTTCCAAGATGTTCACGACTCGAATGGGATCCGTGACGACAAAGCTCACTATTCCGGTAGCCCCGGCAGGCCTCACCGTAAGAGCCAATATGACTATTCCTTCCGCTGCCAGCAGGTCGCTAAGGGCTGACAGTTTGCCCGGTTTGTTTTCCAGCTTGATTGAGATCTCTTTGACAGTCTTCATCAAGACCTCCAGGGTCCTTTTCGTGGTTATCGTTCGAGCAGGAGTTTCACCGCTTCGAGGAGTGTGTACAGGGATTGGCCCGAGGTCAGCCTCGCCTCCCGGTCCCTTCGTCCAATCGGTCACGTTACCAGACGGAATATAGACGAGTTATCCCGTTGCGAGCTCATGTGCCGAATGCGCGCTGGGCTCCAGGGAGAGCTAGTTTTCCGACGATATGTACTCGATTCCTCTGAGAAGCGCCTTTGTGTTCATATCCACTAGGCTCTGCTTCTTGCCCTCCAAGACAGTGCCGATCGCCCCTTTGAGCGCTTCCAGGGAAACCATCTTGGTGATCTGCGCCACTGCCCCGAGCATCACCATGTTGAGAGCTCTGTCGTTTCCCAATTCATGAGCGAGCGAGTTGGCCGGCACTTTTATCACCCGGATATCATCACGCAGAGGAGTCTCTGCAATGAGATCGCTGTTGAGAAACATTACCCCGCCGGACTTCACCATATTCCTGTACTTGACCATGGAGGGGTAGTTCATAGCCACGACATAGTCTGGCGACGACGCAACAGGAGAGGCTATTTCCTGATCGGAGACGGCGACCGTGCAGTTTGCCGTTCCTCCTCTCACTTCGGCCCCGTACGCGGGGAGGAAGGTCACGTGCTTGTCTTCGTGCATGCCTGCCACCGCCAGCACGTATCCCATCATGAGGACTCCCTGGCCGCCAAATCCGGAAAAGATGGTCTTAAGCAACATCCTTGATCACCTTCAAAGGAAAGAATTTCGTCATTGTCTCTTCAACCCATTTCACCGCTGCAATGGGAGTCATTTTCCAGTTGGTGGGGCATGGGGAGAGAATCTCGACCAGAGAAAATCCTTTTTGATCGAGCTGCACCTGAAAAGCTTTCTTGATCGCCTTTTTGGTCTTCAGGATGTTCTTGGGGCTTGAAACCGAAGTTCTCTCAATGTACGCGCTTCCGGCTGCAATTCCCAGCATCTCGCTCAAGTCGAGAGGGTACCCGTCCCGTAACGGCATTCTCCCGCCGGGCGAAGTGGTGGTCACCTGCCCCAATACCGTGGTCGGCGCCATCTGTCCGCCGGTCATTCCATAGACAGCGTTATTGACGAAAATGGCCGTAATGCGCTCCCCTCTATTGGCAGCATGTATTGTTTCCGCCGTGCCAATGGCTGCAATATCCCCGTCGCCTTGGTACGTGAACACTACTCTGTCGGGAAGGATTCTCTTGATCCCCGTACCGACTGCAGCGGCGCGTCCGTGTGGCGCTTCGCACATATCAACGTCGAAGTAGTTGTACGCAAGTACCGCGCATCCAGCAGGGGGCACACCAATCGTACGGTCCTTGATTCCCAGCTCGTCTATGACTTCAGCTACGAGCCGGTGTATGATGCTATGCCCACAGCCGGGACAGTAGTGAAACGGGGTGTCCTTGAGGGCATCAGGTCTTGCAAAGATTTTCTTCACGTCATCCGCTCCTTGTTCCTCTGGTTCCTGAATCTCTCGATCTGCACCGATCCCCGTGTTGATTCCGCTGGCGGGCCGATCATCGAGAGCTTACCAGACTCAGTGAAGGACCGTATCGGAGGCCCGACTCGCTTCCTGACCTGCGGGAATTAGCTCGCCTATACTGGAGCATGATGACTCGCTCCAGTTCCTCGGGTGTTGCGATGATGCCGCCTGGACGCCCGTGAAAAAATACCTCGCATCGGCCGAGCACAGCGAGCTTGACATCTTCGACCATCTGGCCGGTGCTCATCTCGAACACCACCATACGGTCCACATAGCGGCTCAGTTCAGATAATGCTTTGGTAGGAAAGGGCCACAGGGTTTTCGGTCTGAATAAGCCCGCTCGGACGCCCTTTTCTCTTGCCCGTTGGATACCACCCTTGGCTATGCGCGCGGCCGTGCCATATGCGACTACAACGAGCTCCGCGTCATCCATGAGATACATCTCTTGATCAGGAATCTCGTGGCTTATCATGTCGTATTTTCTGGCGAGGCGCCAGTTGACCTCTTCTTCGATAGCCGGATCCAACCACAGGGAGCATACGATTCTGCTTGGCCTTCCTTTAGCGCCATCCAGCTTCCATGGCCTGGGGGGCAGCTCTGAGAGAGCTATGGGATCTGGAAATTGCACGGGTTCCATCATCTGCCCCATCATTCCATCTCCGAGGATCATGACGGGCGTACGATATCTATCTGCCAGGTCGAAAGCCTGGCGAGTCATGTCGGCGATTTCCTGTCCGTAAGAAGGGGCAAGCACGATAAGCCTGTAGTCGCCGTGTCCCCCGCCTTTGGTCGCTTGAAAATAGTCGCCCTGGGCCGGTGCGATGTTCCCAAGCCCCGGTCCACCTCGCATCATGTTCACGATCACCGCCGGCAATTCCATGGCGGCAAGGTATGAAATGCCTTCCTGCTTCAGGCTAATTCCCGGGCTGGAGGACGAGGTCATGACTCGCGCTCCTGCAACGCTTGCCCCTATGACCATGTTGATGGAAGCGAGCTCGCTTTCCGCCTGAACAAACACGGCATCGTCCATTTTGGCGAACGCAGCCGCCATGTACTCCGGGAGCTCGTTTTGCGGCGTTATGGGATATCCGAAGTAGGCCCTGCATCCGGCCCGGACAGCCGCCTCCCCCAGGACGTGGGTGCCGCGCATGAGAACTTTTGAGCCCATGTCACCCTTCCTTTATTTCAGTATCGTCTGTTTCAGAATCTTCGGTAGAGCTCTCATCCTTGGTATGCCTGTATACCTCTATGGCCAGGTCGGGGCATGTGACAGCACAGAGAGCACATCCTGTGCACGATCGCTCGGCTGGCGCTTCGACGTCTTCTTCGCAGAACCGTGCGGGATAATAACCCTTCGTGTTCAAGTCGGAGGAGATCTCTATCCTCTGCTTCGGACACACGGCGATGCATAGCCCGCACCCCTTGCAGCGCTCTTTTTGGATTTCGATACGGCCTTTCACGGTTTTACTCCCTTAGACATTTGGACAATCATTTACCATAAGCCCCTGAGGCACCCATGTCAACAAAAACGACGATCTGATTGCCGGATCTCCCTTTACCGCGGCCCGAACGGATTGATCTCGATTCGGGTCGAGTCAGCCCCGCGGACCTCGGGTGGCACTACTGATCCAACGTCCCAAGCCAATGATCCAATTGACTCTTGAGCAGAGGGTTGCTTGTGAGGTTTACGGATTTCTTGTACAACTCTGCGGCCTCTTCGGTCAGTCCGAATTCCAGGTACGCTGCCCCCATCATGAGAACGGAAGCAATATGATCGGGATCGATCTCCAAGGGGGCTGCAAAGTTGAGCATCTCTGCGTTGTGGTTCACTTCCGGAATAAAGTCGCCTTCATACACGGCGTAAGCAAACGCGGGTGCGAGATTTTCAGCCTCATGCCAATCCCGAATGCCCCGCAACACGTGCCCTGCCAGAAGGTAGGCACTGCCGCGATTGACGTGCGCGGCATAAGACTTGGGATTTTTCTTTATCGCTCTCGTCCACATATCGATTGCTGCATCGACTCGTCCTTTCCGCAGGGCTTGCAAACCTCTATCTACCTCGTCCTTCCCTGCAATCCCCTGAGTCGACCAAATTTGGACGAGCGCAGCGGCGAGAATAGCCAAGACGACTGCTCGAGACAAATGGCTGTTACCCTCACTCTTCGCCAGTTCCCGGAAAACCAATTCCACCCGAACCCCAGGGCTGGCTTAGGCTCCAAGGCGAGTAGTCGGATCCGAAAACCGCACCGGTTGTTTCTCACGGTGACACACGTTGAGAATTGCGGCCCACGCTACCGTAACGGGTTACGGGCAAGATTGACACCAACCTTCCTCAGCGGCGTGGTTCAAACAGACCCCCCGGTAGCTATTGCCGCTAGGCTCAATGCGCTGTACGATGTAGTATATCACAAGAAAGCCCTGACAGCTCAGAGGGATCTCATACTCGTTGACACTAAGTACTCTCATATGTTAAGATAAAGAACCCTGAAAAAATACAGGGCTGATGCAAGGTCGGGAGCCCGGCAAATCACCTGGATACAGATTCGAGAGCCGGGCTTTCGTTTGTACGTTGGGGAGGAGATGATCATGCCTGTGTCGCCAAAAATCTCGGAGTTTATTAACCGGGCATCCTGGATTCGGAAGATGTTCGAAGAAGGAGCTCGCCTCAAGAAGGAGCATGGCCCTGAAAATGTCTACGACTTCAGTCTCGGTAACCCTAATCTGGAGCCTTCCCAAGCCGTGAAGGAAGCAATGGTAAGGGCCGCATCCGATCCATCGCCTGGCATTCACGGATATATGCCCAACGCTGGCTTGCCGGACGTCCGCCGGGCCGTAGCAGAAAAGATCAGGCAGGACGAGGGGGCAGATATCAGTGAGAATGAGGTCATCATGACCGTGGGTGCCGGCGGCGGACTCAATGTCGTCCTGAAAACCCTCTTGAATCCGGGGGATGAAGTCCTTTGCCCCAAACCCTTTTTTGTCGAGTACGTCTTCTACGCAGACAACCATGGGGGCACGGTTGTGCCGGTCGCCACCAAGTCCGATTTCTCGCTCGACCTTGCGGCCATGGAACAGGCCTTCACACCCAAGACAGCAGTAGTGCTCATAAATTCACCGAACAACCCCACGGGCCGAGTCTACTCGGACGGTGATATCAGAGACTTGGCTGCCTTGATTGAAAGAAAAAGCCAGGAGCTCGGACGGACGATTGTCCTCGTCTCGGACGAACCGTATCGTGGCATTACGTACGACGGTGTTCAGGTGCCCAGCATTCTCAAAGCCTGCAGTAACAGCATTGTGGTCACTTCCTTCTCAAAAGATCTTTCCCTGGCAGGAGAGCGTCTCGGATACGTAGCCGTAAGCCCCAGAATGAACGAGCTGTCCTTGACCATGGACGGGCTCATTTTAACGAACCGCATACTCGGCTTCGTAAACGCTCCAGCCCTCATTCAGCGAACAGTGAAGGACGTGTTGCGAGACATTGTAGACGTATCGGTTTACAAGCGAAGGAGAGACACACTGTACGATGCGCTCACGTCGTTCGGATACGAATGCGTAAGACCCGAAGGTGCCTTCTACCTTTTTCCAAAATCCCCAATCGCAGACGATGTGGAATTCGTCAGCCGGCTTCAGCAGAAGCTCATCCTCGTTGTCCCGGGTACGGGATTCTGGGGACCTGGCTATTTCCGCATCGCATACTGCGTATCCGACGAGACAATCACAGGTGCTTTGAAGGGCTTTGAGGAAGCCATCAAAGAGGTACGCAACTAGAAGACCATTTTGGGCACGTTTACCTGCTGGATACTGGGCCCGGATTCCCCGTATGCCCGAACAATCGACGCAACTGCGTTTCGATGTCGTGGACCTTTGCTCCGATTTCCAGAAGATATGCCTTCTGGGAAGCCATGATCTCTTCCAGCTCTTTCAGTTTCCCCGTCAAGGCTCGGACCTCCTTACCGAAATCTTGACCGGTCGCCCGAGACATCGATTCAATGACCTTACGGTCATGTTCCAGGCCGCTCTGGAGACCAGCTAAAGTTTTCTCGAGGGGGACGAGCCGCTCCCTTAGCTGCTCCACCGCTGCATCACGCACTTTCGGCAACGTTTTCTTCACCGCAGCGACAAGCTTTGTATTGTTGTCAAGCAAGTCCTTCCGCATCTCGGTCAGTCCCTTTGCCAGACCCTCCACTTCGTCGGAAAGACTCTTCAGCTTTTTCTTGCTCGCCACATAGTCCCGCATGAGACGATTCACTTCTTTCGACGCATTTTCGGCTGATTTCTGGGACTCTGCTGAGGCTTGTCCGAGGCTGTTGAGCTTCTGCTTCACTTCTTCCCTTTCCTTCTGCGCTTCTTGAGCCCACTCCCGGAACTCCTCAAGTCGGCTGTTTACCGGCTCTACCTGCGTCTTCAATATCTCAGAAATCCGCTCTTGCTGATCTTCTATCCTCTGGATGTCTGCGCTGAAATCCTTCTGGGGAGAAAATCGGGAAGCCATTTCGCCCATTTCTTTCTGCTGCTTCTCGACCTTCTTTTCCAGTTCGGCGATCTTCTGCTTCAAGCCGGAAGTGTCGTCAGCACACCCGGAAAAGACGAGGACACACCATCCTGCTACGATCAGCAAGAGGCTGTGCTGGAGACTCATCGGGAAACCTCCTGCTCCTGTTCAATGGGGCCGATGATATCAGATCCAGAAAGAAAAGCAATAATAAACGGATAAATAGAACTAAAAGGTGAACCAAGTTTTGATAGAGAGAGGCTCGAGACCGTGCCTCTCTCTTGGAGCTCAGGTAAAAGGGCTTGCTACTAGGAATGCCGTGGATCGGGCATCGTCACCATGATCTGACTGACTCACACAAAATGGAATTGTCGCTGCAGGTCTTAGTTTCGTACATGGGACGGATGAGGCCGCGTTGACACGGAGAGTGCGCTGTGCTAGAGAATTCCCTGCCTGAGGCCGCAATGGTTCGCGTCAACATGGCCCCGGAATTGCCCGGGGAGGGAGGCGGAGCCATGAAGATCGCTTTTTTTTCATCTTTCCTGAACCTCCGGCCAAGAGTTTTGTCTGGTATAGTGACGCAGAATGACCTCCACCCTCGAATGGGATTATCTTGCTTCTGCAAAAAGTGCCCTGAATTTCTGTTGCAGGAACGCTGCGTCATGTGAGCTCAGTTCGCCGGTTCCCAGTATCTCAAGCCAATGCAGTGGCGCTCGGCTATTAAGGAAGATGGCAGGGACGGAGCTGAGCAATCGAGGAGGGGCATCCCCTACGCACTAGAGAGGAATTAACCATGATAGGCGCAATAGCGAAAAGACTCTTTGGTAGCAAAAATGAGCGAGATCTCAAGAAGCTCGAGCCGATCGTCCAGCGAATAGGCGAGCTGGAACGAGCCGTGAAGGCTCTATCGGACCAAGCCATGCGGAGCAAGACCGATGAGCTCAAACAGCGGCTTTCAGCCGGAGAAGCGCTCGAAGATTTGCTCCCGGAAGCCTTCGCCCTCGTTCGGGAGGCGTCGGTGAGAACACTCGGCATGAGGCATTTTGACGCTCAGATCATAGGGGGCCTGGTATTGCACCAAGGGAAAATTGCCGAGATGAAAACAGGAGAAGGGAAGACCCTTGCAGCCACTCTCCCAGTCTATTTGAACGCACTGACAGGAAAGGGCGTTCACGTGGTAACTGTCAATGACTACTTGGCAAGACGAGACGCAGAGTGGATGGGGAGCATTTACGGATTCCTCGGTCTCACAGTTGGGGTCATCGTAAATGAGATGAACGACGAGGAACGTCGCAATTCGTACGCGTGCGACGTGGTGTACGGCACGAACAACGAGTTCGGGTTTGATTATCTTCGTGACAACATGAAATTCTCTCTCGATGATATGGTTCAGCGAGATCTTCACTATGCCATTGTGGACGAGGTCGACAGCATTCTCATCGATGAGGCGAGAACTCCTCTGATCATTTCCGGGCCGACCCATGAGAACACGGACAAGTATTACAAGATCAACCGTGTCATTCCGGGCCTTAAGAAAGAAACCCACTATACGGTAGACGAGAAGGCTAGAAGCGTTGTTCTGACCGAGGAAGGGGTGGCTCGGGTGGAAAAGGCTCTTGGGGTAAGCAACCTGTATGACCCCGCACAGATGGAAACACTCCACCATGTCAATCAGGCTCTCAAGGCTCACACTCTCTTCAAGAAGGACGTGGACTACATAGTGAAAGACGGGCAGGTGATCATCGTCGATGAATTCACCGGAAGACTCATGCCTGGCCGCCGCTACTCGGACGGCCTCCATCAGGCTCTCGAGGCCAAAGAAGGGGTGCGCATCGAGAACGAGAATCAGACCTTAGCAACTATCACCTTTCAGAACTATTTCCGTATGTACGAAAAGCTGGCGGGAATGACAGGAACCGCTGACACCGAAGCCGCCGAATTCAAGAAGATTTATGATCTCGATGTCGTAGTAATACCGACGAACCTCCCTATGATCCGCATTGACCATTCTGACCTCATTTACAAGACCGAAGAAGAGAAATTCGATGCCACGATCGAGGAGATTCGGGACTGTCACAAGAGAGGGCAACCCGTCCTCGTGGGCACCATTTCCATTGAGAAATCCGAGTATCTGTCCAGACGGTTAAAGAAGCTGGGAATCCCCCACAACGTACTGAACGCGAAAAACCATGCGCTGGAAGCCGAGATCGTCGCCCAAGCCGGCCGTTTCGGAGCAGTGACTATCTCAACGAACATGGCGGGCCGCGGCACGGACATCCTCTTGGGGGGCAATCCCGAATTCCTGGCCAAGTCGAAATCGAAAACCGGCCCCGGCACGCCTGAGTACGATGAGATCTTGCAAGAATGCAAGCGACAGTGCGAAGAGGAAAAGAAAAAGGTAATCGCTGCCGGCGGCCTACACATTCTGGGCACTGAGCGGCATGAATCCAGGCGCATTGACAACCAGCTCCGGGGCCGCTCAGGACGGCAGGGAGATCCCGGGTCGAGCCGATTCTACGTGGCACTTGGCGACGACCTTATGCGGATCTTCGGGGGCGATCGGGTCCGGATGATTATGGAACGAGTGGGAATGGCGGAGGGCGAGCCCATCGAGCACCGCTACACCACCAAAGCCATTGAAAACGCACAAAAGAAGGTGGAGGCCCACAACTTCGATATACGAAAGCATCTTCTGGAATATGACGACGTGATGAACAAACAACGTGAAGTGGTCTACGCACAACGCAAATTCATCCTGTCGGGAGAGAACCTAAAAGATACCGTGTTCGACATGATCGACGATGTTGTGGAGAACCTAGCGGACACCTTTACCGACGAGCGCACTCATTTCGATGATTGGGATCTTGCGGGGCTGTCGGAAGCGTGTTGGGGTCAATTCGGCATACGGTTCAACTTTGAATCCTTGCCTGCTTCCGAACGGAACAGAAGTGGAATCACGGACTACCTTGCTACAGAGGTCAAGGCAGCGTACGACCGCAAGGAAAAGGAATTCACGCCGCAGATGATGCGCGAGCTAGAAAAGTTCGTCATGCTCCAGTCGGTTGACAACCAGTGGAAGGACCACCTCTTGAGCATGGACCACCTCAAGGATGGGATCGGGCTTCGCGGGTACGGTCAGCGCGACCCGCTCAAGGAGTACCAGAAAGAGGGATACGAGCTGTTTCTGGACATGAGTGAGCGGATCAAGGCCGAGACGGTTCGGACCCTCTTGCTCGTCAAGCTCGCAGCAGAAGAGGAAGTCTCGGAGTTGGCGCCCAAGCACGAGCGCGAGATGGTGCTGTCCCACGGATCGTCTGACTCTGCTTCAGGTGCGGGCAAGAAGACCGTTCGCCGCAGTGCAGAGAAGATAGGGAGAAATGCACCCTGTCCATGCGGGTCCGGCAAGAAGTATAAGAAATGCTGTGGAAAAGCAGCATAATGACTATTCATAGCAATGCCGACAATTTCATATTGCATTGTTCATAAGTGATTCCCGCACCCGTGATCTGCAGGTTCCCTTAACTGAACGAGGAGCAATGGGTACGTTGCGATTGTGGCTGCCGGTCGTCTTGTATTGCGGCATGATCTTTTATATGTCGTCGATGGAGACGCTGCCGGATCTTCCGGCGAAATTCACTGACAAGATCGCTCATTTCGTTGTGTATTCGGGGCTTGGGTGGCTGGTCGCACGAGCAACCTCTCGAGGACTCGGGCTTTCGCCACTTAGGACCATCATTAGTGCGTCGTTGGTCTGTCTGGCCTACGGTATCTCCGATGAGCTCCATCAGTCATTCGTTCCCGGAAGGGCCGTGGAGGTGGGGGACGTGCTTGCCGACTTCATTGGTGGGTTGGCTGGAGCCTACTTATATGGAGAGGCTGCACGGTGGCGCAAGAAATCCGACGCAGGTGCGTGATAGGGAAAAGGACATCGCGTTCCACATTCTCCTTTACCCCGGGGCTCACAAATGCCTGAAGCGGCGAGGTTGAATGGTTGCGCAGCGACCCTTTTTGCGATATACACGGTATCTCTCTTTGAGAGCCGACTCTCCTGAAACATAGGAGGACTTAGCCATTATATCGTATCAACGCGACCGTTTCGTGGCCACAGAAGAGTTGGTATTCCCCTACTGGGACGATATCAGTGGCACCATTCGGGGATACCGGGTATTCACCGCATGCAGAACGATCAGGGGGAAAGCATTTCGCCTCGAAGATCACCTTGACCGGCTCTACGCCTCTGCAGCCTCTATCTTCATGACGCCACCGATCCCGAAGGACGGGCTTCGAAACCTGGTGAATGAGGTTATTGCACGGAATCGTGAGCTTGATAGCCAAATTGAGCTGCTCCTCAACATCATTTTGAGTGGAGGGCTGGCAGGAGCCACGATGAAGAAGGCGTCCGTCGGAGCCCACGTGTACATAGCCGCACAACCCCTCGTCCCTCCACTTCCCGAGAGCTACGAGACAGGGGTAGCTTTGTCTACGTTTGCGCACCAGCGCATGTATGCTGATGTCAAACTACTCAACTACGTCGGCGCGATCATTGCTCACCAAACCGTCGTACCGCTGAAGGATGCGTTTGATGTTATGTTCGTATGCCCCGAAGATCGCCAGACAATTCTCGAGGGATCGACGTTCACCGTGTTCTTCGTGGACGAGGCGGGTGACATTCTCACTCCTCCGTTGGATGGGCGAATACTCGACAGCATTTCGCGAAAAGTCGTGTTGGAGCTCATCGAGAAAGCGGGAAGGCCTCGAGTTCGTCAGGTTTCCGTGCGCGTTGAGCAGATCCCGTCCTTTCGTGAAGCGTTTCTTGCATCTACGACGCGCAATGTCTTGCCAGTTACCCGAGTAGACGATCTTGTTCTTGGGGACGGAGCCCCTGGTCCGGTGACGCGAGAGGTGATGAGATTGTTCCAGTCGTACCTTGATTCGTACTGAGGCTGATGGTTCGGTATTCTGAACATCGTCGAGCGGGCAAGTTCGAGAATTGCTATCTTCTTCTCCTTTAATCATAACATGATATGCCTAGCTGCTCCTATTGGTCCACGTGCCGAGATTTCCCTTGACAGAAGATAGTAAGGACGAATACCCTGGGAGTGATCCAGGATCTTTCCCAGTTCTGATTCGTGGGAGATCGGCTGTCTGGGAGTCTCTGATTTGTGTTGGACAGGTCAAGGCATTTGGTGCCAAAACATAGGAGGTGCAGCGGTGAGCATTCCGGAGAAGATTCAAACCTGGCAAATGGTAAAGGGGCCTACATTCGATGCGGAAACGAAAAAGATAACAGCCCCAGGAGAGCTAAAGAAGACCGAGATTCCTGTTCCTGAGCTGGGGCAGGGAGAAGTGCTCGTGAAGGTGGCCGGGTGCGGCGTTTGCCACACGGACCTCGGCTATTTCTATGACGGTGTCCCCACGGTTACCAAGCCCCCTCTTACACTCGGACACGAGATCTCCGGCACAGTCGTTGCGGCTGGACCCGGCGCGGACTCCTGGCTGAACAAGAACGTGATCGTTCCGGCTGTCATGCCCTGCAACAACTGCGATATCTGCGCCCAGGACAGGGGAAATCGATGCTTGCAGCAGAAGATGCCGGGAAACTCACTGGGAATTTACGGGGGATTCGCTGATCACATTCCTGTGCCTGCAGAGGATCTGTGCGTCATCGACGACCTCAAGGGCAGGCCATTGGAGAATTTCGCGGTTATAGCAGATGCTGTGACCACCCCCTACCAGGCGGCCATCCGCGCGGAGTTGAAAGCGGGCGATCCAGTTCTCATAACCGGCGTGACGGGCGGTGTTGGTGTCTACATGGCCCAAGTAGCCAAGACATTTGGAGCCAAGCCCATTGTGGGCCTCGCCCGACATGAGGAGAAGTTGAAGCGCGCTCTCTCTCTGGGAGCAGATTACACGATCAATTCCAAAGACAAAGACTTCAAGGCAATCCAACAAGAATTCAGGAACATAGCAAAAGAAGCGGGCGTCCCGCACAATGTGGGCTGGAAGATTTTCGAATGCACGGGAGTCGGGCCGGTTCAGGACGTGGCTCTCGGGCTGTTGGGCTTCATAGGCAAGCTGATAGTGGTTGGCTTCGGAATGGCGAAAAACTCGTACATGATGTCGAAACTGATGGCCTTTGATGCTGAAATCATTGGGACCTGGGGGTGCTTGCCCAAATACTATCCCAAGGTCCTGGAGCTTGTGCAGTCTGGCAAAATAGAGATTGATTCGCTCGTCGATGTCCGTCCCATGTCCTCGATTGGCGAGTCGTTTGAGGAGGCACACAGCGGTACGCTTCTGAAGAGGATCGTATTGACCCCTGACTTCTGATCGGTCGCCCGGCAGGGGGAAGTCCTGCAAGAAACGGAGCCTATGTCCCTAGAAACATTCACCCCCGGTCACTAACGTGAGCCGGGGGTTTTGTTTTCGACGCCTGCAAGCCAGATTATCGGGTCAGTTACGGTCTCCGGGCTATCGCGATCCGATATATGTCATACACGTCGTGCAGCTCGATGTCTCGGAATCCTGCCAGTGTCAGGTTCGTTTCAATTTCGGACCGGGTTTCGTAGACATCGCAGACCTCTCCCCGGGAGCCAAACAGTCCCACAGTTCCACCAGGCTTGAGAAAGTTGAACATACACTCATAGATAGCAGGTCTCAGAGTCGGCTTCACGTGAGGAATCATGAACGAACTAATCACCTTGTCATACGGCTGGGTCGGATGATACTCCTCCACAGATGCCGCAAACACGGTGGTATTGGCCAGTCCCTTCTTCGCTATTTTCTCTTCCGCCAGCTCTATCATGTCGGGGGACAGGTCAATCCCGACAACTTCTCTTGCCTTTTGAGCTGCCACTACTGTAGCGGAGCCGGTTCCGCAGCCGACGTCAAGGACCCGATCCTCAGATTCGACGATCAGATCCACTAGATGTCTCAGCCCCTTCTTGTATCCAGGGTCAATCGCCCACTGCAAATCATAGCTCTTGCGCCGGTACTTGTAATAGAGCTGGATCGCTCGTTCTGACGGCATGAGCTTCACTACAGTTGTTCCCTGGATGTAGGCAGTCCTCAGAGCCCTGATCACAGGCCGAAGCATCTTCCTGAACGGAGCATGATCCTCACATACCATCGTTTCGTTCATTCCATAACCCCCTGTCGTAGGTGCCCTTGGCAACCAAGACAAACTACCTTAGTGCACACACGAGAAATACGCAAGCAAAAAACCTTCGTTACAGCCCTCGTGCCCCGGCGACTGCTGGTAACCTTCCTGAATGTAACGCGTTTTGAGCAGCCCCTACCCCGTCCCTGATCACAAGCCGCACTGCGATCATTCCCGCGGAGATGAGATTTTTCCGGATTTCAGCTTCTTCCGGTCTGAAATCGCTCAGCACAAAGTCCTCCGGAGGCATTCCGTGCGGGGGTCTGCCCACCCCGAGTCGCACCCGTATAAAATCCCGAAATCGCAATGAGTCCGCGATGGATCTGACCCCCTTGTGTCCTCCGTCACCGCCACCCACCTTGATTCTAACCGTTCCCGCGGCCAAGTCCATATCGTCATGCGCTACGATCATTCTCGCAGGATCGGCATTTGATCTCTTAAGTACAGGAAGCACAGCGTGCCCGCTGAGATTCATAAATGTCAGGGGTTTGAGGAGAACTACCCGGCTCCCTTCCAGCTCAATGGTACATGTCTCAAGCTTTTCTCGGCCTGCCCTCCATGATGCTTGCGCTTCGCGGGCTAGCGTATCGACCAGGACAAAGCCTATATTGTGGCGATGGGAGGCATAGGTCGGGCCAGGGTTGCCGAGACCTACTACGACGACTTGTTTTCCTGCAGGGGTACCCCTCACCTTTTCATTTCCCCGATTTTCTGGTACACGACCGTACTGGCACAACGATACCGTCGTGTCAAGCCAACAGACTGCGCCGGTCGGACACGAAGCATATGGATCTCGCTCAGTCAGAAAAAGATTTCTTCGCTCAGAAGGTGGCAGAAGCCTTGGATCAAATTCCCCAAGAGTTTCGTGAGCGCATGGAGAATGTGGAGATCCTTATCGAGGAATTCCCTGACAGGGAGACCCTCGTATCGATGGGCATCCAATCCAAGTGGGGTCTCTTGGGGCTCTATGTCGGCGTGCCTTTGTCCAACCGTAGCTTCTTCTCCACATCAGTACTTCCCGAGACAATTATCTTGTATCGAAAACCCATTATGCGGGCTGCGCAGGGTACCAGGGAATTGTCAGCGGTGGTCCGAGAGGTAATCATTCATGAGCTTGGGCACCACTTCGGATTCACGGATGACGAGCTTTACTCTATGACGGGACCGGACGAGTGAAACGGGCGCTTACGTTGGAGCAGGAAAAAAGGAAGCGACGGCGCGAGCTGCTTGTAGCAATATTTGCAGCGATCGTGCTTGCGCTCATATTTCTTCTCGAGTCGCGCATCGCCCGCTCGGCGGAGGACATCCCCTTTGCCGGACACCTGCTCTTGTTTGCCCTGCTCACGGTGGTTACGCTCCTGCTCATTCTGATCATATTCTTCCTGGTCCGGAATTTCTTTAAGCTGGTATTCGAGCGTCGTGGAAGGGTGCTGGGCTCACACCTGAAGACCCGGATCACGTTGGCCTTTGTGGCCCTGACACTGGTTCCCACCGTTGTGCTGTTCATCGCGAGCGCCGGGGTGCTGCACACCACGATCGAGAGCTGGTTCAAGACCCAGGTGGAAGAGTCCCTCCAGTCATCGCTGGTTGTCGCTCAGGCGTATTACAAGAACGCATCGGATAAGGTTTCTCAAGAGGGAGCGAGGTTGGCGGGTCTCATCAGTAACGACCGCTTTCTGGACAAATCCCGCAGGTCTGAGCTACAAGACGCTCTCGATTCCTGGCGAATTGCCCACAACCTCAGCTCCGTGCAAGTCTATTTCCGCGATGGCTCTCCCCCTGTTTCCAGTCGAGACAAGACTATAGCTGACATCTCTCTTCCAGCTCCCCGTGCGAGCTTCCTCAAGATTGCATTCAAGGGGGAAGACACGACCAAGATCATTCCTCTCGACGGAGGAAGTGACCTCATTCGCGGGATTGCGCCCCTGAAGACAACCGGCTCCGAGACTGTGGACGCCGTGCTGGTAGTGGACTACTACATCCCCACTTCTCTTGCTGGCCGGCTGCTCTCCATATCTAATGCATACGGAGATTACCAGGAAGCGAAGAGGATGAAAGGTCCGGTGAAGACCATTTACGTGCTCATCTTGCTCATGGTGGCGTTATTGGTCATTTTCATCGGATTCTGGTTTGGCATGTCCATGGCCAGGGATATCACGGATCCTCTCCTGAAGCTTTCAGAAGGAACCGAGCAGATCGCGAGCGGGAACCTGGATGTATACATCGAGCCGGTTGCAGATGATGAGCTGGGAGTGCTGGTACGGTCCTTCAATGCAATGGCTGCCGACCTGCGCAAAGGGAGAGAGGAGCTCCTGAGGGTCAATATCGACCTCGAAAGCCGCCGCAGGTACATGGAGACGGTGCTCAAGAATGTGGCCTCAGGCGTTCTCGCGCTCGACGCTGAGGGGACTGTCACCACGATAAACGATTCGGCTGTTCGGCTGCTAGGGATCCGGAAGGAAGACCCCATTGGCATGCATCTGCTGGAAGTCCTGCCGGAAACCTCTGCAGCCCCTGTGCGACAGGCTCTCGAGGAGTTGGAAAAGTCTCTGACGGGGACTATTGAGCGCCAGATGACTCTCGCCTTTCCAGAGGGGATCGTGACGCTGATCTGCTTCGGAAACAGTCTCGCGGATGAAGGGGAGCGAAATTTGGGGGTTGTTCTCGTCTTTGAAAACATGACCCAACTCATCAAGGCTCAGCGAATGGCGGCTTGGCGCGAGGTGGCGCGCAGGATAGCTCACGAGATCAAGAATCCGCTAACCCCGATCCAACTGAACGCCCAGCGACTCAGACGCAAGTATATGCAGCAGCTAGCGGGAGACGAGGAGGTCCTCGATCAGGCCACTCGAGTGATCGTGGACCAGGTGGAGCAGCTCAAGGCAATGGTCAATGAGTTCTCGAAGTTCGCACGGATGCCTTCGGCAAATCCGGTCCCCAACAATCTCAACGACTTGTTGGAGGAGGTGGTCAAGCTCTACCTCCACGGGAACGACGGTATTTCCTTTTCTTTTTCTCCCGACCCCTCGGTGCCTGTCTTAGACCTTGACAAGGAGCAGATCAGACGCGCCATGGGCAACCTGATCGACAATGCGGTTGCCGCAGCGGGCCCAGGAGGCTTTGTGCGCGTGTTGACCCGGTACGACAAGACCCTTTCCATCGCTTCTGTGGAAATCTCGGACAATGGACCCGGAATCGATGCGCGCGATCGAGACAGGATTTTCGAACCATATTTCACGAGAAAGCAAGGTGGAACGGGCCTTGGACTGACCATAGTCAGCACAATTGTTGCGGACCACAATGGCTTTATTCGCGTGAAGGACGCGCCTGGAGGAGGCGCTCGATTCATCGTGGAGCTCCCCGCGAGAAAGCGCTAGGGCAATCGCGATTCATTTCACGAACGAGACACTGAAAGCCCGCAGTTCCCACTTCCCGACGTTCCACCTCATCGGGCACGACTCTCGATGCCGGCCGGTCACATGAACATTGTACATTCGTTAACAGATGAATCTCTCGAGAGCGCAGCCAAGGTCATCAGGTCCGGAGGGATAGTCATAGTCCCCACTGAGACGTTTTATGCGCTGGCAGCAAATCCCTTCGACGCGACAGCCTTGAGAAGGCTTCTGGCCATAAAGTCGAGAGACACCGGGAAGCCTCTGGCTCTAATTGCGGATTCCTTCGATTCTGTCAGACGTCTGGTCGCACAACCGTCGCATACAGCGGTTGTTCTCATGCAACGGTTCTGGCCGGGCAGCCTCACGATTCTCCTCGATCCCCTCGAGCCTCTGCCCAGTGCGATTGTCGGTCCGCACGGGAAGGTCGGAGTAAGAGTTCCCCCGCCCTGCCCCGCTCGCGATCTTGCCAGCAGGGTCGGAGGCTTCATCACAGCCACAAGCGCCAATCTCTCCGGCGAACCGGACCCCGACCTCGTGGACCGAATTGCCCCGGGTGTCCGGGAGGCGGTAGAGCTGATCCTGGATCTTGGTCGGACACCAGGAGACAAGCCCTCAACCGTGGTGGAGCCAGTGGACGACAGTGTGCGTGTCCTTCGAGAAGGAACGATCCCGGCCGCAACCATTAGAGACGTTCTCAGCGCCTGGTCAAATCATGAGTCTAGGAACATCCCAGGGCCGTGAGCGGGAAACAAGGGAACTCGCGACAATCACAGTGTTGCAACAGAGTGGGTCCCGATGTTAGACTGGGTTCATCCCTGAGTTTGGTTTTCCCCGTTGGGAGCCGGCTCAAAATTGGTAAATGTAACTCACTTGTGTAATGTGCAAGGGCGCTTCTTGCCTGCGCGACAGGGCCAATGGACCCGAGACGTGAAGAGATTCACAGGGACTGCCGTCTCCCAAGAGGAGTTTTCCTAGATTACAATAATCGGAAGCGGGACAACGCTTTTTCTCGGTCAAATTAGTTTGGCTCGATTCGGTGAGGGGGAGAGAATTGGCTATGGCTCATTTGGGGCTCCGGCTTCGGGTCTGTATTGGTAGGGAGAAGGGGGCTGGTGTCTCGTGGCCGGGAGCGTTCCCGATTGATGAACAACGACCATCACATCTCCGTAGAACTGCAGCAAGCCTTATTGTGAGACACCATCATGAAAACGAAACTCTTTAGTTCTCTTAGGTGGCTTCGCCCCAGACGCCGGGCCGACACCTGCGAGCCGGAGACGTTCAGCCAGGATTGGGCGGAAGTCTTGTGCGGCCATCGGGACTGGGAAGACTACTATCGAAGAAGATGGCAGTATGACAAGAAGGTTCGCTCTACGCACGGGGTCAATTGTACCGGTTCGTGCTCCTGGGAGGTTTATGTCAAAGACGGCATCATCGTCTGGGAACTACAGCAGGTGGATTACCCTGGCTGTGGACCGAACATGCCGGATCATGAACCGCGAGGGTGTCCTCGTGGAGCGACCTATTCCTGGTACACGTACAGCCCTGTGCGTGTGAAGTACCCGTACATTCGCTCTCCCCTTCTAGAGATGTGGAAGGATGCTCCGAAGGCCAATTCAGATCCGGTCTCTGCCTGGCAAAGCATCGTTGAGGACCCTGCGAAACGGCAACGGTATCAGAAAGCCCGGGGCAAAGGGGGCTTCGTCCGAATTTCCGAGGATGATGCGGCTACCCTCATAGCTGCGTCACTTGTGCACACGATAAAGCGATACGGACCCAACCGGATCTTCGGCTTCAGCCCGATACCTGCCATGTCCATGGTTGGGTACGCGTCGGGAGCAAGATTTCTGTCCTTGATCGGTGCGTCCATGGTTAGTTTCTATGACTGGTACTGCGACCTTCCCCCTGCCTCACCTCAAGTCTGGGGTGAACAGACGGACGTTCCCGAGAGTGCGGACTGGTTTGAAGCCTCGTATACGATTGTCTGGGGAACGAATCTCCCCATGACTCGCAGTCCGGATGCTCATTTCTTCATCGAGGCCAGATATCGAGGGGCTAAAGTGGCCGCGGTGGCGCCTGATTACGCGGAGTACGTCAGGTTCGCAGACACCTGGCTCCCAGCCAAGGCAGGAACCGATTCAGCACTGGCGATGGCCATGACCTTCGTGATACTCAAAGAGTTCTATCTGGACCGGGAATCCGAGTACTTCACTTCGTACGCTAAGACATATACAGATCTCCCCTTTGTTGTCGTTCTGGAGAAGGACGGAGACCGATACCTCTCGAACCGTTTCCTGCGGGCCTCGGACCTGGGAATCTCCGTCAACAACGCTGAATGGAAGACCGTCTTCTTTGACAAACAAGCCTACGAGTTTGTCGTGCCAAACGGCAGCATCGGCTTTCGGTGGAACGAGGCGGGACGGTGGAACCTAAAGCCGGAAAATTCTCTGACAGGTGCACCGGTTGATCCACTCTTAACCTTTGGCGAAGACAATCATGGCTGGGTCTCTATCGGATTCCCCTATTTCGGCCTGGAGGGTCCAAGAGTGAAGATCGGCACCGTCCCGGTGCGGAAGATCCAGGTCGATGGAAACGAGATTATCGTCACCACTGTCTTCGACATCTTGGTCGCCCACGTGGGGGTCAACCGGGGTAAGGGAGGAGATGCCGCGGAGAGTTATGACGATCCCAAGCCTTATACCCCTGCCTGGCAGGAAAGCTTGACCGGTTGCACGCGGGATGACGTGATACGGGTGGCACGGGAATTCGCGGAAAACGCGGAAAAAACCAGAGGGAAGTCGATGATTTTCCTTGGCCCTGGGGTCAACCACTGGTTCCATTCGGACACGACGTATCGGACGATTCTCAATCTGACAAGCCTTTGTGGCTGCCAAGGGGTCAATGGTGGTGGCTGGGCTCACTATGTGGGGCAGGAGAAGGTTCGACCGCTGGCGGGATGGTTCACCCTGGCGTTCGGCCTGGACTGGCTTCGACCGCCTCGATTCCAAAACGGCACGTCCTTCTACTACTTCGCCACGGATCAGTGGCGATACGATCCCCTGGCCCGAGAACCATCAGCTCTCCGCTGATGTCCGGCGATCTGCCGCCACATACTGCCGACTACAATGCGATTGCAGCCAGACTTGGGTGGCTACCATCTTATCCTCAGTTCGACTGCAATCCGCTCGATCTCTGTACAGAAGCGGGTCCGAGCGGAGCTGTCTCCGAACATGAAATCATTTCGCGGGTGGTTGGCAAGCTCAAGCGGGGCGTGCTGAACTTCGCCATCCATGATCCGGATTCCATGGCAAACATTCCCCGCATCCTGTTCTTGTGGCGGTCGAACCTGTTGGGATCAAGCGGCAAGGGCCACGAGTACTTCCTCAAACACCTCCTAGGAACCCAAAACGCAGTTCTTGGCCAGCAGACTGATATCCGTCCGCAGGAAGTACTGTGGAGAGATCCGGCCCCCGAAGGCAAGCTGGATTTGTTGGTCACTCTAGATTTTCGTATGTCGACCAGTGCGTTGTACGCAGATGTGGTCCTCCCTGCAGCAGGATGGTACGAGATGTACGATCTGAGCACTACAGACCTACATCCGTTCATTCATCCGTTCAATGCCGCGGTAGACCCTCCATGGGAGGCAAGAAGCGACTGGGATCACTTTACGGCAATTGCCAAGCGTTTCTCAGAGCTTGCGTCAATCCACCTGGGCACGTGTCGGGATTTGGTAGCGACTCCATTATTGCACGACACGATTGGAGAAATCGCACAGCCTGTGGTCAAAGACTGGAAGAAAGGCGAAGTCGAGCCGATTCCGGGAAAGACCATGCCCAATCTTGTGGTGACAACTCGGGACTATCCCAATGTGCACAAAATGATGACCGCGCTCGGGCCTTTGGTAGAAAAGGTGGGCATCGGTGCCAAGGGAGTCGTATGGAATGCGGCGGAAGAATGTGCTGAGCTTAAAGAGAGGCTCGGAACGGTCAAAGCGCAGGGCATCACTGAGGGAAGGCCCGCACTCTTCACTGCCAAACATGTTGCGGAGGCTATCCTGGCCCTCGCTCCGGAGACAAACGGGCACGTGGCCGTAAAGGCCTGGGCCGGTGTGGAAAAAGTCAGCGGACTGAATCTTTCCCACTTGAGCACCGATCGAGAGGGGGTGAGACACACTTTTTCGGACCTGACCGCTCAACCTCGGACGTGCATTACTTCTCCCACATGGAGCGGCATGGAAACCGAAGGTCGCCGCTATGCTCCCTTTGTGATCAACGTCGAGCAGAAGGTACCTTTCCGCACCCTGACGGGTCGGGTCCATTTCTACCATGATCACCCATGGATGAGGGCTTTTGGCGACTCCCTGCCTATCTTCCGGCCGCCCCTGGACATGCAGGCGATGGGATCGACACGTGTCGGCCAGGAAGATGGCAAGACCATTGTGCTCAATTACCTGACGCCACATTCCAAATGGTCGATCCACAGCACCTACGCGGAAACGCTCATTATGCTAACCCTATTCCGGGGCGGCAACACCGTGTGGCTCAACGACGAGGACGCGGTCTCAATTGATGTGAAGGATAATGATTGGATCGAGTGCTTCAACGTCAACGGGGTAACCGTAGCCAGGGCCGTTGTGAGCCACCGCATTCCCCGTGGTAAAGCCTTCATGTACCACGCTCAGGAAAGGCTGATAGTACCCGGATCCAAGATTTCCAGCCAGCGCTCTGGAACACACAACAGCGTGACACGCATCACGATGAAGCCGACTCACATGTTTGGCGGGTATGCCCAATTGAGCTACGGTTTCAATTACTACGGCACGGTCGGCTCGCAAAGAGATGAGGCGATCCTCGTCCGGAAGGCCACAGAGGTAGAATGGTATGAAGATTAGAGCCCAAATTGCCATGGTGATGAATCTTGACAAGTGCATCGGCTGCCACACATGTAGTATCCCTTGCAAGCATGTTTGGACCACACGGCCGGGTTCCGAGTACATGTGGTTCAACAACGTGGAGACCAAGCCGGGAATCGGCTATCCCAAGAAATGGGAGAATCAGAGTGAATACCGTGGGGGATAGGTATTCGAGCAGGGAACGCTGCGGCTTCGAGCAGGCGGCCGAGTAGAGAAGCTCTTGAAGATATTTCATAACCCGGATCTTCCGACCATTGACGATTACTACGAGCCCTGGACCTACGATTACGAGAATCTTGTAGCAAGTCCTCTCCGTACAAGACAACCGGCTGCCAGACCACGATCCGCTCTCACGGGTTAGCCTGCGGAAATTACGTGGGGGCCGAGTTGGGAAGATGACTTGGCAGGCGTGAACACGACCGGCATGGATGATGTCAATTTCAAAGATCTCGATGCGAATACGTTCCTCCACTTCAAGAACGTGTTCATGTTCCATCTTCCACGCATTTGCGAGCATTGCCTGAATCCCGGATGCGTAGGGTCGTGTCCGTCAGGAGCCCTCTACAAGCGGGAAGAAGACGGCATCGTCTTGGTAGATCAGGAGCGCTGCCGTGGGTGGCGGTACTGCATATCAGGCTGCCCGTACAAGAAGGTCTACTTCAATTGGAAAGCGGGGAGGTCGGAAAAGTGCCTCTTTTGTTACCCTCGAGTCGAGTCGGGATTGCCGACACTGTGTGCCCAGTCCTGCGTCGGTCGGATAAGATACCTCGGTGTCATCTTGTACGATGCTGACCGAATAAGAGAGGCTGCCTCAGTAACCGACGATCAAGGGGTGTATCAGGCTCAGCTATCCATGTTTTTGAATCCCCATGATCAGGCTGTAATCGAGACTGCCAGGTTGCAGGGCGTCCCCGAGAACTTTCTGACCGCAGCGCAAGCTTCTCCTGTATACAATCTGGCCGTACAATGGAAAGTCGCGTTTCCTCTGCATCCAGAATTCAGAACCCTGCCCATGGTTTGGTCCGTGCCACCACTGAGGCGAAACACCACCAAATATCGATGCATTACCGCTATCTGAGCGGCAGGACCGCCAAAGCTGTTGAGTCCAACCTTGACCCAAACCCAGAACGCCTCCCGGAAAGTGACCATTTTCATCGGGACACCTTCACAGACCGGTTCAGAGGAAGGGCTCTTTGTTTTGTCCGTTGCTTCCAACACCATATCTCCTCAATTCGACACAGACCTCTCGTCTGCTCCTCAGCGCCCCTTCTTAACTTCCTCTTCACACCACGCGTAGAGGGCATCGTACATGGGGAACTCAAGCTCCATCTTCTTTTGGTCGTTGATTCCATGCAGGAGAGCGAAGCCGTGAGCTATGGC
The DNA here is from genome assembly GCA_040753915.1 of Thermodesulfobacteriota bacterium. Taxonomy (GTDB): domain Bacteria; phylum Desulfobacterota; class Desulfomonilia; order Desulfomonilales; family Desulfomonilaceae; genus JBFMDN01. The sequence continues at coordinate 10,524 of JBFMDN010000001.1, read as the reverse complement.
TTTGAGTCCCGCCCCTTCCGGTGAGTAGTCTAAGTCCGCAGGCACGTCTGCTGCGTGAACAATCCTTGCCATACGGGCAAGGGCTGGATCCTCTGTAAGGCCATACTTGAGCGTGAGGCTCTCGAAGGAGCACCGTCCATCCACATGGCCAAGCTCTGCGCCCGCAACGTCAAAAGGAATGGCACCGTGCCGTTCGGCCTCGGAGAGCACCTTATCTTTGCTGACAATCAAGAACTCCGCGTCCAAGTCGATGAAGCGCTTTATAAGCCATGGACAGGCAATCCGGTCCACTTTGGCGTTCTCACGCGTAATCCATTTCATGCCTATTCCTCCAGTGGTTCGCCGAGTTCCTCCCACGCCTTGATTCCTGCTTCGAGAAACCTGACATCAGGATGGATTTGCTGAAGGCGGTTAGCTATTCCCTCACTTACGCAACCACCTTTGACGCAGTACAGGACGACAGGTCCGTCCCGCGGCACTTGATCAATCATTCATAAATCTCTTCCGGATAACCCCAGACTGCGCTCTCAATCTTCTGTGACGCCGAGTCGAAGTCGGCTGTTCTTCCCACGTCAAAGACAGCAGGTTTCCGGTCACTGTTCATCAAAGCTTTCAGTTCCTCGGCAGTTATAGATTCAGCCAAATTAAAGTCACCTCTATTCAGAGCTGCACAATACGAGCTTCAGGAAAATACGGTTCCACCTTTCGGTCATGGTGACCGTGCGGGCAAAGGCTCAGTGTGCACATCCTTCCCATAAATCGCAAATCCAAGCGTTCCCAGACCTCCGAAAGCGAACGCCACTAGGAAATTGGTTTCCGGGCTGATCTCCCATAGCAGAGCGCCACCGAAAGCAGCTACTGAGACGCATACGTCCCGAATGAGGTAATACAGTCCGAACATCCCAGCCTTGCAGGTGTCGGGAGCGAGATCCATGATCAAAGCCTTGCGGGTCGGCTCACCGAACTCTTTGAGTCCCCTCACCACGAACGCCAAGATCAACCACTCGAATGTCCGGCAGTACATGAGAACCAAGGGAAACAGGGTGAAGAAAGCAAATGTGACAAGCACATAGGGCTTCTTGGTCCCTTGATCGGCAAGATAGGCAACTGGGATATAGATGAGCACTGCAGTACCCATTTCGATGCTTGTCAGAAGCCCAAACTGGACCGGGGACACAGGCTCAGTGATTACCTTCATGCACCAGACGACCACAAACGCATACGGAATCTGTTCGCAGAACCGTATGAGAATATCGGTGACCAGCAACCCCTTCATCCGGGGGCTCATCAGTCTGAACATCTTCAAGGGGTTCTTCTCAGGCACGAGCTCACACTCGTTGGTCTGGCCGGATTGCCGCCTTTCTTCAATGAGGATTTGCTGAAGGATCAGGGCCACCCCAGCCAGCACGAACGCTGCCAGGAACGCGATGCGAACCCCGTCACGTTCCCCCCAAACGCCAATACAGAGGCCCCCGAGAATGGGGCCTAAAGCCATGGGAATTCGGCGCACCAGGGAGTGCATGGTCACGCCCATTGTGCGCTTGTTGTTGGGAAGCACCTCATACATCAAGCTCATAGTTGCAGGGAGTGAGATGGCTGACCAGGAAATGAACAACGCCGCGCCAAGAAGGACTGCTTGCCAGGTGGGCACGAGAATCACGATGGCAAACCCCGCCATGGCCACAAGATTGAACACCACCAGCGCTCTCTTGCTCCCGATCCGATCGGACAGATAACCACCGGGGAACGAGTAAAGGGCAGACAGCAAGTTATCCATGGCGTTCAAGAACCCGATAGACAGAGCTCCACCTCCCAACGCCATCATGTAGATGGGAAGGAACCGTTCGGCCATGCGTTCGCCCATCCCCACCAAGATAACTATGGAAAGAACTCCTACCGTGCCGCGTTGCAACGCCAGGAAGCCGGGAAGGCGTTCAATGTGTGTCCGAACTGAATGAGCCATCAGATCCTCTCAGGAGTGTGCGACTGCGACGATCAAATTCAGGAATACCGCGAAGCGCGCAGGTCTCCGCGGTCTTGGTCAGTATCACGGCACAGGCGGCTCGTGATCTTTGCAAAAAGGAGCCTCTCCAATCACTGGCTTCTGGCATACGCGACACAAGCCCCTTCTCACGGGGTCTTTGATGTGCGCGCATGGATCTCCAGTCTCTGTTTCCGGTGATCCCACGGCTGTGGATTTTTGTACCTGACTCTCTCTTTCATCTCTCTCGGACATGGTGATTACCTCCCGTTTCTCTGCTCATTCCCAGCGATCCATTGGCTACCGGTGCAGGGCTCGTTCATAATCGGTCTTAACGCAAACCGTGTTGGCAAGCTCGGCTCCAATACTTTTCATTGTCCGATCTCCCCGGCCTCTTGACTTAACGATACAACTGCATCATTATCATGTCAAGTGTTGCACAGAGGTGACTGATGGCCCAATGTCTTGACGGAAAATGGCTGCTTCTCATCCACCAGATCCCCCCAAAGCCCGGATACCTCAGGGTTAAGATCTGGAGGAGGCTGCAGGCTCTCGGCGCTGTAGCCATAAAGAACTCCGTGTACGTCATCCCAAAGAACGAACAGACCCTTGAAGACTTTCAGTGGGTTCTCAGGGAAATCATGCAAGCAGGGGCGGAAGCTTCGATCTGTGCTGCGAGCTTTGTCGAGGGACTGACTGACGAACAGGTGGAAGGTCTGTTCCGGACAGCGCGTGACGCAGACTACGGACAGATTACCGATGAGGCCAAAGCTGTTCTGGACACCGCTCCTCCCACCACGTCGATGACGGAGGAAGACCGATCCGAACTGGAGGCTGCCTTGACACGCCTCAAGAAGAGGCTCTCGGTTGTCGACAAGCTGGACTTCTTCGGGGCGCCCGGTCGCGAACCAGCTTCGACCCTGTTGGAGAAGATTGAGCTCAGGCTGGCAGAAGCACGCAGTCTGAAGGATACGGGCTCGAAGGAGCACAGCACTTCAGTTCTCACCCAGTCACAAGGGCGAACATGGGTGACGCGGAAGGGAGTCTACGTCGATCGCATTGCGTGTGCGTGGCTCATTCGCCGCTTCATTGACTCTGAAGCTTCGTTCAGATTCGTTTCTGAGCGGGGCTACCGTCCGAAGGCGGGCGAACTGCGATTCGACATGTTTGAAGGAGAGTTCACTCACGAGGGGAATCTCTGCAGCTTCGAAGTCCTTGTTCGGGGTTTTGCTATCCGGGACAAAGCCCTCGCTGAAATCGGGGAGATCGTACATGACCTTGACCTCAAGGATGGCAAGTTCAGCAGGCCCGAGACTACCGGAATCTCTGTATTGCTCGACGGGATCGTTGCATCCCGCAAGCGTGATGAGGATCGCCTAGAGCGGGGATCGTCACTGTTCGACGACCTGTACGAGTATTTTCGGAGAAAGCGTTGAAATGGGCCTGCCGTCGGCGACCTGATCTGAGACAGGGCATGAGGCATGATCGAGGGAGCTTGCGATGAACGGGTCTGACTCCAAGGCACTGGTGTCGTCGGCTAACGCTGATTCAAATGCCCCTGGTTTTGTTGATACCTTCAAGGGGCTGTGCGCCGGGTGATTTTTGGCACGAGCGTCTTACGGTTTGGCACGAACGCCAGTCTTGGCTCTCTTCGCCGCATCGCAGGGCGACGGGCCGGAGGCAGTAGCCTTCGCGGTGGCCATTTCCACGGTGACGGGCATTTTCTTCAAGATGCCAGCGGGTGTCCTGTCGGACGTTATAGGCCGAGCTCGGACCCTCTTCACCGGGTTGGCGGTGTTCGCATTTGTTCCGTTCGCGTATTTGTTCGTTTCATCTTATGAGGCAGTGGTGGTTGCTCGGTTCTTACACGTTTTCGCCACAGCGGTCTACGGCTCTGTAGTGATGCCGGTTGTAGTGAGTGTGGCTGGCGACAAGCGAGGGGAGATGCTTTCGTGGTTTTCCTCTGTCACCATCTTGGGAACTCTTCTCGGGGCGCCGTTCGGCGGGTTCCTCCTTTCATGGCTTTCCGGCGGTCTGGAGCCAACTCTCCGTGATTACCACGTCATCTACGGGGCGGTCGCCGCGATGGGAATGGCTTCTTTTCTGATTGCATTGTGGGTAATGCAGGGACGCTGGGATGCCCCGAACAACGAAGATGGCCGAACGCTATCTGCCGTGTGGACGAAGTTTCGCTGCGGCGTGAAGGAAAGCCTCATGGGCAGACGGGTCCTTCTGACCAGCAACATGGAAGGCATCCAAAACATTTCCGTGGGGGAGTTGGAGGCGTTCCTCCCGATCTATGCGGTCCATGGCCTGCGGATTGATTGCCTTTCAAGCTGGTATGCAATGGTAATCACCGTTGCTTCCGCATAAGTCTTCTGCTAATCAGGAATAGGCATGGCCGCACGGTCGAGCCACCGTTCCTCGGGCTTCGGTTAAGTCCAAGGACTGCTGCGACCGGAAAAATGCCCATAAGCGCCAGGCTTCTCACTGCCGGACGAGTAGGTGTCCTTTCCCAGGTTAGGTGCCCGCAACAGCGCTGAAGAAAGCGTTGCCTGAAAATCCGAGGCATGAGAGGTATCATGGATCAGATCATCACGGGTGTTCCGTTAACGCTGTCGACGCCTCTGCTGGCAGATGCATGCGTGCGGTTAGGGATAGGAATTCGCCTTGCGCCCCCTGGGATTCGTCCCATAATCAGGGGAATTCCGCTTGCCGGGCCAGCGCTTCCCGTTCGGCACTACGGAAGTGTCGACATCTTTCTGGAAGCGATCGAAGACTCTGAACAGGGCGACGTTCTCGTGATTGACAACCAGGGCAGATCGGACGAAGGGTGCATCGGCGATCTCACTGTTCTCGAAGCGCAGTCCGCAGGCCTCGCCGGAATTACGCTGTGGGGCTGCCATCGGGACACTGGTGAAATCTTGCAGACCGAATTCCCTGTCTTCACGTATGGGGCCTGGCCAGCCGGTCCTCTCCGGCTGGACACGCGGCATGCGGAGGCTTTGCTGTCGGCCCGTTTCGGAGAGCTGACGATTACGAGAGACGATTTTGTTTTCGCAGATGACGACGGCGTCCTATTCTTGCCCACGGATCGACTTGAGCAAATCACAACGACTGCTCTTGAGATCCAGGACACGGAACGTCACCAGGCCGCAATGATCAAGTCAGGAACAAGCTTGCGCAAGCAGCTCAAGTTCGCTGACTATTTGTCAAAACGGAAAACCGATCCATCGTATTCATTCCGAAAACACCTGAAGGCCGTAGGCGGCGCCATTGAAGAGTGAGGTAAATTGACGTTCGACGCATTTTCCCAAGGGCCTTCACGCCAAATCGTATGATTTTCGGTTGGAGAAGGGGCGATCGCTTCGCCCCTATTCCCCTGAAACTCTTCTAACCTTTGTTCTCTTGCTGCGCCCCTGTTTGCCTGGCACGATACATCTTCACCGTTTGGGTGAGCATCCTGGCGAGGTCCTCGGCCTGCTCGACCGTCATGTAGATCTGCCGTTCGTACAATTCACCGAGTCCCTGGGAGCCTTTGTCCGGCACGGGCACGAACCTCCCGAAAAACAGAGAAATATCCCGGGGGCTCGTGGCAACGAGAGCGCAATTTGAGTAATAGATCGCCATCTGGTTGGACATCATCCGTGCAGGGCCGCTTGCAGGGGTCGACTGAGGTGACTCCGCCTCCGATGTTTTGGTTTGGCTTGTGCTCATGTTCATGTACCTTTCTCCGGTAAATTTAGCGCCACCCAGTGAGCATGCGTGGCTGTAGTGAGTGTTGTAGGCTACAATAATGCGCGTTGAGAATTGCGCTCGCAGCACAGCTCAACACGAAAGATCGCGGGCCGCGGCAGCCTGTGCCCCTCACTATACTCTATCTCACGGCCCCAAGTGCAGGTTCTCTTCACGGTTGATCCACCGGCTCGCCCCTCAGTTCGCAGGTCAGGCCGGATGCTACCGTTCCCGCAGGCTTTCACTGGTATGTTGAATGAGCGGTGTGAGAAAGTACTCGATCACCCGTCGATTCCCTGTCTTGATCTCAACCGTGACCGCCATGCCGGGTGTCAGGTCCACGATCTTTTTCTCAACCGGAATTGTGGATTTCGACAGTTTCACCCTGCACGAGTACACCAGCCCTTTCTTCTCGTCCAGGATCGCGTCGGAAGACACTGTCTTCACCTCACCGTGAATGGTTCCGTACTTGGTATAAGGGAAGGTCTCGATCTTCACTTCAGCTTCCTGGCCTGCAATGACGAAGCCGATGTCCTTGTTCTCCACGAAAGCTTCCACTTCCAGGGGGTCGTCTTTGGGCACAACCACCATGAGCTGCTGTGCAGGGGTGACCACGCCTCCTACTGTGTGAACCGCAAGCTGCTGCACAGAGCCGTCCACTGGGGTAATGAGCTTCATGAGCCTGTGACGCTGCCTGGCCTTGATAAGCTCCTGTTCATTGGTGGTAATCTTCTGGTCAGCCTCATGCTGAACCTCCAAGATAGTGCGCCGGGTCTCAGCCATGAGCGAGGCCCTCAGCTTGACAGCCTCATCCAGGGACGCCTGAATCTGGTGATTCTTCTCTGATTGCGCTGCGAGCTGTCCTTCCTGCTCTATGGCCGCCCTTTCCTGCTCGCGCCACTGTTGCTCTGACACGACTTCCTTCTCGTGGAGTGTCTTGAACACATCCGCACGATCCCGCATGATGGGTACCGTACGTTCCAGCGTAGCCACCAGCTCGCGATTGGAGCGAAGTTCCGCCTCCCTGCTGGTAATTTCAGCCTCAATTCGCTCCAGCTTGGTCCTGTACTCACGCCATTGGCTTTCCAGGAGTCGACGCTCCGAGGCGACCCTCTCCGCGTCAAGGTCCGGCAATTCCCTGAAAACGGGCTCATCTCCATCCATTCCCCGGAGGAACGCTTGAGCTCGGGCTGATTGCAATCGTGCGACAACGAGGTCGTTCTCCAGACGGGCAGTGTCGGCTCCCGTGGAAGTGGCGTCCAATTCGATGAGCACGTCCCCTGCTTTCACGGTTTGCCCGTCCGTGACGTAGATGGCTTTCACCACTGAAGTCTCCAGAGGTTGGATGACCTTCACCCGTTCGTTGGGCACTGTCTTCCCCTGGGCAGTTGCAACCACGTCCAGCCGACCGAAAATCGCCCAAAGCACGGCAATGACGGCAAACGCTATCAACAGCCACATGGCCACACGGGGAGCCGGGGACACTGGCGTCTCCTGGAGGGCCAAGGCAGCGGGGAGGAATTGAGACTCGTGGGACATGCGAGCAGGCGCATCCAATTCCTTGCGGTGCTGCCACGCGTGCCGAATAGCGGCTCCATATCGGCGCAGGAGATCGTTCGTTGCTTCCAGACCTGGGTTCACTCCCATGCTCGGCTCCTCAACCCTGCTGCAGATCGTGCAACCGTCGGTAATAACCGTCCTGCCGCCCGAGCAGATCCGCATGGGGGCCGCATTCCACGATCTGACCGTGATCCATGACCACGATACGATGGGCCATACGGACGGCAGAGAGCCTGTGAGCCACTATTATCACAGTGCGACCGCTGCAAATGGCCTTCATGTTGTCCTGAATCACCCGCTCGGATTCATAGTCAAGCGCGCTGGTCGCTTCGTCAAAGATCAGAATACGAGGGTTGGTCATGAGGGCCCTAGCTATGGCAATACGCTGGCGCTGTCCGCCCGAAAGCGTGTCCCCGTGCTCGCCTACCAGAGTGTCATACGCTTCAGGCAGCTCCAGGATAAAGTCATGAGCGCCGGCAAGCTTGGCTGCCTGAATCACTCGTTCCATGGCCGCCCCCGGCTCCGCGAGAGCGATGTTCTCTCGGATGGTGCGATTGAACAGGATATTCTCCTGCAATACCACCCCAATTTGACGGCGGAGCGATGAAGAGTTCGCCAACGCCAGGTCAAGACCATCGATCAGGACCCTGCCTCGCTCCGGGACGTACAGCCGTTGCACCAGCTTGGTAACCGTGCTCTTGCCGGAACCCGAAGGTCCCACTATGCCCAGGACCTCGCCGGCAGGAATGTCAAGATCGATCCCCCTGAGCACCTCGGGACCGTCCGGCCGATAGCGAAACACCACGCTGTCGAACACGATACGGCCCTGAACCGGCGGAAGCGTGCTCTTGGCGTTGGAAACCTCAGTGCGGCTATTGAGGATGTCCCCTAGCCGCTGGACTGAAATGCCGGTTTGCTGAAAGTCCGTCCAGAGCTGAGCTAACCGCATTATAGGCTGAGCGACCTGTCCGGAAAGCATGGTGAATGCTATGAGCTGGCCTACGGTCATTTCCCCGCCTATGACAAGCCGCGCTCCCAACCACATTGTCGCTACGGTTACCAGCTTGCCGATCAGTGTGACGCCGCTATGTGCGACCGTGCCGATCGTGGTTGCGCGGAAGCTCGTGGATACGTACGCTGCCAATTGGTTGTCCCAACGGCGAGTCAATTGCGGTTCCACGGCCATGGCCTTGACCGTGCCGATGCCGGACAGGGCTTCCACCAGAAATGAATGGTTCTCTGCGCCTCGGTTGAATTTCTCCTGGAGAGCCTTCCTCAGGAGGGGGATACACACAGCGGACAGCAGGGCATAGCACGGGAGAGACGCCAGGACGATCAGGGTTAGCCAGATACTGTAATAGAGCATCACCGCAATAAATACCACGGAGAAGAGCAAATCCAGCACCAGCGTAATTGCATTACTGGTCAGGAAATTGCGGATGTTCTCCAATTCACGCACGCGCGCAACAGAGTCTCCCACCCGTCTGGCTTGAAAATAGGCCAGAGGCAAATGCAACAGGTGGCGGAACAATCGAGCACCGAGCTCCACATCAATGCGGCTCGTGGTATGTGCGAACACATAGCTGCGCAGCCCGCTGAGAGTCACCTCGAAGACGACCACCACGAGGAGCCCGATCGCTATCACATCAAGGGTTGTAAATCCCCGGTGCACAAGCACCTTGTCCATCACCACCTGGAAAAACAGCGGCGTCACCAGTGCGAAGAGCTGAAGCACAAAACTGACGATAAGCACTTCGCCTAGGAGCCTGCGATACTTCACGATCGCAGGAATGAACCACGTGAAGTCAAACTTGCGCAGCTCTCCGGCAAGGGAAGCCCGGGAGGTGAAGAGAATTAGCTCACCTGTCCAGCGGCCTTGGAGGTCCGCGTGAGAGATGGCCTCAGGCCGACCCACCCGCGGATTGAAGATCAAGACCTTGTCTTCCTCGCTCTTGGCAATAAGAATGAAGCCGTTGTCAGCACACAAAGCCATTGCGGGCAACGGCGTCCGATCCAGGCGACCGACAGTCGTCTTGACCGCCTTGACCTTCAGGCCGAGGTGTTTGGACGCCAAGAGAACCTCGGACTTGGAGAACGGTTGTCCGTCCGTTCTGAACTGGTGCGCGATCTGATCGGGATCCGCTGCTATTTCGTGCAGCCGCGCAAGCATTATAAGGCAGGTCAGCCCTGTATCGACCTGAGGTTTCTGTGCGTCTCCTTCTGCCATCATATTTCAGCTTGCCCTTCTCGTCTCATTGAACGGAAAGTGTTTTCACACGGTCGCTCCTGGTTCAGCTTGTGGGCCCAGACCTATTCTCAAAGCGCTCCACTGTACCCCATTCCTGATTCCTCCCTGTGGGAGCCTGCGAGAGGTCTACCGCCAGTTCGCTGCGATCAGGGGATTGAGCACATCCTGGTAGTTGGTCGGCAGGGAGGTCTGACCTGCAGCCGGAGGAGCGAACGCAGCCATCGCGCTGACCAGTGCGTCTACGTTGCTGCTGAGTAGCGTCTTGCCGTCGCTCGTCTTGAATTCCTCCACCCGATACGCGGACCCTTTGTACCAATCGGCAATGGTCACCTTGTCTTGAGTGCCGATGATGCTCACCTCGAGGTCGTACCCCACGTGGCGCAGCCAGAGCTGATCCGATGCCACTCCCGGGCCGAGCACCAGCTTGTCCGTATTCCCCAGTGTCCAGTCGCTCTCCACGATGCGGTCCTGCCCGGAGCCACGACCGAAGAGGTACGTGTCGTTCCCCAGGCCCCCTTCAAGGATGTCGCTCCCGGCTCCACCGTCCAAGGTGTCGCTCCCGTATCCTCCGCTGAGCCTGTTGGCGCCACTATTTCCAGTGAGCACATTATCCGAGGAATTGCCGGTCCCATTGATGGACGCGCTTCCGGTCAGGGTAAGGTTCTCAACGTTCCAACCCAGGCTATAGCTCACCGAGCTCAGTACGGTGTCCGTGCCTTCCCGGAAATTCTCGATGACAACGTCGCGGATATTGTCCACAATATAGGTGTCGTTCCCCGTGCCGCCCGAGAGCACGTCCACATCGGCTCCTCCATCAAGAAAGTCATCGCCGGAACCGCCAAACAACAGGTCCATGTCACCTTCACCGTACAAGGTGTCGCTGCCTGCTTCGCCAAAGATCATGTCGCTTCCAGAGCCACCGAATACGATGTCATCTCCGCCTCCTGCAAAGACGATATCCGTGCCGCCTTTGGCATAGATGATATCGTCCGTGTCGCCA